>NZ_CP011005.1:2400000-3000000 GCF_000950575.1 Psychromicrobium lacuslunae
CTTTGCGCAACCGGATCGACGATGCGGAAGCAAAGCTGGTGGTCACTGCCGACGGCACCTATCGCCGCGGTGCACCGAGCGCCCTCAAACCCGCCGTCGACGCCGCCCTTTCCGCCCCGGGGCATACCGTGCAACACGTCGTGGTGGTGAAGCGGAACGGCGAACCGGTGGACTGGACCGAGGGCCGCGATCTCTGGTGGTCGGAATCGGTCGAGACCGCGAGCGCTGAGCACCAGGCTGTGCCGCACGATTCTGAGCACCCGCTGTTTATTCTGTACACCTCGGGCACCACCGGTAAGCCAAAGGGTATTCTGCACACCACCGGCGGCTATTTGACGCAGACCGCCTATAGCCATAAGAACGTTTTTGACCTGCACCCGGAGAGCGATGTCTACTGGTGCGCCGCGGATATTGGCTGGGTCACCGGGCACAGCTATATTGCTTATTCCCCGCTCGTCAACGGCGCCTCAATGGTGATGTACGAAGGCACCCCAGATACCCCGCACCAGGGCCGCTGGTGGGAAATCGTGCAGAAGTACAAGGTCACCATCCTGTACGCGGCGCCCACCGCGATCCGCACCTTCATGAAATGGGGTCGAGAGATTCCGGATAAGTACGATCTCTCTTCGCTCAAACTGCTCGGCTCGGTCGGAGAGCCGATTAACCCAGAGGCCTGGATCTGGTACCGCGAGGTGATCGGCGGCGGCAAGACTCCTATTGTTGACACCTGGTGGCAGACCGAGACCGGCGGCATGATGATCTCGCCATTGCCTGGCGTCACCGCCACCAAGCCCGGCTCCGCCCAGGTGCCGCTGCCCGGCATTGAGGTTGATGTGGTGGATGATCTTGGTGTCCCGGTGCAGAACGGCCAAGGCGGCTACCTGGTGGTCAAATCGGCTTGGCCGTCCATGCTGCGTGGCATCTGGGGCGACCCGGAGCGCTATAAAGACACTTACTGGTCCCGCTTCGACGGTATGTACTTTGCTGGGGACGGCGCGAAGAAAGACGAGGACGGCGATATTTGGCTGCTTGGCCGGGTCGACGATGTAATGAACGTTTCCGGACACCGGCTCTCCACCACCGAGATCGAGTCCGCACTGGTCAGTCATGAATCGGTAGCCGAGGCCGCCGTCGTCGGTGCCGCCGATGAAACCACCGGCCAGGCAGTGGTTGCCTTCGTCATCTTGCGGGGCTCAGCGGTCGATGATGCCGATATTGAGCAGACCTTGCGGAATCACGTCGGCAAAGAGATCGGCCCAATTGCCAAACCGAAGCGGATTTTGGTGGTGCCTGAGTTACCAAAGACTCGTTCCGGCAAGATCATGCGCAGGCTCCTCAAGGACATCGCTGAAGGCCGGGAAGCTGGCGACGCCACCACGCTGGCCGACGTCGGAATCATGCAGGTGATTTCGGACAGCCTGAAGAAATAGCTCTCCGCGGGGCCAGCAGCACAGGTCCCGCCTACCCGGTAATCCGCCGTCGAGTGTCGAGTTTTGGGGCTTAAAACCCACTTTTAAGCCCCAAAACTCGACACTCGACCTCGTTAAGGAGTATGTATTTGATCTTTTTTGTTCCATTCTGAGTGATAATGATCTATCGTTGTGGCACAGCTCACATCCTTTAAAGGAGAAATGATGTCCGCAATGAAGCATTCGTCATTCGCAGGTTCCGCCCCGGACCTAGCGCGCCGCAGCCTGCTCAAGGGGGTCGGCCTGGGCGCCGTAGCACTCGCCGGCGTACCGTTCCTAGCCGCTTGCGGCGGTAGCGGCGGCAGTACGGATTCGAAATCTCTCACCTTCGGCTCTGGTTCTTCGGACGATGTCCCGAAGCGCGCCTACGAGGCGGTGATGGCTGCCTTCAAGACCAAATCGGGAGACTCGGTGACTGCTAATGTGGTGCCGCACAATGACTTCCAGAACAAAATCAACAATTACTTGCAGGGCAGCCCGGATGATGCCTTCACCTGGTTCGCCGGTTACCGGATGCAGTACTACGCGCAAAAAGGCCTCTTAGCACCGGTCGATGACGTTTGGGAGAAGATTGGCGGCAACTTCTCCGATGCGCTCAAAAAAGCTTCCACCGGAGCCGATGGCAAGAAGTATCTTGTGCCCAATTACAACTATCCCTGGGGCTTCTTCTACCGCAAGAGCCTTTGGGAGCAAAAAGGGTACACAGCTCCCAAAACCTTCGATGAGCTCAAAACTCTTTGCGCCAAAATGCAGAAGGACGGCCTGATCCCGATTGGCTTTGCCGATAAGGACGGCTGGCCAGCGATGGGCACCTTCGACTACCTCAATATGCGCCTGAATGGGTTCCAGTTCCATCAGGATCTCTGCGCACACAAGGAAAGCTGGGACCAAAAGAAGGTCAGCGATGTCTTCGACACCTGGAAAGCACTGCTGCCCTACCAAGATCCGGCAGCGCTAGGCCAGACCTGGCAAGACGCCGCCAAGGCTCTCGAAGCGAAAAAGACCGGAATGTATCTGCTGGGCTCCTTCGTCACCCAGCAGTTCACCGACCCCAAGGTGCTCGCCGATATCGAGTTCTTGCCCTTCCCGGAGGTTGCGATGGAAGGTCAAGAAGCGGTCGAGGCTCCGATTGATGGGCTGCTGCTTTCCAAAAAGGGTGGCCAGAACCAGGCTGCCAGGGACTTTGTCGAGTTCATTGGCACCCCGGAGGGTCAGAACGCCTACTACAAGGTGGATACTTCCAACCTGCCAACCGCTAAGGGCGCAGATATTAGCGGTTTCACCCCGCTGAGTAAGAAGCTCTCCGAGACCATCGCGAGCGCCAAGAACATCAGCCAGTTCTTCGATCGCGACGCGCTGCCCGCGATGGCTAGCAATGTGATGATCCCGGCACTCCAAAGCTTCATTAAGGACGGTTCGGTGGACGTCAAAAACCTCGAATCGCAGGCCAAAGCCCTGTACGCAGCGCAGTAGGAGTCAGCAACAATGACGCTTAGCAGCGAAACCATGCCGGTGGAGGCTTCCAAGGCTCCACCCACAAAGCGGAAACCTCGAAAGCTCAAACGGCTATCCCGCCGGGACGTGCTGGTGCTTTCCCTGATGGTTGGGATCCCCACCCTGGTCGAGTTACTACTGGTCTGGGGCCCAACCCTGCTCTCCATTGCGCTCTCCTTTACGCGCTGGAATGGCTTGGATCTGAGCGATCTGAAACCGGCTGGCGTCGAGAACTACCAATTCATCGCCCAGGACTACCCGCCGTTTTGGCCGGCCGTCGGGCACAATCTGCTTTGGCTGCTGTTCCTTGGCGTTATTGGCACCCCACTAGGCCTGCTGCTCGCTGTACTACTGGATCAGAAGATCAAAGGCAGCAGGATCTATCAGAGCATCTTTTTTGCTCCGGTGATGCTCTCAATGGCGCTGATCGGGATTATCTGGCAGCTGTTCTACAACCGCGATAGCGGCCTGCTGAACTTCCTGCTCGGCACCGCCGGCACCCCGCAGGCGATCGACTGGTTCGGTGATTCCAATGTGAACATCTGGGCCGCCATGGTGGCCGCCACCTGGCGGCATGCCGGCTATGTGATGATCCTCTATTTAGCCGGTCTCAAGGGCGTTGATGGCACGCTCCGTGAGGCCGCCGCACTCGATGGCGCCAATGCCCGGCAAACTTTTTTCCGGGTGGTATTTCCGGCCATGCGACCGGTGAACATCATCATCGTAGTGATCACCATTATTGAATCACTCAGGGCTTTTGACGTGGTCTGGGTGATCAACCAGGGCAAGAACGGCCTGGAACTGCTGAGCGCCCTGGTGATTCAAAACCTGGTCGGCGAAGGACAGGTGATCGGCGTGGGTTCGGCCCTCGCCGTGATCCTGCTAGTGATCTCGTTAGTGCCGATCGTTTGGTACCTGGTCCGCACCTTCCGAAAGGAAAACAACGCATGAGTACCGCGACACAGCTCAGCTCGGCCAAACCTTCGGCTCGACCCTCCGGATCAGCCAAGAAAGCCAAGAGACACTGGGGAACTCATCTCTTCCTCACCATGATGGCAGTAATCTGGCTGGTGCCCTTGCTCTGGAGTATCTACACTGCGCTACGGCCCAAAGAGTCAACTGACGCTAACGGCTATTTCAGCTTTGCCGGCCCCTTTAACTTCCAGAACTTCATCGATGCCTGGAACCAGGCTGGCCTGGTGAAATACCTGTTCAACTCGGCGATTATCACCATACCCACCGTGTTAATAACGCTCTTTCTCGCCTCGATGATGGCCTTTGCGGTTAGCCGGGTGAGCTGGAAGTTCAACATCAGCCTGCTCATCCTCTTCACCGCCGGGAACCTGCTACCTCCTCAGGTCTTAGCGGCCCCGTTGTTCGAAATCTTCAAGCACATTGAACTGCCCTACTCGGTGAGCGCTTCGGGCAGCCTGCTGAACACCTACATCTCGGTAATAGCCGTCAACACCGCGTTCCAGATCGGCTTCTGCACCTTCGTGTTGAGCAATTACATGAAGGCTCTGAGCCCCGATCTGACCGAGGCAGCACTGGTAGACGGAGCCGGAATTTGGCGGCAATACTGGTCGATCATCATGCCGCTCTGCCGCCCGGCGCTAGCGGCGCTGGCTACCCTGGAAGTCATTTTCATTTACAACGATTACTTCTGGCCGCTGCTTTTCATCCAAAGCGGAGACCTGTTACCGATCACCGCTGGAATCAATAACCTACAGGGTCAATTCCTTTCCAACTACAATCTAATTGCAGCCGGAGCCATCATTACCGTATTGCCCACTCTGGTGATTTACCTTCTCTTGCAGCGTCAGTTCGTGGCCGGACTGACACTCGGTTCTAGCAAGGGTTGAGGTCACCAACAAGCCAAAGGATCTGCTATGACGAGAGCAATTCAGCCCTTGGAACGGGAAGCCAAGCCATGTTAGCTGAAGCCCGACGCGTGGCGATTGCTGAAATGGTGCAGCGGGACCGGGTACTGAGAGTGGCCGATCTAGCACAAGCTCTCGATGTTTCATTGATGACGGTACGTCGCGATATTGAAGCTCTGCACGACGCCGGAGTAGTCGAGAAAATTCACGGTGGCGCCAAGGCCCGCGGCGAACGCAGCATGTACGAGCCGGGCTTCGAACTCAAATCCACCCAGGCGGAGGCGGAAAAGGAAGCCATCGCCCGGGCCGCCGTCGAACTTGTGCAGGAAGGCATGGCGGTCGGGCTGAGCGCGGGAACCACCACCTGGACGCTGGCCAAACAGCTAGCCACCAAGGATCGACTCACGATTGTCACCAATTCCGTGCGGGTCGCCAGCGTGTTTTATGACTCCCCGTCCCAGAACACTGTGCTGCTCACCGGTGGCGAACGCACCCCTTCGGACGCCTTGGTGGGGCCGATTGCCACGCGCGCCTTGCACCAGTTGCACCTCGATCTGCTGTTTATGGGCGTGCATGGAGTGGACGCCGAGGCCGGCTTCACCACTCCCAATCTGCTTGAGGCTGAGATGGATCGTGCCCTGGTGGCTGCCTCCCGCCGCGTCGTCGTGGTGGCAGACCACAGTAAGTGGGGCATTCTCGGCGTCTCATCAATCGCTTCCTTCGAAGAAGTCGAGGAATTCATCACCGACGACGGGATGCCAACGGAAGCGGTGAGCCTGCTTCGCGAACGGGTAGGCTCACTCAGACTGGTCACGCCGCAGCGCTGAGGCCGTCGACCTGAGACCACCGCCGCCTCTCCGCCGCAGCTTCCAGGCACCTCCCCTCTATCCTTTCGTCGAGCGTCGAGATATGAGGCTTAAACAGCAGTTTTAAGCCCCATATCTCGACACTCGACCGGTTTTAAGCGGCCGCTTAGCTGATTCACAAACTCTGTTAGTACATTGATTTATGGATTAAGTGATTTATGTACTATGAAACGGAGGCATAACGATGACCTGCCCAAAATGCGGCGAGACGATGCGCAATTACGAACGCAATGGGGTGACCATCGACCAATGCAGTGGTTGTCGTGGCATCTTCCTCGATCGCGGCGAACTCGAACAACTCATTGACGCCGAAGCCGGTTACTACGGCGGCCAACAAACACCACCGGCCCCCTTCGTGCAGCCTGGCTGGCAGAATCAAGGAAACTACGGCGGGAAACACGGCGGACACAATACTGGGCACGGTCGGGGTGGACACAATCAGAACGGTCGACGTCGCCGTGGCGGTTTCTTGGGCGATCTCTTTGATTAGCCTGCTGCGCCGAGTCACCAGCTAACTTGTCACGATGCCCCCGTCGAGCGACTTCAACGGCCCAGCCTGGTTGCCGGTTGCACCGCCAAGCCTGAGCGAGTATTTAGCCCCTCATCTTCAACCGGTGCCATTGATTCCTCTGCTGGCAACTCTTGCGGCTGCCCTGTACCTCTGTGGTGCGATCCGGCTCTGGCGCCAAGGTCGCCACTGGTCCGTGCTGCACACAGCTTCCTTCGTGACAGGCTGCCTGCTCATCATGGTGGTGATGGGCGCGGGCATCGAAGGTTATGGCGTTAAGATGTTTTCCGTCTTCATGTTCCAGCAGCTAACCCTGATGATGGCAGCACCTCCCCTTCTGGTCTTCGGCGCCCCGGGCAGACTCTTGCTGCGCAGCGCTGCACATCACGGGCTTGGCCGCCTTGCACTCAGCGCGGCGTTGACGGCGCTACGCTCCCGCTGGAGTCGGCTAGTTTTGCACCCTGCTGTCATGATTCCGCTCTTTCTGCTGAGCTTCTACGGCCTTTACCTCTCCGGCATCGCCCAGGCGCTATTACCAAGCTGGCCAGGCCATGTGGCGCTGGAACTACTGTTCCTGATTTCCGGAATTCTTTTCACTGTGCCACTGATTTCCACTGACCCATTGCCCCGGCGGCAAAGCCATGGCGGACAGCTGATCGACCTATTTTCCGAGATGCCACTGCACGCTTTCTTCGGGGTCATTGTGATGATGTCCACCGCTCCGCTGGTACCGTTTTTCGACACCCCGCCGGAGTCCTGGGGCATTAACCCAATGGCTGATCAGGGAATCGCTGGTGGACTCGCCTGGTCCTACGGCGAATTGCCATCTTTACTGCTGCTGATGTTGATCTTGGTGCGTTGGCGGCGCGATGATCTGCGGCTGGCGCGTCGACAAGATGCCCTGGCTGAAGAACCCGCCGAGCTGACCGCTTATAACGAATACCTGCAGGGCATCGCACGAAACCAGCAGCGGCCAAGCGGCTAATGGCATACTAAAACCATGACTTCCTCAGGTACCCTCCTGGTCCTTAACGGCCCCAATCTCAACCTGCTGGGCAGCCGCGAACCAGGGATCTACGGCTCCGCAACGCTGGCAGATATTGAGGCACTCTGTAGCAATAGCGCGGCCGAGCTTGGCTTCACTGCTCGGTGCGTGCAGTCGAACCATGAAGGGGTGCTGCTTGATGAAATCCATCAGGCCAGAGAGCAGGCGGTCGGTATTGTGATCAATGCCGGAGCCTACACTCATACCTCCGTAGCACTGAGAGACGCGCTCGCCGCAGTAAACCTGCCCGCCGTTGAGGTGCACATCTCAAATGTCCATGCTCGTGAGGAGTTCAGGCATCGTTCCTATCTCTCACCGGTGGTGAGCGCGGTGATTGTAGGAGCCGGTATCAACGGTTACCGCTTGGCCATCGCTCAGCTGGCCGAGCTACTCAAGGACTAGCCGCACCCCATCCCGAGTGGTCCCTGACGAGCAGAAGCCTCCCCGAAAAGCTCTCACTTACTGACGCAATGGCCTGAGGAGACTTGCTGGCTAAGTCCAGCTGCCTGCTGCACTACCGGCGCCACCTCGGTCAGAGTGAAGGCATAACCGATCTGGACATTTGAATCCGCTTTCGCAAAGATCACCCCGGAAACTTTCCCTTCCAGGTCTAGCAGCGGGCCGCCGGAATTACCCGGCTGCACATCCCCGGCGAGCTGGTAAACCTCTTCCAGGTGCCGATCCTGCCCATAGATATCGGGCACCAAAACCTGCCCCTTGCTCTGCACCGAGGCGGGTTTAGATTGGAATGGGCCACCCAGAGGATAGCCGTCAAAGGCTGCCGAGGCGCCAATCCCCAGATTCGAGCCCAAGCTGAGCGGCTTCACTCCTAAACCGTCAACGCTGATAACGGCTAGGTCTTGCTTCGGATCGAAGTAAACGATTTTGCCCAGCAGCGCACGCCCAGGCACCTCAACCACCGGCTGACTCACCCCGGCCACCACGTGCGCATTTGTCATCACCTGATTCTCAGCGATGACAAACCCGGTACCGGTTTGATTCTGCCCGCATTGGAAGGCAGTGCCAGTGATTTTGAGCACCGATTCCGCGGCCGCGTTAAGCGGCGGCGTATCGGTTCGCGCATCGGGTGGGGCAACCGGCGTCGCTGCTCCGAATTGATTGAAAAGCTGCGGGATCCCCTCGCTGACCACCGTCGATCGAAGCTGCGCTATGGCCTGTTTGAGCGGCACCGGAGTGAGCGAGTCGATAGTCCTAATCACACTGGACTGGCTGATCGCTGAAGATAGGAAAGGAATGCCGAGTGTCGAGACGGTGAAAGCAACCGGCGAAATCAGTAGCGCAGCGACTAGAAAAGCCGCCACCGAACCCAGTACCCGGTTCACCGCACGGAGCGGCTTGAGTTTCACGCCACGGCTCAACAGCTGGCCAAGCGCAATTCCCAGCCAGTACCCGAGTGCGATCAACAGCAGTGCGGAGCCCACCACGGCAGCCAATCGCCAGCCCGAGTCGTTCGCCCAACTGCTGACGAAAGGTACCGCGAAGAACGCGGCGACCGCTCCAAGGGCAAAGCCGAGCACACCGCAAAGACTGATCAGCAGGCCTACCCGCCAGCCATAAAAGAGCTGCCAGATCAGCAGGATCAGCAAGGCGATATCGAGAACTGTCAGACCGAACACCATTTTTTTCTTCCTCCACCAAGCTCGCTTCACCAGCCGTTCGGGCGACAAAGCGGAAGTGTCAGTGTATCGAGCCTTCTTAGCATCTTGCTTTGTATGGTCCTCAGCTCGGGTGCTTTCAGCTTCAGTTTTCGGCTTGATAAGCCACACCGAACGCCACAAAACCGGCCATAGATGCCAAATACGTCACATTCTCCAGAATTATCTGAAACAATTGCCTCAGCACAGCATTGAAACGTTACTCAGGAGATTTCATGGACATCGAGGTACTTCGCCGGGCACCACTATTCGCAACGCTCGACGACGAGGCTTTCCGGTTGCTCACAGATGAGCTGACCGAAGTCGACCTCTCACGCGGAGCATCGGTGTTCCACGAAGGCGATCAGGGCGACCAGCTGTATTTCATCGTTTCCGGCAAAGTGAAGCTCGGCCGTACCGCGGCGGATGGCCGGGAGTCTTTGCTGGCAATTCTCGGCCCTGGTGAGTTGTTCGGCGAGATGGCTCTCTTCGACCCCAGCCCGCGGACCGCGACGGCCACTGCTGTTTCGGAGACCAGGTTGGCCGGGCTGCGGAATGATAGCCTGCGTACCCTGCTGCAATCCCGCCCTGAAGTGTCGGCCCAGCTGCTGCAGGCTCTAGCCCGCCGACTGCGCCGCACCAATGACAACCTTTCCGATCTGGTCTTCTCCGATGTGCCAGGCCGAGTGGCCAAAGCCCTTATCGACCTGTCCGAACGTTTTGGTCGCCCAGCCACCGATGGCGTGCTGGTGGCACACGAATTGACCCAGGAAGAACTTGCCCAGCTGGTCGGCGCTTCACGCGAAACCGTGAACAAAGCCCTTGCTGAATTCGTGCAGCGCGGCTGGTTGCGGCTCGAAGCCCGCGCCGTGGTGATCCTTGATATTAATCGCTTGCGGCAGCGCAGCCGCTAATCACTCGGCCACCGCTCGCTAGCAGACCCCGTCGAATCATGGGATTGAGTGGGAGAAGCTGGCTATGCCCAGCGAAACCCCGGTTGGACGGGGGCAGCCGACCATTTGAGAGCTAAGAACTGCTTAGCGCTCCCGGCAGATGCCGTCCGGCTTATTGGCAGCATCGATTTCGAGCCAAAATTCGCCGCCTTCCACCACCAAACGGGGCTGGAAGGCGGTGGCCGGCCGAGCATGGTTGAGGTAGGCGATGCAACCGCTGGACATCGCGATCTTACTGAGAATCAAATCGCAACCGGAGCTGACTAGTTCGCCGAGGGTTCTGCCAATAGTATTCTCCGCACCGACTCGGTCGCCGAGTGCGGTGGTGTCACGCTCAGCAATTAGCTTGGACGGGCATACCCAGTCTGCCCATTGGCTTTTGCTCTCCAAGGGTGCCGGGGTCTGATTCACCGGCGCCGCAGCGGCGAAATACCGGGTATTAAAACGACGATGAGCGAAGTCCGGGCTGATCCAGTTAATCACTGGCTTGAGCAGGTCGGTGCGTAAGGCCAGGCCGCGTTTGCTGAGCATGTCTTGAAAACTAAATTCCTGAGCCGCCAGAGCTTCGCGTTTCTTCATCCACTCAGCGGTCGGGGCAACGTCAATCACCGAACTTGCGTCACTACCAGCCAGCAGGATGCCGGTTTCCTCAAACGCCTCCCGGATCACCGCGACGATGTGCTTGCGCGCCAGGGTGGGGTCGTCCATCCCCATCGTCTTGGCCCAGGCTGCGGCGCTCGGGCCGACCCACTCAATGCTGGCGTCGACGTCGTCAGTGGTTTCCACGCTGCCCCCGGGGAAGGCCACGGTGCCTAAGGGGGAATAGCCGCGTCGATAGCTCAGATAGGTTTCCGGCCCGTGCGCACTGTCCTTGAGCAGGATCAGCGAGGAAGCATAACGGGCCTTGCTCGGCGTACGTTCGCCGTGCTCCAGCCAACTCTGTGCGGCCACGAATTCGTCCTGCCACAACTGAAAACGCCGCTTCCCGAGCAGCTTGCCCTGAACGGGGTTATTGGAACTCAACAATCAATTCCACCTCCACTGGCGCGTCCAGCGGCAGCACTGAAACACCAACTGCTGAGCGGGCATGCACACCGGCGTCCCCCAAGGCCTGACCGAGTAGCTCGGAAGCGCCATTAATTACTCCGGGTTGACCGGTAAAAGACGTCTCCGAGGCAACGAAGCCGACGACCTTGACCACCCGGGTGATCCGATCCAGATCGCCAATCACACTCTTCACCGCGGCGAGTGCGTTCACCGCGGCAAGCGCGGCGCAATCTTTCGCGGTTTCAGCGGAGACCTCGGCGCCAACCTTTCCGCTAGCTGTGAGTTTTCCCGCAATGCTGGGAAGCTGCCCCGAGGTGTAAACATAGTTTCCGCTGATCACCGCGGGCACATAAGCAGCGACCGGCGCGGGAACCGGTGGCAGGGCGTGGCCAAGTTCTTCCAGCCGACGTTCCACCGCCGAGTGCGGAGCGTCGGTTTGCTGGATTGGCGCGTCAGTTCGGGGTTCGCTCACGATTACTGCTTCTCTCGTTTGAGGTAGGCAACCAGGCCATTGCCATCGGGTCCAGGAACCACCTGAACCAGCTCCCAGCCATCCTCACCCCACTGATCGAGGATCTGCTTGGTGGCATGAATAATGAGCGGTATAGTCGCGTACTCCCACTTGGTCATACCCTCAGATTAGCCTGCCCCCGGTAGACTGAGGAAATGGCTGTTCGAAAGAATCCGATCATCAATACTGCCACCACGCTGGGAAAGCTCGTCGGCTTCCTTGCTGTGAGTGTGCTTTGCGGCGTCTTGGTTGCTGGCCTGATGGTGCCCGCTGTCGCACTGACTGGCAGCGCCGCCAGCACCTCCATCGATGCTTTCGACAAGCTTCCGGGTGAGTTGACCTCGGCCGATGCTGCGGTGGCGACCAAGATCCTGGCCTCCGACGGCTCGTTGATTGCCAATCTATACACCCAGAACCGGCAGCCGGTGGGTTTCGATCAGATGTCGCCGTTCATTAAAAACGCAGTGGTCGCGATCGAGGATTCCCGGTTCTACGAACACGGCGGTGTTGACGCCACTGGCATCATGCGAGCCCTGGTTTCCACCGTGCAAGGCGGCCGTCAGGGCGCCTCCACCATCACTCAGCAGTATGTGAACAATAAAATCATCCAGGGGCTCGAAGCGCAGAATAAGGGCGATCTAGCCAAAATCGGCGCAGCGAAGACAGTCGCCGATAAACTACGCGAAATGAAGCTCGCTATCGCTTTGGAGAAGCAGCAGTCTAAGGATCAGATCCTGGCTGGCTACCTCAATATTGTGAACTTCGCCAACGGTGCTTATGGCATTCAGGCCGCTGCGCAGCGATACTTTAGCGTCGATGCCAGCAAGCTAACGCTGGTCCAGGCGGCCACTCTGGCCGGAGTGGTGAACAGCCCCTCGTTCTACGATCCCATCGCGCATCCCGATAATGCCAAGGATCGCCGAAATGATGTGCTGGACAAGATGCTGGCGCAAAAGATGATCAACAAGAAAGATCACGACGCCGCCGTCGCCGCACCGGTTACCCTGAAGCCAAAAGTGCAACCGCAGGGCTGTGCGACGGCAGCAGTGGCACCATTTTTCTGCGAATACGTCAAAAACTTAATTCTTGGTGATGCGACCTTTGGAAAAACCGTCGATGATCGGGCTCAGGCGCTTTATCAGGGCGGCCTGACAATTAAGACGACTCTCGACCCCAAAGCCCAAAAGATCGCTCAAGATCAGCAGAACAACACCACCGGGCCTAACGACAATCGTGGCTCGGCGATGGTGAGCATCGAGCCCGGTACCGGAAAAGTGCTAACCATGGCGCAGAACTTCAAGATGTCAGCCGTAGCCGCGGTTGGTCAGACATCTTATAACTTCAGCGTCGGCAAGTTCGATGCAGATCACAACCCTTTGGGCGGCCTCGGCACCATGGGGGTCGGCTCCACGATGAAACCTTTTACCTTCGCTTCCTGGCTTGATGACGGCCGCTCGATGAACACGGTTCTCAATGGCGCGAAGCGCGTTTACGGCACCGACACGGTGTGGCGGAACTCTTGCGGAACCACAACGGGTTACTTTGATAGCAGCCTGCCGGGAAGTGATGATCTGCAGAACGACGACCCGAACCATTACTATTCGATGTCGGTACTCAATGGTCTGGTGGGCTCGATCAATACGATTACCTTTGCCAGCGCCTCTCAGCTCGATTTCTGCAAAATCAAGCAAATGACCACCGAGGCCGGGATTATCGACGGCGTCACCGGCAAACCGCTCACCTTTGATACCGCATCAAAACTCCTGGGTTCCGACAGCATCGACCCGCTGACGATGGCGAATGCTTTCGCTACTTTTGCGAATAAGGGGGTCTACTGCAAGCCAATCGCGATCAACTCGATCACTGACTCTCAGGGCAAGCAACTTCAAGTACCCCAGTCCGAGTGCAAGCAGACGATGAAGCCTGAGGTTGCCGCGGGTGTTATGTACGCTCTCCAACGTGTGCTGAGCGACAAGGCGCGTGGCTCTGGAGCCCTTATCCAACCAAACGTGAATCAGGATAGCTACAACCTAGGAGCCAAGACTGGTACCACCAACTTCGGTGTGGACACCTGGGTTGTTGGTACAACCAGCGGTCTAGCGACAGCCTCCTGGTTTGGTAGTCCTACCGGTGAAATTGATAAACCGTTCCACAATCAGAACGTGACAATAAACGGTCGGCCCTACGCTCAAATCGACGGTGCAAATATCGCAGGCACAGCCTTCTCCAACTTTATGAACGAGGTTGCTCCAAGCTATAAGCACGAGGACTTCCCACAGCCGCCAAGCAGCATGCTTGAGGAGCCCTACGTCGCGCCCCCGGTGACCCAAACTCCGAACCGGAACAACCCCACGAGCAGCAGTAAGGCAACTCCGCCGGCGACTAACGGAAATGCCAACACCAAGGGGAACAACGGGAACGGCGACTCGAAGAAGAAGCCTTGACCACTCGCGCGTCCCGGTCAGCGAGGAACTGGCTGACCGGGTTCGGCACGGTAGCCGCCGCCGGTTTAGGCTGTGTTGCCTATGGGGCCTTCATTGAGCGGAATTGGTTCACTATTCGGCGTGAATCGCTGAATATTCTGCCCGCCGGTGCACCGGCATTCCGGATCCTGCACCTATCCGATATCCATCTGAACCTTGGGCAACGTAAGAAGACCGAGTGGCTGCAAGGGCTGGCGGAGCTCAAGCCCGATTTGGTAGTCAATACCGGCGATAACCTGACCCATCCGCAGGCCATTGATCCGCTGTTGAGCGCGCTTGAACCTCTCATGCAATTTCCGGGCGTGTTTGTGCCCGGTTCGAATGACTACTACGCGCCACGGTTGAATAACCCAGCGGTCTATCTGCGTGGGCCATCGAAACTACCATTGAAACGCCAACCCGCTCGGCTGGATACTGAGCGAATGCACGCTGGCTTTGGTGCGCATGGCTGGGTTAACCTCACTAATCGGAATCAATCGCTCGTGCTGAAGGGCATTCGCTTCGATTTCTCCGGCGTGGACGATCCGCATTTGAAGCGTGAACGATACGCTGGTTGGCCGCAAGGAGCCGTTGATCAGGAAGATTCGCCGCATCTCAAGGTCGCCGTCGCACACGCCCCTTATCAGCGGGTGCTGGACCACTTCACCGAGGACGGAGCGGACCTGCTGTTGGCTGGCCACACCCATGGCGGGCAGTTGTGCATCCCGGGTTACGGTGCCATTGTCAGCAATTGCGATCTGCCGACCTGGCGAGCCAAAGGGCTCAATGACTGGGAAAGCGGAGGGCGCACGACGCCGGTCAATGTTTCCGGCGGCATCGGCACCTCCCGCTTCGCCCCAGTGCGCTTCGCCTGCCGACCCGAGGCAGTGATGTTGGAGTTAAGAGCACGAAGCTCTAACACCTGACGGTCTCACATCTACTCCGCCGTCACCGGTCCCTCGGTATTCGGCTTCCAGCCCAGCTTCGGCGCCACATGCTTGGCGAAAGATTCCAGGATGTGCATATTGAACTCGACCCCCAACTGGGTAGGAACGGTTAGCATCAACGTATCAGCCGCCATCACCGCTGAATCCTGCAACAGCTCCTCCACCAACTTGTCCGGCTCCCCGGCATAGCTCTTGCCGAAGGTCGAACGGAAACCGTCGATGATGCCGACCTGGTCCCCGTCGCTGCGACCGAAGTACAGCCGATCCGTGTCGTTCATAATCGGGAAGATGCTGCGGCTGACCGAAACTCGAGGATTACCGTCATGCCCGGCGTCTTTCCAGGCCTGACGATAGATCGCGATCTGCTCCGCCTGCAATTCATGGAAGGGCACCCCGGCATCTTCGGTTAGCAGGGTGGAGGACATCATATTGACGCCCATCTGCCCGGCCCATTCGGCGGTTTCCCGGGTCCCGGAGCCCCACCAGATCCGCTTCCGGACGCCGGGTGAATGCGGCTCCACTCGCAGTAACGTCTCTCGCCCGGTCGCCCTTGGATCGGAGGGCGCAATTCCTTCACCGTCGATCGCCCGCAAGAACAGCGCGAACTTCTGCCGGGCAATATCACCGCCGCGCGGATCATTACTACCGGTGTAGCCAAAGGATTCATAGCCTCGGAGTGCGGTTTCGGGCGACCCCCGACTCATCCCGAGCGCTAGCCTGCCATCGCTGATCAAATCTAGCGCAGCGGTTTCCTCGGCCAGGTAGAGCGGGTTTTCGTAACGGAGATCGATAACGCCCGTCCCCACCTCGATCCGCTCGGTCTTCGCGGCAATGGCTGATAGTAGCGGGAAGGGCGAGGCCTGCTGCTTAGCGAAGTGGTGCACTCGGAAGTAGGCACCGTTGACGCCCAGCTCATCGGCAGCCACCGAAAGCTCAATGGCCTGCTTGATCGAGTCTTTCGCGGTGACGGTTTGCGAGCCACTACCCGGTCCGTAGTGTCCAAAGGAGAGAAATCCAAAACCTTTCATGGTCACTAGAAGCATACGTTTGCATATATTATTCCCGACTGCCCGATTCAAGACCCATCTCCGGGCAGGACGCCGGCGATGGTTTTACTCCGCTGCTATTTTCTGGGATTTACGAGCTATATTTACGCTTCACCCAGCCTGCCAGAGTGGATGCTATGCAGCCTTTCGACCGGCGCAGCTATTGCTCAAGTTCGCGACGCTACGGCGCCTGGCTCGCTGCGAACTCCGTGAAATAGGCACTCTCGCACAAACTTCGTTGGTTATGAGGCACAGTGATGTAGGGAACTCCGCATCACTGTGCCGGTTTTCCTCACATCTGGCCCCGACTTTTCTTTGAGACCAGAAAACGCCTGTTCGCTAAGCCAAAATGTTCTCCATGACGGATCCGGTTCAGATCATCCGAGAGCTTGGCGGCGGCGCGCGTTGGAAGACCCTAATGTTGGCCGGTATTAGTCGCGCAGCACTTGCCCACGATGTCGAAGCGAAGCGCATTATTAACTACGGTTCGGGCGTCTATGGACTACCGGGGATGAGTACCGCACGATTCCAGATGCTACGCGGTAACGCAGAATCCGCGTGCTTTACCGCCGCTAAGGAGCGCGGATTCTGGGTGCTCAAGCAACCAAATCAGCCACATGTCTCGGCGAATAACAATAAGAAGCTGATTGGCTTCGTGAAACATCGCGCCAAACTGCCGTTGAGCGATATTGACGTGGTATTACAAGTACTGCGGTGCGCACCGCGGAGCTCGGTCCGTCGGCCAAGCAACAGCGGTCAACAGCCAGGGCAAGCTTCACACCGCGCTGCTTTCGATGAGATAACCGAACTTGACGCCATCGTTGTCGTGACCTCGGCAATTCGAATGAAAAGATGCACTCTGAACGAACTGAATGAGCGGCTGAGCAGACGCACCGATGTGAGGGCTCGCGAACTTCTGAAGAGAATCGATCCGCATGCGGAATCGCCCTTAGAAGTCGCCTCACGATTTCACCTGGAAAACGCCGGGTTCGTGGTGACTTCACAGGTTTATCTGCCAGGGATGGGGCGAATGGATCAATGCATCAACGGCGTGCTCGCACTGGAACTGATGGGCAAAGAATTTCACCTCGCCGAACAGAGCTTCAACGAGGATCTACGACGTTTCAATCAATACACAGTCGCTGGTTTTCCGGTGCTGCGGGTAGGTTACGCACAGGTGGTGCATCATCCAACGGAGTTCGTCGATTTGGTACGGAGAGCAATGTCGGCACTCTAGTTCATCGCACCTCCTCTGATAGCCGAGCTTCGCAGCACCACCGTGCATGATTTGCAACGAACTCTGTGGAAGAGGCGCTGGGGCACAAAGTTCGCAGAGAACGGTGCGCGACAGCGCAACAGCACAGCCTGGCTTCGACGACTCCGCAAAGAATTCGAACATTACTCCAAAGTAGCCAGTCGAAACTCTTGGTGACCCAGGCCACAACACACTAGGATTGTTACTCTGCGTAACTAATTTTTACCGGTCACAAAGACACAAAAGAAGCTGGCATGACTGCATCGAAACGTAATCAAAACTCTCTCGCTTACTCCATCGGCCGACTATATCCCTTCCTCAAACCCATTCTTCCTCGCCTCGTTATGGGCTTACTTTGCGCCCTGGCCGCCAGTGTGGTGGCACTGGCAATCCCCCAGGTCTATCAAGTTCTGATCAACTCCGCGCTGCATCAGGGCGGCGAGACCAGTAGTGTCTGGATCGCCGCCGGCATCGTCCTCGCGCTCGGTGTTTTAGAGGCCGCCTTTGTCGCCCTGCGCCGCCAGTTCGTGATCACTCCAGCCACCACGGTGGAAACCAAAATGCGGATCTCGCTCTACCGGCATCTGCAGGACCTCACTGTTTCGTTCCACGATCGCTGGGGCTCCGGGCAGCTACTCAGCAGGGCGATGAGCGATTTGAATTTTCTCCGTCGCTGGATGGCCTTCGGTGCCATCATGCTGGTGGTCACCACCATTACGGTGATCATCGGCTTGGTGCTGATGTTCACGCTGAGCTGGGCGCTGGCGCTGATCTTCATTCTGGCCGGCGTGCCGATCGTGATTTATGGCTTCCGCTTCAACCGCTATTACCGCGAGGTCAGCCGGAAGAGTCAGGACCAAGCTGGTGACCTGGCCACCGCCGTCGAGGAATCCGTGCATGGCATTCGGGTGCTCAAGGCCTTCGGCAGGAGCCGTGAGGCCTTGGAGAACTTCAGCGATCAGGCCGAGGAGCTGCGCGAAACCGAGATCTCCAAAGCGAAGTCTCTTGCCACCTACTCACTGGTGATCAGCCTACTGCCCGAGCTTGCGCTGGGCTCCGGACTGATCGTCGGCATCCTCCTGGTAGCCAATGGCACCCTGACGGTGGGCGCGCTGGTGGCGTTCTTTGCTACCGCAGCGGTGGTCGCTACCCCGGTGGAGTTCATGGGCCCACTGATGGCAATGTCACTGACCATGAAAACCGCGGTGGAACGGTTCTATGAAGTGATGGACGCCACGAACACCATCACCGACCCCGCGCAACCAAGCGAACTCAACCAGCCAAGAGGCGCTGTCGAATTCCAACAAGTTGGCTTCCGTTACGCCGATGCCAAGAGCAATATTTTGCGCGATGTGAACCTCAGCATTCGCCCGGGTGAAACCATGGCGTTGGTCGGGGTGACCGGTTGCGGTAAATCCACCCTGCTGCAATTGGTGCCGCGGCTTTATGAGGTGAGTTCCGGTGCGATCAGCATCGACGGCGTCGACGTGCGGGAACTATCTTTGGACAGGCTACGGACCTTAGTGTCAGTCGCCTTCGAAGACACCACATTGTTCTCCTCTTCGGTTCGAGACAATGTACTGCTCGGCACCGGCCTGGACCCTGCCAGCCCCGCCGCCGACAAGGTACTGGAGGAGGCGCTCGACGTCGCCCAAGCACACTTCGCCTATTCGCTTCCCGAGGGCGTTGACACCCTGATTGGCGAGGAAGGACTCAGCCTCTCCGGTGGCCAGCGGCAACGCGTCGCACTGGCTCGCGCGATTGCTTCCAAACCCGCCGTCCTAGTACTAGACGATCCGCTCTCCGCACTGGACGTGAACACCGAGGAATTGGTGGAGGGCAGGCTCCGTGAGGTACTCGCTGAGACCACCACGCTGATCGTGGCGCACCGACCCTCCACGGTAGCGATGGCGGATCGGGTCGCCCTGATGGAGAACGGCACGATTAGCGCGGTGGGCACCCACTCCGAGCTGCTGGCCAGCAACGCGCACTACCGTTACGTGCTGGCCAGCCTGAATGAAGAGCCGAAGGATCTGGATAGCGAACTCGAAGACGATGACAACGATCTTGATGATCTGCCGGGACTGAGCGAGGTAAAAGCATGAGCATGGGCACCGCCGATGAAGATCGGATCAAACTCAATACCGCGGATTCAAAGTTAGTTCGCAAGCGGTCGCTCAAGCTGCTCGGCTCGCTGATTAGCCCGGTCCGTGGCCGCTTCATCTACACCATTGTCTTAGTGGTGCTCTCCCAGGCCACTAGGGTGGCCGGCCCGTTGCTGATCGCGTTCGGCATTGACCACGCGCTGCCTTCGATGATCAACGGGAACCCCGCACTACTGCTCTTCACCGGTGGCGGCTACATTCTGGCCGCGGTACTCACTTCGGTGATGACGGCAGGCTATGTCACGGCCACGGCTCAGCTGAGTCAGGCGATGCTGTTGGATCTACGACGCCGAGTGTTCCGGCACACCCAACGGCTCAGCTTAGAGTTTCACGAGAAGTACACCTCGGGCAGGATCATCGCCCGGCAGACCTCGGACCTGGAGGCGCTCCGCGAATTGCTCGATTCGGGTGTTTCGTCCCTGGCCTCCGGCATTGTGTTTATGCTCTTCACCGCGATCAGCATCTTCGCGCTGGACTGGCAGACCGGCATCGTGGTGCTGCTCGCTGGCATCCCGATGTTCTTCCTGGCGCGCTGGTACCAGACTCGTTCGCAGCTGGCCTTCCGTGCCTCCCGCGTGGTCTCGGCCAAGCTGATCGTGCACTTCGTGGAGACCATGACGGGCATTCGCGCGGTCAAGGCTTTCCGCCGAGAAAAGGATAACGGCGCCCGCTATTCGGAACTGGCCGAGGACTACCGCAAGGTCACGGTTCGATCGATCAACCTTAACGGCATCTTCCAGCCCGGGCTGATTTTGATCGGCAATGTTACGGTCGCGGTGGTGCTCTTGCTCGGTGGTTTCCGGGTACTCGAAGGCGGCTTAGCCGTCGGCGCGCTCCTAGCGCTCATTCTCTCCACCAAGCGTTTCTTCTCCCCAGTGGATCAAATGGCAATGTTCTACACTTCCTTCCAATCTGCTCAGGCTGCTTTGGAGAAAGTCTCCGGTCTGCTGGAAGAAGTGCCGACCGTCAGGCCGCCGAGTGAGCCAATAGCGCTGCCGCAGCCTCGTGGCGAGCTAGTGTTCCGCGGCGTTGAGTTCCGCTACGGCGACGGCCCAGTGGTGCTACCCAAGATGGACCTCAGCATTCCTGCTGGTCAGACCGTTGCGGTAGTAGGGCAAACCGGCGCTGGCAAGTCCACCTTGGCCAAACTAGTCGCCCGGTTCTACGACGTTTCGGCGGGTTCATTGACTCTCGACGGGGTACCGCTCAATCGGCTCTCCAACGAAGATCTGCGCCGCGCCGTGGTGATGGTGACCCAGGAGGCCTTCCTGTTCAGCGGCACTGTGGCGGAGAACATTGCATTGGGCAAGCCCTCGGCCAGCCGCGCGGAAATTGAGGCCGCGGCTCGAGCCGTTGGTGCTCACGATTTCATTATGGAGCTGCCGGAAGACTACGACACCGACGTGAACAAGCGTGGCGGCCGGGTCTCTGCCGGGCAGCGCCAGTTGCTCTCCTTCGCTCGCGCCTTCCTGGCTTCGCCCGCGGTGCTGATCCTAGACGAGGCCACTGCCTCACTGGACATCCCCTCCGAGCGAGTCGTGCAGCAAGGCCTGCAGAGCCTGTTGGGTTCAGTTGCAGGCACTTCCCGAACCGCAATCATCATCGCGCACCGGCTCTCCACAGTAGAAATCGCTGATCGAGTGCTCGTGGTGCATGATGGCCGGATCATTGAGGATGGCACACCGGAGGAACTAATCTCCTCCGGTGGTCGCTTCGCCAAGCTGCACGGAGCCTGGCAAGACTCGCTGGTTTAGCCGGGCTTTTAACCGGTTTTGGCTCCGGCTTAGCCGACCGGCGTCGTCCGCGTTTGAGTGGGCGGCGCTAGTCGGCTATTCTTGAGAGGTTGCTTTCTGGAGAACCTTCCAGAAAAGCATCGGGGTGTGGCGCAGCTTGGTAGCGCGCGTCGTTCGGGACGACGAGGCCGCAGGTTCAAATCCTGTCACCCCGACCATAGCTGGAACATGATCCAGCACTTCCAACTGCCTTGCCAAGCAGGCGTTGCTTTAGATCACTTCTCAACCAGCCAAGCAGTTTATTGGCAGATCTTTCCACTAAACGCTTCCCTCTTCGTTTAGTATTATGTACCATTTCACATATCACGTGATACATATCACATGACGACTGGTACTCCTCGCACGAAAGATCCTCATGGCCCTCTCAGGTATTGCTGCCGACAGCACAGCTGTTCGCTTCGGCATCCAGCTGGATAACATCTCTAAACGCTACGGCGACAACCTGGTCCTCGATGACGTGTCTCTACACGTCGAACCGGGCACCGTAACCGCCCTGATCGGCCCCTCGGGAGCGGGCAAAAGCACCTTCCTGAGATGCATTAACCTGCTCGAGCGTCCGGATTCGGGCACCATCCGGGTGGCTCAGCACACCATCGAACCTGGCAGGGTGATTAATAACCGAGACCTCGCTACGCTGCGTCGCACCGTCGGCATGGTTTTCCAATCCTTCAACCTGTTCCCGCACATGTCAGCCTTGCAGAACATCAGCTTCCCGCAGCAGCGAGTCTTAGGACGCAGCAAGGAAAAAGCTGATGAGCGCGCCCTGCAGTTGCTGGATCGAGTAGGACTCAAGGAGAAGGCGCATCAGCACCCAGGCCGCTGCTCGGGTGGGCAGCAGCAGCGCATTGCGATCGCTCGCGCGCTGGCTCTCGACCCGAGCATTATGCTCTTCGACGAACCCACCTCAGCGCTGGATCCCGAGGTAGGGCTCGAAGTGCTCGCGGTGATGCGCGAGCTGGCAGCCGAGGGTATGACGATGATCGTGGTCACCCACGAAATGCAGTTTGCCCGAGACGTCTCGGACACTCTGGTAGTGATGGCGGACTGCAAGATCATCGAGCAGGGCTCCCCCGACGCCGTGATGAGCGATCCGCAGCAAGCCCGCACTCGGCAATTTCTGCGTGCCGTGTTGGAGCGCTGAGATGGACGCCTTCACCGCCGTCTTGCAGGGCTTACCAATGACCCTGCTTCTGACGTTCGCCGCCTTCGCGATCGGCATCGTTGGCGCAGTTCCGCTCGCCGTCGGACTGTCCGCGCAGAACTGGCTGGTTCGGCTGCTCTGCAGGCTCTTTGTTGACCTGGTCCGAGGGGTGCCAATTATCGTCTGGCTCTTCTTACTGAAGTTCGGCATCCAGATCGGCACCTTCAAGTTCAACCCGGTGGCCGCTGCCATTGTTGGCCTCGGTGTGGTCTCCATCGCCTATCTGGCGGAAATTTATCGGGGTGGCTTACAAGCTGTCCCGCGTGGTCAAGGCGAGGCCTCCGATGCTCTGGGGCTGAGCCGCAGCACCACCTTCTATCGAGTGATGGTCCCGCAGGCTTTCCGAGTGGTTTCACCGTCAATCGCCACCTATCTCACCGGGCTGCTCAAAGATTCTTCGATCGCTTCGACCATCATCGTCAGCGAAATGGTCTTCCAATCCCAGTCCTTCGCCCGGCAACATCCAACCGTCGAGGGCATCCTGCCCTACGTCTTCGTCGGCGTGCTTTACATCGTGCTGAGCCTGCCGGTCGCCTATATTTCACGCCGTCTTGACGCCCGGATGAGGAAGGCCATTTACGTATGAGCTGGCTAACAGATTGGCTAAATTATCTGCCGCAAATGGCTTCCGGGCTGAGCGTCAGCTTGTTGATCGCTGGCATCTCAATCTTGTTGGGTTTCCCGCTCGGTCTAGGACTCGGAGTGTTGGTGACTCACCGCAATCTCGTTCTCCGCACCCTGGCACTGGCCATCGTCGAGATTGGCCGCGGTGCACCCGCCCTAGTGATCCTCTACCTCTTTTACTATGGTCTGCCAAAGTTCGGTATCGCTTTCGAGAGCATCACAGCAGCCTGTCTGGCACTCACCTGGAACGCGGCAGCCTATTCAAGCGAAATCATCCGGGCCGGTCTGCAGTCGGTGGCCCGTGGCCAGCATGAGGCGTCAAGCGCGCTCGGCCTCTCCGGTCGGGATGCCTTCTTCCGAGTGGTCATGCCGCAGGGCATCAGATCAGCAATTCCAGGCCTGATGGGCGTCGCCATCCAAATGTTCCAGGGCACCTCCTTGGCCTACGCCATTGCAGTACCTGAGCTAATGAAGACCGCCTACAACATTGGCAGCCAGGATTTCAACTACCTACAGGTCTTCACGCTCGCTGGCATCTGTTACGCGGTGATCTCGATGCCCGCCACATGGATCACCGTCTTCTTTGAAAAACGCCTAGCCAGGCACGCCTGAACCTTCGCATCACACTCGCAACACATCACAACATCAGGAGGAACCATGAAATCAACTCGACTCAAGGGCGCCGCGATCATCGCAGCTGGCGCGCTCACCCTAGGGCTTAGCCTCACTGCTTGCGGGGGCGGCAGCACAACGGCCAACTCCGGCTGCAAACCAAAACACGAAGGAATTCAAACCATTGCGGCTGGCAAACTCACGGTCGGCGTGATTGATATTCCACCGTTCAGTAGCTATAACAGTGGAAAGCCAAGCGGCATCGACATCGACATCCTGAGCAAAATCGCCAAGGATGAATGCCTCGAGCTGGCTTACCAGCAAGCTACTTACGCTGACGCCGTGCAGTCGATCTCCGGCAACAACATCGACCTAGCAGTGGGCACCATCGACGCCACCGAGAAGCGCCTCAAAGCCGTGGACTTCTCAGCTTCGACCTATCTCGACGGAATGGGCATCGCCTCCAAGTCTGCTGCCACCACGGTGACCGATCTGGAGAAAATGAAGAAAGTTGGTACCATCGACGGCTACCTCTGGGTCGAGGATCTCAAGAAGATTCTGGGCGATAAGCTCACCACGTACCCCAGCAGCGTTGAACTCAAAGCCGATTTCGACGCCGGTCGCCTCGATGCTGCGGTCGATGCCTACGGTGTGCAGGTTCTTCAGTTCAAGGGCAATTCCGCAATCACCGTCGCCCTCTCCAACGACAAGCCGGATCCCCGGGTCGGCGCAATCACTCACGCACCCGAGGCCGCCTTCCCGATGACTAAAGGAAATAACAGCCTCAAAGAAGCCCTCAATGCCGGCATTGCGGCACAGCATCAGGACGGCACCATCACCAAACTGCTGACCGGCGCCGGATTGTCGGAGGGACTCGGTAAGGTTGCCACTACTCAGTACATCGTGCCAGCTAGCTAAGCTAGCCCACTAAGCTAGCGGTCAAGCTACCGGTCAGACTGCCCCGCAGAGCGGTGTCATTAGCTTTTGGGTGCGGCGCGGGCGTGCGCCGCACCCAAAGGATCTTTGAGGAGTTCGGATGAGTTTGAGCTATTTCGATGCCGAGGCGGTGCGGGCGGCACTCCCCTGGCACACCGCCGTCACTGCTTTGCACAACGCCCTGCGGCAAGGCGTCGACCCCGAGCAGGATAGCCCTCGGATCTTCAGCCCGGCACCGGGTGGGGAGTTCCTACTGATGCCCACCACGGGCTCGCGCTATAGCGGTCTGAAAGCTCTTACCGTCGCGCCGGAGAATCCGGCTCGCGGTTTGCAGAAAATTCAAGGCATCTACCTGCTAATCGATTCCGAAACACTGTCCCCGCTGGCCACCATGGACGGCAATGAACTGACCGCAATACGAACCCCGGCGGTCACCCTGCTTGCGGTCAGCCAAATGCTCGCGGCGGCTCCCGGCGGCGAGCCAACGCAGCCTAAACTACTTATTTTCGGGGCGGGCGTTCAGGCACTCAATCATTTCCGGGCGGCCAACGTCTTGTTACCGCAGGCCACCGATTTCGCGGTGCTCGGTCAGCGGCCGGAGCGAGTACAAGCCCTGATCAGACAGCTCAACACGGAGGGGATCCAAGTTCGCCCGGCCGAACCTAGCGAGGTCTCCGACGCGGATATCATCCTGTGCACGACTTCCTCACGGACGCCGCTTTTCGATGGGAATTCGGTAGCCCCCGGCACCATCGTGGCAGCTATCGGTCAGCACGGCCTGGATGCTCGTGAAGTTGACGCCGCCCTAGTGCGGCGCAGCGACGTCGTAGTAGAGTCCAGAACTGCCGCCTGGCGGGAAGCCGGAGATCTGATTCCGGCTCGTAGCGTCTCGGAGTGGCAGAGCATCCAACCCGCTAATCTGCAGGATCTGGTGAACGGCAAACTTCGTCGGAATGCTACGAAACCTTGTCTTTACAACGGGGTAGGAATGGCCTGGGAAGACCTAGTGATGGCCACCGTAGTGTATGAAGGAGGCAGCGGACGTTGATATCTAAGCAAGGAGAACTCCCAGTGCAGGCCGATCAGAACCATCTCCCCCTCGCCCCGCTGGGCCGCCAACGAAGTCTTCGCGAATCGGTCACCGAATCACTACGCGCCGCCATTATTGCCGGTTCACTGAGCGAAGGTACTCTTTACTCGGCGCCTTCGTTGGGGGCCGCTTACGGAGTTTCGGCCACCCCAGTCCGAGAAGCCATGATGGACCTTGCTCGCGAAGGCCTGGTCGAGACGGTCAAGAACAAAGGCTTCCGGATCACCGCAATGAGCGATCGTGAGCTCGATGAGCTCACCCAGATTCGGCTGCTGTTGGAACCGCCAGTGATGGTGGATATCGCCGGTACCGTGCCACCCTCCGGTATTGCCATGTTGCATGGTTTGGCTGATCATATTGTCGAGGCCGCACAGAGCGGCGACCTCGCCGCTTATTTGGCTGCCGATCGCGAGTTCCATGCCGAATTGCTGCGTTATTGCGGAAATGATCAGCTCGTCGAACTCGCCACCAATCTGCGCACCCGAACCCGGCTGTATGGTCTCAAGGCGCTGAGCGATAGTGACCAGCTCGCGGAGTCCGCCCAGGAGCACCACGAACTGCTTGATCTGATCGCGGCGGGCGATGGAAAAGCAGCAATGGCGTTCATGCAGCGCCACATCGGCCATGCTCGAGGGTTATGGGCCACCGGGGAGAGCGAAGCCGCTCGCTGAGTCGTTCTAGAGAGCGTAATCCGCTCTAGACGAAGGCACTCATCCCGGTGACCGCCCGTCCGACGATAAGCGAGTTGATTTCGTAGCTGCCCTCGTAGGTGTAGAGGATTTCGGCATCACCAAAGATCTTCGCCATCTCGTAATCGGTGACAATACCATTGCCGCCTAACAGCGCCCGGCCCTGCGCCACCGAGGCCCGAGCCAATCGAGTGGTGGTCGCCTTAACCATCGCGGCCTGCGCCATCTGCGCCTCGCGTTGGTCTTGCAATCGAGCAAACTGCACCATCAACGCCAGCGAGCAGGAGGCGTTGCCGATAATTTCGGACAGCCCCAGTTGCACCAACTGGAACTTCGCCAGCGGCTTGCCGAATTGGTGACGCCGCACCACGTAGTCTCGGGCGACGTCGAAAGTAGCGAACTGAATACCGGCGCCTTGCCAACCCACCCAGGCTCGCGAATCCCGAAGCAGCTCATTGGCGGCAACGAAGTTCTTAGCCCCGGGCAGCAAATTGGCTTCCGGCACCCGGACACCATCGAGCACGATATCGGCGTTCTGCATGATCCGCAGACCGATCTTATTGACGATTTTGCTGGCACTATAGCCCGGACGGTCAGTCTCTACAATGAAGCCCTTAATTTCGTTATCAGCCAGGTCCCGCGCCCAGACCAGAGCAAAATCAGCCACCGTGCCGGAACCGATCCACCGCTTAGCACCGTTGATAATCCACTCGCCGTCGATCAGTTCGGCAGTAGTCTCTAGCCCACCCGCCACATCCGAGCCGTGATTCGGTTCGGTTAGCGCAAAAGCTCCGAGTTCGCGGAAGACCTTCAAACCGGGTAGCCAACGCTGCTTCTGCTCTTCCGAGCCGAGCTCATCGATCATTCCGACGATCAGTTCGTTATGGATACCGACTAACGCGGAAAGAGAGACATCAGCACGGGCCACCTCGAAGTACATCAGCCCCTTGAAAAGCTGAGAGCTCCCATCGGTCTGCAATTCGCCCAGGCCGTAGGAAGCCAGCTCGGGTAGCAACTCGAAGGGAAAGGCCTCGCGGTTCCAGTAGTCAATGCTTTCGGGACGAATCCGGCGCTGCAGAAACTCCCTGGTGCTGAGATAACGCTGCCGTTCCTCCGCTGATAACAGATCAACGATCTGCATGAGATCGGCGTCGGGAAAAGGCAATTCATCACTCGTGGTCTCGAGATTCTGACTAGCGGGCTTCGTTACCAGCACTTGGTTCCCTTCTACGGCCGGTGCGGCCATTGGGTGAATGAGCAGTCACTCTTTCAAACCCTAGGATATCCAAGTATATTGCAGAATAACCCAGATCACTAAAGGCAATGGAGAGCTGAACATGACCGTCACCGATGACTTCCGCACTGCTCGCGACCGCCTGATCGAACTTCGTTTGGACTACCAGAAAGCTCGCGAGGAGTTCCGCTGGCCTCAGTTCGAGCAGTTCAACTTCGCCCTGGACTGGTTCGATTCAATTGCCAGCAACCCGGAGACCGCTGATAGGCCCGCCTTGGTCATTGTGGAGCCCGATGGCAGCGCTACTCGACGCAGTTTTCGCGACCTTTCATTGCGTTCCAACCAGCTTGCCAACTGGCTGCGATCGCGGGGGGCGCAGCGCGCGGACCGAATGATCGTGATGCTCGGTAATCAGGTTGAACTCTGGGAAACCATGCTGGCCGGGATAAAGCTCGGACTGGTGCTGATCCCCACCACCACTCAGATGGGTCCCGCCGACTTGGCCGACCGGGTGCAGCGCGGCGAAGCTCGTTGGGCAATGGCCTCCTCGGCAGATCTAGCCAAGTTTGCCGAAGTGCCGGGAGACTACCGACTCATCGAAGTGGGAGGCATGAGCCATCCAGCCGCACTGCCTTACGCTCAGTCGGCGGAAGCCTCGGAGCTCTTCGAACCCGATCAGCCAACTCAAGGCTCCGAGACCCTGTTGTTGTATTTCACCTCGGGCACTACCTCCAAAGCCAAACTGGTTGAGCACACCCACACTTCCTACCCGGTTGGCCACCTTTCCACGATGTACTGGATCGGGCTAGAGCCCGGCGATGTGCACCTCAATGTCGCCTCGCCAGGCTGGGCCAAACACGCCTGGTCAAATATTTTTACCCCGTGGATCGCCGAAGCCTGCGTTTTCATTTACAACTACGAGCGTTTTGATGCCAAAGCTCTGATGACACAGATGGACGCCGAAGGGGTAACCAGTTTCTGCGCCCCGCCCACGGTATGGCGATTATTGATTCAGGCCGACCTGACTCAGCTGCAGAATCCGCCGCAGAAAGTGGTTTCGGCCGGTGAGCCGCTCAATGCCGAAGTGATTGAGCAGGTGCGCCGGGCCTGGGGACAGACCATTAGAGACGGCTTCGGCCAGACCGAATCAACAGTGCAAATCGCTAATACACCAGGGCAGGAAGTCACTATCGGCGCAATGGGTCGGCCACTGCCCGGCTACGATGCCGTGTTAGTCGATCCGATCTCCGGCCAAGAAGGCGAGGAAGGCGAGCTTTGCCTGCGGCTAACTGCAGCGTCGGAAGGCCAAAAAGGCCGTTATGGCCGGCCGGTAGGACTCATGAAGGGGTACTACGGCGACGCCGAGAAGACCGATTACGCTTTCCGGGACGGCTATTACCACACCGGCGACCTGGCCGAGCGAGACGCTAACGGGGTGATCACCTACGTCGGGCGCGACGACGACGTGTTCAAGTCAAGTGATTACAAACTGAGTCCCTTTGAGCTAGAGAGCGTGTTGATTGAGCACCCGGCGGTGGCCGAGGCCGCCGTGGTGCCCTCTCCCGACCCACTCAAGCTCTCGGTACCCAAAGCCTTTGTGGTGCTTACTCCGGCTTATCAGCCCAGCCCGGAAACCGCCGAGGACATCCTGCGCTACTGCAGGGAGCACCTGGCCCCCTTCAAACGCATTCGTCGGCTGGAATTCACCGAGCTGCCGAAGACCATTTCGGGCAAGATCCGCAGAGTCGAATTGCGAAGAAATGAGGCGTTGCGGCACGGCGACGGACCGTTGCCCGAGGGTTTTGGGGTGGAATACAGTGACAGCGATTTCCCCGGGCTTAGAGGAGGCACCGAACAAGGATGAGCACCCCACTCCCCCGAGACCCAATTGCCGAGGCTCAAAGCAACTGGGAACGTCATGGCTGGGCTGAGGTGGCCTCGCCGATGGCCGCTATCACCGCGATTATGCGCACCCAGCAAATCCTGCTGTTGCGGATCGAGACGGTGCTCAAACCTTTTGGGCTGAAGTTTGCTCGCTACGAATTGCTTGCGCTGCTGAGTTTCTCCAAGCACGGCGCGCTGCCGATGAACAAGGCCAGCGCACTCTTACAGGTGCATCCCACCTCGGTAACCAACGCCGTCGACCGTTTGGAGCGGGACGGCTTGGTGAAACGTTCGCCACACCCCACCGACGGTCGAGCCACCCTGATCACGCTCAGCCCGGCGGGTAAGGCCCTAGCAAAAAGGGCGACGGCGGCACTGAACGAAGAGATTTTCAGCCAATCCGGCTTTGCCGAGGGCGATGTGCACACTCTGATCGACGTGCTAGCGCGCTTCCGCCAAGGCGCCGGCGACTTCTAAGCCCGCGTTCTTTCCCAGCCCTCCCATCGAGTGTGCAGATATACATCTTATGGACCGTCTTTAAGATGTATATCTGCACACTCGGCGGCGCGCTTGCGAGGATCAGCGGTGCTTGAAGTCCGGGGTTCGCTTCTCCACGAAGGCTGACATCCCTTCTTTTTGATCCTCGGTGGCAAAGACCGAGTGGAAGAGCCGACGCTCATAGGTAACACCCTGCACCAGCCCCATCTCGAAAGCCGCGTTCACGGCTTCTTTGGCGATCATGGTCACCGGCTTCGACTTCGAGGCGATCACTTCGGCGGCCTTCAGCGCCTCGGCGACGACCTCCTCGGCGGGCACTACTCTAGCCACCAACCCGGATCGTTCAGCTTCTTCGGCTCCCATGAACCGGCCCGTCAGGATCAGATCCATCGCCTTCGCTTTTCCCACCGCCCGGGTCAGCCGCTGTGAGCCACCCATTCCGGGCAGCACTCCCAGGTTGATCTCCGGCTGCCCGAATTTGGCGTTCTCGCCGGCAATAATGAAATCGCACATCATCGCCAGCTCGCAGCCACCACCGAGCGCGAAGCCAGAGACCGCCGCGATCATCGGGATGCGCAGCCGAGTCAGATTCTCCCAGTTACGAAACCAATCCTGGGCGTACATTTCCATGTAGTCCTGGGCGGCCATCTCTTTGATATCCGCACCGGCGGCAAAAGCCTTCGCCGAGCCGGTGATCACAATGGCACCGATCTCCGGGTCGGGATCCAATTCGGTCGCCGCCGCGACCAGTTCGTCCATAGTCGCCTTATTCAGCGCGTTGAGCGCTTCCGGGCGGTTCAGGGTCAACTGTGCAACCCGGCCATGCCTTTCTAACAAGATGTTCTGATACTGCGTTTCGCTCATTCAGATTCCTTAGCCTCGGGCCTTGGCAGCTGCCGCTGCTTAGCTACGGTCAGTCTAGTGTTCAGATTTTTCTCGGATGTCGGTGATGATGCCGGAGAAATCTCGACCCGCGCCGCCTTCTTCGGCGAATCGCTGGTAGATCTGGGCGGCGAGCGCACCGAGCTCTCCGCTAACCCCGGTGCTTTCCAAGGCAGCCAAGGCAAGGTTCAGATCCTTTGACATCAGCGCTCCGGCAAACCCGGGCTGATAGTCACGATTTGCCGGGCTAGCTGGCACTGGTCCGGGAACCGGGCAATTGGTGGTGACGGCCCAACATTGCCCGGAGGCGGTGGAGATCACGTCATAGAGTGCTTGATGCTCAAGACCCAGTTTTTCGCCCAGCACAAAGGCCTCACTAGCGGCGATCATGCTTACTCCGAGCAGCATATTGTTGCAGATCTTCGCTGCCTGACCGGCGCCGTTTCCGCCGCAATGCACGGCACGCTTACCCATCACTTCGAGCAGCGGAGCAATGGTTTCAAATTCGGCCGCGGCTGCGCCGACCATAAAGGTCAAAGTGCCTGCTTCGGCCCCCACCACGCCGCCGGAAACCGGGGCATCGGCTGCACGATGCCCCGCCTCCACTGCTAGCTGCGCCGCTTCACGGGCCTCATCAACGTTGATGGTTGAGCAATCCAGGAACAAGGTGCCCGGCTGCGCGGCAGCCAGGAGTCCGCCACGGTAGGCGTCCAGTAAGTGTTTTCCGCTGGGGAACATAGTGAGCACCACGGTGGCTCCCGCAGCGGCTTCCTCCGCGCTGGCCGCCACCGGCACCCCATTGGCGGTAGACGCTTCCAGGGCAGCGGGGACCACGTCGAAACCCCTTACCTGATACCCGGCTTTGACCAGATTGACCGCCATCGGGCCGCCCATATGCCCTAAACCTAGGAAGGCAATAACTTCACTCATGCTGCGTTCTCCTTCGAACTGCTCATCAGGCTGTTTGCTTGTCTAGCTCTGCACGGCCGCGGCCAGGCCAAGCTCGTGCTCGCCATTACGGACAAAGTAACTTTCGACGTCGGAGTCGCTCACCTCGGCCAGGCTGGCCGGCTGCCACTGCGGGTTACGATCCTTGTCGATCACCTGGGCTCGGATGCCTTCGGCCATATCGTGACCGGCCAGCAATCGCAGGCCAACCCGGTACTCCTGATCCAGTGCTTCCTCAAGGCTGCTTAGCTCACGAGAACGACGCAGCGAAGCGAGGGCAACTTTGAGCGCGGTGGGAGATTTTGATTCGATGGTCTGCGCGTAGCCAGCGGCAGTTTCTTGATCTTCAGTTGTTACCGAACGCAGACTACTCAAAATCTGCTCGACGCTCTGCGCCGCGTAGGCCTCGTCGATAAGTTGCTGCTCTTGTTGTAGCGCCGACGCCGGGGCCGCCGCCACGAATCGAGGCAGAACTTCATCCACTGGCTCTGATTCCAGCGCTAATGCGAGTTCGGAAAGCCGCTCAGAGGGAACAAATTCATCAGCCATGCCGAGGAACAAAACATCGGCGGCGGCCAGATGGGAACCCGTCAGCGCCGCGTGGGTACCGGTTTCTCCCGGTGCACGCGAAAGCAGGAAAGTGCCGCCGACGTCCGGTACGAATCCAATGGTGGTCTCCGGCATCCCACAGCGGGTCCGCTCGGTGACCAGCCGGTGCGAGCCGTGCGCCGAGATGCCCACTCCGCCGCCCAGAACTAAGCCGTCCATAAACGCAATATAAGGCTTGGGATAGCGCGAAATGAGCGAATTGAGTCGGTACTCGGTGGCCCAGAACGCCGCCGAGCTATTGTTACCGCCACCGGCCTGCTGATCAAGCGCGTCTCGATAGATCGCGACAATGTCGCCCCCGGCGCAAAGACCGCGGTCGCCATTGCCGTAAACCAGCACTTGATCGATGGCGTCATCCACCGCCCAGCTCTGTAACTGGGCGAGCATTAACTCGCACATCCCCGCGGTCAAAGCGTTCACCGCTTTGGGTCGGTTCAGAACCACCACACCGAGCGAACCGCGCTGCTCGAACAGGATTGCTGCTTCTAGCTCGGCTGGGTTCAAGCCTGTCTCCGTCACTAGCTGCCTTCCGGCATCACGAAGCTCGCGCCTTGCCGGATTCCGGAGGGCCAGCGGGTGGTCACCGTTTTCGTCTTAGTGTAGAAGCGGAAGGCGTCTGCGCCATGCTGGTTCAGATCGCCGAAACCGGAAGCCTTCCAGCCGCCGAAGGTGTAGTAGGCGATCGGCACCGGAATCGGCACATTGATCCCCACCATGCCGACCTGGACGCGACTGGCGAAGTCACGGGCGGCGTCGCCGTCGCGGGTGAAGATCGCCACGCCATTGCCGAATTCGTGATCGTTCGGCAGGCTCAGCGCTTCCTCGTAGTCTGCGGCGCGAGCGACGCAGAGCACCGGACCAAAGATCTCTTCCTTGTAGATGCTCATCGAGGTGGTGACATTGTCGAAGAGCGAGGGCCCGCACCAGAAGCCATTTTCGTAACCCTCGACGGTTTGACCACGGCCATCAACCAATAAGCTGGCACCCTCGTCAACACCGGCCTGAATGTAGTTTTCGATCCGTTCCTTGGCGGAGGCAGCAACCACCGGGCCGAAGTCGGCGGTGGGATCCATGCTGGCTCCTACCTTGAGGTCCTTGATCCGTTCCTGCAGCTTGGCGACCAGGGCATCTGCGGTTTCTTTGCCGACCGGAACCGCCACCGAAATCGCCATGCAACGTTCCCCAGCGGAGCCGTAGCCCGAACCGATTAGGGCGTCCGCGGCCATATCCAGATCTGCGTCGGGCATGATGATCATGTGGTTCTTGGCACCACCGAAGCACTGGGCCCGCTTGCCGTGAGCCGCAGCGGAGGCGTAGATGCTCTGCGCAATCGGGGTGGAACCGACAAAGCCGATGGCCTTCACTCGCGGATCTTCCAACAGCCCATCGACAGCCTCTTTGTCGCCGTTGAGCACATTGAAGACGCCGTCCGGCAGACCCGCTTCGGTCAGTAGCTCGGCTAGTCGCAACGGCACCGATGGGTCGCGCTCCGAGGGCTTGAGAATAAAGGCGTTACCCGCGGCGAGCGCCGGGCCAGCCTTCCAGAGCGGGATCATCGCCGGGAAGTTGAAGGGCGTAATGCCAGCGACGACGCCGAGCGGCTGGCGCAGCGAATGCACGTCGATGCCGGTACCTACACTGTCCGAGAACTCACCCTTCAGCAGGTGCGGGGCGGCCGCGCAAAATTCCACTACTTCGATGCCACGTTGAATATCGCCCTTGGCATCGGGAAAGGTCTTGCCGTGCTCCGAGGAGAGTAACTCGGCAAGTTCGTCCATATGCTCGTTCACTAAGTCGACAAACTTCAGCAGGATGCGGGCCCGACGCTGCGGGTTGGTAGCGCCCCAGGCAAGCTGTGCTTGCGCGGCATTGCTAATTACGGTGTCAATCTCGGCTTTTCCGGCCAGTGGCAGTCTGGCTTGCACCTCACCGGTACAGGGATTGAAGACGTCGCTGAAACGACCGGATTCGCCCTTGACATGCTTGCCGCCGACATAGTGAGTAAGTTCGCGCACCATTGCTTGGAATTCTCCTCTGTTGTGGCCTCGGCTGACTCGGAACTGAGCAGACCTGCCTGCTAAGAAATATACTCGGACTTCCTACTAAGTTGCTAGGGGCGAAGAGCTTTCGACGGCATCTTCTCAGGATCCGTCCACTGGCTCTTGGTGTTGGCTGCACCCCGCCCCACTGATTCAAGGGTCTCAGTGGGCAGAGACGGCTTACCCCAGTGAACCCAAGGATTCGACGGGGCCTGGCACCCGAGGCAATGTGCCACTCAAAGCGGTAGCGCGAACGCCGGGGAAACAATCTCGCTCAGAGCAACAGCACCGCTAGGCAGCCGATGCCTTCTTAGGCTTCTTGACGAATAGGGTCTCTGCTTCTTCCAGCGACATGCCATTGGTTTCCGGGATCTTGAAGAAGACAAAGACGAAGGAAAGCAACGCGAAGGCGGCATAAATGCCGTAAGTGACGCTGAGCGACATACTGGCCAGCGCCGGGAAGCTCACGGTGATCACGAAGTTGGAAATCCATTGCGCCATTGCGGCGACGCCGAGCGCCTTGGCGCGGATCTTGTTCGGGAAGATCTCGCCCAGTAGCACCCAAACCAACGGACCCCAGGAAACCCCGAAGGCGATCACAAAGACATTGGCGGCCACCAGCGCAATCGGCCCCCAGGCGCCGGAAAGCTGCACTTCCCCGTTGACACTGGAAGAGGTGCTGAAGGCTAGCGCCATCGCTCCCAGGCTGATGGCCATCCCAATCGAGCCGGCCAGCAGGATCGGCCGCCGACCAAGCCGGTCTACGAGCAGGATTGCCACCACTGTCACCACCACATTGGTCACCGAGGTGATCACGGAAATGAACAGCGAGTACGACTCATCGAAGCCGACTGACTTCCAGAGCGTGGTGGAGTAGTAGAAAATCACGTTAATGCCGACGAACTGCTGGAACATCGAAAGCGCAATGCCGATCCAAACAATCGGCAGGAGGCCAAATCGACCGCCAAAGAGACTGGCTCTTTTAGCTTTGGCGTCCTCCGCGATGGAACTGCGGATATCTTTGACTGCCTTGTCGACGTCGGCCTTCGGCCAGAGCGAGGCGAAAACCTTTGTTGCTTCAGCTTCACGACCCTTCTGCATCAGATAGCGCGGTGATTCCGGCAACCGGAGCGCCAGCAGGCCATAGACCAGGGCCGGCAGCGCGCAAGCAATAAACATCCAGCGCCAAGCCTCTAAGCCGAACCAGAACTTCTCGGCGGCACCGCCGGCGGCGTTGGCGAACACAGTGTCGGAAAGTAGTGCTGCAAAAATACCCAGCGTGATCGCGAGCTGCTGCAGCGAGGCCAGCCTGCCGCGGATCAGCTTGGGCGAAATCTCGGCAATATACGCCGGAGCCACCACCGAGGCGATGCCAATGCCGAGACCGCCAATAATCCGCCAGAGCACCAGATCCCAGACTTCGAAGGCCGCACCGGCACCGATGGAGGAGACAAAGAACAGCACGGCGCCGAGCAGCATGGTGACCCGGCGGCCCCAACGATCCGCCACTGCGCCGGCTAAATAGGCTCCGACGGCAGAACCCAGCAGCGCGGAGGCGACCGCGAGCCCGGTAAGCGCACTGGAGAGGCCGAACCGACCCTGAATAGCGTCAACCGCGCCATTGACCACCGAGGAATCAAAACCGAACAGGAAGCCGCCCACCGCCGCGGAGATCGCTAAACCGATCACCTTGAGTTGGAGTTTCCTATTCGTACCATCCGCAGCCATTACGTTTCCGCCTCTCAGAGTCATCGTGCCCTCGCCACTATAACGCCGTTCACTGGGATCAAGCTCGACGGTTACGGGCGAAAGCCCTGGCCTTTTCGCTGGAAAGGGCTAGCATGGCGAAGATATCCAGCGCTACGCCGATCAGGTTGGTACTGAAGGAGATTCGTTCGCCGTGCGCCGCACCAATAGCGGTAACCACGATGGAAAGCGCAGTCACGGAGAGCAGCGCGATCCGCGCCCAGTTGTGCCCAATCCAGACGAAAAAAGCCAGAGCAATCTGGAAGAGCGCGAGTAAACCCAGGATCAAAAGCGTGATGATCGTCACGCCCTCGGTGAGCTGGACAAGCTCCGCCGGGGTATATTTCTCCCCGGCTAATAGGCTGTTCACCTCGCTCGAGGTCAAGAACGCGATAGCGCTGATAATCGTGGTGATCGCGGTAAAAAACCCAAAAAAGGCGCCAAAAATTGTCGGCAGCGGCCGCTCCAGGGTTGGCACCTCGAGATCGCTAGTGCCCGGGATCTGCACCGCGTGGATCTGTTCCGACTGGACCTGTCCCGCTGCGGAGTCGGCCATTTCAATGCCATTCAAGTCCACAATCGGCAAGTCACCGTCGGTGGTGATTTCATCACCGCCACCGTTCCGCGAGTGATAACCGGTGGAGAAATCCTCGATTACATCGAGAGCAACCGTGGGGTCGGCTGTTTGCATGGTCTGCACAATGTGGTCGCGTTCTTTGTCGATATCCGCGTCGATCTTATGGGTGATCTGGAAGGTGAACAGCGAAAGTCCGACACTTCGGTCAAAGGTGCCTGCTGCTAGCCAGTCCACCCGATGCCCACCGGGTAGCAGCCAATTATCCGGGCAGCGCCAGAACCGCACATGGTGTCGTTTGGCCGGGCTGTTAGCAACTTCCTGCTGAAAAGCGAAGTCCTGTTGCCGGCCAAAGAGCATCAGCGAACTCACCGGAGCTTCCAGATAGCTGCGCCGGGTGAGCGTCGAGGCAATGATCCGCCAGCTGCTCAGCAGGGTAATTTCATCAGCCTTGGTCCAGCCCGCCGCTCGCATGATCGATTCGAGCTGGCGCTGCGAGCCACGGACCGCCAGGTTGATCGGATCGCCCAGCAGGCCGTCGGCAGTGCGGGAGCGGCCAATGAAGTAGTCCGGCACATAAATGCTGGTCAAGATCCGATGCAGCCTAGGCAGGGCGACATAAGCGAGCACTGCCCAGAAGGGTAAAGTCAGCCAGAGCCAGGACCAGCCGCCGCCGAAGCTCGCGGTGATCACCAGCCAGGCCAGCCAAACCGAGGCCGCCCCGCTAAAGACAAAAAAGAGGTTGTCGACCAGCAGGTTAATCGACCATCGTCGCTTCCTGACCTGAGTTGTTCCGCCCGACGCCGTCATCGGCCCAGCTTATGCGATGCCATCGAGCACTCGAGGCAGCGGCCGCTCGAGTTAGCGTGCCGCGGTGGCGTCAGGCTCATCCGATTTCAGCACGGCCTGACCTTGTCTCTCGGGATCGGCAGCTTGTTGTTCGCGTTCCTCAGCCAGGGTTTTCATCACTTGCGCGAGGTGTTTCTTATTGGCGTTATAAGCCGGCATCAGGATCAGGAACGGCACCGCGAAGGCAGCCAGATGGGTCAGCCCAACCCAAATATTGAGCACCAGTGAGGGAGCGTTAAATAGTTGCAATAAGGCCGCGCCACCGGCAAAGAAGCCAAGCCAAAGGGCGAGGCCGATCAGTCCTGACCAGACCGGATGCATACCAATGAAACTCGTCATTCGCCGGGGCGAACTGCGCAGTTCGCCGCTCGCTGCCTCGGCAACAGATTCTCGATGGTCGGCCATCTTCAGAACTTCGTCCCGGTGAGCTTTTCATACGCCTCGATGTAGCGCCCGCGAGTTCGTTCGACGACGTCCTCGGGCAGTGCTGGCGGCTCGCCTTGGCCATCCCAACCAGACTCGTCGGAACGCAGCCAATCCCGCACGTATTGCTTATCGAAGCTTGGCTGCGCGCGACCGGGCTGCCACAGTGCAGCGTCCCAGAACCGTGAAGAATCCGGGGTCAGCACCTCGTCCCCCAGGGTGACAACGCCGTCGGCATCGAGGCCGAACTCGACCTTGGTATCGGCCAGGATCACGCCGCGTTCGCGGGCAATTCCCTCGGCTCGACGGTAAATTGCCAGGGTCTTCTCACGCAATGCTTCGGCGTACTCGGTGCCGACCGAAGCCACCACGGCAGCAAAATCAATATTCTCGTCGTGCTCTCCCACCTCAGCCTTCGCCGAGGGCGTGAAGATCGGCTCGGCCAATCGGGAGCCATCGTCTAAGCCCTCGGGCAACGGCAGACCGCAGACAGTCTGGCTTTTGCGATACTCGACTAGCCCCGAGCCGGTCAGGTAACCACGGGCGATGCACTCCACCGGGAACATCTCAAGCTTCCGGCAGATCATCGCCCGGCCAGCGACTTCTGCCGGAACACCGTCCTCCACAGAACTGGCAATCACGTGATTGGGCACCTCGAGCTGCGAAAACCACCACAGGCTGAGCTGAGTGAGAACCTTGCCCTTATCTGGAATTTCGGTACTCAGAACCTGGTCGAAGGCGCTGATCCGGTCACTGGCGACCACCAAGACACGATCTTGGCTGCCGTTACTGGGAACGTAGAGCTCGCGGACTTTTCCGGAGTACAGGTGGTTCCACCCGGCAAGTTCGACAACACTCATTTAGCCTGCTCCTGTTCTTGAGGCGCACCCTGACTAGCTTTGTCTTGATTAGCTTTGTCTTGACTCGGTAGCAAAACCGTCCCGCGCGCCGCCTTAGCGGCAATATCTCGTCGATATTGGCCGCCATCCAACTGGATCAGCCCAATGCCGTCATAGGCGCGCTCTCGTGCTTCGACCAGATCCTCGCCCAGGCCGACAACCGCGAGCACTCGGCCGCCGGCGCTGATGAGTTTCTGCTCGTCATCCGTCGCGGTACCGGCATGCAGCACATGCACCCCGTCGAGCGCATTAGCCTTTTTGACTCCCCGGATCCGATCTCCAGTGCGCGGAGAGTCGGGGTAGTTAGCCGAAGCCAGCACAACAGCAACGGCGGTTTCCGGGGCCCAGCGCAGCGTCTCAACGGTGTCGAGTTGCCCCTTCGCGGCCGCCATCAGCAAACCACCAAGCGGGGTGCGCAACCGAGCCAGCACTGCCTGAGTCTCCGGGTCACCGAACCGAGCATTGAACTCGATCACCCGCAGTCCCCGCGAGGTAAGCGCCAGTCCGCAGTAAAGCACCCCAACGAAGGGCGTGCCGCGGTGGGCCATCTCATCGATAGTTGGTTGTGCCACCCGGGAAATCACTTCATCGACTAGCCCGGCCGGTACCCAATCCAACGGAGAGTAAGCCCCCATTCCGCCGGTGTTGGGGCCTTCATCACCGTCGTAAATTCGCTTAAAATCCTGTGCAGGAGCCAATGGAACCACATTGCTGCCGTCGGAAAGCACGAAGAGTGAAACCTCGGGGCCGTCGAGGAACTCCTCAATCACCACTTCGCCGCCGACATCAAAACAGCTTTGCGCATGAGCGAGAGCTTCACCCCGATCGCTGGTTACCACCACTCCCTTGCCTGCTGCCAGGCCGTCGTCCTTGACCACATACGGGGCACCGAAGGTGTCAAGGGCCTCGGCTGCCTCTTCGGCGTTGGCAGCCACCTTGGCCATCGCGGTCGGCACTCCGGCGCCAGCCATCACCTGCTTGGCAAAGGCTTTCGAACCCTCTAAAGCCGCAGCAGCTTTGCTGGGGCCGAAGACCGCAAAACCTGCCTCACGAAGCCGATCTGACACCCCGGCGACCAGCGGCGCTTCGGGGCCAACCACCACGAGGTCCACCTCTAGCTTGTTTGCCAAGGCGGTGACGGCTTCGGGGTCGCTGGCGTTCAGCTGATGGGTGGGCACTAACGCAGCTATGCCAGCGTTACCGGGGGCTGCATGCACTTCGTGGACATAAGGATCGGCCAACAGGCCTCGGACAATGGCGTGTTCGCGGCCGCCGGGGCCAATGACAAGAACCTTCACAAAAGCCAAGCCTACCGATCAATTCGCGCTACTCCTCGCGCGTTACTGTCCAGATTTTTGCTTATTCCTTCGCCCAAAGCCCCTTAGCTGCACCGGAACCCTGGCTAACCGCGCTCTACTGCCTCGCTATTGGCGGATCTAAGCCGAATATGCGCAGTGAAGATATTGCGCCGAATATGGAGATAATGGAGGCGTGGTGCATACATTTTTGGCGCAGGACGCCGTTGAACTCGCCGTCGTCGAACGCAGTGGTTTTATTGAATCCCGGCATATTGGCTCCGCTGTATTGACCGCGCAAGACGGTTCAGTGGTTTTCAGCCTGGGCGATCCGATTGCTCCGATCTACCCACGTTCCACCCTCAAGCCCTTTCAAGCTCTCGCCTCAATGCAGGCCGGCGCGCCATTACGCGGCGCCCAGGCCGCAATTGCTAGTGGCAGCCACACCGGTTCTATTGAACACATGGACCTGGTCAAAGACATGCTGCAGAAAGCCGGTCTGCGGGAGACCGATTTGCTCTGCCCTGCGGCTTGGCCGCAAGATTCCGAGGCCTATCGCTGGATGGTGCGGGCCGAACGAGGCAAGACCCCGCTGGCGATGAACTGTTCGGGAAAGCACGCCGCTTTCCTCTGGGCCTGCGTCGAGAAAGGCTGGGATCTGAAAAGCTATCTGGACCCTCAGCACCCGCTGCAAAAGCTGGCCATCTCGCTCATCGAGGAATACTGCGGCGAGGCACCTGTGCACCTTGGCGTAGACGGCTGCGGCGCCCCAGTGGCCGCAATCTCGCTCACTGCGCTATCCCGTGGCTACGGCAAGCTGAGCCGCTCACCCGGCGATAAGAACGCCAATGCCCGCGCCGCTACCATCGCCACCTCGATGGTCGATTACCCCTGGGCTGTGCAGGGTCGTGGCAAGCCCAATAGCGTGGTGATGGAAGACCTCGGCGTGCTCACTAAGGGTGGCGCCGAAGGCGTTATCGCACTGGGCACCGAGACCGGCGTCGGAGTAGCAGTCAAGATTCTTGACGGCAATGAACGTGCCTCAACTTTGGTCGCTCTCACTTTGCTCGCGGCCTCTGGGGCCATTGATGTTCCCGGGGTGGCCACGGTGCTAAGCAAGGTGGTCGAACCGATTACCGGCGGTAATGGTGTGGTCGGCAGTCTGCGCCTGGGCGCCGCGGTTTCCGCGCTGCTGGACTGAGCTTCGGATGGTCGCCCGACGTCGGGTACCCGAAGCTGAGGGTCGAGCCGCGCTCGCTGCCTGGCGTTCCGGATCCCAGGAACGTAATATCACAGCGCTCGCGGTGCGGTTCTGCCTCGAGGAGATCACTGCTCGGGCACCAGGGAACTCGGTCGAAGTTCGAGTGCCACCGTTCGGCGTCACCCAATGCATTGCAGGTCCACGACACACTCGCGGCACCCCACCCAATGTGGTCGAAACAGACGCCAGCACCTGGCTCAAGCTGGTGCTGGGCCAGCAAGAGTGGGCCGATGCGGTGGCCCAAGGTGCGGTAGCGGCTTCCGGCACCCGGACAGATCTGGCCGAGTTATTGCCGCTTTTCCCGACGGCCTAAGCGCTGAGCGGCGGCAGCGGCGCTAACCGGTTCCCGACGCTACGCTTAGATGATGCGGATGCATGAGAACCAGCTGGAATTGACGCTGCCTATTGTTGCGAGACTGGTTTCCACGCAATTCCCGCAGTGGTCCGCACTGCCTCTCCAGCCAGTGATCTCGACCGGAACCGTTAATCAGCTGTTCCGGCTCGGCGAGAAATGGTTACTGAGATTTCCGCTAGAAGCTGGCGACGTGGAAAACAGCCTGCGCGAGCTACAGGCGGAATTTCGTTCCGCAGAGTTTCTGCTCGGCAAGGTGCCGCTGAAGACTCCGGAGCCCGTCGCCATCGCTGAACCCGGCCCAGGCTTTCCCCTGCCCTGGTCGATTTACCGCTGGATTCCGGGTCAGGTCGTGCATCAGAACGAAGTGACCGATCAACTGGATCTCGCCGTTCGATTAGCCGGTTTCGTTACCGCGCTACGGTCCTTGGATACCGCTGGCCGCAGCTTCAGTGGTTCCGGTCGTGGTGGCTCGCTTACCAGTCAGGACGAGTACGTGGCCGAAGCGCTCGCTCGGAATCGCGGTCTGATTGATATTGATCGGCTCGGCGCGCTCTGGCAGCGGCTCCGAAAGGCTCCCCGCCCAGATGGCTCCGATCGCTGGACTCACGGCGACCTGATGCCCGGTAATCTGTTGCTCCAAGACGAGCGACTATCGGCAGTTATCGATGTTGCCACTTTGAGCCCGGCAGATCCGGCGCTCGATCTAATGCCAGCCTGGAATCTTCTCGACCCCGCTTCCCGCGAGGTTTACCGGAGCGAATTGGGCTGTTCCGACGCCGAATGGCAACGCGGCAAAGCCTGGGCGCTGGCTCAGGCGGTGGGCTGCCTTTACTACTATCGGGTTTCCAATCCGGCGATGTCCCAAACCGCTGAGCGAACCCTCTTGGCACTGCTGGACGACGAGTAGCACCAGCACCAGCACCAGCACCAGCACCAGCACCAGCACCAGCACCAGATTAGGCCGCTAAAGTGGTGCTGGAATAGCAGCTGCACCACTTTAACGACTCAATGTAGTGCAGCTGTTTAAGTCAGCTTCCGGCAATCCAAGCGAATAAAACTCCGCTGGCTCGCCCAAAAGCTCGCCCAAAAAGCTTGCCCTAAGACTAAAGCGGTGCTCACAGCAGAGTTTTGCCAGATACCCTAGACGGATGAGTGAAACACCCTCCAGCCCGGAGCCCACATCCGATCAGGAGAATCTGAAAGTCTCGGTGCGTCGTGCGCCAAAATATGTACCCTTCTTGGTAGCTGGCGGCGTAGTTGGGCTGATCGCCACCGTCATCGTGGCCTTTGCGGTGCCCAATGACCAATATGACAAGGGCACGATCTTCGGTTTTTTCCTGGTTCTGATCGCCTTAGTCGGGGTCGGGCTCGGTGGCGTTGTAGCGCTGATTTTCGATTTCTTCGGCCGTCGCCGAGCGCGCCAAGCCGTAGTTGAAGAGACCACAGAACTACCTTCCGAAGAAAACTAGAACTCGGCGGCCCAAAAATAGCTTAGAATGGCTTAGTGGCACGCGGCGATGGCAAACTTTCCCACGATCTTCTCACCGGCGAAAAAGGCCCCCAAGATGCATGTGGCGTCTTCGGCGTCTGGGCTCCCGGTGAAGAGGTAGCAAAGCTGACCTATTACGGTCTTTATGCGCTGCAACATCGCGGCCAAGAATCCGCTGGCATTGCGACCAGCGATGGCAAAAGAATCAACGTCTACAAGGACATGGGCTTGGTTTCCCAGGTCTTCGACGAAACCACACTGAACACCCTGCTCGGGCATATGGCAGTGGGACACTGTCGCTATTCCACCACTGGCTCCTCCACTTGGGCCAATGCCCAACCGACGCTCGGGGCCACGGTTGAAGGCACCGTAGCGCTCGCGCACAATGGCAATCTGACCAACACCGCCGAACTTTTCGACCTGGTGCTCGATCGCTACGGTCGACCCAAAACCGGCGAAATGGCGCAGGGCAATACCTCAGATACCGCCCTGGTCACCACCCTTCTGCAGGGCTCCGGCACCGACTCCTTAGAAGCGACCGCAATGGATTTGCTGCCGCGGATTAAGGGTGCCTTCTGCTTCGTCTTTATGGATGAAAACACCCTCTACGCCGCTCGGGATGCCTACGGCGTCCGCCCGCTGGTCCTCGGCCGCCTAGAGCGCGGCTGGGTGGTCGCCTCCGAGTCGGCTGCACTGGCTACCGTGGGTGCCAGCTTTATCCGCGAGATCGAACCGGGCGAGTTCATTGCCATTGACGAAGACGGCGTCCGCTCACAGCGCTTCGCTCCCGCTCAAGCTGCTGGCTGCGTCTTCGAATACGTTTACCTGGCTCGCCCGGATGCCACCATCGCTGGCCGTTCGGTCTACGAATCTCGCGTCGAAATGGGCCGCCAGCTGGCCCGCGAAAACGAGTTCGACGCCGATATTGTGATCCCGGTCCCCGAGTCGGGCACCCCGGCAGCAGTGGGGTACGCGGAGCAATCCGGCATCCCCTTCGCACACGGCTTCGTCAAAAATGCCTATGTCGGCCGAACCTTCATTCAGCCCTCCGAGACCTTGCGCCAGCTCGGTATCCGGCTCAAACTCAACGCTTTGGAGTCCGTCATCAAAGGCAAGCGCTTGGTGGTGGTCGACGATTCCATCGTGCGCGGCAACACGCAGCGCGCCGTGGTGCGGATGTTGCGTGAGGCGGGTGCCGCCGAGGTTCACGTCAAGATTTCCTCCCCACCGGTGCGCTGGCCATGCTTCTACGGTATTGACTTCGCTTCGCGGGCCGAGCTGATCGCCAACGGAGCCGCGATCGATGAGATCACCAAATCGATCGGCGCTGACTCCCTGGCGTATATCTCCGAAGACGGCATGATCGAAGCCACCCAGCAGCCCCGCGAACGGCTCTGCACCGCCTGCTTTACCGGCCAGTACCCGATCGAGCTGCCAGCCGCGGACCGGCTAGGGAAAAATCTGCTGGAGCGCGGTTCCGCGACCGGAGGCCATCCTGGCGCCAATGGCTGCGACCCGGGACCGGGGGCTGAGCTGGAAAGACTGTTGAACGAATCTGAACCCACTGCGAAGCAGCACTCGAAAGAGAGAGTATGAGCGAATCGATCACCTACGCCAGTGCTGGGGTAGATGTTGAGGCCGGAGATAAAGCGGTCGAACTCATGAAAGAGGCCGTTAAAGCCACTCACGGACCGCAGGTGCTGGGCGGCGTAGGTGGCTTCGCCGGTCTCTACGATGTTTCGCAGTTACTGAAGTACCGTGAACCGCTACTGGCAACGTCAACCGATGGCGTGGGTACCAAAGTGGCCATTGCCCAGGCAATGGATATTCACGACACTATTGGCTATGACTTGGTTGGCATGGTGGTCGACGACATCGTGGTGGTTGGCGCCGAACCGCTGTACATGACCGACTACATTGCTTGCGGCAAGGTGGTGCCGGAACGCATTGCCGATATCGTGCGCGGCATTGCGGCTGCCTGCGAGCAGGCTGGTACCGCCCTGATTGGCGGCGAAACTGCTGAGCACCCGGGCCTGCTCGGCGAACACGAGTATGACGTCGCTGGCGCGGCTAGTGGCGTGGTGGAGAAGAGTAAACTGCTCGGCCCGGAACGGGTACGAGAGGGCGATGTAGTGATCGCGATGGCCTCCTCCGGCCTGCATTCAAACGGTTACTCCTTGGTCCGCCGGGTGATCAATCACGCCGGTTGGGCACTCGATCGCCAAGTCAGCGAACTGGGCCGTACCTTGGGTGAAGAACTGCTGGTTCCAACCAGGGTCTATGCAGCAGATTGCCTCGACCTGGCAAGAACTTTCGACGTCGACGCCGAAAAGGCCGTACATGGCTTCAGCCACGTCACCGGCGGCGGCCTCGCTGCCAACCTCGCCCGGGTACTTCCGCAAGGTCTGACTGCAACCATTGAGCGTTCCAGCTGGGAACTGCCCGCCATTTTCAAACTGATCTCCGAGCTGGGCAATGTGCCATTGCCGGATCTTGAGCGAACCCTGAACCTCGGCGTCGGTATGGTCGCTATTGTCAGTGCGCAAGCCGCTGACGACGCCGTCGCACACCTGAACGAACGTGGTTTGCCTTCCTGGGTGATGGGCAGCGTGCAAGCCAGTGCAGCAGACAATCTGCCCAAGGACGGGCCTGACTACGTGCAGGGCGCTAAGGGCGTCGACGGTGGCGCAGTACGTCTGCTGGGTGCTTACGCCTAAAGTAACCAAAGTAACCCCAGCACGGTCGACCGCCCGCCTAGTTAGCGCTCAGTAACACTCGACTCAGGGACGCCAATCCGGGTTCCGACCGGTGTAGGCAATCACGCGGGCTAACTCGTCGGCATCCTCGGCTATCGGGAAGGCTGTTTTGAACAGCCCCTGTTCAATCAGCGGGGTCATTGCGGCCGGATCGTCTTGCGCAGCCCGGTAACGGATAAAGCCAGCGGGCACCGTCAATTCCATTGATGTTGCCCTGGCTAGGTCCCAGGCATGCACAAAGAGCTCGCTGCCCAGCATGCCGGAAATAAACTGGTTCTGTTCCTCTGCCAGGGCCGCCGGAAGCAGGTCCGGGCCTTCACCTCGTAACCGATGCCTGAACTCTTCAATAATGGCTTGGCCCGATTTGGCTAATCTCGCAACATAGTCATCGGATCGCTGCAGATCGGCTTGAAGCACGGTGTGCAGATTCAGGGCATCCAATGCGTAGCGATACGAGCCAAAGGCATGTTCCAGCAGTTGTTCTACGGTGAAGTGCTCGCAAGGGGTCGGCAGTTTGTAGTGTTCTGGACCGATCCTTCGCAGCACGTCAAGCATCACCGCAAGCGCGGCTTCCACGCTGGTGTCAAGCTCGCTGGGTTCCTTAAGATGGATCCATTCCGCGGGTCCCAATGCATCTCCAGCGCAGACCCGCAGCAACCGTGCAACGGCTGGGGCCAGGTCGCCAGCTAACTCGGGGTCAAATTCAACGGTGATCTCACTGTCGGCGTCACCAGCCCGGATGCTCCACAGCACTTCGGTCAACGGCCCAGTTTTGAAGCCCTCCCAGCTGAAAGCCCAGCCCACAAGATCGGGTTTCAGGCAGCTGAAATGACCACGAGCATGCAAACCGGGAGCCACCGTGAATCTGAATTCGCCGCCGAGCCGCGGATCGGCGCGCGCCACAATACTGAGCCAGCTGTTGAGCTGCTCAGGGACTGTCAATAATTCGGACACGCGCGATCCGGTCACAGGCACGCCAACAGCGATGGTGGTCATAAAGCCACCCTACGCCGATACCCCGACGGTGTTAATGACCGAACAGCAACGAACTAACCGATCCGGCGAGTGTCCGTATCGTCGTCCGCGTACTTATCCTCATATTCGGAATAGTCCGGCTCATCCGGCTCTTCCGAGTAGCGTTTGGAGGCAGGGCTGGAGGTGTGCGAGAGCTCGCGTTCCAGCGCCGAGTAGTCAGTGCTCGGCGAGTAGTACTTCATGTCCCGAGCCTGCTTAGTAGCTTTTGCCTTTTGACGGCCGCGCCCCATGGCGTGACCCCCTTTTGTACTTGTACCGGAGGTGGTCGCCCTGGCTGCGGGCGAGGCCCCGGATTATCGGTCAATTTGTCGTGTTACTAGATTACATGTTTAACCGGCCAAGTCGTGAACCCATTCCATCTTGACGGTGTCAAAACCTGCCCAGAAGCCCGGAAATTCGGTAGAGTCACATTCTAAAGACAGTTTTAGACAGCACAGCGCGTCGTTTATTCTTGGCAATAGAGTAAAACCGAAGACAAGTCATGAAGGGTGTTGAGGGCTCCGATGAGTGAAAACAACAGCAATCCGGCGGGGGCCGGAGGAGCAAATGGGGATCAGCCCGCAGCTGATACCCATCTGAACTTCCCTGAGCCCTCGCTAGGCGAAGCGCAAATCAGCCAGGACGCCGCCCAGAGTGCGTCCTTGGACGAAGCGGAGCAAGAAGCTGCCAAGGTGGCAGCAGAAGCTGAGTCCACGGTCAACGAGCCATCCTGGCTGGACAAGGGCGCTGGCAATAGCAGCAATGAATGGGATAACGCTTTCAGCGCTCCGTCCGCCAGCACACCCAGCCAGCAGCCGGCAACCTCTGCACCTGCCGCGGCTGCGCCTTCCGCCGAGAACGAATGGGGCGCGGAAGAAACCACCACTCTTCGGACCAACTTTAACGAGCCTCCGGTGGTAAACAATCCATGGACCCGCGGCGATAATGCGGGTGAGTCTGAGTCCACTCCGGCACCGTCGGCGCCGACGGCAGCTCCTTCTGCTCCGACTCAGCCACAGCATCAGGCTCCGAGCCAACCAGCTTCTGCCCCCGCCACCCCCAGCAATCAGGCTCCAGCCTCGGCAAGTGGCCAGCCGCAGGGCGCAGCAGCTTCACCGTGGTCGGCGCAAAACCAACAGCCAACTGGCCAGACGAACGCTCAGCAAGGCGGCCAGCCGAGCTCCGCAGCCCAGCCAGCGCCGACCCAGCAATTTGGGCAGCCTGCCAGCTACGGGCAGTCAACCCCAAGCCAGCCCAGCAATCCTTATGCTGCGCCAAGTGGGCAGCATAGCGCTGGCACCGGCCCTAGCACGGGCACCGGCAGCGCCCCACAGCCCTATGGGCAGCCAGCTCCCACTCAGCAGTTCGGTCAACCGCAGGGTGGCCCCGGGGCCAATCCTTACGGTCAGCCCCAAGGCCCAGGTAATACTGGCCCTCAGGGAGCCCCGCCCGCTTGGAACCAGCCGCGCCCGCAAGGTGCTGGCGGCCCGCAAGGACCGGGCGCACCCTATGGTTCGGGCGGACCGCAGGGACCCGGTGGACCGCAAGGTCCTGGTGGCCCCTACGGTTCCGGCCCGCAAGGCCCTGGCGGCCCGCAAGGTCCCGGCCCCTTCGGCGGAGCGCCCAAGAACAATAACAAGCTGTGGATCATTATCGGTGGTGCCGTCGTCCTGGTTGCCCTCATTGTTCTGGTGATCGTGCTGATTATTAACCTGATCCCGAAAGCACCGGTCAGCGCACCGACTAACGAGCCAACCACCAGCTCGCAGACCACCGACAGCCCGAGCAGCACTGACGATCCGAGTACCCCGACCGACACTCCCTCGCCGACCTCCTCGGACGATGGCGTCATTCTGCCGAATGTCAGCCCGCTGAAGTGGCTCAAGGGCGACTGCCTGAAGGACTACAAGGACATCAACACTCGGGCAGACATTGTCACTTGCTCCACGCCACATGGCGCACAGCTGATCAACACCTACAATTACCCAGACTCCGCGGCATTCCCAGGTAAGCCTGCTTTGCAGAGTAAGGGTCAGGATATCTGCGACGCAGCCCCACTCACCACTGAGGCGAAGGACGCCGGGGTGAAGAAGAGCTACGCTTACCCGACCGAGAGCACCTGGGCGAATGGCGACCGGCTGATCCAGTGCATCGCCTACTCCAAGGACAAGTCGAACTCCTTAACCTCGAATGTGACGAAGTAGCCAGCTGACTGTCAGTCATCGACTGATTAAACGGGTGGGGCCCAGAATCTTAGTTCTGGGCCCCACCCGTTTAATATTTGCTAGCCCCGCTAGCTGGCAGCTTCGTCAACCGAAAGGCTAAGCCCTGCGGACGGTGAGACCCGTGTTGCTACTCGAGCTTTCCACGCCGAGCTCGTCGACATCTGCTGCGGTGTCAACCAGCACCGTGTCACCATCGTTGATTTCCCCGGCCAGCAGTCCCTTAGCCAAGCGGTCACCAATCTCACGCTGCACCAGGCGACGCAACGGCCTTGCCCCATAGGCTGGGTCGAAACCAGTCATCGCCAGCCAAGCCCTGGCACCATCGGTGACCTGTAGAGTCAGCCGGCGCTCCTGTAACCTGGCAGCCAGCTTTTGCACCTGCAAATCCACAATCCGGGATAGCTCCGTGACGTTGAGCGCGTCAAACATCACCACATCGTCAAGCCGGTTCAGGAACTCGGGTTTGAACGAGGCGTTCACCACCGACATCACCGAATCACGTTTCTGCGCCTCGTCCAGTAGCGGGTCGACCAGGAACTGAGAACCGAGGTTGGAGGTCAGCACCAGGATCACGTTACGGAAGTCCACCGTGCGGCCCTGACCATCAGTCAGCCGACCGTCGTCCAGTACCTGCAGCAGAATGTCGAAAACTTCCGGGTGGGCCTTTTCCACCTCGTCGAGCAACACCACCGAATAAGGCCTACGTCGCACCGCCTCGGTGAGCTGGCCGCCCTCCTCATAGCCGACGTACCCAGGAGGTGCGCCAACTAGACGCGAGACAGCATGTTTTTCGGAGTATTCGCTCATATCGATGCGAACCATGGCGCGCTCATCATCGAAGAGGAAGTCTGCCAGCGCTTTAGCCAACTCGGTCTTACCAACGCCCGTTGGTCCCAGGAAAAGGAACGAACCTGTGGGTCGATCCGGATCCGAAATCCCAGCCCGCGCGCGACGCACCGCATCGGAGACCGCGGTGACAGCTTTCGCCTGGCCAATCAATCGTGAACCCAGCACCTGCTCCATACTGAGTAACTTCTGGCTCTCACCTTGCAGCATCCGGCCAGCTGGGATGCCGGTCCACGCGGAAATCACTTCGGCAATATCGTCGGCCGTGACTTCTTCGGCCACCATCAGTTCCGGCTTACTCACATCGGCGAGCGACTCTTCGGCCTTCTGTGCCTCCGCCAGCTCTGCTTCAAGGCCGGGGATCTCCCCGTAGAGGACCCTCGACGCCTGTTCCAGATCGCCCTCACGCTGCGCCTTTTCGGCCACCGATCGCAATTCGTCCAGCTTGGCCTTCAGCTCGCCGACCCTATTCAGCCCGGCCTTCTCCGCCTCCCATCGGGCATTCAGCGCCGCCAGCTCTTCCTTTTTATCGGCCATATCGGCACGTAACGCCTCGAGGCGTTCGACCGAAGCAGCATCCGTTTCGCTTTCCAGCGCCAGTTCTTCCATGGTGAGCCGGTCCACCGAGCGGCGCAACTGATCGATCTCCTCCGGCGCAGAATCGATTTCCATCCGCAGCCTGGAAGCAGCCTCATCAACGAGGTCAATGGCCTTATCGGGCAGCTGCCGGCCGCTAATATAGCGGTTCGAAAGCGAGGCGGCCGCCACCAGCGCCGAGTCAGCTATTGCCACTTTATGATGAGCTTCGTAACGTTCCTTGAGGCCGCGCAGGATGCCGATAGTGTCATCCACGCTGGGTTCGCCGACGTAGACCTGCTGAAAGCGCCGTTCCAGCGCCGGGTCTTTTTCAATGTGCTCACGATACTCGTCCAAGGTGGTGGCGCCGATCAAGCGTAATTCGCCGCGCGCCAGCATTGGTTTGAGCATATTGCCGGCGTCCATGGCACCCTCAGAAGCGCCTGCCCCCACCACGGTATGGATCTCATCAATGAAGGTGACAATCTGGCCGTCGGAGTTCTTAATCTCTTCCAGCACAGCCTTGAGTCGCTCTTCGAACTCACCGCGATACTTCGCCCCGGCCACCATGGCCCCCAGATCAAGACTGATCAGCGACTTACCGCGCAGGCTTTCCGGCACGTCCCCGGCCACCATCCGTTGCGCCAAGCCCTCCACCACAGCGGTCTTACCAACGCCAGGTTCACCGATCAGCACCGGGTTATTCTTGGTTCGCCGGGACAGCACTTGAACCACTCGGCGAATTTCGGAATCACGTCCGATCACCGGATCGAGCTTGCCCGCTCGAGCCACTTCGGTGAGGTCCAGCCCGAACTTCTCCAAAGCCTGAAAAGTGTTCTCCGGGTCAGCGGAAGTGACTTTACGGTCACCTCGAACGCCCGGCAAGGCAGCCCGCAGCGCCTCTACCGAAGCACCGGATTCACGCAGCAATCGAGCCACCTCATCGGAGCCCGCAGCCAGCCCCAACAATAGGTGTTCGGTGGAAATATAGGAGTCGCCAAGCGATTCAGCTTCCTGCTCGGCAGCTTGAATAGCCTGCAGTCCAGAACGCGAAAATTGAGCCTGCGCCACGGTGCTCCCCGAGCTAGCGGGTAGCGCCTTAATCGCTGCGGAGGCTTGCACACTGATCGCCTCGGGATCCACTCCTGCCGCTTTGAGCAAAGCGACTGCCACCCCTTCGCGCTGATCCATCAAAGCCTTGAGCATATGCGCTGGCTCAACCTGAGGGTTCCCTGCTGTAGAGGCATTCATCGCTGCCGCAGAGAGCGCCTCTTGCGTCTTAGTGGTGAATTTAGTGTCCAAAAAACTGCACTCCTTTTTGCTAGCTGGACGATAAAGTTCTTAACTTGAGTCTACTACGCTCAAGTTGAGAATTCGCTCCCAGCGTGATTATCCGCCCAGGGCGAAACTCGGCACTTTCGCTGGCCTCGGGCGGGAGACCGCAACTGGCACTTCCTGATATAAAGGCTTCCATCCCCGCCGCGACACGGCAAGCCCTGACCGATCCGAGCATCCAATCAGGCCCATCGCACTCCCTGGCAATTCCCGGGGAATTCTCAGTTAATTATCTGGATTCCCTTCGATGCCTCGGGATTCGCTGATACATTCTGGAACTGTCCGGCCCACCGTAGAGGGCAGCAAGTGAAAGGCATGAATAAGCATGGCTTTAAAAAATCTCTGGAAGATCCCGCTCTGTCTGGGCATCGCCCTAGTCGCGTTCTTTGCCGCAGCATCCCCGGCTTCAGCTGTCACAAAACTCAGCCAGGCCGATGCGGCCGCTCAGCTAAGCGCGGCTGGCATCACCCACTCTTCGAGCGGGAATTGCACCACCAGGTCAAACTCCACCTGCACTTCCTACGAACAGATCAACCAATCCACGGTAACCGGGTTGGTCACTCTTAAGAACGCCAGCAAGTGCGCAATCAACGTCACCGGAGGAACCGAAGTCGGCCACGCCTCGGGCACTTACAGCCACTACAACGGCTACAAGGCTGATATCGCTAAGAACACCTGCATCAATAACTACATCAAGAGCTCCTTCACTCAGATTGCCAATCGTGGCGACGGATATCCGCAATGGAAATCGGCCGCTGGCAATATCTACTGCGACGAAGGCAACCACTGGGACATTACTTACTACTGAGCCCACCGGAGGCTCCTGCCGCACAACCGCTTAGGGCCGTTAGAGACCAAAAGTCCAGCCGGGTCACCGAAAACTTCTCGGTGACCCGGCTGGACTGCTATCCGGACTAAGCTTCCGCTATGGCTGTCTATCTTGATCCGCCGCGCTGGCCCGCGCACGGCACCATGTTTTCGCATCTGATTTCCAACCAGTCACTGGAAGAACTTCATAGCTTTGCCGCTACGGCTGGCATTCCAGAACGCGCCTTCGATCGTGATCACTACGATGTGCCGATGCGACGACGTGCTGAACTGATTGCCTTAGGGGCCATCCCCGTCGAGGGCAGCGAGCTCACCAGATTGCTGATCGCCAGCGGTTTACGCGTGCCGGCCCGGCTGCGCAGCGAGTCGCTGGAAACCGCGCTCAGCTTACGCTGGAGAGCCTTGTTGCCCGGTACCGATGACATTGCCGCCGAGCTGCTGGAGCGCTGGGCCGAACCGCACCGGCACTATCATTCCCGAACCCACCTCTTGGCTGTGCTGGAAGCGCTTGAACTGATCACCGCTGAGCTCCCCCGAACCGTGCTGCTAGCCGCCTGGTTTCACGACGCGGTTTACCAGGGCGTGGCCGGGCAAGACGAAGAAGATTCGGCCCGGCTCGCCGAAATTCTCCTTAGCCCGCACCTCCCCGGCAACGAAGTAGCAGAAGTTGCCAGATTAGTCCGGCTCACCGTGCACCATGACCCGAAGCCTACTGACCACAACGGCGCCTTGCTTTGCGATGCCGACCTCGCTGTGCTCGGCGGTAGCGCCGAAGAATACGCGCGTTATCGCAGGGCGGTCCGCCAGGATTACGCCGATATCGCCGAATCGGACTTTCGACGCGGCCGGGCTGCCGTGTTGCAACAACTTTTGGCACTCAAACCGCTTTATCACACCGAACAGGCCCGGCAGCTGTGGGGTGATCAAGCAGTCAGCAACCTCAGCGAAGAACTCGCCGAGCTGAGCAACCCCCAGGCCTGATTCGCTCGGTGACACAATAGAGCTGTGTTGGAAAGACTTAGTGGCTCTTGGTCCGGCTCAGAAATCATGTTCGACTCGCCCTGGTCAGCAGCAGGCACTGCCTCGGGCCAGTTCAGTTTCAGCCATTCCCCGGTGGGTGTCTGGCTCCGTGAATACCGGCAACAACGGGCGGACGGGAGTGAATTCCTGGCCCACGAGGTGTATCAGCAGCAATCCAACGGTGAAATCTGGCTCTTCGGCTTCGATACCTTCGGTTTCGCGCCCCTAGAACCGGCCCGCGGGCGACTCGATGGCAACACCTTGACCCTGCTCAAGGCAACCCCACGCGGACAGGCGCGGCACTGCTGGACTATTGCTGATGCGCTTGACTATCGGGTTGATATTTCGGTTCAGGACTCCGCGGAGTTCCTTCCATTCTTGCAAGCAAGCTACCGGCGAGAGACGGCTTCCCCATCAGCCCCACCGCTAAGCTGAGCATATGTCTGTTCATTTAGCTGCCCAGCCCGGCGAAATCGCACCGCACGTCCTGATGCCCGGAGATCCGCTGCGCGCGCAGTGGATTGCTGAGACTTTCCTGGAGGACGCCCAGCAGTACAATACGGTGCGCAATATGTTTGGCTACACAGGTCATTATCAAGGCCTGCCGGTGTCTGTTCAAGGCAGCGGGATGGGGCAGCCGTCAATGTCGATCTACGCCACCGAATTAATGCAGGACTACGGCGTGAAAACCATTATCCGGGTCGGCACCTGCGGCGCTATTTCGCACCAAGTGAATCTTCGCGACGTGATTATTGCCAATACCGCCTCAACTGATTCGGCGATGAATCGACTGCGTTTTCACGGCATTGACTTCGCTCCGGGGGCGGATTTCGCGCTACTGCGACATGCCGTCGAGGTGTCCGAAGAACGAGGCCTCAGCAGTAAGGTTGGCGGTTTATTCTCCTCGGACCTGTTCTACAACGACCGTCCCGAACTCGCCATGCAGCTGGCCGACTACGGGGTGCTGGCCATTGAGATGGAAGCCTCCGCACTCTACACCCTGGCGCTCAAATACGGTGTTCAGGCGCTCACCGTGGCCACCGTATCGGACCATATCCTGACCGAAGAAGCCACCAGCGCCCAGGAACGTCAAGAAACCTTCAGCGCCATGATCGAGCTCTCCCTGGAAGCGGTGAAGCGCAACGCCCAGGCAACTGCCACGGGCTGAACGAGATTAGGGGTTTTCCCTGATGTCGCAGTAATCCGAAAAGAGGAGAATAAGAACGTGAAAGCGATTCTTAACGTCATTTGGTTGGTCTTCGGCGGTCTGTGGTTGGCGCTGGGTTATTTTCTCGCCGGTGTAGTGTGCTGCATTCTGATTATCACCATCCCCTGGGGCATTGCCTCTTTCAGAATTGCAGGCTACGCGCTCTGGCCCTTCGGCCGGACAGTGGTCGACAAGCCCAAAGGCCCCGGGGTGGTCGCCACGCTGGGAAATGTGATCTGGTTGCTAGTCGCTGGGATCTGGATTGCCATCGGCCATGTCCTGACCGCCATCGCGATGGCCATCACGATCATTGGCATCCCGCTGGCGATTGCCAATCTCAAGCTCATCCCGGTCTCGCTCATGCCACTCGGCAAGATGGTGGTCCCCACCGACCGGCCCTTCGTCTCGACCTACCGCTAAGCAAGGACGCCCACACAAACCACCGACTCACAGCACCAAGCTGCAGCAGCACCTCGGACGCAACGCCTTCTGACGCGAACAGTCATCGAGAACGGTCATCGGGAAAAATAAATCTTGTGTTGGAGTGCACTCCAGGTCCTACGCTGAATAGATGAGCACACAGCAGCGGACAATCAAGGCTTCCAAACCGAGCGTCTTGAAACCGGCAAGGGCCGATACACCGGCAGCCGCAGCAGACGAACCCGGCGAGCAGATCCTTTCGATATCCGATGTCTCTGAAGCAACTGGGCTGAGTCAGGACACACTTCGTTGGTATGAACGCGAAGGTATGTTCCCCCATATCGCCCGCGGCGGAGATCGACGCCGGAAATACAACCAGGACGACTTGGCCAGGATTATGTTGCTGGTCAAGCTACGCCGTACCGGGATGTCGGTGCACGATATGCAGCGCTTCGTGCATCTACTGGCGGGCGGAAAAGAAACTCACCAGGAACGCATGACGCTGTTGCTGGAGCATCGGATCAAGGTACTCGCACAGCTTGAGCAGGTGAGGTCGGACCTTGAGATGGTCGACCTCAAAATCGCTCACTACGACCAACTGATCTCTCTCGATCAGGACTGTATTGCTGAGCAAAACCCCCTTAAAACAAATGAATCGAAGGCGACTAATGAGCATTAATCTCGGCGACAATTTCCAGGTCAGCTCGCTGGGCTTCGGCGGCATGGCCCTCACCCCGGTGTACGGACCCAGCGATCCGACTGAGGCTCTAGCCACCCTGAATCATGCGGTCGACGTCGGTGTCAGCTTCATCGACACGGCCAATGTTTATGGCATGGGCAGCAATGAAGAACTCATCGCTAAGCTGCTCAAATCCCGCCGCGACGAGGTCCAGCTGGCCACTAAATTCGGTATCGCCAGTAATCCGGCAACCGGTGGCCGAGAGGTGCGCGGCGATCCGGCCTACGTCAAAGAATCTGCGGCCGCCAGCCTCAAACGTTTAGATACCGAGGTGATCGACCTTTACTATCTACACCGGCTTGACGCCCGGGTACCTATTGAAGAAACCGTTGGCGCGATGGCCGAACTAGTGCAGGAGGGAAAAGTGCGCCATTTGGGTCTCTCCGAAGTGACAGCGTCGGAGTTGGAACGCGCTACAGCTGTGCACCCCATCGCCGCTGTACAAAGTGAGTGGTCCATTTGGAGTCGCGATGTAGAGCAGAGCGTGGTTCCAGCGTCCGCTCGCTTGGGCGTTGGCTTCGTGCCCTACTCGCCCTTAGGCCGCGGCTTCCTCACCGGCACCCTGGCCGCCAAAAACCTTGCTGAGAACGACTTCCGCCGCCAAATTCCCAGGTTCGACGGCGACGCCGTTGACGCCAACCAAGCGGTCGTCGAAGTGATCCGCCGGGTCGCCAGCGAACTCAGGGTCGGCGAGGCCGAAGCCACCCCGGCGCAGGTCGCGCTGGCTTGGCTATTAACTCAAGGCAGGCGATTTGGCCTGCCAGTAGTACCAATTCCAGGCACCAGACGTGCCGCGCGAATCGACGAAAACCTCGGTGCTGTCACTCTCGAACTGAGCGACGCTCAGCTCGCTGCCCTGGATGAGGCAGCGGATGCGGTGGTTGGCAGCCGTTCCAATACCCCGAACTGGGTGTCATCGGACCGCGAATAAGACCGTTATTTAGACCAGAAGGCTAAATAACTAGCAAATAACTGCGCAGTAAACTCCGGCCAGGCTACACTGACTTTCCGACGAAGAATGGCTTTAGGTAACAAACAACGACGTTCTGGAGGCAGAGATGGCACGCGTAGCCAATCCCTATTCGATCTGGCGGCGCAAGCCGGTCGATGAGATCGAAGAAGAAAGTGGCAAGAGCGGACTCAAAAAGAGTCTTGGCCTCTGGCAACTGACCGCAATCGGCGTCGGCGGCATCGTCGGCGTCGGGGTGTTCTCGCTCGCCGGGTTGGTCGCGCACGGCGACGCCAATAACCCGGCGGTCGGACCGGCGGTGTTGATCTCCTTCTTGATCGCCGGGGCAGCCTCCGCGGCGGCGGCGCTGTCTTACGCGGAGTTCGCCGGCATGGTTCCCCGCGCCGGTTCTGCCTACACCTACGGTTATGTGGCGCTCGGCGAGGCCGCCGGCTGGTTCATCGGCTGGGATCTTTTGCTGGAGTACATTGCCATTGTCGCGGTGGTGGCAATCGGGATATCCGGCTACTTTGACGCCTTCCTTTCCGGTTTCGGCGTGCATTTGCCCGATTGGATGTCACAAACCGCTGACTCGCCCGGCGGTCTGATTAATCTGCCTGCGATTGTGATCTGCCTGCTCGTTACCTTCATTCTGAGCCGTGGCACCAAGGCCTTAGGGCGCTTTGAAATCATTGCCGTGGCGCTCAAAATCCTACTGATTCTGTTCATTGTCGGTCTCGGGCTGTTCTACATCAACACAAATAACTACTCGCCGTTCATGCCCTTTGGTTTCGGACCGGTGATCGCCGGTTCAGCGACTGTGTTCTTCGCCGTGTTCGGTTACGACGCAATGAGTACCGCGGCGGAGGAATCAACCGACGGTAAGAAGCACATGCCCAAGGCTATTGTGCTGTCGCTGATCATCGCCATGGTGCTCTACGTCGGTGCCACCCTGGTGCTCACCGGCATGCAGAACTATCAGGACATCGATCCCAAAGCCGGCTTCGCCTCCGCTTTCACCAGCGTCGGACTGCCGGTAATTGCCACCATTATTTCGGTCTTCGCGGTGATCTCGATCATTACGGTGATGCTCACCTTCCTGCTCGGTGTCACCCGAGTCTGGTTCTCGATGAGCCGCGACGGCCTCTTGCCGAAGTGGTTCTCTCAGGTGGATCGCCGCGGTGTGCCACAGCGGGTGACTTGGATTGCCGGGGTGGGCTCAGCCGTATTAGCTGGCATCTTCCCGATCCGCGAAGTAGCCGATCTGACGAATATTGGCATCCTGGCGGCCTTCGTGGTGGTGTGCGTTTCGGTTATTGTCTTCCGCTACACCAAGCCCAACACCCCGCGCACCTTCCGGCTGCCCTGGATGCCGGTGGTGCCGGTCTTTGGCGTGCTGGCCTCGGGATATCTGATCGCTCAACTGCACTGGGAGACCTGGCTGCGCTTCGTGGTCTGGCTGATCGTCGGTCTGGTGGTTTACTTCTTCTACGGTCGTAAGCACTCGCTCATGAACCCGGATAGCCCCCGTCATCAGCTGAAGAAGTAGGCCAGCTAAGCTGGGGCTATGCGCAGAAAAGTAGATTGGCTCGAGTTCGGCCTGTGGATTGGCGGGTTCGTACTGATCTTTGTGCTGCTCTCGCTGGTCAATTGGCCGTTCTTACTGAAGATGCTGGCAGCGATTGTGCTGTCTTTGGTTTTCAGCGTGATTTCCAACCGGATTCGGCGGTATGTACAGCGCCGCCGCAGTGAACCAAAACGCATCCGGGTGATCAGCGTAGAAACGGTTGATGACTAATGCCAGTGGTGCGATATCGAGAGCTAAAGTCTCAGCGCTGGCTAAACGGTGGCGGGGAGACCAGAGTGCTGGCTTCGGCGACCGGGCCAGATGGTGACTTTGACTGGCGAATCAGTATCGCCGAAGTCAACAAGGCCGGGGAGTTTTCCGAGCTGCCTGGGATCGACCGGATCATCACCCTGATCGACGGCGAGTTCCTGATGCTCACCGTCGACGGCGTGGAACAGGGCTTGGAACGCTACCGACCGTTCCGATTCTCGGGCGATGCCGCGACCAGCGCGGAGCTGCCGACCGGGCCGGGAATGGATCTCAATCTGATGACAAGACGCGGCAGCTACCGGGGTTTCGTTACGGTCTTGGAAATCTCGAAAAAGCGCCCGCACCCAGTCTTCGAAGATCAGTGGGCAGTGTTGCTGCAGGGCTCAGCACAGCTTGCCGACGGTAGCCAGCTTGAGCGTTTCGACGCGGTGCAGGGCGCCGCTACACCGCCGGAGATCAGCGGTCGTGGTTTTATCGCGGTGATCAGCTTGGAACCTGAGCCTGCCAGCGACTAAGGAATAATTTGGCGTAGAAAATGCCCGCTACCTGATCAGGTAGCGGGCATTTTTGGCTAACTTTCTCGCGCTGTGAAGTTAGCGTGCACGGCGTGCGTTTGAGGCCGGCGCGCCAGCGCGACGCGGCCCGGACGGTCGGCTGCGACGCTGCGCCGGAGCCGCGCTACGCTCGGTCCGGCCACCGGTCGAGGTGCCCGGAGCCGAAGTACCTCGGTTGGCACCGCCCTGGCTGGAGCCGGGCTGAGCTCCGCCGCGCGGCGCTGAATCCCTGCGGCCACCGGCGGGAGCGGCACCACCGCGACGACCGTTGCTCTGGCCACGGCTCGTCTCGGAGCCGAAACGCGGCGCCTGCGGCTGGTCTCGACGTCGTTCCTGTCGGTTGCCAGCGGCCGGTGCTGGCTGGACTTGGCGGCGAGCCCGCTTACGCTGCGCATTCGCCCCGGTGGATTTACCTTGCCCTTGCTGCGGGGCCTTAGCAGCGAGCAGGGCGGCGCGAGTGCGCGGATCGACACGATCGGCGACATCGCCAACGAGCTTGGCAATCAGCGGTGAGGTTGCTGTTACCTTCTCAAAGGCCACATCGACGCCAGCCGCGCGCATTAGCTTCTTGACGTCCTGCTGCTGTTCGGGCAACGAAATGGTCACCACGGTACCTTCGGAGCCGGCCCGTGCGGTGCGGCCGGAGCGGTGTAAGTAGGCTTTGTGCTCGGTGGGCGGGTCGACGTGGATGACCAATTCGACGTCGTCGACATGCACCCCGCGAGCTGCCACATCGGTAGCTACCAGCACCCGAACATCTCCGGAGGAGAACTCGGCGAGATTGCGATCTCGCGCATTCTGCGACAGGTTACCGTGCAGATCAACCGCGGGAATACCAGCGTCGGTCAAGGTTTTCGCCAATTTGCGGGCGTGGTGTTTGGTCCGCATGAACAGCACGCGGCGACCCTTACCGGAGGCCAGCTCAACAATCAGCTGTTTTTTGACGCCTTGATCGGCAACCGCGAGCACGTGGTGCTCCATCGTGGAAACAGCCGCTTTGGGCTCATCCACCGAGTGAGTCACCGGTGAGTTCAAGTAGCGCTGCACGATCTTGTCCACGCCATTATCCAGCGTGGCTGAGAACAACAGACGCTGACCCTGACTGGGTGTGGTGTCGAGCAGCCGCTTCACCACCGGCAAGAAGCCAAGGTCAGCCATATGATCTGCTTCGTCAAGAACAGTGATCTCCACCGCTTCGAGAGAAATAATTTTCTGCCGCATCAGGTCTTCTAGGCGCCCCGGGCAGGCAATCACGATGTCGACACCGGCGCGCAGCGCGCGTTCCTGACGTTGCTGCGAGACGCCGCCGTAGATCACCGTGGTGTTCAGTCCGAGCGCCTGGGCTAAGGGTTCTACCGTGGCGTTGATCTGGGTCGCCAGCTCTCGGGTGGGCGCCAGGATCAGGCCGAGCGGGCGGCCTGGCTTGCGCCGGTACGCAGCCTCGGCCTCGGCCAGTCGGGCCACCAGGGGCAGCCCGAAAGCCAGGGTTTTGCCGGAACCGGTACGGCCGCGGCCCAGAACGTCTCGACCACCGAGGGAGTCGGGCAGGGTCTTGCTTTGAATCGGGAAGGGCGTTGAGATGCCTTGGGCATCGAGCACGGAAACTAAGGACTTGGGCACGCCCAAGGAAGCAAAGGTTTGCAAGAAAATAACTTTCAGGCTTGGCCTTCCGCAGCTCAGGCTTCGAAAGGCACGTCCCTCATGGCCGGTTGGCACAAGGGTTCGCCGAAGAAAAGCTGAGTAGCTGTGCGGTCAACCGCGAGGCGGGACCGAACTTTCGCGTTCATCGACGCAGGATGCACACAACAATGGCGCATCCAGTACTTCTATTCTATCAGCGATCAATGAATTGATTGACCGGTGGGCACCGAGGGCCGGGAAGCACCGGCTCGACGCCAAACTATCGATCACCTAAGAGGTTCGAATATTCGCTAAATCCGGAATATCCAAATAAATATTCGGAACTTCTGATTAATTGCCGAATCTTAATGTGATAATAATCTCAATCGTCGATCATAAGCCGTAGGAGAATCATGCCGTCACTTGACACCACCGCAGTGCATGCCGGTCGCGAAGGCCTCACCGAGCAGGGCGTACATGCTGTTCCCATCGACCTTTCAACCACGGCTCCGCTGCCCTCGGTCATCGATGGCGGCCTATCCTACGAGCAGATGGCAACCGGTGGCCAGCATCAGCCCGGTCAAAGCACCGTTTATCAGCGGCTCTGGAACCCTACCGTGGCACGCTTTGAGGAGGGTGTTGCCGCTCTCGAAGGCGCCCCCGAGGCGGTTGCCTTCGCCACCGGAATGGCCGCATTGAGCGCCGCTCTATTGGCTGCCACCGCTGGGGCGAAGAAGCACATTATCGCGGTGCGGCCACTTTATGGCGGCAGCGATCACCTGCTAGCCTCAGGTCTACTCGGCACCGAGACCAGCTTCGTTCGCCCGGAGGAACTGGCTCAGGCGCTCCGCGCTGACACCGCACTGATTGTGCTCGAGACGCCCGCGAACCCAAGCTTAGAACTAGTGGACATCGCCGCACTGGTCAATGCCGCGAATGGCGTGCCTGTTTTGGTTGACAACACTTTCGCCAGCCCGATCTTGCAACAACCGCTCAAGCACGGTGCCAGCATGGTGTTGCACAGCGCTACCAAGTTTCTAGGCGGGCACGGCGATGCGATGGGCGGCGTGGTTGCCGGTGACCCTGATTGGAGCAAACGGCTACGCCAAGTAAGGGCGATCACTGGCGGCATCCTGACTCCCTGGCCAGCTTATCTGCTGCACCGCGGCCTGGCCACGCTACCGGTCCGAATGCGGGCGCAGCAAGAATCGGCGACCAAACTTGCCTCGGCCTTGGCTCAGCACGAACTTGTCACGCAAGTCTTCTACCCGGGCCTGCCCGAGTGCGATCCGCAGGGTCTGATTGGCACCCAAATGGCCGGACCGGGTTCGCTACTGGCCTTTGAACTAGCGAGCGCCGAGCATGCCGAACGTGTCCCGGCCGCGGTGTCGCTGATCACACACGCGGTCTCATTGGGCGGTGTTGACACCCTGATTCAGCACCCGGCTGGCCTCACTCATCGCCCGGTAGCGGACGAAGCCAAGCCGCACGCCAACCTGCTCCGGCTCTCAATCGGCCTCGAGGGCGCTGAAGATCTGAGCGCCGATTTACTGCAAGCAATCGAAAGCACCGCGTGAAGCTGACAGCCGCAGAATCGGTTTCCTGAGGCAAAGAGTCCTACCATGAACTAGTGACTTCTAACTCCGGTGACCAGCTTTGGCAAGGCCACCTGCGAGGCAGCAAGTCATATCAAAGGATCCTGTTGGCGCTCGCCTGCGCTGGCGTTGCCACCTTTGCTCAGCTTTACTCCTTGCAGGGCGTACTGCCGCTGCTCGCCGCGGATCTGCGAGTGTCGGCTGCCGAGGCGGCGCTCAGCGTTTCCACCGCCACCATCGGCTTGGCGATTGCGGTGATTCCCTGGTCGGCGCTGGCTGACCGGATTGGCAGGCTTCGAGCCATGTCTATTGCGGTGATTGCGGCTACTGTGCTGGGGTTGCTCGTGCCGCTGATGCCCACCCTGAGTTCAATTTTGTTGCTCAGGTTCTTCGAAGGCCTGGCGCTCGGCGGCATCCCGGCCTTGGCTCTGGCCTATCTGACCGAGGAAGTGCACCGGATGCACGCGGCCATCGCGGCCGGAAGCTACGTCGCGGGCACCACGATCGGAGGCTTATCGGGCCGAGTGATCGCCGGTCCGATCGGAGACCTGGCGGGATGGCGCACCGGCGTGCTGCTGGTCAGCTTGCTGGCCACCATGGCTTCGGCCGGCTTCATTCTATTAGCACCAAAACAGCGCGGCTTTGTCCGGCTTGGCAAGGCAGCGGAGGGCAGCCCTGGCCTGCTTTCTCGGCTCGGCAGCAACCTGAAGAACCCCGGCTTATTGGCACTCTATGCTCAAGGCTTCTTGCTGATGGGCGGTTTCGTCGCGGTATACAACTATCTGGGGTTCCGGCTCGAAGCAGCGCCATTCTTGCTACCCACTGCAGTGACTAGTCTGCTCTTTCTCGCCTATCTGGCCGGCACCTTCTCCTCTCGACTGGTCGGCAGCTTGAGCGCTCGCTTCGGACGCCGGAACATGCTGGCGCTGAGCACTCTGGTGATGGCCCTCGGCGTCGCCTTGACCATGGTTCCCACCGTGCTGATGGTGCTCTTCGGCCTGCTGGTACTAACCGCCGGGTTCTTCGCGGCGCACGCGGTCGCTTCTGGCTGGGCACCGGCCCGAGCCAGCGTCGGTCGGGCACAAGCCGCCTCGTTATATAACCTCTGCTACTACGCCGGTTCCAGCCTGATCGGCTGGTGGGGAGGCTTGGTGTTCCAGCAGCTGGGTTGGAATGCGCTCGCGCTGACGGTGATCGCGCTGGCCCTGCTGGCTACGCTCTGGGCCTGGTTCGCGCTACGCCCCTCCACCGACGGCCCTTCTGCCGCACACTCAGTCGGAACAGTTTGAACCGACCTCGGGCCTTTCAGATCCTTGGCCTAGCCGTGGGCCAGCCACTCTCGGCTAGGCTTAGACCAATGAATGAGAGCACGTATCGCCAACAGCCGGTGTCCTTTGTGCGCCGCGGTAGCCGTCTGCAAGGGCGCCGTCAGAAAGCCTGGGAAGAACACAGCGAGCGCTACCTTCTTGAGGTGCCACGCCTGGTCGCCGATACCTCGGTGCACCCCGACTATCGCTTCGACGCCGCAAAGGTTTTTGGCCGAAGCGCGGAATTAGTTGTCGAGGTGGGTTCCGGCCTGGGCGAAGCGATAGTGCATGCTGCTAGCACCCAGCCGGACCGTGATTTCCTCGCCGTCGAGGTGTATTTGCCGGGCTTGGCACAGACCATTCAGCGCGCCGCCGCTCAAGAACTGAGCAACCTACGCGTGGTGCAGGCCAATGCTCCGGAGGTGCTCAGCTCGATGATCCCGGCGGGCAGCATTTCCGAGGTCTGGACGTTCTTTCCAGACCCTTGGCCAAAGAGCAAACATGAGAAACGACGCCTGGTAACCGTGTCCTTTGCTGAGCTGGTGGCGACTTCCCTGGCACCGGGCGGTCTGTGGCGACTGGCCACCGATTGGGAACACTACGCGGAACAAATGCTTGAGGTAGGCAGCAATTCGAGCCTGCGGAATGTCCATCCAGACTGGGCACCACGTTTTGAGGGTCGAGTCATTACCAGTTTCGAAAACAAGGCTCAGCTGGCCGGCCGAGAAATCCATGATTTGACCTTCCAGAAAGAGCTGCCCACGAAATAGCAATCGGCGATAGCCGGTCAGCAAGAGGCGGTATCTGCCAGGAAAACTAAAATCAGACTCTGGTATGAGCTAGCAGTGATCACGCGGCAGAATCGGAAGGTCACCGCCTCGGTGTTACCCAACCGTGCGATTTCTACAGCACTCGCACAGCCTCACCAGTCATCGTAAAACTATGGACACCACCGTAATGTACCGGCTCGATCCGGATCAGCCGCGTGAGCGAGCCGTCCCCGGACGTCCCCGGGCCGGTCATGTGCGAGTACTCGCCGCTACCGTGGTGGTACTTTTCAGCCTGGCCCTAGCACTGATCTTGGCCGGCCATCGGCTGATCCCCGACATCGGGGAATGGACAATGGGGCTGGAGAGCTTCCTGCCCTGGCTTGGGCTACTCAGCGTCTTGCTGCTGATCCCCGCGATCCGATCGAGATCAGCGCTAGCTTGGTTCGCTTGGTTAGTACCGGTGCTGGTCTGGGCGCTGGTTTTCGTGCCGAACATCCTGCCTGGCACCGCCAGCACAACCGGCAGCAACAAGCTCAGCGTGGCCACACAGAACCTGCAAGGCTACAACGGTTCGCTGTCCAGCAAGGATGCCCTGATAGCGCAGGATGCTGATCTAGTGGCGCTGCAGGAAGTGAAGACTCCGGAAGCCTTGGATGAACTGCTAGCCAAGTATCCCTACCAGGAACGAGTGGGCACGGTTGCGCTGCTGAGTAAATATCCGTTCAAGGAATCCGCTGGCCTGGACCTCAACGGCTTCTCTTCCTATCGGGCGCTGCACGCTACAGTGCAAACACCCTCTGGCGACGTGAGCGTCTATGTAGTGCACGGCGCTTCGGTGAGCGGTGGAGACCACAGCGCCCGCGATGAGATGCTGAACGACCTACAGCAGCGTCTCGCTCAAGACCCCGCCCCGCGGCTACTGGTGATGGGGGATTTCAACGCGGCCCCCACCAACCGAATCATGGACGGCTTCAACAACCAACTGCAAGAGAAGCTCTCCAGTAGCGGTGGTTTTGGTTTCACCTGGCCTGCCAAGTTCCCGGTTACCCGTCCCGATCACATCCTGAGTAAAGGCTTTAGCATCACCGATTCCTCGGTACTGGCCCCCATTGGCAGCGATCACTTGGGACTGAGCAATAATCTTAGCTATTAAGCCACCAGCGACCCATCCGAGAGCTAGCTTTTGCGGTGTGGGCGCCAGACCACCACGGCTTGGGAACGCGGCAGCGGACGCTCGCCACGATTGAGCCGCACCACGTCACCGGCTAAGCCAGCGGCAAAGATCCGGGCGGCATCGCCTCGCTCCCTGAGTTCTGTGCTCAACTCCTTGACCTTGGCTTGCAGCGCGGCAACCTGGTTTTCAAGTTCCAGAATGCGCTTAATGCCTTCAAGGGAAACCCCTGATTGGGAGAGTCTTTGCACCTCGCGTAAAAGGTCCACATCATGTTGAGAGTAACGCCGGGAACGCCCAGGAGCACGACTCGGTGAGACCAAGCCCAAGCGGTCGTACTGCCTGAGGGTTTGCGGGTGCATCTCGGCCAGTTCGGCTGCTACCGAAATAACAAAAATGGGGGCATGTGGGTCATCGGCCACCGTGCTACTCCCTCCCGACCGAGGCGAACATTAGAGCTTCGCCTTGGCGGCCAGCTCAGCCCGCGGATCACCGTCATCGGTCGCCGCAGCAAAGTCACGGACTGCTTGTTCGGCCTCTTTGTTCAATTTCTGCGGGGTAACCACGTCCACCGTCACGAGTAAATCACCGGTGGCCTTGCTGGTTTTGATCCCCTTACCCTTGACTCGCAGGGTGCGTCCTGACGGGGTGCCCGCCGGGATGCGCACCTTGACCGATTCGCCATCCAGGGTGGGCACGGTGATATCCGCACCTAGGGCGGCCTCCGGGAAGGTCACTGGAACGTGGATCCGAATATTATCGCCATCGCGGCCGAAGAAGTCGTGCGGTTTGACGTGCACGGCAACCATTAGATCGCCGGGGCCAGCCGAACCGGGCTGTCCCTTGCCACGTACCCGGACTTTCTGTCCGTCCTTGATTCCTGCCGGAATCCGGACCTCAATCACTTCACCGGAAGGCTCCTTGAGCCCAATCGTGGTTCCCTTCACGGAGCCCGCGAAGGAAATCGTAGTCTGCGCATTACGATCGGCGCCCTTGGTGGGACGCGGTTGCTGATAGCCCTGATAAGCAGAGCCGAAGATATCAGCGAACTCGGGCGGTAAACCGGAGGCATCGAAACCACCGCCGCGGCTGCTTCGGCTGGAGCGCCCGGCATTGAACAGTCCGCCGAACATATCGTCGAAGCCAGCACTGCCCTGAGCACCGGAGCCGCCAGCACTAAACCGGGCACCAGAACCCATCGCCCGAATCGCGTCGTACTGCTCGCGATCCTCGGCATTGGAAAGCACCGAGTAGGCCTCGGAGATGTCTTTGAACTTCTTCTCTGCGGCCTCATCACCCTGATTTTGATCGGGGTGGTATTTGCGGGCCATCTTGCGGTAGGTCTTCTTAATGTCCGCTTCGCTGGCGTCCTTGGAGACACCGAGGATTGCGTAGAAGTCCTTATCGACCCAGTCCTGACTAGCCAAGGTATCTCCTTTCGTACGTTTTGATCTTCACGATGAGGGCTGCTCCAGCAGTTTTCCGCCCCTTTGGCACGAGGCTTCGCGTGTCGCTGACGCGCCACGCGGGGGCTCGTGAGGCGGGGCTAAAAAAACTGCTGGAGCAACCCTCCTATTCAGGTACTGCAACAATAACTTGCGCAGCCCGGAGAACTCGTTCGCCCTTGCGGTAGCCGGAGCGAAGCACTTGGCTGACCGAATCGACCTGCACTTCGGCGCTGGGCTGTTGGATCAGCGCCTCGTGCACGGTGGGGTCGAAAGCAACTCCGGTCTCGTCGATGCGCTCCAGCCCATAGGTCTGTAGCGCGGCTTCGAGTTTGACCGCGATGGCCGCGAATGGGCCCTCGGTGAGGTCTCCGTGCGTGCGGGCCGCGTCGACGTCGTCGAGCACCGGCAGCAGCGAGTTCAGCATGCCGATCACGGCGCTCTCCCCGGCAACCGCGCGGTCGCGTTCGACCCGCTTGCGGTAGTTCACATACTCGGCCTGCAAACGGAGCAAATCGTTCTTGAGCTCCGCCGCATCCGCTTGTTCGCTACCCTGGGCGACCGACTCATCGGCGGGCACCTCGGCGTTGTTCAGGATGTCTTCGACCTGAGCCAAGGGATCCTGATCGGACTCGGCCGAGGGGCCGGTCTGCTCGACCGGCTCCTCCGCTGAGTTGCCCACCTCAGGGTTGTCCTTTTCAGGACCGTCGTAGTTGTTGTCCTGATCAGACATGACTACTTCTTCTCGTTCTTCGGTTCTTCTTCGTCCACGATCTCGGCGTCAACGATGTCTTCCTCGGGCTTAGCCTCGCCAGCCGGAGCTTCCGCGCCGGCGTCGGCAGCTGCGCCATCGGCCTGGGCTTGAGCGTAGATCGCTTCACCCAGTTTGCTCTGCGAAGCCTGTAGCTTCTCGAAGGCTGCCTTCACGGCATCCTCGTCGGTGCCAGCCAGAGCGGTTTTCAGGCTGTCGACATCGGCCTTGACTTCGGTCTTGACCTCTTCGGGCAGCTTGTCATCGTTTTCGGAGAGCAGCTTCTCCACCGAGTAAGCGAGCTGCTCGGCGCTATTACGCACTTCTGCCTGCTCGCGACGGGCCTTGTCCTCGGCCGCGTGTTCTTCGGCTTCCTTGACCATCCGGTCAATATCTTCCTTGGAGAGGCTGGAGCCACCGGTGATGGTCATCGACTGCTCGGCGCCGGTGCCCTTGTCCTTAGCCGACACGTGCACGATGCCGTTGGCGTCGATGTCGAAGGTGACCTCAACCTGCGGCACGCCGCGCGGAGCCGGTGCGATGCCGGTCAGCTCGAAGGTGCCTAGCGGCTTGTTGTCCCGGGTGAACTCGCGCTCGCCCTGGAAAACCTGGATGGCAACCGAAGGCTGGTTGTCATCGGCGGTGGTGAAGGTTTCGGACCGCTTGGTCGGGATCGCGGTGTTGCGCTCAATCAGCTTGGTCATCACGCCGCCCTTGGTCTCAATACCGAGGGAAAGCGGGGTGACGTCGATCAACAGCACGTCCTTGCGCTCGCCCTTCAGCACACCGGCCTGCAAGGCAGCGCCGACAGCGACGACCTCGTCCGGGTTGACGCCCTTATTGGGCTCCTTGCCACCGGCGAGCTGCTTGACCAGTTCACTGACGGCGGGCATCCGGGTGGAACCACCGACCAGCACGATGTGATCGATATCGGAAACCTTGATGCCGGCCTCGGAGATCACGTCCTGGAACGGCTTCTTGGTGCGATCGAGCAGGTCAGCGGTGAGTTCCTGGAACTTAGCGCGGGTCAGCTGCTCATCCAAGTGCACCGGTCCGTCGGGGGTGACGGAGAGGTACTGCAGGGAGATATTGGTGCTGGTAGCCGAGGAGAGTTCTTTCTTGGCCTGCTCAGCAGCTTCGCGCAGACGCTGCAGCGCGATCTTGTCCTTGGAGAGGTCGATGCCCTTGACTTTGAGTTGGTTCAGCAAGAAGTCGACGATGCGCTGATCCCAGTCGTCGCCGCCCAGCCGGTTGTCACCAGCGGTGGCGCGAACCTGAATGGTGGAGAAGCCATCTTCGTCCTTGCCAACTTCCAGCAAGGAAACGTCGAAAGTGCCGCCGCCGAGGTCGAAGACCAGGATGAGCTCGTCTTCCTTACCCTTGTCCAGACCGTAGGCCAGAGCAGCCGCGGTCGGCTCGTTGACGATACGCAGCACGTTCAGACCAGCGATTTCGCCGGCCTCTTTGGTGGCCTGACGCTCGGCGTCATTGAAGTAGGCCGGAACGGTGATTACCGCGTCGGTGACCTTTTCGCCCAGGTAGCTCTCGGCGTCGTTCTTGAGCTTCATCAAGGTACGAGCGGAGATTTCCTGAGCGGTGTACTTCTTATCGTCGATCGCGATGGTCCAGTCGGTGCCCATGTGGCGCTTGACCGAAGCAATGGTGCGATCAACGTTGTTGACGGCCTGGCGCTTGGCGATCTCGCCAACCAGGACCTCGCCGCTCTTGGAGAAAGCGACGACGGAGGGGGTGGTGCGGCCGCCTTCGGCGTTCGCAATAACGGTGGGCTCGCCACCTTCCAGGACGGAAACCACCGAGTTAGTGGTTCCCAAGTCGATACCTACTGCACGTGACATGGTGTTCCTTTCATTGAACGACTTAGTAAGTTGAGTGCTCTGAGATCAATTCTATAGTTGAGTCGATCGTTGTCAAGTTGAACTTGAGCGTGGTGCACTCAACTTCGAAAAATACAGAATGTAGGAGCTAGAGCGACACCTAACACCCAGGCAACAGAAGTGGAACCCCCACCCCATCCCTCCCCAGCGAATCTGCATTTCCAGCAGGGAGGGCCAGCTTGCCCCACTGAACAGCAGGATTCACCGGGGAGGGCTGCCGGCAGGGGGCCTGCGGCAACACCTCTAAAGTTGAGTTGATATGTACACCTACTCGACACGTCGCGCTGATGTGTCGAAAAAACGCTGCAAAATGTACACGTCTACGGCTCCCATCAAGAAGGCGACACTCTCACGCCCGGTTCGCAGCAAACTCTGCACCACAACGCCTACAGCGCACAGCTCGGCGCGAACCGTGCACAACAGCGCTTGTGCCATCGTTCGAGAACGCCGCTAGCAGAACCCGTCGCAATAAACTTTCCACCAGCCCTTGACTCCCTGATCCCATTTCTGCTATTTTCCATATATGGAAAGTTCCAAGTTTGGAAAATACGAAATCAACACCGAGCGAGATGCTCTGCTTGATGCGATCTTTTCCGCCTTGGCACATCCGGTCCGCAGAGGGCTGGTTGACCTGCTACACGAGAGCGATGCAACGGTCAACGAGCTGGCTGCACACTTCGAGTTAGGCACTCCGGCCATTTCGAAGCATCTGACCATCCTGGAAAAGGCTGGCCTGATCAAAAGAACTGTTAATCAGCAATGGCGCACCTGCAGTTTGGAGCCGCAAGGTTTCCTGCAGCTTCGAGACTGGACCCAGCACTACGCCAGACTCTGGGAGGGCAGCTGGCAACGCTTAGACAAACTCCTGAATACGCTCAGCAGCGAAGAACCTCAAAAGAAATCAGCAGCAGCACAAGAAAAGGACAAGGATCATGACTGAAGTAAGCAAGGAACTCATCGACAACGGCCTCGTCATTAGCGCGAGCTTCAAGGCGCCGCGCGAACTGGTCTTCCGCGCTCATTCTGAGTCGGACTTGATCAGCCAGTGGTGGGGGCCGGAGGGTTTCCCGGTCAATAACTCGACGATGGATTTCCGGGTCGGCGGCGAATGGCTCTACAGCATGCGCAGCGATGAATCAGGCGAAGAGTTCTGGTCGAAGGCGGTTTATCACGAGATCGTCGTGCCGGAGAAAATCGTCTGGACCGACGCGTTCTGCGACGCCGAGGGCAATGTCAACACGGATATGCCGCAGGGCAAGGCCACCGTCACCTTCACCGAGGCCGACGGCGTGACCACCGCCCGCACCGAAATCCACTACCCGGATAACGCCCAGCGCGACACCGTGGTGCAGATGGGCATGCTGGAAGGCATGACCATGACGCTGAACCAGTTGGAAGGTTTGCTAGCCAAGCTGCAAGGCTAGGCTGCATTCTTCTAGGCCGCATTAGTAGCGCAAAGAACGGGGTGGCTGGTTCCATAACCGGCCACCCCCTTCTTTCGCTTCAAGTCGGAGCGGACTATCTCGGACTAAGCTGGTGCAGTGCCGAACAAATCGAATGCCCGGGTAGTAGTGCTGAACGGTGGATCGAGTTCGGGAAAATCATCAATCGCCCGAGCGCTCCAAGAATTGCTCCCCGGCATCTGGCTGACCTTTGGTGTCGACACTTTCATCGAAGCCCTGCCCGGACGGGGGAATAGCCCTCGAGCCGGAATCCACTTTGAGCCCGACGGCAGCATCACCTTTACCCCGGAGCACCGAGCCTTAGAGGGCAACTGGTACGCCGGACTCAATGCGATGGCTCAAGCCGGTGCCAGCCTTATCCTCGACGAAGTCATGCTTGCCGGAGCCGTCGGCCAAGAGCGGCTTCGCTCTGCTTTCACCGGAACTGAACTGATCTGGGTGGCAGTGCGCTGTGAGGCCGAGATTGCCGCAGAACGCGAGGCCGACAGGCCCGATCGGGTACCCGGAATGGCCCGTCAGCAAGCAACGTCGGTACACCTCCACGTCAACTACCACATTGAAGTCGACACCAGCCGCCGCTCGGTGGCAGATTGTGCGGCGGAGATTTCGCGTCGTCTCACCGAGGACTTTCTCGACGGCTAGTCAACCGGAAAAACCTAGCCGCCGTCGTATGCCTTCTGCAGGTCCGCAATAATCAGCTTGCGCTGCCCCATCAGCACGTTCATGGCGCGCTGCACCCCCTCGGCGTCCGGACCAGTGAGCAGTTTGGACAGGACGTTTGGCACCACTTGCCAGGACAGGCCGTATTTGTCTTTGAGCCAACCACATTGGCTCTCCTCGCCGCCGTCGGCGGTCAAGCTGTTCCAGTAATAGTCCACTTCTTCCTGGTCTGCGCAGTCAATCTGGAATGAAATCGCCTCGCTGAAGGTGAACTGAGGCCCACCATTGAGCGCGGTGAACCCCTGCCCGTCCAGCTCGAAATCTACTGTCAGCACGGTGCCGGCCGGGTACGGTGACCCTTCGCCGTAATAGCTGGTGTTATTAATCTTCGAATTCTTGAAAATGCCGCAGTAATACTCGGCGGCTTCGGCGGCCTGAGTGTTGAACCACAGGCAATTGGTGATCGCAGGCATTGACGTTCCTTCCACTTCCTCGGGGAGAACCTGGCCACGACGTGGTCAATTCGAGTCTAGCCCGCCAAGTTTGAAGCAACAATGCTGCATAAATCGTCATTCCAAAGGGCTTTCCCCTAGCATTTTTCTATGCAACTCTCGCTCTGGTTCGCCCTACTGGCGGCATGCCTGATGATCAGCTTCACCCCGGGCGCCGGCGCGATTAACACCATGAGTAACTCTTTGAACGCGGGCTTCCGTCGTTCGCTGTGGGGCATTCTCGGACAGCAAATCGCGCTGTTGATTCAGATTGTGATTGTGGCAGCCGGCGTCGGGCTTTTGGTTTCTTCCTCCCCCATCGCCTTCCACGTGATTCGCTACGCGGGCGCTGCCTATTTGGTCTACCTGGGCCTGCGGAAACTCTTAGCGAAACGCTCGGAAGCCGCTGAAGAAACCAAAGAAGCCAAGCCGGAAAGCGCTTTTTCCATGCTGCGCCGGGGCTTCTGGGTCAATCTGCTCAACCCGAAGGCAATAGTGTTCTTCCTGGCTTTCGTCCCCCAGTTCATTCGTCCCGATTCGCCGCTACTGCCACAATATTTAGTGCTCGCCGCCACAGTGGTGCTGGTCGACGTCGTGGTGATGTGGTTATTCTTCGCCGCTGCTGCCCGATCCTTCAGCCGCTTCACCGAGAGTCAGCGTGGTGAGCGCGCGCTCAACCGGACCTTCGGCGGGCTTTTCGTCGGTGCTGGTGTGCTGCTCGCCGTGGTCTAAACGCGGCGTCATCGGAAGCCAAAAAACGGCACTACCGGTTCTTCGATTCGAAGTTGCGGCCGCAGACCGGCACAATGGTGGAACTGATTCCAAGGAATATCCAAGGAGCAACAGATGACGACCATCCCCTCCCTCCGGCTGAACGACGGCCACGATTTACCGGCCCTCGGCTTCGGCACCTACCCGCACGGTTACGCCGATTCCGAGCGAGCCGTCGGGCATGCGCTGGAACTTGGCTACCGGCTGATTGACACCGCGCTACGCTATGAAAACGAGGTTGAGGTCGGCACCGCGATCCGAAAATCTCCGGTCCCCCGCGAAGAGATCGTGCTGACCAGCAAACTGCCGGGCCGCAATCACGGTTACGGCGAAGCTTTCCAAGCCTTCGAAGAATCCAGCCGGAACCTTGGCCTCGACACCATCGACCTCTACCTAATTCACTGGCCACTGCCCAAGCAGGGTAAGTACGTCGACACCTGGAAGGCCTTGGTGGAACTGCAAAAGGCCGGCAAGGTCCGTTCCATCGGTGTCTCGAATTTCACCGAAGAACACCTAAAAGATCTGCAGGATGCCACCGGAGTGACTCCGTCGGTCAATCAAGTGGAATTGCACCCCTACTTTCCGCAACAGGCGTTGCGCGAATTCCACGCCCGTAATGGCATTGTCACCCAATCCTGGAGCCCCTTGGGTCGCGGCCAGCTATTGCAGGAACCACTGCTCGTTGAGTTGGCAGAGAAGTATGGCGTTGGCGTGGGTCAATTAGTCCTACGTTGGCATTTGCAAAACGGTGTAGTACCGATTCCGATGTCGAATAACCCGGAGCGTCAACAGCACAACCTGGAAATCTTCGGCTTCGATATCACCGATGAAGACCTGGCCCGGATCAATTCCCTGGAAAAGGGCAGGCTCTGGGGTCAAGACCCAAATGAGCACGAGGAATTCTAGAACTCCAGCAGCACCTTGCCGGAACGCGAGGGGTCGCCAGCAACGTCGAAGGCTTCGAGGGCTTGCTGCACCGGGAAGCTGTGCGTGACCACGTGGGCGGCGTTTAGCCTCCCGTCGGCGAGCCCGAAAAGCACCTCGTCGAGTTCCTCGTTGAATCTAAACGAGCCGGTCAGCTGCAATTCTCTGCTCACCACAAGAGAAATCTCCACCGGTTGCGGGCCCGCGGGCAGCAGGCCGACCATCACCACGCGGCCACCGCGTTTGGCGCCACGCAAGGCTAGGCCCAGCCCGCTGTGGTGGCCGGAAGATTCAAACACCACATCGGCATGCATGGCGTCGAGGTCATCCTCATTCGGAGCCTGGAGGGTGCTGCTCGCACCGACCGTGGCGGCTATCTCCAGCGGTTTGGCTTGCAAGTCAACCGCGACAATCTCGCGGGCCCCCATTGACTTAGCCGCCGCGACAATCAGCGAACCAATTGGCCCCGCCCCGATCACCAGAACTTTGGCACCACTCAGCACGTTTGAACTCGCCTCTTGCTGTCCTATTTGCTGTCCTGTTTGTTCTCCTGTTTGATACCCAGCCTGCTTGACCGCATGCCAGGCTACCGCTGCCGGTTCGGCAATGGCAGCGTCACGAAGCGATAGACCTTCAGGTAATGCTCGGAGCATCCGGCCAGGCAAAGCCAAATAGCGGGCGAAACCGCCCTGAGTGTGCGGGAATCGCGCCGCGCTACCCAGATATGTGCCCCCGGGAGCTAAATTCGGTTTATCCGCTGGGTAGGGGGTGCGCGCCTCGTCGTCCAGCTCGGTGGCCGGATGTACCGCTACCTGCGTTCCTGCGGCCGGTGAGCTGCCGTCACTGGCGGCTTGCAGCACCGTGCCAACTACCTCATGGCCGAGCAACATCGGTTCACGCAGGATTGATTGCCCGGCGGCGCCGTGCCGCCAGTAGTGCAGATCAGAGCCGCAAATACCACCGAAGGCAATCTCGATCAGCGCCTGATCGGCGGTGGGTTCCGGCATCGGCAACTCTTCCAACCGAAGATCGCCCTTGGCGTGAATGACAACGCCAATATTGGTTTTCATCTATTCTCCTCGGCGATCTGGGTCGCAGGGACTGTGTATTTAGACAACGGCGGTCATCCCACCGTCGATAAAAATTGTTTGCCCATTGACAAAATTGGACGCCTCGGAGGCGAGCCACACCGCCGGTCCCACCAGGTCCTGCACGGTTCCCCAGCGAGCCGCCGGAGTCCGACCGACCACCCAGGAGTTGAAGGCCTCATCGTCAACCAGGTTCTGCGTCATCTCGGTATGGATATAGCCGGGCGCCAGGGAATTAACTTGGATGCCATGCCGCGCCCATTCCGCCGCCATCGCCTTGGTCAGGTTACGCACCCCGCCCTTGGCCGCTGTGTAGGCGGCAATGGTCGGCCTGGCGAGCTCGCTCTGCACGGAGCCAATATTAATAATCTTGCCGCTGCCGCGAGCGATCATCGGCTTGGCGAGTTCCCGGCCGATCAGGAACAGGCTACTCAAGTCCGTTTTGATCACCCGTTCCCAGTCCGCATACTCCAAGTCCAACAGCGGCACCCGGTGCTGCAGACCGGCGTTATTAATCAAAATATCGGGTGCCCCGGCACGTTCAATCAGCTCAGCAACGCCTTGCGAAACTTCCGCCGGATCGGTGACATCGAAAGCTACCGCGTGCACCCGATCGGTACCGAACGATGCCGCCAATTCGGCAGCGGCAGCCTCGGCCCGCACCCGATCACGGCCGTGAATGACCAAGCTGGCGCCTGCCTCGGCCAGCCCGCGTGCCATCGCCGCCCCGATTCCCCGGCTGGAACCGGTAACGAGGGCGAGCTTTCCCTGCAGGTCAAAAGAAGTCGGGCTCATGCCTGCTCCCCTCCATGGTTTCCTTCAATTTCGGCGCGCACCACGGAGAGATCCTGGGCACCAAGGCCGTGGTCAACAAGGGATTGGTAGCGCTGCCTTGCCGCGCTGCTCAGCCTGGCGTCGGTATCAGTGCTTCGGGCAGCATCCAGGAAAAAACCCAGATCCTTGAGCATGAACTGCGCAGCACCCCGAACTTCATAGTCCTGCCCGACGATTCGTGGGCCGACGAGCCTGAGCACGGCAGAATCCGCCAATCCCCCACCGAGCACCTCGAGCAACTGCCTGGAGTCGAGTCCGGAGCGCTCGGCGACCACCACCGCCTCGGCAAGGGCTGCCGTGGTCAAACCGACTAGTACTTGGTTACAAGCTTTGGCCAGTGAGCCTGCGCCCACCTCGCCGAGCCGATGCGGTTTACCCATGCTCTGCAGTACCGGCAGCACTCGCTCAAATGCATCCGGGCTAGCACCGACCATGATGGAGAGGGAGCCCTGCTCGGCGCCTTCGGTTCCGCCACTTACCGGGGCGTCAATCAACGACACCGCAGCACCGCTCAAGGCGCTGACCCGGTCAGCGAAATCGCGCACCGCGGCGGGCGAGACAGTGCTACAAATGACCAATGTCTTAGCGTCCGCCAGGGGTGTCTTCGAGGCCTCGCCAGACCAACTTTCCAGCAGGGGCGCCAAGGTTTCTTCGACCTGCGGCAGGTCCGGCAGCATCACGATCACCACCGAGGCATCGGCCGCGGAGGCAACGCTCTCCAGCTCTTCAGCCCCTTCGGCGAGCAGGCGCTCCAGCGCGGGCCGAGAGCGATTCCACACCCGCAAGGAAAATCCAGCCCGCAACACATTGCGGGCCATCGCCTCACCCATTTTGCCGAGACCAATAAAAACTATCTGCGGTGATCGCTCCGTCGCCTTCATAATGTCCAACATACTAGCCACCTTTCAGTATGATGAACAGATGACTGCTACCGCGCTTCCTGACAACGCGCCTCACGCCGCTCTCACCATTGCCATCTGTGCCCCGCTCGAGGCAGCACTGGTGGAGCGAATTCGGCAGAGTTCGCCAGGAGTCACAGTGCGGTATTCACCCGAGTTATTACCTCCCGAACGCTTCCCGGCTGATCACGCTGGCGATCCAGACTTCCGACGCAGCGCCGAACAAGAAGAGCAGTACTGGGAAAATATTCGCCAAGCTGACGTGCTCTATGGAATCCCCAATGAGTCCCCCGCTGATCTGGCTCGCGCGGTCAGAGAAAACCCTAAGCTGCGCTGGATCCATGCAATGGCGGCTGGTGCGGGCGGCTCGGTACGCGCCGCCCAGTTGAGCGAGGCCGAGCTAGAACGCGTTGTAGTCACCACTTCGGCGGGCGTGCACGCGCTACCGCTCGCAGAGTTTGCGCTGATGGGCCTGCTCAATGGCTTCAAGCGGGTCGCCGAATTGCAGGCGGACCAACGCGCCAAGCTTTGGCCCGAGCTGCGAGTGCCGACCCGGTTACTGGCCGGCTCTCAGCTGGTGATTTCTGGCCTGGGTGAGATTGGCATGGAAACGGCGCGGCTAGCAAAAGCTCTAGGGATGACGGTGAGCGGCAGCAAACGACAAGCGCAAGAACTCGAGGGTATCGATGAAGTGGTCACCAACGATGGCTTAGCCGGACTGCTCAACTCGGCCGATGCCGTCGTCAATACCCTGCCGGGCACCCCTTACACCGAGCATCTTTTCGACGCTGAGCTACTCGCGACTCTCAAGCCCGGTGCGGTTTTTGTCAATGTCGGTCGGGGCTCGGTGGTGGATGAAACCGCCCTGCTAGCCGCGCTAGATGAGGGCCGAATTTCCTATGCCTGCCTTGACGTTTTCGAACAGGAGCCGCTGCCCGCCTCCAGCCCGCTCTGGGAGCACCCAAAGGTACTGGTTTCACCTCATACCTCGGCGCTCAGCAGCGCGGAGAACCGGTTGATAGCCGAACGGTTCATTTCGAACCTGGAGCTTTTCCGAGCTGGCCGGGTGATGCCGCACATGGTTGATCCAGTGTACTTTTACTGAGCTGATCGGCACCTCCCAGGCGGCAGCCTCAGCAAATCTCTTCCGCCAGAGCCCCGGGCTTGCTCCAACACCCCCGGCATCGTTTCAATAGAGAGATGCCCTTAGAGTGGTCCCTGCGCCAAAGCTCGCCGTCCGACGCCGAGTGGATCGCCGAGCTGCGCGCCGAAGTGATGTACCCGGATCTGCAACGCCTGGGTCTTTGGGATCCGGTCCGAGTTCGGCAACGTTTTCTGAACGGTTTTCATCCGGAACATACCTGGATCATCAAAGTTGCCGACCGGCAGGCTGGAAGCATCGCGCTCCGCCCCGAAGCCGCCGATCAGTGGCTTGAACACTTCTACTTAGCCACCGAATTTCAGGGCCGGGGCCTCGGCAACGCGGTGCTCGGCACTCTCCTCGCCGAGCACCGCGATCACCGGCCTTACCGGCTCAATGTGCTGCAAGGCAGCGCCGCGAAGAAGCTTTACCAGCGGCATGGCTTCGTGCTCGAGACCGAGGACGATGTTGACCAGTTCATGATCTCCAACCAGCCCCCGGTGAACTGAGCGATCTTGGCCTAGCTACTCGCTAGATGCTAGGCGTCGTCGGTGCTGCGCAGGTCACGACCAGCGGTCTCCGGCAGCAGGAAGGTGGTGCCAAAGCTAATCAGCGAGAGCACCAACGAGGCAATCGCCATCACCAGCCAGGAATTGCCGGTCGCCGCCAGTAGCGAAGCCACCAGCACTGGCACCAGACCGCTGGCCAGCATGGCCGAGATCTCTCGGCTCAAGGCGACCCCGGTAAAGCGATGAGTGGAGCCGAAGAGCTCCGGCAGCAGCGCACATTGCGGGCCAAGCATTGACTGCACGCCCAGCGCCACACCGACCACCACGACCACAATCACCAGCCAGGCCTGGCCGAGAGTCATTAGGTAGAAGGCCGGAACCGCCACCACGGCCTGGAAGAGCGCTCCCCACTTATAGACCGGAACCCGACCAACCCGGTCGGAGAGCCAGCCGAAGAAGACCACCATCACGGCGGCGAAGCCCGCGGCAACGAGCAGGGCCGTCGGGCCCAGGCTGCTATTACCCTTGAAGGCGGCAATACCACCCAGGAAGCTCACGGTGACCGCAGAGTACAGGCTGGAATTGCCGTTTTCGGCCATCCGAATGCCAATGCCTTTGAGGATGTTCCATCGGGAGGTCCGCCACACCACCCCGACCGGGTTCTTCACCACCACCTGATGGGCCGCCATTTCGCGGAAGACCGGGGTTTCCTTGAGTTTGAGCCGGATTACCACGGCGACAATGATCAAGATGAAACTAGCTAAGAACGGCAGACGCCAGACCCAGCCGGTCAGCGCCTCCTTATCGACCATGCCCAGCAGAGCGAAGGTGCCAGCGCCCAAGAGGGTACCGATCTGGATGCCGACAAAGGGCAGAGCAGCAAAGAAACCACGGCGCTTGGCCGGGGCAAACTCGGAGATCAGCGTGGTGGCACCTGCCTGCTCGGCACCGGCACCAAGACCCTGCAAAATCCGCAGCGCAACCAGCAGAATGGGAGCCAGCGGCCCAATTGCGTCATAGGTTGGCAGCAAGCCAATCACAAAACTGGCACCACCCATCAGGGCGACCGTGCTCAGCAGCACTGCCTTGCGACCGTAGCGATCGCCAATGTAGCCAAAAATAATGCCACCCAGCGGCCTGGCGACATAGGCGACACCGAAGGTGGCGAAGGACGCTATTACCTTGGCGTCGCCGAAGGGCTCGAAGAATAGCGGACCGAAAATCAGCGCGGTGGCCAGACCGAAGATATAAAAGTCGTAGTACTCCAGCGCCGAGCCAATCGAACTGGCGAGGGTTGCCCGGCGAAGCTGATCAGCCTCCACCACCGGCTCTTCAAGCGGTGTGGAATGGGCGGAATGAACCGTTCTCATGCTGTCCTGCACCTCATTGCTGTGTTCTTGCCCGGGCCCCCGTTGGCCGCAGCGCGATGACCGCCGGAATCTCAATCTCCTTTGATCATATTGTGAACACCGTACAGCATGCTGAACAGGTTGTGAAGACACAACCAGTCGAAACCGCCGGTTGATGACAATCTCAGCAGCGCACAATGCAGTTGAGGAGCGGTTTTGGCCGCCGCCACGGAGTCGAGCTGAGCTGGAGCGGGCTGCCGAACGAGCCGCCGCCGAACGAGCCGTTCCGCCGAACAATTCCGAGCCGGCTAACGCCCCAAAGACATCGGCGCACCGAGCGAGCGCGCCAGGTCTTGCAACTCGGCCACCAATTTGCGTTCGAGCTCGCGAGTGAAGGTGGCCTTGAGCGCGGTGACCGAAAGTCCCAGGCTGGCGCCGTGAGTTCCTCGGGTCGGAATCGCCACCCCCACACAGACCACACCCAGCGTAGATTCCTCGTCTTCGAAGGCGTAGCCGCGCTGTTGAACTTCCTGCAGGGCGGCGCGCAGGGTCGCCGGATCGGTGATTGAATGCGGGGTGAGCGCCGGAAGTTGCTTCCCGTCGGGGAACAGCTCGGCAATATCCTTTTCATGCCGACGTGCCAGCAGGGCTTTGCCGACCGCGCAAAGCGAGGCGGGCATCCGATCGCCGATATTCGAGGTAAAACGCACCGCAGGGTGGCCTTCGTAGCGTGCCAAATAGATAACATCCTCGCCGTCGAGCATGGCAATCCGCACCGTTTCGTTGACCAGGGTGGGCGACTCTTCGCAAAATCGATAAAACTCCCGGACGTCATCTTGTCGATCGAGATAGGCCGCCCCCAGCTCCACCAGCTTTCGGCCCAGGCCATAACCGGGCCCTTGTCGACGCACCAGACCAGCTTCCTCGAGCGCCTGCAGCAGGTTTGAGGCGGAAGACTTGGGAATCTCCAGTTCGCGAGCTAAATCGCTGAGCGTCATCACCCCGGTGGGCGACGCAGCCAGGGCATCGAGTGCCGCAGCGGCTCGGGTGACGGCCGGGGCTGGGGAAGGTGTACTCATCTGACTCACTTTCGGTTGCGTTCAGCATAGTGAACACCTTCCGAAATTGCATCATGGTGAAAATGACAGCGCATTCAGCCAGGCTCGCTAGGATAAGCACACCATGACTGAAAAGCCACCCACTGTCTACGACGTCGCCGCCCACGCGGGGGTCTCGATCGCCACCGTTTCCCGGGTACTACGCAGGCCGGACGACGTGCGCGAGGCGACCCGCTCCAAGGTGCTGGACTCGGTACGAGAGCTAGGCTATGTGCCCAGCGCGAGCGCGCGCGGCTTGGCCGCCCGGCGCACCGGTGTGGTTGGCGTATTTTTTCCCGGCTTTGACGCCGCCTGGGAAATTCCGGAACTCTCCGACGCCGAAGACGGCTTGGTCCGAATGGTCCGGGACAGCGACGACAGTCTGGGCCAGCGCCCACCGGACCTCTACTTTGACGCCGTGCTGCGCGGCGCCGAATTAGAAGCTTGGCGCCGCGGGCTGGTCTTGATGGTTGGCGTTGGACGCGGCTCCGATCCAGAGTCAGTGGTGCGAGACATCGCTGGCCGAGTTGACGGATTAGTAGTTTTGGCCCGCAGCGTGCCGGATGATTTGCTCAATGCAATTGCGCATCGCATTCCGGTGACGCTCATTGCCGGGCCGCGCCGCGGGGATAACTTCGATCATGTTTCGGTCGCCAACTCCGAGGGCATCCGAGCGCTTACCCAGCACGTGATCAGGGAACTGAACATCCGTGAACTGCAATACCTAGGCGGCCCCGCAGACTCCCCCGACGACGTTGAACGTTACGCTGGCTATTGCGAGGCGCTACGGCTGGCTGGCCTGGACCCGCTCGCCTTGCCGCCACTGCGAGCGGACTTCCGCCGCGAAACGGCCCGCAGCGTAGCCCGGGAGTTGCTCGCGGCGGACAAGCTACCGCGCGCGCTGATCTGCGCCAACGACCAAATGGCGCTCGGCGTGCTGGACGTGCTGCACCGTGCCGGGATCGCGGTGCCTGATCGGGTGATAGTCACCGGCTTCGACGGCATTGACGCTGGCCGGGCCAGCGTGCCAACGCTCAGCACGGTTTTCCAGCCAATGGAAACGCTAGGCCGCGAGGCGGTCCGGATCATGGCTGATCGGCTTGATTCACCGGATGCCGAGCCGGTGAGTAAGCGGTTGCCGGTCACCGTATTGCTGCGCGGCAGCTCGGACGGGTAATTGGTCACCGGTGGCCCGCAACGGCTCCGGCTCGCTCAAGGTTGTCAACGAATTAGCACTATTATCAGCTTATGTTTGCCGCCACTCCCCGAGCATTACGAGATCACGAGGCAGTGCGAGAACGCCACTCATTACTGCTTCACGATCCCAAAATTCAGCCGCTCAGGGCATGGGCCGCCGACCTCTCCCGACGGCGGTTCCTCTCAGCGGGGCCCACTTTGGTTCCACACTTCGATCCAGCCGAAGCTGGTGTCGAGGCCCGGATCTTGATTCTTCTTGAAGCACCCGGGCCCATGACCAACTCTCAGAATAAGCGGCCTGGTTCAGGTTTCATCTCGGTGGACAATAATGACAAGACGGCGGAGAACTGCTGGAACTACCGACAGGAAGTCGGCTTGCATACCGGAGTCTTACATTGGAACATCGTTCCCTGGTATTTAGGCCCTGCGAGCAGAAAACCTAACAGTTCAGAACTGGCAGAAGGTGCCAGCGAAACTCTCTCACTCCTCGACCTGCTTCCCGACCTCCGCGTCGTATTAGCTTGCGGCCGGTTTGCCCAACGAGGCTGGGAACGACATATTTCTGCCCAAGTTCGCCCGAACCTTACGGTAATCTACACCTGGCACCCGTCCCCGCTCGCACTCAACAGTTCATTTCGAAGGCAAGAGTTCCGTGAAGCACTTCGGCGAGCGGCAAGCGTAGCCTACTAAGGCCCGAGACATTCGCTGACCGCCGTTCAATCCTCCTAGTTGAAGGCTGTCGCCCCCTGAATTCATGGTTTCAGTGGGCCAAGCTGTCCATCCCCACTTAACTAGCTGAATCACCGGGGAGAGCTGTCGGCCCCGATCACTACTCACTCGACTCAGCCGAATTTACTCACCAGAACGTCCAGTCGCTGCGCAGCTGCATTCTCCCGCAACCGACCGGCACGCTCAAGAGTTGCCAGGCCGTGCAGGGTGCTCCAGAGCAGCTCGGCGGCTGACTCGTCAGCCGTCAGCCGGGCTACTTCGTTGAAGGCTCGACGTTGTGGCTCCGGGGTCTTTTCTTCGCCAAAAACAGAATCGATCGGCAGCGTGAACATCGCATCGTAGGTAGCCGGGTTACTCGCCGCGAAGCCGAGGTAAGCCTGCGAGGCCGCCCGCAGCGTTTCGAGCGAAACCGGCACGTCTTGACCATCGGGGGAAACCCTTCGCGGTTTTTCGACAGGAGCAGCTTCGGCAGCAGTCACGTGACTCGCAGCTTCCAACTGCTCCGCCAGTTCGACGAACCCTTGCTGGGCGATCACCGTCATCAGCTCGGTTTTGCCGCCTGGAAAATGCGAATAGATCACCGGTTGGCTGTAGCCGATCTCGGTGGCGAGGCGCCGCACGGTGAGCCCATCCCAGCCCTCCGATTCAGCCAGTAGCCGGGCCTGTTGCGCAATTGACAGACCCCGTGACTCTCGATCACGTCGCCGCTGTTCTGCCGGACCAGAAATACCCATAAGAAAATACTAGCACTGCTAGATGTTTTCCTTTAGGCTAAATTCTAGCAACGCTAGATTTCTAAAATGCGCCAATGAGGAGCCACCATGCTTGAGATTTTGTCCACCATCACAGTTACCGTCACCGGCGTTCTCGTCGGCGTCGAATTCGCCGTGGCAGTCTTTATTAACCCAATTTTCAACCGACTACCCAGGGAGTCGGCACTCGCCGCCCGCAGCGACGGCGCCAGACTCCTGGGCCGAGTGATGCCCTTCTGGTACATCGGCTCACTGCTCCTCACCGTAGGCTGGGCGATTCTCGCCTGGGACAGCACCGCGGGCGGGCTCGCGCTGACCGGGGCAGCCCTGCTCGCCGCCAGCGTACTGCTCTCGATTCTGCTGTTGGTGCCGATCAACTCGCGGGCAGCGAACTGGTCTGCGAGCAGCGCCCCGGACGATTGGGCTCAGCAGCTGCAAAGCTGGGATCGCTTGCACTACATCAGGGTTGCCATCATCCTGGCCGGGCTCGCCATGCTGGTCATCGCCCTTCAGAAATAACCTTGCATCTGCGAATGTATGCGCTTACAATCACATTACAGCCCCACTCAACCACGTCGACGGGGTGTCAGTGAGGACAAAAAGTGTCAATGAGGATGCACCAGCAGCCAGCACCCCGCGCAGCACAGTCGAATACCGCACACCCCGAGCGAGCCAAACGGCACCGACGATTCAATAGATTCACCGCGTTTGCCGCCGCTAGCGCTGCCGCGCTGTTAGCCCTCACCGCTTGCTCGATCAAAATCACCTCACAGCCGGACCCCTCGATCCCCAAGGACACCATGCTCCTTGCCGCGGACAAGGGCACCCCGATGATGGAGAAGAACTTCAACCCCTACCTGAGCAATAAACGGGTGGCCGCCAGCTACATCTATGAGCCGTTGCTGGTCACCAATGCGCTCGACGGCAAGCAGACGCCGTGGCTGGCCAGTGGTTATACCTTGCCGAACGCGAGCACCATTGACTACACCATCAGGTCCGGCGTGAAGTGGTCCGATGGACAACCTTTCACCGCATCTGACGTCAAGTTCACCTTCGATCTGCTGAAGAAATACCCCACCCTGGACATTAAAGGGGCCTGGCAACACATCGACAGTATGCAGGTGGAAGATCGCGGTGCCAGCGGCCAGCACCTAGTGGTGAAGCTGAAGGGCGCTGACGCACCCGCGCAGTCGATCATTTCGCTCACCCTGATCGTGCCCGAACACCTCTGGAAAGATCAGCCGAACCCGGACACTTGGCGTAACCCCGATCCGGTCGGCACCGGACCCTATACCCTCGGCAACTTTGCTGCCCAGCAGTACACCATGAATAAGAATCAGGACTACTGGCAGGCAGATAAGATCCAGGTCAATCACCTGGTGCTACCAGCCTCGACCAGCCAGCTCGACGTCGTGACCAAGGGTTTCGATTGGGCCTACGCCTATATGAGCAATGTGCAGGGCACCTGGGAAGCCGCAAACCCGGGCAATAAGTACTGGTTCCCACCGGGAGGCGTGATCAGCTTAGTGCCGAACCTCAGCAAGGCACCGTTCAGTGACCTTAAGGTTCGGCAAGGCATCTCGCTGGCACTGGATCGGGACAAGATCGCCGGGGTGGCCACCGAGAACTACATGCAGGCCGCTGGCCAAACCGGCTTGCTGCTGCCCAATCAGCAGGATCAATTGGACCCCTCTATTGCCGATCAGGGCATCGTCAAGCAGAACACCAAGGCTGCCTTAGAAGCCTTCGCCCAAGCCGGTTACACCCAACAGGACGGGAAGCTCGTCAATGCGGCCGGCAAGCAATTGAGCTTCGCGATTACCACCGCGAACGGTTATACCGACTGGTTACGCGCCGTGCAGGAAGTCCGCAAGCAACTCGCCGCGCTGGGCATTCAGGTAGACATCAAACAACCACAACCCGCTGGCTACCAGCAAGCCATTCAGAACGGTGACTTCGAGGTAGCGATGGGCGGCATGGGCGGCGGCGACCTTTTCCAAGCCTTCAATAATCTGCTCTCCAGTGAGTTCTATGCCCCGGTCGGCAAGCAGGCAGCCGCCAATTTCCAGCGTTTCAAGGATCCGGCCGTCGATGTGCTCCTGGATGACTATAAAAAGACCACCGACCCGAAGCAGCAGACCCAGCTGAACTACAAGTTGCAGCAAGCGGTCTACACCCAGCTGCCGGTGATCGGGATGTATTACGGCGGGCTCTGGGGACTCTACAACACCTCGAAATTCACTGGCTGGCCGGATGCCAACAACCCCTACGCGCCGCCGCAAACCTACGATTCAACACCACTGTTGGTTTTCACTCATCTCAAGCTCGTCGGTGCTGATGCTCAAGCCGGCAACGCCGCGGCGAAGGAAGGCTGATTATGCGTTATATCGCTCGCAAGCTCGGCCTATTCGTGCTCACCCTGTGGGCAGCCATCACGCTCAACTTTCTGCTCCCCCGGCTGATGCCGGGCTCCCCCACTGATGCGGCGATTGCCAAACTCTCGCAGAATGGCCCGGTCACCGCAGCCACCCGCGCAGCGATCGAGGCGCAGCTCGGCGTCCCCGGCGGCAACCTCTGGGACCAATATGTGAACTATCTGCATCAAGTGGTCACCCTGGATTTCGGAGTTTCTTATACCTTCTATCCACAGTCCGTTTCAGAGTTAATTGGTCAGGCCTTTCCCTACACGGTGCTGCTGGTTGGTTTGGTCACCGTGGTGGCCTTCGTGCTCGGCACCCTGATCGGCGTCTTCGCGGCCTGGCGACGGAATACCTGGGCGGACGCGCTGCCCACCCTCAGCGGTAGTTTTCTCAGCACTTTCCCGTACTTCTGGACCGCGCTCTTGCTGCTTTTTTTCCTGGGATATGTGCTGCACTGGTTCCCCACCTCGGGAGCTTATGGCCCGACGGCGAGCCCAGCCTTCAGTTGGGACTTCACCGTCGACGCGCTGTACCACGCACTGCTACCGGCGCTGACCATTCTGCTCACCTCGCTGGGCGGCTGGATTCTCGGTATGCGTAACGCGATGATCGGCACGCTGGGCGATGATTACGTCACCTTCGCCCAGGCCAATGGCTTGAAGGGCGGCACCGTGGCGATTAAGTACGCCGCCCGGAACGCGATTCTGCCCAACCTGACCGGTTTCGGCCTGGCCTTGGGCGGTGTGGTTGGCGGCTCGATTCTGGTGGAGCAGGTCTTCGGCTACCCCGGCATCGGCTATCTGCTCTTCAACTCGGTGATCGGCCAGGATTACCCGCTCATGCAGGCACTCTTCCTGATGATCACGGTGAGTGTCTTAGTGGCCAACTTTATCGTCGACATCCTGTACGGCGTGCTCGATCCGAGGACCCGGCGATGAGGCGGCCAACGATGAACACCCATTCCCCCAGTCACCCAGACCTGTCCGAAACGAGGATCAGCCGATGAGCGCCAGCCACGTTACTGACCCCGGCGCAGTTAGCCCCAGCGCCGCCGAGACCGCCGTCGGACGTCGGCCCCCTGGCGCCTTCGCGGTCATCGGCCGGATCGCTTCAACCCTGTGGTCTAACTGGAAATCCCGACTTGGTCTGATCATTCTTGGCCTCTTCGTGCTGGTGGCGATTTTCGCCCCGCTACTGGCACCCTACGGCGCTAGCGACGATAGCTTCGTACGTAACGCGGATGCCAGCGCCGAGCATTGGATGGGCACCACTGCCGCGGGCGAAGACGTGCTCAGCCAACTCATTTACGGTGCCCGGATCAGCGTGCTGGTTGGCTTTATTGCCGGGCTGTTCTCCACCGCCGTCGCGGTACTGATCGGCCTGAGTTGGGGCTATATCCGCGGCTTCGCGGCCGAAGTGGTGGGTTTTATTGTGAACCTCTTCCTGGTGGTTCCCGGGATGCCGCTAATGATCGTGATCGCCGCCTACCTTCAAAACGGCGGGCTGACCATGATCATCGCGGTGATCACCATCACCGGCTGGGCGTGGGGTGCCAGAGTGCTGCGCAGTCAAACCCAATCGCTGCGCTCCCGGGATTTCGTCACCGCCGCCAGGTTCTCCGGGGACAGCGGTTTCCGGGTGGTGTTCAGCGAGATCCTGCCCAATATGACCTCGATCATCGCTGGCAGCTTCTTCGGCGCCGCCACCGCGGCGATCCTCGCCGAAGCCGGTCTGGAGTTCCTCGGGCTCGGCGATTCCAGTCTGGTCTCCTGGGGCACCATCCTGTACTGGGCGCAAAACTCCAATGCGCTGCTCACCGGTCAGTGGATTCTGCTGTTCGCACCGGGCCTGTGCATTGCCTTGCTGGCAATGAGCCTCACGCTGATCAACTTCGGCGTCGACGCGATCGGCAATCCGCGGCTGCGAGAAGGTAAAGCCCGCAAAACCAGCACACCACTCGCGACGGAAGGAATCAGCAAATGAGCCAGCCGAAACATTCAGCGCCGAGTGCCGAGCCGACGAAGCTCACCGGGGCCCTGCCAGCTACCAGCTTGCTCGATGTCAGGAATCTTTCCGTGGTCTACGAATCAGCGGGCCAGGATCCCGTTCAGGCCGTGGACAGCGTCTCCTTCACCGTGGCCAAGGGCGAATTCGTCGGCTTGGTCGGCGAGTCTGGTTCGGGAAAGTCCACTCTGGGATTCGCAATCACTCGACTGCAAAAGCCCCCGGCACGGACCAATGGCGGCGAAATTCGCTTCGCCGGGCAAGACATTCGAGAGCTGGACGAGGAACGGTTACGCCAGCAACGCCAGGGCGGCTTCGCGATGGTCCTGCAATCGGGCATGAACGCGCTCAACCCAGTGCGCACCATCCGAAATCACTTTGTCGATATTTTCAAGGCACATCGCCACGTTCCCAAAGTACGGTGGGATGAGCGAATGGCAGAGCTGATGGAAAAGGTAGAGCTCGACGCCGAGGTGTTGAGCCGCTACCCCGGCGAGCTCTCCGGCGGCATGCGGCAGCGGGTTTCGATTGCCCTAGCCCTTTCCCTCGAGCCGGAACTAATGGTCTTCGACGAACCGACCACCGCGCTGGACGTCTTGGTGCAGCACGCCATTATGGACACCATCCGTTCCTTGCAAGCTTCCGAGGGCTTCACCGCGGTGCTAATCAGTCATGATCTGGGCATTGTTTTGGAGGTGACCGAACGAGTGTTGGTGATGCACGAGGGGCGCATTGTGGAGGACGCCTCGAGCCAAGACATCCTGGTACGCCCGCAAGACGCCTACACCCAGATGTTGCTCAGCCACTATGCCGATCCCCGGGCCGAGGTGATCGAACTACCGGGCTTCGGTGTCTCCACAGCGACTAACGCACAACGCCAGGCCGATACTCACGACACCGAAAACGAACCGGTGCAACTGGCTTCGGCAGGCCGAACTCAGCAGGCTGCGATCGTGGTCGAGGACGTCGCCAAGGTTTACCCGCGTCCGCGCCGCGGCGAGCCGGAAGTTCAAGCTCTCTCCGGCGTCAGTTTTCGGCTGGAACCTGGTGAAGCGCTGGCCTTGGTCGGTGCCTCGGGCAGCGGAAAGTCCACCTTGGCAAAGCTGATCACCGGGGTGGAAAAACCCAGCTCTGGCCAGGTGCAGTTTGGCGAAGCAGCGATCCCCGAATTGGGTCGGCGGGCACTGCGCGAGGTGCACCGCAAGGTCCAGATGATCTTCCAGGATCCTTACGCTGCGCTGAACCCGCTGCACACCGTAGAGCACACCTTGAGCCGACCCGTGCACAATTTCACCGAGCTGAAGGGCAGTGCGGTACGCCAGCGAGTCCTTGAGTTATTAGAGACCGTGGGCCTCACCCCGGTGGAACAGTTTGCCCAGAAGCTGCCGCACCAGCTCTCCGGCGGGCAGCGGCAACGAGTGGTGATCGCCCGGGCTTTGGCGAGCAACCCGCAGGTGCTGATTGCCGATGAGCCGGTCTCGATGCTGGATGTCACGTTGCGGGCCGGGGTGCTGGCCTTGCTGCGGGACCTGCGCGAAGAACGCGGGCTGAGCCTGCTCTACATCACCCATGATCTGCTCAGTGCCCGGCTGGTCACCGACAACATTATGGTGCTAGAAAATGGTCGGGTGGTGGAACGCGGAGCAACCGCGGATGTCCTGCAGCACCCGAGCCACGACTACACCATTCGACTACTCGAAGCGGTACCCAACCCGCGTCGAGGCCTCAAGGAGCCAACTCGATGACGCTACCCATTGCACGCTTGGACAACTTTAAGAAAGTCCCGCCGTTCGGGGACTTCCCGATCCCAGCAGGGGTTGAGGTGATCGGAATACCAGCCGAGGTGGGTACCCTGACCGCTCTACACAGCACGCCTCGGGTGCCACAAGATCAAGCCAAGCCCGGCGGCATCCCGTGTGGCACGGTGCTGATTGTGCCGGGGTTCACCGGTTCCAAAGAGGACTTTCTGAGCTTCCTGCCACTGCTGGCGGAGCAAGGCTGGAACGTGTGGGTCTATAGCCAACGCGGTCAGGCGGATTCTTCGGCACCGTTGGGAACGGAAAATTATTCACTAGAAAAGCAGGCGTCCGATGTCGTCGAAGTCGCCTCACTGATCAGTCCCTCGCCGGTACACCTGCTCGGCCACAGCCTGGGCGGCGTGATCGCCTCGGCCGCCGCGATCGCCTCGCCTTCGAGTTTCCGCAGCCTGACCATGTTCTGCTCCGGACCGCACGGCTGGCCTGATCGGCATCTGGAGACCACTGAAACCGTGACTCGAACCGGCAGTCTCGGGCTCTGGGAACGGGACAACCCTGAATTGATTGACGCCAGCGATGCCGAACTCGGCCCGGAAGTGGCTTTCCTGCGGATGCGAGCCGCGCACACCTCGAACGACAATCTGCTTGCGGGTGCCGAGATCCTCCGCAACCACCAAGACCCCAGTGCCGCTCTCCGCGGCAGCGGCTTACCGGTGCTGGTCACCCACGGTCAAGACGACGAAGCCTGGCCGCAAAGTGCACAACGGCAGCTGGCACTAGACATCGGCGAACGGGCGCAATACCGGGTGATTCCGGCTGGAGCACACTCACCACAGCTCGAGGCTCCGCAGGCCTCAGCCGCCACTCTCGATGCCTTTTGGCACTCGCTCGCAGTATCAGATTCCTAAGCTAGCTCACGACAAAAGGAGTACCAATGCTCAGTTTCCCCGACGGATTCCTCTGGGGGGCAGCCACCGCCGCCCATCAGATCGAGGGAAACAATGTGAACAGCGACTGGTGGGTCAAGGAGCACACTCCCGGCACCTCCATCGTTGAGCCCAGCGGCGACGCAGCGGATAGCTACCATCGCTACCGCGAGGATATGAAGCTGCTCGCCGATGCCGGGTTGAATTCCTATCGGTTCTCCATTGAGTGGTCCCGGATCGAGCCGGAACGGGGGTGTGTTTCGCGTGCCGAGATCGATCACTATCGCCGAATGGTTGAAGCAGCACACGAATTCGGCCTGAACCCGGTGGTCACGCTCATGCACTTCACCGTGCCGCGTTGGATGCACGACGCCGGCTTCTGGCGCAATCCGGAAGCGCCAGAACTCTTCGCCCGTTATACCGAGCTGGCGCTGCCAGTGGTTTCCGAAGGGGTGGACTACGTCTGCACCATTAATGAGCCAAATATCGCCGCGATGATCGCCGGCGGTGAAGACGCCTCTAATCTGGTCGCCTACGGCCTGCCGAACCCGGATCTACACGTCGCCGATGCGTTGCTCGAATCGCACCACCGTTCCCGCGAGGTGCTCTCCTCGGTCTCCGGGTTGAAAACCGGCTGGACGGTAGCCACCCAGGCCTTCCACTCCACCGGTGAACCCAGCGTCGATGGTGGCCCGAGCGCCGATGAAAAACTCCGTGAATACGGTTATCCGCGCGACGACTGGTACTTAGAGCAATCCGCGGGTGACGATTTTGTCGGCGTGCAGGCCTACACCCGAACCTTCATTGGCCCGCAGGGTCCGCTGCCGGTTTCCGCCGAGGTGGAGACCACACTGACCGGCTGGGAATTCTTCCCGCCTGCCCTTGAAATAGGAGTTCGCAGCGCCTGGGAGCTCTCGGGAGGCGTGCCCGTGATGGTCACCGAAAATGGCATTGCCACCGCCGATGACAGCCGCCGGATCGCCTACACCGAGGATGCTTTGCAAGGCTTACACGCAGCCATCGCCGACGGCATTGACGTGCGTGGCTACCTGCATTGGAGCGCACTGGACAACTACGAATGGGCCAGCGGTTACCGACCAACCTTCGGTCTCATCGGTTTCGACCGGGAGACCTTCGAACGGCGACCCAAGCCCTCGCTGGCTTGGTTGGGATCGGTGGCGCAGCGGAACGGGCTGGGCTGACTGACGGAGGCTGATGCTCGACGACGGCGCGGTGATGAGATACGCCCATCGCGCCGTCGTGTTTGATCTCGCTAACGCCTCTTCGCCATCAGCGTTCCGCGCTGCACCCTAATCACGGTGTTCATTACCGCGATCAGGAACATCACCACGATGGCTACCCAGAACACCCACATCTCCAGGTGCATTTCTTCGACCAGCTCGAAAGTCTCCTTGACCGCGATCAGGAAAGCTCCGGTGGCGACGTAGACCCAGCCGGTGGCCTTGTTCATAAACGAGACGAGAACTGCAGCATCGTCTGCCGGTAGCTGAGAGAAATACTCTCGTCGATAGCGATCACTGCGGCGTTTTTCGAGAAAAATCTTGACCGGCGGCAACAGCCACCACCAGGGAGACACCTTGCCCGAGGCATCGCCATCCGGCTGGTCGAGCAAGTATCGCTTACCCGCGGCCTCGTGCTCTCGCAGTTCAACGGCTGCCTGGAAAATAGGCCCAGCGACTAAAAACCAGCCACCGGCAAAGCCGGCCCAGGCGATCAAGAGTTCCATGCCGTTATCTTAGCCAGCCGAGTTGCCGAATCGACTGAGCTGATCGCTGCCTCGTTAGCTGCGCGAGCGAAGCGCGGTCTGAGTACAGTGGAGGTATGAGTTCTCGCTACCGGATCGTGACCGTCTGTACGGGAAATATCTGTCGATCCCCGATGGCCGAGGTCATCCTCCGCCAAGCTTTTCAGGATTCCGAAGTAGAACTGGATTCCGCTGGCACCACGGATTGGGAACGTGGCAGTCCGATCGACCCGCGCGCTATCTCGGTGCTGGAGAAACACAACGTCGAAATTGGTAGCGGTCACCAGGCGCGTAAGTTTCAGCCAGAAGACTTCGTCACCAGCGATCTGATCTTGGCCCTAGACACCGATCATTTCGACTGGCTGCAGCGACACGCTCCAAGCGCGACTAACTCGGAGATCCGGCTGCTGCGCGAGTTCGACCCCGCAGCGGACAAAGCCGATCTAGGCATCGCCGACCCCTGGTACGGTGACCTGAGCGATTTTGAAGAGACCTACCGGCTGATCACCGCCGCACTTCCCGGCGTCGTGGAATACGTCCAGACCTCGGCGGCCGGGCATGCCTGAGTTGCCTGCCTCGCCGTTCCCCGGCCCGCAGATCTCCAGTCAGCCTCGTCCGCGCGCTCGCCAGACGCCGGTGATCATTGCCATTGATGGTCGCTCCGGCGCCGGTAAAACTTCCTTAGCCTTAGAACTAGCCTCCTTGCTGCGGAAGCATCGCGAGGTCTCGCTGTTCCACCTGGAAGACATCTATCCGGGCTGGAACGGCCTAGTGGCCGGCGTGGATAGATACGTGCAAACCGTGCTGACCCCGCTCAGCCAAGGGCTCGACGCCGAGTGGGTGAGCTGGGATTGGGAAGCTCATTTTGACGGCGAGGCTCGGCGCACCGCGACGGCACCGATCGTCATCATCGAGGGCGTGGGGGCTGCCCAGCTAGCTGCCCGGGAACTGCTCGACGTGGTGATTTGGGTGGCAGCGGACGATGAGCTGCGCAAGCAGCGAGCGCTCAGCCGCGATGGCGAAACCTACGCCCCTTACTGGGAGCTTTGGGCGGCTCAAGAAGAAATGCTGCTGGCCGAATACCAACCCGTCCATGACGCCGATATCGTGCTCAATGCTGACGGCCCGGCGGCGGCCAGGCCCACCGACACCTTAGCCGCACTCGGCACGATTCCTGAGCTCAGCAATTTACTCGCGCCGGAATTGCTGCAGCAGCGAGAGCGTCAGATCGTCGCTGACCAGCTACCTTTCCGCGGTGACACCTTGGGGCTGTTCAATCGGCTGTTCGGAAAGTCTCGGCACGCGGTCTGGCTGGACAGTTCGGATGCTGGCGCGCTCTCCGGGCGGAACCGGTTCTCCCTGATGGCCGACGACGGTGGCGCCTCCGGGCAGTTAGCACTGCACTCCAATGGGCTCACTCGGTTGCTCATCAACGACGTCGAGGTTCGGTTACCGGGCCCCTTCTTCTCCTGGTTGGACCGGCAGTGGTCAAGCACCGGTTCGAACCTCGAGGCCACTGCCCCCGGCTTTCAATTGGGCTGGTTGGGGTACCTGGGCTATGAATTGAAGCGCGAAAGCGGCGGCTCAGACCAAGCCGCGGCTACTCCGGACGCTGCGCTGATCTTCGCCGACCGCGCCGTCGTCATTGATCACCAGGAGCACCTGGCCTGGGCGCTCAGCTTCGAATCGTCCGAGGAGTCAGCTCAATGGCTGGAAGAGGTCAGGGAAGCTATCAAGCCGACGGCCCCTGCCGCCGATCGTCTCGGTGCCGAGCCGATCAAGATTGACCTCGATGATGCCGCGCTGAATGCGGCTGCTGCGTTAAGAAACTCGCTAAGTTCAGAGGCCAAACTGCGGGATTCTGCCGCCGGATATCAGAATAAAGTCAGCCAATCTCAGCATCAGATCACCGAAGGTAATAGTTACGAAGTCTGCCTAACCACGGCGCTCGACTTTCAACTAGACGCCGATCCGCTAGCGCTCTACGCCTTGCTACGCTGCGCCAACCCCGCTCCCTTCGCTTCGTTTCTGCGCTTCGGCAAACTTGCTGTACTGAGCACCTCTCCGGAGCGTTTTCTCAGCATTAGTGCCACCGGCAGCCTCAAGGCCGAGCCAATCAAAGGCACCCGGCGCAGAGACCAAGACCCAGCGGTAGATCGGGCGCTGCGGGACGAGCTAGCTAACTCGGCAAAAGACCGTGCAGAGAACGTGATGATCGTCGATCTAATGCGCAATGACCTCTCCCGTTTCGCGGATCCGGAATCGGTTAAAGTCAGTCGACTGTGTGACGTCGAAAGCTATGCCAGCGTCCATCAACTAGTCAGCACCATCGAGGCTCAACTTTCCCCGGGAGCCTCGCGGGCCGAGGCGGTTGCCGTCGCTTTCCCCGCCGGGTCAATGACGGGAGCACCGAAGATCAGCACCATGCACATCCTCGATGACCTGGAAGCAGCCCCTCGCGGCGTCTATTCCGGAGCTATTGGCTACTTTTCCCGCGACGGCAGCTGCGATCTTTCGGTGGTGATCCGCACTCTGGTGCTCAACGATGGGCAGGCCAGCCTCGGTGTGGGCGGTGCAATTACCGCCGATTCGATCCCGGAAGCGGAGTGGGACGAGGTCCAAGCCAAAGCCTTCGGCGTACTCAATGCGCTCGGTTTGGAGTTTCCGGAGGGCTAACCTTGCCCGCCCCCATCGATCATTGAATTTGCTACGATGCACTGATACTGAACTTCAAGACAGCTTAGGGAATCTATACAAATGGGCACGTCTTTAAATAGAGATCTCCGCGTTGAGTACATGGAACGCTGGAATACGGGAATTTCGTCGGCCAGCAAACAGCTAAAAGAGGAAGCCGTTCAGTTATCATACGAAACCGGAAAGGGCGTGCGACAAGGCTGGTTCACCGCCGCGATTTTTGAAAATATAGAAACAAATAACCAACCCCGCTGCTTTCTCGAAATTAGATCAACCAGAGAGTTTTTTAAGGTTTTTTTCCTTAATAGACTGGGCACGATTACCCAAATCTTCTCTTTCAAGTCAGTCGATAACAAGCTGTTCATGCTTCAATTGATGGACTATACATACTCCGACGAAACAAGGCGATATGACAAAATGAAGCCGAACTGGTAGAGACATATCTCTACCACCCTAATGGTGACCTGAAATATACCACTTATCTCGTTGCTGAAAGAAAAACTACAGTCGAAAATTATAGATCAATCGACGTCTCGGCGAACTGGGAAGAAATCCCTGAGTTCGGAAGGTGGGAGTCATTGATCCGCAAAGAAGAGCGCTGGACACCGCCACAAGCTTAGAACAGCCACACGATTCAGGTGCGTTCGGAATTCCGCGCAATGAGAATCCTTCTCAATATTATTGAGACTTCATTCTTCGGGATAGTCCGCTGCCGCTGATAGCTCAAGAAGGATTTACTTTGATCATTTACGATAAACGCAGTGAACCGCTGGGCATCCCATCGGAGTTGACCGATCCGGAGAAAGTATGTTCGATCAGAATGTCTTTCTTCTATCTTTGGTCATATAGCAACAATCTCTTGCTAAAAGCACCATCCGAGCGAATCGCCAAACTCATTAGTTCAGGAGCATCAGCACTGGAGATATTTCAAAATCTGCGCAAAACTCGCCTCACTTCCGATGAGTTCACATACGCTGGAAATGGCTATGTCATAAAGTATTATCGAAACCACCATGAAAAATCATATATCACTGATTTTTCTGGCTGGGCAGCCAAGAAAAATTGGACGCTCACCGGCGACATGAAGGAGTACGAGTCGGTGCAGTCGATACTCGACGAGGCCTACAGTCTGGACCTCCCGCCGACATTGAGCGGTGGGCAGATTGCAATTCTACGAGCAGCCGGATTAGAGGTCGCCCTAGCCCAACCCGACGAGAGACTCACCGCAACCACTCCTCCTTATCAGAAGAGAATCGTCGAAGAATTAGCTCTTGTCGGGGTCTCCATAACAGATCTCTGGAGCGGCCTAGTCACCTCACACTTTAGATATCCCCAAGCAATCCCCATTCTTACTGATTGGTTAGAGAACTATCGAGCGAGAACTCCGGAGGAGTATCACAGAAAATTTGGCATGACCTTGGTTGAAGTGCTGACAACACCCGATGCGGCCGGGCTCGCCTTCTCAGCGCTGTTCAATGAGTTGCGGTTAGCCTCTTCAGACGAGTATTATCAGTGGCTAATTTTTGACGCTCTCTCCCGGACTGCGACCGAAAAAGATCTCAATGTCATGCTTGATCTTTTATTCGATGAAAGTCAGGTTGATTATCGAAAGTCGATAATTCCTCGTTATTTGCGAAGAAGTCGAGACGTCCGAATTCCTGAATTCCTAGGAAAAGCACTCAAAGATCCAGTCCTCGCCGAAGAAGCAAGGAAAGAAATGAAACGTCGGAATCTAACCCTGAAAAAATAATATCTACTGGAGTTTGGGTAAAAACAAGCTATTTGCCCCAAAAAACAGTTCCACTGCGCTATCCGAAGGTCGCGGCTTAGGCCAAGGACACTTTGACGCCTAGGAGCAACTTATGAACATCGAACACTGGTATCTCGTCGACGCAAGAATCACAGGGCATCCCGGGCGATAGTACGCTAAAGCAATGACCGTACTCGTCTTCATTGACTCAGATTTCCCGGCTGGTCGGATCGCCGACGCGAACCAGCCCCAGCTCTTCGCCACCGACCTGGGCGCCACTCGTGGCGACGGCATCTTTGAATCGTTACTCGCGGTCGAGAACAAGCCCAAGAAGATTCAGGCTCACCTGGACCGGCTCGCCTCCTCTGCTACCTTGCTGGAGCTCGAGATCCCCACAGCCGAGCAGTGGCGTGCCGCTATCGATACCGCGCTGGCCGAGTTTGATCAGCCGGAAGCGGTGGTGAAGCTACTGGTCACCCGCGGAGTTGAAGGCGCGAAGCAGGCCACTGCCTGGGTGCAGGTTTCGCCGCTACCCGCGCTCGGCAAGCAACAGCGCGAGCGCGGCCTCACCGTCATCCTGCTCGATCGCGGTTACGACTCCGAGGTGGCGTTACGTGCTCCTTGGTTGTTACTCGGCGCCAAGACCCTCTCCTATGCAGTCAATATGGCAGCGCTACGCTACGCCCAACAGCACGGCGCCGATGACGTGATCTTCACCAGCGCGGACGGTCGGGTCCTTGAGGGGCCGACTTCGTCGGTGTTAATCGCTAAGGTCTCCGAGGAGAACGGCAGCCAGCTGAAGCGGCTGATCACCCCGCAGTTGGATTCCGGCATTCTGCCCGGCACCACCCAGGGCGCGCTTTTCGCTGCCGCGCAGCGGGCCGGTTGGCAACTGGGGTATGGTCCGCTCGAACCGAAGCACCTCTACGAAGCAGACGCTGCTTGGCTGATTTCCAGCGTGCGATTGCTCGCGCCGATCAATAGTATCGACGGCCAGCAGATCGGCGAGGATACCCAGCGGGCCGAATTGACCGCGGAACTCTCGGCCATCCTAGCCAGCACCGAGTAACCCCCTCGACCTGCTATCTCCGGCAGCCCAGGGCCGAAACTCCAGAACAGCCCCGACGGGGGCCACCAATCCACCGAAGACCAAAAAAGGGGGCGCCGCAATGAGCGGAATGCGAGCAGCCGGCGTGCGTGGCGGCCGACTGAGCGGCAGCGACGAAGAGGCGCAGCGCGCCGCCAATGCCCAGGCGCCAAAGATCCCACATCTCTTTCGCCGGGTTTACGGCCTGTTCGCACCGCATCGCCGTGCGCTGATCCTCACCGCCTGCCTCGTCTTGGTCGGTGCTGGTCTTTCTGTGGTGCCGCCGCTGCTCACCCAGCGAGCCTTTGATGAAGGTCTGTTTCCGCCCGCAGGTAAACCCGATCTGACCGCCCTGGGCATTATTGTCGCCGCGATGATCCTGGTCTATATCGGCTCGGCGCTGCTCGGCGTCTGGCAAACCTATTTGACTTCCTCGGTCGGCAACCGCGTGATGGGGGCACTCCGGGTCAAGCTCTTCGGGCACCTGCAGGCCATGGATCTGAGCTTTTTCACCCGCACTAAAACCGGCGTCATCCAGTCGCGCTTACAGAACGACGTCGGCGGCGTCGCCAGCGTGCTCACCAATACCGTGACGGCGGTCTTAGGTAACACCGTGACAGTAATAGCTGCTTTCGTGGCGATGCTGCTGTTGAACTGGCAGCTCACCGTGGTCGCCGTCGTGCTGATGCCGATCCTGGTGATCGCGCAACGCAAGGTCGGCAAGGTCAGGGCAAAAATTGCCACCCAAACCCAGGAATCGCTCTCCGAAATGTCGGCCATCACCCAGGAGACCCTGAGCGTCTCGGGCATTCTATTGGCGAAAAGCTTCACCATGCAGGGCGCCGAGATCGATAGATACTCTGCCGAGAACCGTAAACAAATAGCGTTGCAGGTTCGTCAGGCGATGAGCGGGCAATGGTTCTTCGCCATTGTCACGATCTTCCTCTCCTCGATTCCGGCGATTGTTTACCTGGTAGCCGGGCTGCTCGTCGATAACGGCGCTCAGGCCATCACCGCTGGCACCATCGTCGCCTTCACCACGGTGCAGGCTCGACTGCTTTTCCCGCTCACCAGCCTGATGCGAGTGGCCCTCGACTTACAAACCTCCGGGGCACTTTTCGCTCGGATCTTCGAATACCTCGACCTCACCCCAGCCATCGCCGACCGGCCCGAGGCGGTGGAACTGCCAAGGGACACCCGGCTAGGCGGTATCCGCTTCAAAGAAGTCAGCTTCGCTTACCCCGACGCCCAGCCAGAAGAACGCCCCACTCTGGACCGCATTTCTTTCAGCATTGAACCCGGGCAGTTCGCCGCCTTCGTAGGGTCCTCGGGTGCCGGAAAAACTACCATTTCGTATCTGATCCCGAGGCTCTACGAGGCAAGCTCTGGCAGCATCGAATTCGCCGGTGTGGATGTTCGGGAACTCAAGCAGAACTCCTTGGTGTCCCACATCGGCATCGTCTCTCAAGAGACCTATCTCTTCCACGCCAGCATCGCCGACAATCTGCGATACGCCAAGCCCGACGCCAGTCAGCAGGAACTCGACCAAGCCACCCAACAGGCCAATATTTATTCGACCATCATGAGCTTCCCGGAGGGTTTCGATACCCTGGTCGGCGAGCGCGGTTATCGACTCTCCGGTGGCGAGAAGCAGCGGATCGCGATTGCCCGAGTGTTGTTGAAAGACCCTGCGGTACTGGTCCTCGATGAGGCCACTAGTGCACTCGATTCGATCTCAGAACGCGTCGTGCAGGCCGCGCTGGAAACCGCTTCGCATGGTCGAACCACGGTAGCGATTGCGCATCGACTCTCCACCGTGGTCTCGGCAGACGTGATTTTCGTCGTCGAACAGGGTCGGATTGTGGAATCCGGCAGTCATCAGGAACTGCTCGCCGCAGCGGGGCGGTATGCGGCTCTCTACCGGGAACAGGCAAGCAGTCAAGCCTCGCAATAAAGTCACTAGCATGCCAAGGCTCGGCCCACTTTGTGCTACTTTGACGATGAGTAATGAGCGCCAGCGCGCAACCAAAGACTTGGTTGCACTGCCCTGACTTGCTGGCCGGCAACCCTCGATTCCGGTGGGGTGCCTCAGGTGAGTACTCGGCAACGTATTGAGGTTGCAAGCGTGGAATCGCTCCGGCTTGCTCCGACGCAAAAGGAGAATCTAATGGCTGACGCCCCCCTTACCTACCGGTTGCTGACCGGTCCCGATGACCACGCCTTCTGTCAGAGAGTCAGCGACGCGATTGCCGAAGGATACGTGCTGTACGGCAGCCCCTCGGTGACCTCCAACGGCGGCCAGGTAATCGCTGCTCAAGCTGTGGTGCTGCCCGGCTTTAACGCCACTGTGGGATCGGAGTCGGCGCAATGAGCTACGCGGGCGATCTCACCCCAGAACAGGCTTGGCAGAAGGTTTCCGACGGGGCCGTACTGGTCGATGTGCGGACCGAGGCGGAGTGGCAACTCATCGGGGTGCCGGACACTTCGAGCATCGAAGCAGAACCGCGCTTTGTGCAGTGGAATCTGGCTGGCGGGGTTTGGAATACGGATTTCCTCGCTCAGTTACAGCAGACCGTGCCAGCCGAGGCTGAGCTGGTTTTCCTCTGTCGTTCCGGCGCCCGCTCGATCTCGGCCGCCGAGGCGGCCACCGAGGCCGGTTTCACCTCCTTCAATGTCCTGGAAGGCTTCGAAGGAGTACCCGATGCCTACGGTGATCGAGTCGTCAACGGCTGGAAGAACCGCAAGTTGCCTTGGAAGAAGGGCGCATGAGCTTCAACCCCTTAGCCTCCGACTGGGCCGCCGACACTCAGGCGGTACGTGGCGGCTTAGACCGCACCGGCTTCTTCGAAACCTCGGAGGCGATCTTCATCAATTCGGGTTTCGTCTATGACTCTGCCGAGGCCGCAGAGCGGGCCTTCACTGGTGAGGATGAGCGCTTCGTCTATTCTCGTTATGGCAATCCGACGGTGGCGACCTTCCAAGAACGACTGCGGCTGTTGGAGGGTACCGAAGCTTGCTTCGCGACTGCCTCTGGCATGTCGGCGGTGTTTGTTGCCCTCGGTGCATTGCTTGCTGCCGGGGATCGGGTGGTTGCTTCCCGATCCCTCTTCGGTTCCTGTTTTGTGATCTTGAATGAAATCCTGCCGCGCTGGGGCGTCGAAACCGTCTTCGTGGACGGCCCAGATCTGGAGCAGTGGAAGGAAGCGCTCTCGGTGCCGACCACGGCGGTGTTCTTCGAATCTCCCTCCAACCCAATGCAGGAGATCGTCGATATCCGCGCGGTCTGCGAGCTAGCGCACGCCGCCGGTGCCCAGGTGGTGGCCGATAATGTCTTTGCCACTCCGTTGCTGCAACGCTGCACCGATCTCGGCGCTGACATCGTGGTTTACTCCGGCACCAAGCACATTGACGGCCAGGGCCGGGTGATGGGCGGCGCGATCCTGGGCAGCAAGGAATTCATCGACGGTCCGGTGAAACAGCTCATGCGGCACACCGGCCCGGCGCTCTCCTCCTTCAATGCCTGGGTGCTCACCAAAGGGCTGGAAACGCTCTCGCTGCGGGTCAATCATTCCTGCGCTTCGGCGCTGGCGCTGGCGGAATTCCTGGAGGCGCAGCCCGCTGTGGAGTGGGTGAGGTACCCGTTATTGAAGTCTCATCCACAGTACAAGCTGGCGTCCCAGCAAATGACGGCGGGCGGTACCGTGCTGACCTTCGCGCTGCGCGGCGGCAAAACGGAGGCCTTCGCACTACTGAACGCCCTCGAGGTGATCGATATTTCGAATAACCTCGGCGACTCGAAATCCTTGATCACCCACCCGGCCACCACCACGCACCGTGCAATGGGGCCGGAAGGCCGGGCCGCCATCGGCCTGGGCGACGGTGTGGTGCGGCTTTCGGTCGGGTTAGAAGATCTCAACGATTTGCGGGCGGACCTGAGCCAGGCCTTGGCGAAGCTTTGAGTCGAACCGAGGAACTCTGAGAACTTGCTCGTCTGGCGCTCGCCAGCTAGCCGCCAATTGGCGGTTAGCGACTCCGAAGCTGCACCGCTGCGGCGGTACCGCACGGTCCGGCTAAGCGGCAGGATAAGGATAAGAGTAAATCAGATCGAGCAAAGGAACTCTCGTGTCCCTCAATGAACCCACCGCGCAGGATGCTCCCGCCAGTCTCAAGCGTCCCAGTTACGATCCCGAGTTGGCGGCGCTCTTGCAGGCCAACCCGGAGCTCGGCATCCCGCCGCTGAGCCTTGACAGGATCGAGCAGATCAGGGCCATCGATCAATCAATTGAGCTTGATGCGCTGCTCGTCGGCCGGGCCATCGAAACTCAGGAATACCAGGCGCCAGGACCGGAGGGTTCACCCGATATTAAGTTACTGGTGCTGCGATCCACCGAGTTCAGTGGTCCGCGCCCGGCGCTCTATTACATTCATGGCGGCGGCATGGTGGTGGGCACCAGGTACGCCATCTCGGAGCAGCAAGTGGACTGGGTTGAACAGTATGGCGTCACGCTCGTATCGGTGGAATACCGCTTAGCCCCGGAGCACCCACACCCGGCCCCGGTTGAAGATTGCTATGCCGGCCTGGTGTGGACAGCTGCCCAGGCCGCCGAACTGGGCCTTGATCCACGGCGTATTTTGCTCGGCGGGGTAAGCGCTGGGGGCGGCCTGGCCGCAGCGGTTACGCTCTTGGCCAGGGATCGGCAAGGCCCTGCCTTGGTGGGGCAACTACTCGCTTGCCCGATGCTTGACCATCGCAACGTGACCGTCTCCAGCCAGCAATATTCCGGCCTGGGTCAATGGGACCGAGAGAGCAACGAACTGGGCTGGTCGGCCTTGCTCGGTGACGATCACCATAATGCCGAAGTGTCGCCTTATGCTTCTCCAGCACTGGCCACCGATTTGAGCGAATTGCCGTCAACCTATCTCGACAATGGCTCCGCTGAGGTCTTCCGAGATGAGGGGGTCGACTACGTTTCACGACTCTGGGCGGCCGGGGTGCAGGCGGAGTTACATATCTGGGCTGGCGCTTTTCACGGTTCCGAGGGCTTCAGCGCTGCTTTGGTCTCCAAGGCAGCGCATGACGCCAGAGACTCTTGGGTCCGCCGCATTCTGGACGTCTGAATCCGCGTAAACTAGCGGCCATGCAAGAACTCACCGGGCGGTTGCAAGCGCTTGATCCGGAGGCAAGCGAAAGCCTCAAAGTGATTAGTTATTTCGATGTGCTGATCAACGGCAAGGTCAGTGTTGAGGCTCTGCTGCGCGCTGCGGTCACCCTCACCGGCTGCCCCTGCGGCTACTCCCCGGTCTCCGGCAAGCCAATCCGGCTGTGCCCCAACGGCGAGCGGACGGCCCAAGCATTTCCCGCCCAGCAAGGTGGCCTCGCCTTCACCATGGACGACGGCGGACGGCTTTGGCTTGAGCGGGAGGGCGCCGAGCATGCCAACGATGCACTGGTACTGGAACGTTTGGCGCTGGCCATCGGAATTGCCCAAGGCCGGCTGGATGAGCCGCGCCGCAATCTGAACCTCGCTCTAGAAGAAGAGACAGCCGCCTCTGACCGTGCGACGGCTATTGCCGCCCTGGGTTTGGCTCCGCACGGTGACTATCGAATCCTCGCTTGTTACCCCGAGGCGGAGCTGCCAGAGGTCAGCCAGCAGACCATTCTGAGCACCCGTTACGGCCTGATCCGAGCCGGAATCGACAAGAACACAGGGGCAGCTCTTGGCCAGCATTCGACCCCGCTCGGCCTCGGCCGAATCGTTCAGCCAGGGCGTCTCAAGGATTCCTGGGAGGCGGCGCTAGTTGCTCTACTAATGGCTAGTCCGTCCCTGCCCTCCGTTGATGCCACCGCGCTCGGGGTTGCCGTGCACCTCATCAAACTCCCCGTCGAGGCACTGCGGCTAGATCCCGACGTGGACGGCTTGGCAAGCTTTTTCGAACAACATTCCTGGGCTGAGGAAACCGTCGCTGCGCTGTGTGCGAGTTCCAGCCTCCGTGCCGCAGCCAACCTACTCGGGCTGCACCACTCCACCGTGCAGCATCGAGTGGCTGAAATCCAACAAGTCCTCTCGATTGATCCGCTGACACCTTCCGGTGTTTTCCGGTTGAACGCGGCCAGAGTCGCGCTACGGCTTAGCCAGTAAATCGTGGTATCTCCAGCTCGGGCTCTCTGGCTAAAAACTAGCCCCGGGGCCTTAAATAGCAGCACTAGTTTCACGGTTCAAAGTGGTGCGGGGGTACACCTGCACCGCTTTGGGGACTAAAAGTGGTGCAGGTATTTAAGGGGTTAGTCCCTAATACCGCGGATGCCCGAGTCTCAGGACTAAGCCTGTGCCGCGTCCCGCACTAAGGCCGTATCGACGAACTGCTCGAACCGGACGATCAGGCCGCCGCGCACCACGAAATGGTGAACTACTCTGGCATTGAGTTGCTTGCCAGTACCGCGATGCTTAGCGGTATAACGCGCCAGCACCACCACGTTTTCGCCTTCCACCACGTACTGGTCATCGTGGGCGGCCCAACCTTCCCAGTCGGCACCCAGCTTTTCCATCACGTTGCTGGTCACTCCTTCCGGAGTCCGATAGGTACCCGCGAGCGGGAAACCCGCCATCTCGGTCCACTCCACATCCGGTGCCAGGGTGGCCCGCAAAGCTGCTAAGTCACCAGCTGCGGAGGCCAGATATTGACGACGAACGACGTCGGCGGGTGCGTTGCCGTTGGCTTCAATCAGCCCCATGCCATCTCACCCTTTGCCACCTTGGTGCCCAGATTTGCGGCGACGGTGAGCCCGGCCGAGGGGTAGGCTGCCAGCAGAGTCTGCTCAGCAGCTGCCGCATCAGCTGACTCGGCAATCGTCTTTTCAAAGAACCGTAGGTAGTCACGGGTATGCCGGATCGCGGTCTGATCGGTTTCCGAACCAGCCAAGCGGTGACCAGCGACTACAAATTCCGGGTTCAGCGCTTCCAGTTCATCGAGCACCCGGACCCACTCAGCACGCAATTCCGGCGTCGCGGTATCGGCGGTCCAGACATGCAAGCCACCGAACAACAGGACGCCACCGAGCAGTGACTTGCTCTGCTGCTCAAACAAGTACCAGGAGCGGTCCGCCAGCAGTTCGCTGGCCTGGCGGAGCTCAAGTTGAACCCCTTCGAGCTCGAGAGCGTCGCCCTGCCAGGTCTGGATTTCCACCAAACGAGTGGGCAGATTAGCACCAAGGTGCGCCCACGCCGCCAGCTTGCCTTGGTAGCTGTGTTGAATGTGTTCGATCACATCAGCCGGCGCAACGAACTGCGCCGAGGGGAAGGCATCGGCAATCACTTCGGCACCGAAGTAGAAGTCTGGATCTCCAGCAGTGACCAGTACGGTGCGGAGAGTTTTGCCTGAATCCAGCACAGCAGCCACGATCCGGTGGCCATCAGCGCGAGTGAAAGCCGCGTCGACCACCAAAGCATCATGCTCGCCGGTGACCAGCACGCTGGTCTTATTGAGTGAGCTATCCGCAAAATCTAAGACGGTGTATTCAAGGGTGGACATGGTGTTCCTTCCAAACTATGAAACTTACTCTGACTATCGATCTCGGTCAGCTTGCCGATCTCGATCTATAAGTAAGATTAGGATTATCGCTCGAGAGTTTCACGGTTTTCTAAGGACAGATCATGGTGAAAAGTGGACAAAATGCCATTAGAAGCATTCCCTTCGTGCCATCTTCCGACGCCACCCCCATCATTGAAGTCAGCACGGTAGCCGCCATTTTGAGACGCGGCGGACGAGCGGAGTTCCGAGCCCCGCAACGTCTTGGCTTTGAATTGCTGCTCCGAGTCTCCGCCGGCAACGCTCGGCACACAGTCGATTTCGTCGATTACTCACTAGCCCCGGGAGACGTACTTTGGATCAGCTCAGACCAAGTTCACCAATGGGGCCAGATAGCAGAACTTTCCGGGGACGTGGTGATGTTCGCCGAACACACTCTCGCACCGGGCTTACTGAATCTGCTGAGGTTCGCTGGCGAACAACAAACTCATTGGCCTGCCGTGGCCACGCCAGCTTCGAGCACGCTACATGCTTTTGAAGAACTCACATTGGCCAATCAACAAGCCGGCAAAACCGAGTTGAAAACCGAGATCCTGCAGCATCTGCTTTCCGTCACGGTGCTGCGACTGATCGAGCACAGTCAGCAAGCAGCACAACCTGCTAAGCCGCACTCGCAGATCTTTGCCTGGTTTCGCACCGAACTGGAGCAGCGCTTTCGCTCGATGCATCAGGTGGCGCAATATGCCGCGAGGCTGGGTTATTCCAGCCGCACGCTGAACCGGGCGGCACAGGCAAACGCGGGCATGAGCGCAAAACAGTTCATCGACCAGCGCATCATCCTGGAAGCCAAGCGATTATTGGTCCACCAAAGCGGCCCGGTGGTCAGGGTTGCCGAATCGTTGGGATTCGACGACGCGGCGAATTTCTCCAAGTTTTTCCAGCACCGGGTCGGCAGCACGCCAGCAGAATTCAAGCATGGCACTCACCTTGCTGAGCCGCAGCAGGGTGCACAAGGCCCCAACCCTCAGTCCTGGAAGTACTCGATCTCGGCACCGAGGGTATTCAACCGCTCAGCCAAGTCCTCGTAGCCTCGTTCAATCACATAAATATTGCGCAGCTCCGAGGTGCCTCGCGCCGCCAGCATGGCCAGCAGAATACAAGCTGCGGGCCGCAGAGCGGGCGGGCAGCCAATCTCGGCGGCGCGCCACCGGGTGGGGCCTTCGACGTCAATCCGATGCGGATCGAGCAGCCGCACCTTGGCACCCAGCCGATTGAGTTCGGTCAGGTAAATCGCCCGGTTCTCATAAACCCAATCATGGATCAGCGTGCTGCCTTCAGCGCAAGAAGCGATCACCGCGAAGAACGGCAGGTTGTCAATATTCAGACCCGGGAACGGCATCGGATGGATCTTATCCGGAGCAGCCTTGAGTTTAGAGGGCAGCGTGGTGATGTCCACCAGGCGGGTGTGCCCATTGCGGGCGGTGTATTCCGCCGAAGCCCGGTACTGGAATCCCATCTGCTCCAGGACTGAAAGTTCAATCTCCATGAACTCGATCGGCACCCGGCGGATGGTCACCTCGGAGTCGGTGACAATGCCAGCGGTGATCAAGCTCATTGCCTCAATCGGGTCCTCCGAGGGCGCATACTCGATGTCGGTATCGATCCGAGCCTTGCCCCGAATGGTGAGCGTCGTGGAGCCAATGCCCTCGACCTGGACGCCAAGACCCTGCAGGTAAAAACAGAGATCCTGCACCATGTAATTAGGGCTGGCGTTACGAATCACGGTGGCGCCTTCGCGGTGCGCGGCGGCCATAATGGCGTTTTCAGTCACGGTATCACCGCGTTCGGTGAGCACGAAGGTGCGGTCTTCCAGATCGGCGGCCGGAGCCTGCACCGCATAGAAGCCATTGTGCGCCTCCACCGAGAGACCGAACTGACGGAGCGCCTGCATGTGCGGCTCCACGGTCCGGGTGCCCAAGTCGCAACCGCCAGCATAAGGCAGTCGGTACAACTCGTGCTCATCGAGCAACGGCCCGAGCAGCATGATCACACTACGGGTGCGACGTGCCGCTTCCACGTCCATCGACTCCAGGTCCAGCACCGCCGGGCGGCGAATCTGCAGGTCATTGGCATTCAGCCAGGTGCACTCGACGCCGATTGAGGTCAGCACCTCAACGATCCGATTCACCTCTTCAATCCGAGCCAAGCGGCGCAGCGTGGTGGTGCCGTGGTTCAATAGCGAGGCACAGAGCAAGGCAACGCCGGCATTCTTGGAAGAGTTCACGTCGACGACGCCGGAGAGCCGGTGCCCGCCGGTGACCCGCAAATGGGTCATTTTGGTGGTGGCGGGAGCACCGACGTTGACGATGCTACGGCCAAAAATAATCTCGAGACGCTGGATCATCCGCAAGCTGAGATTTTGCTTGCCCTGCTCCATCCGCGCTACCGCGCTCTGGCTGGTACCCAGTTCGGTGGCCAGCTGGCCTTGTGTCCAGCCTTTCTCGATCCGGGCGTCGCGAAGCAACTGGGCGACGGATTCTGCGGTTTCCTGAATGTCAGTAGTCACAGGAAGAAAATATCACAAAACGCATATTGATGACGAATTTCTTGCTAAAGATTCGATAACGTCAAGAAAATAGTCGTGACATGCGATAAATCTAACGTCCCCACACCACGTTCCAAGCACCCAAGCTGATCGAAACCCAGACCGCGAGAGCCGAAACGAGCACCCCGAAGGCAATGATCAGCACGTCACGGCCGGAAAAGCTGCTTTCCCGAGCCCAACTACGTTCTTTGCCACCGAAACCGCGGGCTTCCATGGTGACGGCTAACCGGGTGGCACGGCGCACCGATTGGATCAAAAGCGCCATCGCTTGACCAAGATTAGCTTTAGCCCTGCTCAGGAACGAGCCACTGGCCCCCACCCCACGAGCTCGGCGAGCCATACTCAGCGTCTGCCACTCTTCGGCCATTACGCCAATCAGCCGCATCGCCGCGAGGGTGCCCATCACAAATCGCGGTGAAAGCCGCCATTTTTGCGCGAGTGCGGTAGCCAGGTCGCTGGGATCGGTGCTGAGCACCAGGAGTGCTGCAGGCAGGGCGATCGCTATACCGCGAACCCCAATCGCAATGCCGGTAGCCAAGGAACCCTCGCTAACACTGAGATACCCCCAGTCGAGCAACACTCGGCCAGAATCCGCCGAAGCCAAAGCAGTGCCCCAGGCAGCCAGGGTGAGCGCGACCAGGACCGGCCAGATCCGCTTCAGCAAAGTCCACCAGGAAACGCCGCTCAGCGGGAACACCACGAGCAAGCAAAGCAACACCACACTGCCGGAAACCCAATCCACCGAGAGAGCGAGCGAGAAGGTGAGCAGAAAAACCGCTACCAGCTTGCTCAGCGGGTTCGCCGCCGCCAACCAGCCGCCGTTCACCGGCCAGGCCTCCTCTCAGAGGTTAGTCGAGGGTCGGAAAGCCTTGACTCGGGTTGTTCAGGCATCAGTAGTTGCCTGCTGTTGAGCGCTTCAATGAACTGCTCGTCATGGCTTACCGAAACCACCGCGCTGCCTTCGAGCAGCGCTGTCCGGAGCAGTTCGATGAGGGCCGCCCAGGTCAGCGCGTCCTGTCCGAAGGTGGGCTCATCGAGGATCAATAGCTTTGGCTTGGCCGCCATCACGGTGGCCACCGAAAGTCGGCGCTTTTGACCGCCGGAGAGGGTGAATGGATTCGCTTCGGCAAAGTCAGCCAGGCCCAAGGCCTCAAGCAATTCATCGACTCGAGCGGCCCACTCCTTTTCGGCGCCCTCCTTTTCGGTGCCGCGGCGTCCTTGATGTCGCAGGCCGAAGGCAAGCTCGTCGCGCACATTTCCGGTAACAAACTGATGCTCCGGTTCCTGGAAGACACTGCCAATCCGAGCAATCAGATCTTTGGCTTTCCAGCTCCTCGGCTGAGCGCCAAGGCCATCGGCGAGTTCCGGCTCCGCCTTCAACACACCGGAAATCGGCTTGAGCAAGCCGCCAAGGGTGAGCGCCAGGGTGGATTTACCGCTGCCATTCGGTCCGGTAATTGCGAGCGCCTGACCGGCCTGTATTTCCAGGTTCAAGCCCTGCGCGGCAGCAACAGCTCTGCGACCTACTGCTAAGGACTCGGTAGTCATCAGCTGCCGGCCGGGTGTCGAGTTGAACGGCGGCAGCTCTGGCAGATGCTCGGGCAGCCAGATACCTTGCGCAGCCAAGGCTTCGCCCCTCGCTACTAGCACCTCCCTAGGAGTGCCGTCAGCTTCCAAACCGCCCTGCGCATTTAGCACCAGAACTCGGTCAACCTGGTCACGCCAGACCTCCACCCGGTGTTCCACCACGATCAGGGTGGCCGAGCGATCAGCCAAGGCGCTGGCAACAGCGTCGCGCACCTCGAGTACGCCCTCGGGGTCCAGGTTGGCGGTTGGCTCGTCGAGTAGAACCAATCCGGGTTGCATGGCCAGAATTCCGGCCAGCGCCAGCCGCTGTTTTTGACCACCGGAAAGCGAACTGCTCGGATGGTCAAGCGGCAGATCGAGGCCGACCGCGCGCAGCGCGTCGTTGACCCGCGGCCAGATCTGTTCGGGCGGTACCGAGAGGTTCTCCGCGCCGAAAGCGACATCGTCACCAACCCGGGGCAAGATCACCTGGGTCTCCGGGTCTTGCTGCATCAATCCGGCTCGGCCACGGCTTGCCCTGGGATGTGTGCCGTCCAGGGCCAGGGTGCCGGTTTCCTCAGCATCGCCGTCTCCCAGCACACCCGCTAAGGCGTGCAGCAGAGTGGACTTCCCCGAACCGGAAGGGCCTAGCAGCAGTACCCGTTCACCGGGCGCAATACTGAAGTCAAGTCCGTGCAGCACGGCTGCGGCACGATCGGCGCGGCGGAAAGACCAGTTCTCCGCCGTGATCCGCGCCGGGCCAGATCTGGTTGCCGGCACGCTCAGACGATCGGTTCCCGATGCGCGTTCCTGGCTCCCAGGCTTGATAACGCCCCGGTGCGCGCGAGTCCGCGAGTAGCCAGCCAAGAGAGCAGTCCAGCGATCACGGCGCCAGAAATCATGCAGAAGACGATGTAGACGGCTTTGAAATCAGCTGTGTATTCGATGTTCCAGCCCCAGAGCAGGAAGCAGTCGTTAATGCCACACATGAGGCCAGCCGCCGCTCCGGCCAGCACCGAGGCGGGAAGCCGCCAGGAACGGTAGCGGAAAGCAGCGAAGACGAGTTCGGCGCCCAGGCCTTGCAAGATGCCGGAAAGCAGTACTGTGCCGCCATAGGGGGATCCGGCAATGAGTTCGCCGGTTGCGGCCACCATTTCGCAGAACAGTGCCGCGCCAGGTTTGCGGATCACTAGCCCGCCGAGCACCGCCGGGATGAACCAGCCACCGGACCAGAGCGCGCTGAGCGGCGGGTATCCGGCGGAAAGCACACTAATTCCGGTGGCCAGAGCCGACCAGGCCCAGAAAATGACGCCACCGGCGACCGCAATCACCGCGGCGACCACAATATCCACTACTCGCCAGCGGTAGCTAACTGGGGTTGAGGTTGTACTAGTCATGCTTCCTCCTTTTCAGGAGGGGCGGCGGGCTTTCACACGCCGAAGAGCGCTCGACTCCCTTCGCCGGTACTAACCGGATCAGGTTCGAGGGTCTGCGGTTATCCGCACTCTCAGCGCCCACCTCGCGGCGGCGCTCCCCTGTCGTAACTTTGCTGTCTAAGTTTACACCGACTTAACCCACACCGAGTGTGCAGATCTACATCTTAAAACAGGGTCATAAGATGTAGATCTGCACACTCGGCCGGTGGAACGAGGTGACTGGGTGAGGAGCTGCTTAGGTCAGATCCCGGGACTTATTGAACTTGGCAATGGCGCGCTGCGCGCCTCGACCGGTCAGGGTCTGGATGATCGCGGCGACCGTAGCTGAGACGATCGCGAAGGTCAGCGCGGAACGCAGGCTATGTTCCAGGTTCTCGCCGTCCTTGGGCGGCGCATTCCCGGTGGTTTTCGTCCAGATCGTGTCCACCAGCTTATTCGCGGCGAAGCCGGCGCCGAAGCTGATTCCCGCGGCCAAAAGTTTGAACAACAGATTCATGTCTTCAGCCTACTTCAGAGTTCCAGCTTGCGCGGTCAAGATGCAATTGACCGGCTGCTGATAGGACAGCTGAGCGTTGACTTTCCAGTCCTTACTCTCACCGGCTGGGACGCCCTTGAGCACCACGACGCCGCGCGCCATCACATCCGAACTCGCCGTCACCCAATCCACGGTGACCACCAGATCAGCGGTTTCGGCCGTCGAATTTTTCACCTTGCCACTCGCAGAAACGGCGCCCGGTTTGGTGGAGCACTGAGCCAAGGTGGTGTTGGCCCGGATACCTTTGGCACCGTCCAGCGCTGGAATCTCGGGCAACTGCGGAGAGATCAGCCCTTGACTGGCCTGGGCGCTCGAACTGCTCGGTGCACTACTGGAGTTCGAGTCCTTGGACTCCCCTGGGGTACAAGCTGCCAAACCGAGAACCGTCAGCGTCGCCACCGCAATGCTGGCGATGCCGCCAGCGCCAGGCAGACCGCCCTTACTCATCGGGATGCTGTCTTTTCCAACTCGGTATTTCATAATCTCCTAGGAGTTGTTCTTCCGGCGGCGTGCTGCGAAAAGCACCAGCAGGATGCCGATCAAGAGCACCGCTCCGCCTGCACCGAAGAGCCAGATATTGTCGACACCGGTGTTCGGTAGCGGCTTGGTCTTCGGGTCCAGCGCGGTCTTCACGCTCGACGGCGGCGAGACAACCGGTGATTTGCCGTTACTGCTTCCGGTCGCGGTGGCGGTATTGAAGACGGCTCCGGCAGCCACGTCAGCGGCGCTGATCCGGTAGGGATCCGAGGTGCAGGTCACCGAGCTGCCCGGTGCGAGCTGAGGCACCGTGCAGTTCAGCTTGACCCCAGCGTTGCTGAGCAGCTGATCGGTGACACTCAGTTTGAGCAGCGTGGTGTTGCCAGTATTGCTCAGCGTAAAGCTGTAAACAATGGTGTCTCCAGCATCTTTCCGGCCATTGCCATTGGCGTCCTGTACCGCTCCGGCCTTCTTGAGTAGCTGCAGGCTAGACGTCGGATCCAAATTCTTGGTCACCGAGTCCGGATCGCTGACAATCGGTTTGCCGTCCGGCGTCTTGCCGCCAGCGGTCGCAGTGTTCTTGACCGCCCCGGCATCCACATCGGCCTGAGTGACCGTGTACAGCGCGCTGCAGTCGGTGCTAGCACCCGCTGCCAAGCTTGCCGCAGCACAGCTGACCTTCACCAGTGGATCGTTCACGGCGACGCCCGTGACCGTGCGAGTCCCGGTGTTCTTTACGGTGAAGAGGTACTCAATGCTGTCCCCGGCGTCGAGCTTTCCGTTCCGGTTCAGATCCTTGGTCTGGCCGATCTTCTTCTCCAGGCTGAGGCCGTCACGCACCGTGAGCGGCTGGGTTGCCGTTGAGGTCACCGAATCGATCTTCGTCTCGCCGTGCTGCGCCGTGGCTTGCGCGGTATTCACTACCTCGCCGATATCAGTATCAGCTTGGGTGATCGAGTATGTCGCGGTGCAGTCAACGCTCTCGCCGGGCGCGAGCTCGGTGCTCGGGCAGGAGATCTGCACCCCGGCCGCGGTCAGTTTGCCATCGGCAACACTCACCGCGGTGACCGGCACATTGCCGGTGTTCTGCACGGTGAATTTGTAGTCGATGCTGTCCCCGGTGGCCAGCTGGCCGTCGTTATTCAGGTCGTGGGTGCCCGCGATCTGCTTTACAAAGCCCAGCATGGGCTTCTGATCGAGCGGCACCGTGACCCCGGCGGTGGCCTCAGCAACCGCCGAGCCATCTGGCTTATTGCCATTGACTACCGCGACGTTCTTGACGCTACCGTTGTTGATGTCTTGCTGGGTCAACGTATAGATCCCGGAACAATTCATCGATTCGCCGGGAGCCAACACGGTAGATTTGCAATCCAGATTTTCCAGTTGCATCTTGTCCGTGAGTGCAATGCCATTGATCGTGACCGAACCGGTGTTGGACACCACAAAGTTGAACTTAACCTTTTCGCCCGCGTCGATCTGACCATTGTTGTTCGCATCGACCGGCGGATCGTACCTCTTCTCGAGGCTTAGCGCTCCATCGTTTGCGGTTGGTGTATTGACCGAGGCACTGCTACTGACCGTCGAGTTATCCGGTGCGGTCGCAGTTGCGGTAGCGCTGTTGGTCACCATTCCCGCATCCACATCGGATGTTTTGAGGGTGTAGCTACCCGAACAAATCTCTGTGCTCGCCCCGGGCTCGAGGGTTACCGCCGGACAGTTCAGATTGGGTAGCAGTTGATCCACAATTTTGACGTTCTTCAGCGTGGTATTGCCTTTATTGCTGGCTACAAGTGCGTAATTGATCCGGTCGCCGGTATCCGTCTTGCCATTGCCATTGACATCGATAATTCCGGTGACGGTTTTGACCAGTTCCAGATGATTATCCCGAAGCAGTGCGCGGACCACGCGGGCCTCGTTTGAAGTCACGGTTTGCGTCTGAGCTGGCTCAGAACCGGGCACCGGCGCGGTCGCGGTGGCGGTCGCGGTATTGGTCACCTTGCCAGCGTTCACATCCGCTTGGGTCAGCGTGTAGCTGCCTTCACAGTCGACGCTCTTCCCCGGCTGCACCTCACCGCTCGGGCAGCTCACTGTGACGCCGGGCAATTGCTCAATAACCTTGGGATTGCTCAGCGTCAGGGTGCCTTCATTGCTAACAGTGAACAAGTAGTTCACCGTGTCGCCGGCATTGATGCCGCCGCTGTTATTGGTGTCCTCGACCGATTTCACCGACTTGACTAGTTTCACCAGTGCCTTCGAATCGGTCAGTACGGTAGCCTCCGACGGCGCTGAGGTTTTCACTCCCTCGGGTCCGGTCACCGTCGCGGTAGCCCTATTGACCACCTTGCCGGCGTTGACCTGGGCCTGAGTCACGGTCAGGCTGCCACTGCACTCAGCGGACTCGCCCGGGTTGAGCGTGGTCGGGTTGCAGCTGATGTCGGCAATCAACTCATCGTTGATCTTGAGCTCACTGACCCGGGTGTTCCCGGTGTTGGTGACCACGAACTTGTAAGTCAGCGAATCGCCAGCATCGGTCAGGGTGTTGCCATTGGCATCGTCATGACTCTGCAGCGTCTTAACCAGGCTGACGTTGCTGGCTTGCGGCAACGGGGTGCTGACCAGATTACTATCGGCGTTCACCGCGGGGCGTCCCAGCGGCGGCGTGCCCGAGACCTTGGCCTGGTTATCAACCTTCCCGGCGTTGATGTCATCTTGAGTCAAGGCATAAGTGCCCTGACAGGTGATGGTTTCACCAGCGGCCAGCGAAGACTTCGGGCAGTTGATCAACGGCAGCTTCGGGTCGGTAACCGCGATATTGTCCAGGCTGGTGTTACCGGTGTTCTGCACAGTGAAGCTGTAGTTAATCGTCTCGCCGACGTCGGGCAGGCCGTTGCCATTGGCGTCTTGATAGTCCTTGCCCGCCTGCTTCACCACAGCCTTGCTAAGGCTGAGCTTATCGGCAGCAACCAGGGGTGTTTCGGTGCTGCTGCCCGGCGATTCAACGGTCGAACCATTCGGCGCCTTTCCCTGGGCGATGGCAGTGTTTTTGACCAGGCCGTCATCCAGATTCTGCGCGGTGATGGAGTAGCTGGCGGTGCACTCGGCGACGCCCTGTGGGGCCAGCGTAGTGACCGAACAGTTGATCTTATTGGCCGGAATCAAGGGATCGACGATGACTATCGAGTTCACCGTGGTGGTACCGAGGTTGGTCACCGTGAAGGTGTAAGCAATCGTCTCGCCCGGATCAATCTGACCATTGTTATTGGTGTCCTGCGGCGCACCGGCCTTCTTCACGATGCCGAGCTGGTTGTTCGGCGCGATCGGCACCGTTACCTCATTACTAGGAGGTGAGATGACCGGCACATCGGTTCCGGGTGGCGTTGCGGTGGCTGTGGCCTTATTGACGACCTTGCCCGCATCGACGTCGTGCTGCCCGATGGTGTAGCTCGCCGTGCAGGTGGTTGAGTCACCAGCGGGCAGATCCGTCACCGGGCAGCTGATCGGCGCATTGCCGAGCAGCTGGTCATTGATCGTCAGACCCTTCATGGTCACGGTGCCGGTATTGGTGACCTTGAAGGAATATTCAATCGTGTCGCCGCGATCGACAAAGCTGTTGCCATTGACATCCACTGGCGCAGCCGCGCTCTTCTCAACCGTCAATCCGACGGTCGGAGTCAGCGCCGTCGTGGTGCTATCGGTATTGGACTTCACCGTCTTACCGCTCGGGTCGAGCCCGCTCGCGGAGGCAGTGTTCTGCACGCTGCCGTTATCCAGATCGGCGGCGGTGATGGTGTAGTCCTTGACGCAGACCATGGTCTCGCCGGCAGCCAACACGTCCTTCGGGCAGCTAATGCCGTTCATAATGGTGTCGCTGATCGCCAGGAAATCGATCGAGACGTTGCCCTGGTTGGTCACCGTGAAGGTGTAGCTAATCACGTCACCAGCATCGACCCGGTTGGAGCTATTGGCGTCCTTGACCGGGCTGGCTGCCTTGTCGAAGACGAGTTCGGCCTTCGCCGGAATCGGGGTGGTTACCTCGCTGCCGGGAGAGGTGGTGTTGCCGCCGCTCGGGGTGGTGCCCGTCGCGGTCGCCGAGTTGAAGACAAAGCCCTTATCGACGTCTTCCTGCTTCAGGGTGTAGGTACCGGTGCAGGTGGTGCTGGCGCCGGGGGCCAAAGTGGTCGCCGGGCAGTTCACGTTCTGAATCAGGCCGTCATTGACTACGACGCCGCTCAGCGTGGTGGTACCCGAGTTGGTCACCACAAAGCTGTAGGGAATCGTTTCGTTCGGGTCCATTAGGCCATTGTTATTGGCGTCATTCCACTGGCCAGCGGACTTCTTAATGGTCAGCGAGTTCTGTTGCGGTACTGGGACGGTGGCGGTGGAATCGCCGGAATCAATGGTTCCGCCGTAGGGGTCCTTGGCGGTAGCGCTCGCGGTGTTATCCACCTTGCCCGCATTCAAGTCATCCTGAGTCAGCAGGTAGCTGCCGGTGCAGGTGGTGCTCGCCCCGGGCGCCAGGGTGTTGACCGGGCAGTTCACCGCACCAATCTTCGGGTCGGTGACCGCGAAGTTGCTCAGCGTGACATTGCCGTCGTTACGGAGCACGAAGCGGTAGCTCACGGTATCCCCGACGTCGATCCGGCCGTTGCCATTGCTGTCCGTCGGCGCGTTCGCTTCCTTGCTCAGGCTCAATTTGCCTTCGCCCTTGGCGTCGACGACGGCGGAATCCTCGGGCGAGGTGATCTGGCCACCGGCGGGCGGGGTGGCAAAAGCCTTCGCCTTATTGACGATGGTGCCCGCGTCGATGTCCGCCTGGGTGATCGCGTATTGCGCCTGGCAGCTGGTTTCCTCGTTCGGCTGCAGGTCAGCCACCGGACACTGCACCGATCCAACCAGGCCATCGTTCACGCCGAGTAGGTGCAAGGTGGTGTTGCCGGTGTTCTTCAGCTTGAAGGTGTACGGAACCAAGTCACCAGCCTTGATGGTGGTGCCACCGTTCTGGTGCTGAATTGCTCCGGCCGTCTTATCCAGCGAGAGGCTGGGCAATTGAACCAGCGGCACATTTGCGGTTGCTGGCAATGATTCCACCGCGCTGTTATCCGGCGCGGTGCCCTTGGCAGTAGCCACGTTGTGCACTTCGCCGCGATTGAAATCGGCAGTTTGCAGAACATACGTGCCCTTGCAGATCGCGCTCTGTCCCGGGTCGAGCTCGGTGACATCACAAATCACCGACGTCACCAGCGGGTCACTGATCGCGATGTTCTTAATCGTCACCGTCGAGTTGTTTTTCACCGTGAAGGTGTACTCCACGGTGCCGCCCGCGCCAACAGTGCTCTGACCCGGCGCTGGTTGCGGGGTGCCCGCAGTCTTCTGCAGGGCCAGCTCGGTCTGCGGCAGGATCGGCGTATTGGTGCTGTCCTGAGGTGAATCGACGGTGTCGCCAGTCGGATCGGTAGCGGTGGCGTGTGCGGTGTTTTGCACTGAACCACTGTTAACGTCCGCCTGAGTGAGCGTGTAAGTCGCGGTGCACAAGCGGGTTTGGCCGGGCGCTAGTGGACCGGCTGGGCAACTCGCCTGACCGACCTTCGGATCGACAATGGAGAGCGCGTTCAAGGTGACAGCACCATTATTGGTGACCTCAAAGGTGTAGGCGATGGTGTCGCCCGCGTCGGTCACTCCATTGCCGTTCACATCAGTAGGTGCTGCCGCCCGCTTATCGAAGGTCATTGAGGCGACCACGCTCATCGGGGTGGTCACCGAAGACTTATTCGAGGTCACGGTGGTTCCTGCGGAGTCCTTGGCGGTCGCGGTTGCTTCGTTGACGACCTTGCCGGCGTCGACGTCGGCCTGCAAGATCTCGTAGGTAGCCGTACAGGTCACGGTGGCGCCCGGAGCTAGGTCAGTTGCTGGGCACTGTACCGAACCAGCCTTGGGATCATTGATCGCCAAGGTGTTCAATGCCACGGTGCCGGTGTTGGTGACCTTGAAGGTGTAGGGGATGAAGTCGCCATGATCGGTACGACCATTGTTGTTGTTATCAATAACGGCCTGCGCTTCTTTGAGCAAGCTAATGCTACGAAGCTGCGGGACCACCACGCTCTTGCTTGACTGATTGGAGGGGACCTCGGGGCGTCCGCCCTGGGGCGTACCGAAGGCGGTCGCGGTGTTATTGACCACGCCCGCATTCAGGTCCGCCTGCGTCAGCGTGTAGCTACCGGTGCAGGTGACGCTGGCACCGGGCGCCAGCGCACCCGCCGGGCAATTAGCGCTGAGTTTATTGTCCTGAACCCGTACCGATTGCAGCGTTGAGGTGCCGGTGTTCTTCACCACGAAGGTGTAAGGAACGGTGTCCCCGACATTGATCTTGCCATTGCCGTCGGAGTCCACCGGACCGGTCGAATCCTTGACCAGGCTGAGCGAATCAACCTGAGTGATCGGTGTGGAGGTGGTGCTGGGCTGAGAGGTCACCGCGCCACGTCCCGGCGGAGTTCCGGTGGCGGTAGCGGAGTTATCTGCCTTGCCAGCATCCACCTCGGCCTGGCTAATGGTGTGCGTCCCGGTGCAATTCACCGATTTGCCCGGCGCCAGCGTGGTGCTCGGGCATTGCAGGCCGGTGACCTTCGGGTCGCTGACCAGCACGCCGGTCAGCGTGGTGTTGCCGGTGTTCGTCACCAGGAAGCTATAAGCAATGGTATCTCCGGCATCGATCCGGCCACTGCTATTCGCATCGACCGGGGTACCGGCGCTCTTCTTAATCGAAATGGCGTCCACCACGGGCAGCGGCTTGGTTTCGACGGACTCGTTTGAGGTCACCGTGCTGCCACCACTCTTGGCGCTGGCGGTGGCCTTATTGTCTACCTTGCCGGCGTCGAAATCAGCCTGGGTCAGCACCAGAGAACCGGTGCAAGTCGCTGATTCACCGGGCGCCAGCGGGGCGCTGGGGCAGCTCACGCCGGGGATCTTCGGATCGGCAACCGTCACGGTGTCGACGGTGACGTTGCCGGTGTTGGTCACGGTGAAGCTGTAGCTCAGGGTGTCCCCCGCCCCGGTGCTGCCATCGCCAGTGGTATCGGCGATATCGCCAGCTTTCTTCAGCAAGCTGATCTTCGGCGCTTGCACAATGGCCAGGCTGGTGGAGTCCTCTGCCGAGTTCACGTCTTGGTTCTTCGGGTCCTTGCCATTGGCATGAGCGGTGTTGCGCACGCTGCCTGAATCTACGTCGTCTTGAGTGATCAAGTATGAGCCGGTGCAGCTAGTCGATTGTCCGGGGGCCAGCGTGGTCAGCGGGCAGCTCACTCCACTGACCTTGCTATCGACAACATTGACGCCGGTCACCGTCACCGAGCCGGAGTTGGTCACCACGAAGGTGTAGGGGATCCGGTCCCCCTTGCCGATGCTGCCGTCACCGTTGACGTCCACCGGCGTGCCCTGCTGCTTATCAAAGGTCAGCGAGCCGACGCCAGTCAACGGCGTATCGGTGGTGCTCGGGGCAGAAGTTGAGCTGCTGTTATCCGGCTTGGTTACCGCACCGGTGGCCGAATTGGCCCGGTGGCCAGCGTTCATATCGGCCTGGCTAATGGTGTAGTTCGCGGTGCACGTGATGGAGTCACCCGGTGCCAGCGGAGCGGTTGGGCAAGTCACCGCACCGAGCAGCGAGTCAGCAACAGTCGCCTTCGTCAGCGTGGTGGTGCCGGTGTTGGTGAACTTGAAGCTGTACCCAATACTGTCGCCCGCGTCCAAACGCCCAGAAGCATTGCTATCCACCGGCGCACTCGCGGACTTGACGAAACTGAAGCTGGAGACCTGCGGCAACGGCTTGCTGGCGGTTGAAGTATTCGATACCACCGACTGGCCACTACTGTTCTTAGCGTTTGCGGTGGCGGAGTTATCCACCTTAGCGGCGTCAATATCAGACTGCTTTAGCGTGTAGGTAGCCGTGCAGCTGGTTTTAGCGCCAGGCGCCAAGGTGCTTACCGGGCAGCTCACCCCCGGGATCTTGGCGTCGCTGATACTCAGGGTGTTCAGCGTGGTCGCCCCGGTGTTTTCAAGGTCAAAAGTGTAGGCAATGGTATCGCCAGCATCGGTGCGGCCTGAGTTATTAGCGTCTGTGATTGCACCGGCGGTCTTGGTCAGCTTGAGCGTGCTCGGCGTCGTGATCGGAGTGGTCACCTGGCTGGGCGGAGAGGTGACAGCACTGCCGCCGGGTGGCGTGCCCTTAGCTGTTGCACTATTAGTCACAGAGGCTGCGTCAATATCACTCTGGGTCAGCTGGTAACTGCCAGTACAGGTCATACTGGCGTTGACCGCCAGCGTGGTTGCCGGGCAGGAGACGTTGCTGATCTTGGGATCGGTCACCGAAACCGAGTTGAGCACGGTGTTACCGGTGTTTCGCACCACGAAGTTGTAGAGCTGGGTATCCCCCGCATCGACCCGGCCGGAACCATTGGTGTCTTGCAGTGCCCCGGCGGTCTTGGTCACGGTGAGCGCCGGGTTAAGCAGCACGGTATTGGTGGTGGCGGTGTTGTTCGCCGGGACGTGGTCGAATTCATTTCCGGACACCGTCGCGGTATTAGTCACCGTGCTGCCCGGCGCGGTGGCCGCTGCCACCGTGCCATTGACCGTGATCGTCTGGCTCGCCCCCACCGCGAGGTTACCGATCGCGCAGCTAATGCTCTGACCGTTCACGGCGCAGCTAGCGCCACCGTCGATCTGAGCTGTGCCACCGGTGATGCTGGCCGGCAAGGCGTCCACGGCGGTGACTCCGGTGGCAGCCTGAGGGCCGTTATTGGTCACCGTCAGTTTGTATTGAATCGGGCTTCCGGCGACCGGGGTTTGAGTTACCAAGGCCTTGGTGATTTGCAGATCCGCAGCCGCAGCCACCAGGGTCTGCACTGTCTGCGAAGTAGAGGTCTTGACTGTATTGGTCAGCGTGTCACGGTAATTAACTGTTGCTTTGTTATTGATTTCACCGGCAGCAGCAGCTGAGGTCACCAGCACCCTAAAGGTGGCTGTGGTGCTGGTGCCGGGCGCGATCTTGCCACCGGTCGAAGCGGTGGCACCGGTACCCAGGCGAATGCTAACGGTATTACTCGCCGCGCTGTATTCGGCCCGATCGTCACCCGTCGCATCGGTATAAGACCCTGCACCAACTCCTGAAGAGATCTTCAATGAACCGGGCTGGTACTGAGCGCCAGCCGGTATCACGTCCTGCAGCACCGACTCGGGTGCGTCAATTCCACCGCCGTTATTGACGGCAACGTTGTACTCAAGCACGTCGCCGACCTTGGCTGGGTTATTGCCGTTCAGGTTAGTGACCGTTTTATTCGCGATCAGGCAGGCAGCGTTGCCAAACTGGATCGCATCCAGGAAGTTACCGACTGTGGCGTTGCCACCGGCGGAGGAGATCGCCTCGAACTGGAAACGGGTGGTGGTCTGACCGGCAGGCACCGTGTAAGTGCCAGAATAGGTGCCCCAGGTCGTCCCATCGCTGAGCCTCTGCTGTTCGACCGGGTTGCTGGTGGTGCCGATCTTGACCGCCATCACGTCGGTGCCTTGGCGGCCGCGATGCGCCAGTGACCATTGAATGGTCTGGCCCGGGGTGGTGGCAATGTCCTGGTAGAGCGCCGAGGCGTAGTTGGCGTTCAGTTCAACAAATTGGCTGCCAGAGTAGGACGGCACGCCGTTGAACCCGCTCTTCCAGTACTCAATTAGCCCATCACGCGCGGTGGTATTCCAACCCGGCACCGAGGCCTGCGGATAGGTCGTCCACTGACCGGTCATCACCGGCTGCTCAAAGTCACCGTTGGCGAGCGTGATCGGCGTCGGGCAGCTGCTCGGGTTCTGGGTGGCGGGCGGTAGCGCCATCGGAGCCACCCCGGGTGCAGCCACCGAGGGCTGAATCGCCGGCGCAACCAGCACAGTACCGAAGGCCAGCGCCATCACGGCCGTTGTGGCGACTGCCGCATGGATGAGGTTCTTCACCCCGAACCGTGCTCGCCGTTTCCGCAAGTGCCGCCCCGAGACGCCTTGCTTATGTTCTAAATTTTGACCCAGCTGTGCCATATAAATCCCCGTTTTTGCCCATACTCGTCCCCACGAGTCCCCTAGCTACCCGAGTAACCCTACCTCAACCGGTTCAGCAACTCACAACGACATAATTCGTCATAGTCAACTATGACGTCTATTCTGCTCGTTCTTTTCGGGCCGCCGCCTCAACCACTTCGTCCAGATCGTCCTGGCTCAGCGTCTCCCGGTGCAGGTGCTTGGTCCGGTAACCAGCCCGGCCCACCATATGCGCCGAAACCGGAACGGTCAGTAACTGGAAGATCCAGGCGATCAATAAGATTGGCAGCACCTGCCATTGCCGCATTTGCAGCGCCACCGCTAAAAGCAGCAGCAACAACCCCAGAACCTGCGGTTTGGTAGCCGCATGCATTCTGCTCATTAAATCGGGAAAGCGAAGCAGGCCGACGGCGGCCGCCAACGAGAGCAGTACGCCCACCACAATGCAGATTGCGGAGATCAGATCGATGATGTCATTGAAACTCAACTCTTCCTCCGATCCGAGACATAGCGGGCCACTGTCACCGAGCCGATAAAGCCGATCACTGTCAAGGCCACCAATAAGGGCAAATTATTCAAATGTTTGTTCAGGGCCATATCGGTTGCCAATGCCGCAGAGAAGATGGAGAGCAGCACGTCGGCGGCCAATACCCGATCGAGCAATGACGGCCCGACCGCGATCCGGTAGATCGCACCCAGCGCGGCCAGGCTCAGCACCGCTCCCACCAGCCAAAGCACCGCGGTCATTAGCGGCAGTCCAAAAATCATCATTGGCTGCTCCTAGCCTGGCGGGCCGGACGATCAGCAGTCTCGGCCCGTAGCGCAGCAAGCTCGGCTTTACTGCCCATCACCCGGATCAGCCAGGCCTCGGCTGATCGCACCTCCCTGCGCACTTTTTCGACCTCCGCTGGAGTACTCGCGTTGAGCACATGTAGATAGAGCGTCGAGGTCGATCGGTCAACTTCAATCACCAGTGAACCCGGAATGAGCGAGATCACGTGGCCGGTGGCGGTGACCATAAGATCCGAATGACTCCGCAACCGAACGGCCACCACCGCATTGGTTATTCGAGGACCCCGGACGACGGCGAAATAAGCCACCTGGGCGCTCGCGATCACCACATGCCATAAGAACACCCCGATGTACTCGAGGAAGTAGATCGGGTTGAACCGCCCGCTCAACTCCACCGGCGGCAGATAGAAAAGCCGAGTGATTATGAGCGCGATGAGGGCGCCGAAAATCAAGTTACCCGGGCTGAAATCCCGCCATAGCGCAGCCCAAACCAGCACCAGCCAGATCAGCAGCGGCAGTTCTTGCTTAAAGGAGATCCGTTTCCGGCTCATCGTTTCACCTCCGCTGCGGTATTTTGTTCGAGAGCGCTAACGCCCTCATCGCCGAGCACGGCATGCACATAGCTGGTGCGCTGCAGCATCTCCTGGGCCGAGGCATCGGCCACTTGAACCAGCGGCCCGGCAAAGACTGTCAGCAACAGGCCCATCCCGACCAGTCCGATGGTCGGTCCAACCATCATCCGAGGCAATGTAGTTTTGGTATCGCCCGAGGATCCGGCGAGCAGCGCCGGATCAGGAAACTCGGCGTCCTCTGGTCGCCGCCAGAAGGCGCGATTCCAGACCCTGGCGATCGCCAGCAGGGTGAGCAGGCTGACCGCCACGCCACCGGCAACCAGCACCCAGGCCAGCGGGGTACCCAGATTGACACCCGCTTGCAGCAGACCCACCTTGCCCAGGAAGCCGGAGAACGGCGGGATGCCAGCCAGGTTCATCGCCGGCACGAAGAACAGGAAACCAAGCAAAGGAGACAGCTTCGCCAAGCCACCTAAGCGATCGATCGAGGTGGTACCACCACGCCGCTCAATCAGCCCGGTCACCAGGAACAGGCTGGTCTGCACGGTGATGTGATGAATCACGTAATAGACCGCGGCACCCAGTCCGACCTTGGAAGACAGGGCCAAGCCGAACACCATGTAGCCAATATGGCTGACCAGGGTGAAGGAAAGCAGACGTTTTATATCGGTCTGCGCGATCGCGCCCAGGATGCCGACCACCATGGTCAGCAGCGCCACCACCATGAGCAGATTATTCAGATCCTCGGTGGGGAAAAGTAGCGTTTCGGTGCGCACCATCGCATAGACGCCAACCTTGGTCAGCAAGCCGGCGAACACCGCCGTTACCGGGGCGGGTGCCGTTGGATAGGAGTCTGGCAACCAGAAGGAGAGCGGGAAGACAGCGGCTTTAATGCCGAAGGCAATCAGCAGCATCAGGTGCAATACGGTTTGCGTGCCAGGGTCGAGGTGGCCAAGTTTGACCGCTAGATCGGCCATATTGATGGTGCCGGTGGCGCCGTAAATCATCGCAATGGCAATCAGGAACAGCAAGGAAGAGACCACGCTGACCACCACATAGGTGACCCCGGCTCGCACTCTCGGGCCGGTGCCACCTAAGGTCATCAGCACATAGGAAGCGGTGAGCAGAATCTCGAAGCCAACGTAGAGGTTGAACAGGTCGCCCGAGAGGAAGGCGTTGGAAACCCCCGCCATCAGAATCAGATAGGTTGGGTGGAAGATCGATACCGGGCCTTCCGAATCGCCGTCCGCCGCGCCCTGCCCGGTGGCGTAGATCAACACCGCTAGGCCGACGGCGGAGGAGACCACTAGCATGAGCGAGGAGAACTGATCCACCACCAGCACAACACCAAAGGGCGGCATCCAAGCGCCGAGTTTCACCGCCACGGTGCCGCCATTCCAGACTTGGGCGAGCAGTGAAATCTCGAGCAATAAGGTGATGCTGAGCAGCGCTATGCTGACGGTTTGCTGTGCCTTGGGGTGCCTGATCAGCAAGAAGGTAAGTGCCGCGCCGAAGATCGGCAAGACGACGGCCAAGGGGGTTAGATCGGTGAAATTCATTTCTTCCCCTTCCCTTGCGTTGTCTCGTCGAACTCAGTAGTTTCCAGCGGGATTTCGACGTCTTCTTCGGCGTCGAAACTGGGTTGGTTAGCCACCCTGCGGTCTTCGAGGTCATCCTGCACTTCGTCTTGCCGGGCCAAGATCCAGGTCCGATAAATAATGCCGAGCATAAAAGCGGTGACCGCGAAGGAGATCACAATCGAGGTCAGGATCAGCGCCTGCGGCAGCGGATCGTTATATTCCCCGGGCTGAATATTTTTGTCGAAGAGCGGTGCCAGCGCTGCGTAACCGCCGGTGGTGAGCAGCAACAGATTCGTCGCATTGGCGAGCAGCATGAGGCCCATCAATACCCGGGTCAAGCTGCGTTCCAGCAGCAGGTAAATGCCCACCGCGTAGAGCACCCCCATCACCAAGAGCAGGGTCAGATTCACGCTCATTCGGCCCGCACCTCCTGCTCTTCAAGGGTGCCAAGTTCTTCCCGCTCATCAATCTCCGCACCCAGGCTGCGCAGTACATCGAGCACTAGCCCGACCACCACCAGGTACACCCCGATATCGAAGAGGGTCGAGCTGACAAATTTGATCTGACCAAAGACTGGCAGGCTGAAGTCGATAATGAAGCTCTGGAAGATTTGGCCGCCGAAGAACAACGGTAAGGCGCTAGACAGCGCGGCAATACCGAGCCCCGAGCCCAGCAGCGCACCGGCACTGATCGGGGTGGCTTCAGCCAGCTCCACCCGCCCACCGGCCAAATACCGGATGGTCAGGGCCAGGCCTGCCAGCAGGCCCCCGGCAAAACCGCCGCCCGGGAAGTTGTGACCGGCCAGCAGCAGGTAGACCGAGAAGATAATCATCGAGTGGAAGATCAATCGGGTGACTACCTCGAAGATGATCGAGCGTCGCTCCGGTGCCAGCGTGCGCCCGGCAACCAACCAGGCGTCCCGACTCGCGGTGGCAAAGCGACGGGCTAGTTTCAAAGCCGCAGCATCGCGGCTGCCGTCCTCTGGGCGCTCCTGGCGGCGGCCCACGCTGCCGCTCTCAACGCCCGCTGCGCGAGGCAGCGCGCGTCCCCGGTTGTGCACGAAGATCAGGCTGGCCACACCGGTGGCCGCAATCGCCAACACCGAAATTTCGCCGAAGGTGTCCCAAGCACGGATATCCACCAGGGTGACATTGACAATGTTCAAGCCACCACCCTGGCTGTAAGCCAGTTCGGGGAACTGTAAGGAAACCGGCAGATCGACCCGGGAGCCGAGGGTGATCAGCGCTACCACCACCATGGTGGCACCGAAGGCAATACCAATCAGCATCCGGATCAGCCGGTGCGAACCGGTGGTCCGGTTCCGCAACTCTGGCGGTAGCGAGCGCATCGCCAGCACGAAGGCGACCAAGATGATCGATTCCACCAGCATCTGGGTGAGTGCCAGATCAGGTGCACCTTGGAAAGCGAAAATCAGCGCAATGCCGTAACCGGTGACCGAAACCATCAGCACGGCCAGGAAGCGTTTATTGGCTCGCGCGGCCGCGATCGCGCCAATCACGATAATCAGTGCGGCGATGGCTTGGGCTGGCGAGCCCGGATCGATCAGATACATCTCCGGCAGCGGCCGACCGCTCAGGATGACGGCGACAATATTGACCACCACTGCGGTGGAGAGAATCACCGCCAGATAGAAGAATAAGGAACCACGCTGGGTGCGGCCGGTGATCCAGACCGCCACATCGTCGAGCGCGCCAATAATATTGCGATAACCCTTTTCGGCGTCGATTAGTGGGTAAAGCCGGTCCTGCGCTCGCTCGACCCATTCCCGAGCCAGGAAAAGCAGCGCACCCAAAATGATGGCGAGGACACTCAGCCCGAACGCGGCGTTGAACCCGGCGAAGACCGCGAGGTGCGGATGCGCCTCCGCGGAGAATTGCTCGACATACGGTTCGGTCCACTGCTGCACCGGCTCAGGCCAGAGGCCGTAGAGCACGCTGAGCACGGCCAGGATGGCCGGAGCGGCCAAGAATTCGGCGGGCACCTTCTTGAAGGCGGTCGCCATCCCCTTCGGCTTGCGGGCGAAACCGCCCCAGAGGAATCTGGCGCTATAGCCGAAGGTCAGTGCTGAACCGATCACCACTCCGGCCAGCAGCCAAGGGTTGCCGAGCTTCAGCAGGGCTTCAAGTACGGCTTCTTTAGCAACAAAACCGGCAAGCAGCGGAAGGCCGGCCATTGAGGCTGCAGCTATCGCAGCGACCACACCGAGCGCCGGAGCAGAGCGAAAAACTCCGGAGAGCTTGCGAATATCTCGGGTGCCGGTCTGGTGGTCAATAATGCCGACCACCAGAAAGAGAGTTGCCTTGAACAGTCCGTGTGCCAGCAGCATGGCAATGCCAGCCATGGCGGCATAGGGAGTGCCCAACCCGACAACCAGTGTTAGGAAGCCGAGTTGACTCACCGTGCCATAGGCCAAAATGAGTTTCAAGTCGTGCTGCTTGAGCGCCCGCCAGCCGCCAATAAGCATGGTGCCCAGCCCGAGGATCATAATGCTGGGCTGCCAGAACGGCGTTTCAGAGAAGGCCGGCGCCAACAGCGCGATGAGGTAGATACCCGCCTTGACCATCGCCGCAGCATGCAGATAGGCGCTGACCGGGGTGGGCGCAGCCATCGCGCCGGGCAGCCAGAAGTGGAATGGCACCAGGGCGGATTTGCTCACCGCACCGACCAAGATCAGCAAGATAGCGATATCGACCACGGTGCCGCTCGGCGGGTTTTGTAGGATCTCGGAGATCCGGTAACTGCCTGCGCTCTGGCCAACCATGATCAGGCCGAGCAGCATGGTCAAGCCACCGAAAGTGGTCACCATGAGCGCCTGCAGCGCGGCCCGGCGGGCGGCAATGCGGGTGCGCGAGTAGCCGATCAGCAGGTAGGAAAGGATGGTCGTGAGTTCCCAGAAGATGAAAAGCAGGATCAGATCATCGGAGATCACCAGGCCGAACATCACCCCGGCAAAGCCGAGTAGCTGCGCGCCGAAGCCGCCGCCGTGCGCCTGGAACGCCTCGTCGTTCGCCTTGAAGTACCGCGCACAATAGGCCAGCACCAAAGCGCCGACGCCGAGCACTAGGAGCGAAACAACCCAGCTCAGGGCGTCCATCCGAAAGGCGAGTTCCATCCCGAAGTCCGGGATCCATTGCACTGTTTCGGTGGGGTAATTCCCGGCGTAAACGGCGTCATGCTGACTGAGCAGCCAAATGAACGAACCGGCCGGCACGGCGGCCAGCAAGTAAAATCCATTGCGGCCGAGCCAGCGGAAGAAAAAAGGCGCGATAAATGCCACCACAAAGTGAATGGCAAGGATCACTAGCACGATCGGCTCCACCTGTCGGATTCGGTCGGTCGGATTATCCATTCTATCAATGGGTTGCCTCAGCGAATTACCTCCGAGTTCGCCAAGAGTTATCCGCAGCAGACCTTCGACTTAGCTCAGCCCGGCGGTAGCATTCACGGTATGAGCGAGACGACAATAGCCGAATCGGTGCCAACCCGGCCGAAAAGTCAGTGGGGGCAAGTGCTGGCCTGGGCATCCTGGGATTGGGGATCGGCAGCCTTCAATGCGGTGATGACCACCTTCATCTTCACTGCTTTCTACCTCACCACAGATATCTTCGGCGGCGCCGATTACACCTCGCAAGTGTTGGGCTGGTGCCTAGGCATTGCCGGCGTGCTCATCGCCATACTGGCACCGGTGGCCGGTCAGCGCAGCGATCATAGCGGCCGACGCCGGCTCTGGCTCGGTATAAACACCTTGGTCGTGGTGCTGCTCACCGGTAGTTGCTTCTTCGTACTGCCCGAACCGTCGTATTTGTTGCTGGGCTGCGTGCTGCTGGCCTTGGGCCATGTCTTTTCGGAGCTAGCCTCGGTCAATTACAACGCGATGTTGCTGCAGATATCCACGCCGAAGAGCATCGGCCGGATCAGTGGCATCGGCTGGGCTTTTGGCTATCTTGGCGGCATTGTGGCCTTACTGATCTTGTACTACGGCCTGCTATCCCCCGAGGTTGGCTTCTTCGGTATCTCCGATGAGAACTTCAAATACCGCGTTGTCGCGTTGTTCTCAGCGGCCTGGATCGCTGTCTTCTCCCTTCCGGTGCTGTTCGCCATCCCGGAAAACAAGGCGGACCCAACGACTCCGAAGATCGGGTTTTTCGCCTCCTACCGTGAGTTGTTCCGCACCATTGCGCGGCTTTGGCAACATCGTCGACACACCCTCTACTTCCTGATCTCCAGTGCCATCTTCCGCGATGGCCTGGCCGCGATCTTCACCTTCGGCGCGGTGATCGCGGTCGGCACCTTCGGTTTCGCTAAGGGTGATGTGCTGATCTTCGCTATCGCGGGCAACGTGGTGGCGGCCATCGGCGCCTTCTCCGCTGGGTATTTCGACGATAGGCTCGGCCCGAAGACGGTGATCGTGATCTCGCTGATCGGCCTCTTGGTCTCTGCCGTGGTGCTGTTCTTCAGCTCCGGGAAGACGATTTTCTGGATCTTCGGCCTACTGCTCTGTCTCTTTGTCGGCCCAGCACAATCCTCGGCCCGCACCTTCGTCGGGCGCCTGGCCCCGCGTGGAGGCGAAGGTGAACTGTACGGGCTTTACGCCACCACCGGGCGGGCGGCGTCATTCATCGCACCGATCCTCTTTGCTTCGTTCATCGCCTGGTTCGGCAGCCAGCGCTTCGGCATTATCGGCATCGCCATCGTGCTGCTGGCGGGTCTGCTGCTCCTCATCCCGGTCAACCGCCCCGCCCAGGCCTAAGCTCCCACGCCCGCCGTCGCCCCACGCCCGCCGCTCCCACCGTCGAGTGTGCAGATCTACACCTTTTGACCCGGTTTTAAGATGCAGATCTGCACACTCGACGCGAGGCTTCCCAGCCGCGGGCGCGCAAGATCGGGACTAGTTGGCGCATCACACCTTGGTAGCCGAGTTCTTGAACCATTGCTCTGCTTATCCGAATCGATATCCAACCGGCAGCAGCGCTCGCGTTGTCCCGCCGAGCGTCGGATGCCTGTTGCTCGACGCTCAGGTGGTGCGCGCCGTCGTACTGTATCGCCACCCGAAACTCCCGGAAAGCTAAGTCTGGCCAGGCAACTTCGCATCCCGATTCGTCGAGAATCGCGACGTTCAATTCGGGCTCCGGCAGCCCCACCCGCGATGCCGCCAGCCGCAAGTAGGTTTCGGGGGCTGAATCTGCCCCCACCCGAACAAGGGCCAGCGCAATTCGAGCATTACGTACTCCTCGCGCCCCTGAATGCCGACGCACCACGGCGACTAAATCGGCAAGATCAACCCAGGCAGCTTTGGTCGGCCCGAACGCGCGGCGATGACTATTGACCAAAGCATCACCAACGGCAACCAGTTCCTCGATGGAGAGCAACGCCGCTAAATCCAGCCACGTCCGAGACCGGCCCGTCAACGGAATGCCTGAGCTAGCGGAGATCTCGTCCTCGCTGAGCCGCAGACGGTGTCCGACCACCCCGAAGCGCCTCGGAACCGTAGAGGAGTTCACTCGGGCTAGGTGTAATCGCTGTTCACCCTGCATCCAAGCAGGCAAGGGTAATCGCCACAACCGTGCCGCCGTCCCCAGGCAAGCTACCGATTCTGGTGAGAGTTTAAACAGCGGTGCAACGGCCCTCTGAAAGTCTTGTTCGACGCCCCAGGGAACCCTAATTCCTCGGCTGGCGATCAGCAGGTCCTTGCCCTGCAGTCGTCCGCGGCCCAGCCCCGCAGCCTCAGCGAGGGTGAACGACCGACCAGAGAGATCTCGTGGTAACTTGCCAGGAGTTTTCATTCACCCATCATGAAACCTCGCAGAGCACGCCGAGGGATTTTCCACAGACCAAAGTCCGCTCAACGCCATGATTCTCATCGAGTGTGCAGATCTACATCTTAAAACCACTTCAAACCGTGTAGAACTGCACACTCGGCGGGTGACGAGGGCCGGCGGAGACGGGCGGAGCGCTGTGTCCGCCACGAGGCCCGGGGCGCTTAGATCTGGGTTTTGTGGAAGTTCAGATAGCTACGGGACGCCGTCGGGCCGCGCTGACCTTGGTAACGGTTGCCGTATTCACCGGAGCCATAGGGGTGCTCAGCGGGTGAAGAGAGCTGGAAGAAACACAGCTGACCAATCTTAGAACCCGGCCAGAGCTTGATCGGCAAGGTCGCCATATTGGAAAGCTCCAGGGTGACGTGGCCTGAGAACCCGGGGTCGATGAACCCAGCGGTCGAATGCGTCAAGAGCCCCAACCTCCCCAGCGAGGATTTACCCTCCAGCCGTGCCGCGACGTCGTCCGGCAAGGTGACCGTCTCGTAGGTAGACCCGAGGACGAACTCGCCCGGATGCAGAATGAACGGCTCGTCATCAGCGACCTCAACCAAACGGGTCAATTCGGGCTGCTCTTCTGAGGGGTCGATATGCGCGTACTTATGGTTATCGAAAAGCCGGAACAGCTTATCGATCCGCACATCAACGCTCGAAGGTTGCACCATCGAGGGCTCAAAGGGGTCCAGGACAATGCGTCCGGCGTCAATCTGGGTTCGAATATCGCGGTCTGAGATCAGCACAGTTATAAATTAGCCTATTTCGGATCGACCTGCGGCTGACCGATTTCGGTGCGCACCGCGAATAACTCCGGAAAGAAGGTAAGTTCCAGCGCTCGTTGCAGGAAACCGACGCCCGAGGAACCACCGGTGCCGGTTTTCATCCCGATGGTGCGCAACACCGTCTTCATGTGCCGGAACCGCCAGAGTTGGAAATTATCTTCCAAATCAACGAGCTCCTCACAGGCCTCATAGAGATCCCAGTAGTCCTCGGTGTTCTCGTAAACGATTCGGTAGATCTCCACTAGATCCTGGGAAAAGACGTGAGCTTTAGTCACGTCTCGGTCAAGCAGTTCGGCCGGGACTGGAAACCCCCTTCGAGCGAGTAAACGAATGAACTCATCGTAAATACTGGTCTCGGCGAGCACCGAGCTAAGCAATTCCTGCGCTTCTGGATCACCTCGAAAAACCTTGATCATGCCAGCATTCTTATTGCCGAGCAGGAACTCAACCGCGCGGTATTGATAGGACTGGAATCCGGAGGAAGCCCCCAGGTCGCCTCTGAACTGCGCGTATTCGGTGGGCGTCAAAGTGGCCAGCACACTCCACTGTTCGGTCAGTGAGCGCTGGATGTGTTTGATCCGGGCGATGCATTTCATCGCCATCCGCAAATCGTCCTGCTGCAGGGAAAGCCGCACCGTGCGTAGCTCGTGAAGCACCAATTTAAGCCACAGCTCAGAAGTCTGGTGCTGAATGATGAAGAGCATCTCGTCATGATGCTCCGGCACGCTCACCGGATGCTGTGCACTGAGCAACTCGTCCAAGGCCAGGTAGCTGCCGTAGCTCATCTTGTCTCGGAAATCAGTCTCGATGCCGGATTCCAGACTTCGGGTGTTCTTTTTGACAGTCACCTCACCAGGGTACGCCGCAGCCTCCTCGTGCCCTGAATTCAGAATCGCAAGGGCATAAAAACCCCGTCAAATCAGCAGTTTGTGGCACTTCCCACAAGAGAACCATTCTCAACACTTTCGGCTCTAGAGTGTGGTTGGTCCGAATCAGAATCAACGGCGGAGGATGCTATGACCGAAACACCCACAGAGCACGAGATTGTCATCATCGGCGCCGGCCACTCCGGCCTCTCACTGGCCTGGGAACTAAAGCAGCGCGGCCTCCGGGCGACCATCCTGGAACGGCATAGCGCCATGTACGCCTGGCACCAGCTGCGCTGGGATAATTTCACCCTGGTGACGCCGAACTGGATGTGTCAGCTGCCGGGTTATCACTATCAGGGGCAGGACCCGGACGGTTTCATGACCAAGGACGAGGTCTGCGAGTGGCTACAAGGGTACGTCGGACTGGTCGACGCCGACCTCCGGGAAGGTGTTGACGTCGAGTCGGTGCAACAAGACGAGGATGGCCTGCTGCTGCGCACCAATCAGGGCGATATTCGCGCCCGGTCGGTGGTGGTCAGCACCGGCGGCGCCTTCCAATTGCCGCGCATCCCCGATTACGCCGCCCAGCTGCCTACTGAGATCAAGCAATTCCACTCCCTCGACTACCGGAACGCCGCCCAGCTCCCGCCGGGCGCCGTACTGGTAGTTGGCTCGGCGCAGTCTGGTGCACAAATCGCCGAGGACTTGATGCTGGAAGGCCGGGAGGTCCACCTCGCGGTGGGCAGCGCGGTCCGGGTCTCCCGGTTCTACCGAGGTCGCGATGTGTTGGACTGGCTGGACCAGATCTGGCGAGCAGGACTGCTGAGTGAAGCGCTGGGCCGCGGGCAGATCACCACCTCGCCCTACGTCACGGGTCGCGACGGCGGGCGCGATATCAATCTCTACGACTTCGCCGAACGCGGGATGAAGCTCTACGGCCGAATCGAGCAGCTTCTGGGCGGCCGAGCGCGGTTCAGCTCCGGCCTTAACAATTCCTTAGAAGCCGCCGAAGCCTTCAATAACGGTTTCAAGGACTTGGTCGATGTCTTCGTGCAGCAACAAGGAATCGAAGCACCGGAGGAAGGCCGGGGCCGAGCGCGCCAGGCACTCGTGGAACCACCGGAACTCGATCTGCTCGGCAGCGGAATTAGCAGTGTAATCTGGGCCACCGGCCTACGCGCTGACTATCGTTGGCTCGGTCCGGAGGTGGTCGATCGGGATGGTCAGATCCAGCACCACAACGGCGCCACCGCAGTCCCTGGTCTTTACTATTACCGGGCCGCTGGGTTGTTGGGTGCAAACACTAATTGGTTTGATCCGCTGCCTATCGACCTGCGGGGCCTGGTTGAACAACTGCTTACCGAGAGCAACGTCCGCTAATCCTAGCGGCCGATGATCCCCGGAAGTTGAAGATCTTCACGGCGCGGCCGCCGTGGTTCGTGCTGTTTGGCACGAACCACGGCGGCCGCGTGGCTGTGAAGCTAGTTCAGCAACTGATCAATCAGCGGATTACTGAATAAGCGGTGCGGATCGTACTTATTGAGCGTGCTGACCGTCCAGTCCCATTCGGGCAAGGTTGCCGGTATCTCGTCCTGCATCGCTGTGGTATCGGTCCAAGCGCCGGCCGGGGTATGCGCAAACCGCTTAGCCCATTCCGGGCGAGCGACGCCGAGTTCCGCGGGCAGCCTCCTGAAGTACTGCTCCAGTTCGGAGTAGAACTCATTTTGATGCGGGGTGTCAGGCAGTGTGACTAGATCGAGCCAGACCGCGATGTCCCATTCCGGATGACCTTCCACGGGTCGAGCGGCAGAGAGCGCTGGAGCTTCCGCGCCCGGGACATCGATCTGAGTCGGATCATCAACGCCGGTGATCCGGATCTCCAGGGCACTATTGACCGGGAACTTGCCCTGCGCTTGATACTCGGCGAGTTTCGCGGAATAGAAGCTGGTGAAATCGTGCACTACCTTTTGTAAGTTCGCCCGACTGGTCACCACCGCGTGACTGCCGGCAGTCACTCGCAGCGTGGTTGGCTTCACCCAATTCAGGAAGTTCTTCGACTTACCCCACATATCCCGGGCACCGAGCGCGGTCAGACCGGTATCGGTGGCGAGCAGAATAGCGTTACCGAAAGCCGGAGCTACCCAGTCCTGCCCGGCGACCAACTGTCCCAGCAACTGTGGCACCGGGGTAGGCAGATTATCGGCGAAGAGATAGTTATAGGGCGTCAAGGTCGGCCTAGAGAGCAGTGGCCGGTTCGGACTGGGTTCCCAGATCTGCACCCAAGGCCGATCGGTGAAGGCGTACCAGATGATGCCAACCCGGCCATAGGCGTCAATGAGCTTGCTCAATGAACGATCCGTCACGGCTTCCGGAGCAGCGAATAGTTCACTGCTGGCTATGTCTGTCCGATTCCGGCAACGAATGTTGTAGTCATCAACCACCTGGAGCACCACCTCGGTGATGAAAGCCCTGCCGAGGTGGGTGAGGAAAGCTTTACATTCGGTGTCAGAACGGCTGAAGGTCCGCTCCTGGTATCGCCCGGATGCCTGATCCCAAACCACTGCGGTGAGCTCCACCACCAGGTTACTTACGGTGCCGAAGTTCTGCCCCGGGAGCGGTTTCTCGCCGAGCGCTGGCAGCGCCGTGCCGTGCCCATTAATAGCCAACGCCCCGGCCACGGTGATTCCGCCCGGCGCGGGAGTCGCCACCAGACTGAAATTCTTGCTCGAGAGGTAAGAGAGCAAATTCTCCATCGAGGCACCGGCCTGGACTCGCACCCGCCGGCTGCCCACTAGTGACATTGCGGTTAACGCCTTGGTGGTATCCAGCAGAATCACCTTGCTATCGGCGGCAGTGCCGGTAGCCACGGTCAGCGGCGACCAGGTATGTCGATAGCCTTGAGCACGCACCGTGTAGCCGTGCTGATGCGCCCAATTCACCACCGCGACGACGTCCGCGCTCTGACGCGGCACGCACGTCCAGAGTGCGTCGGTGACCACCACGCCGTCCCAGTTTCGATAAACCTCGCGATGCACCGGAACAGCGGCCGGAAAATCGGCCAGACCCTCGGCAGCACTCGCAGGAGTTTCCACTCCGATAAAAACAAATGCACCAGCTGCTGCTGATGCCCCCAAAAATCCTCGGCGACTAACTCCTTGAACCACATTTACTCCTATCGTTAGAAGTGTTGTCTGGGCAGAAATTTCCGCCCAGACAACACTTTGCTGGGCATTACCCCGAGTTAGCGACTATGAACGTGCCGAGGCACAAAAAGAAAGAATGTCGCCAAGGGTCGCCGGAATGTGAAAAGTGGTGTCATTGATGGCGTAAACCGGGATCTGCAGGAAATCCTTCAGTAGCAGCTTCAACGCCTCGGCCGGGTTCAGGCTGAGCAAAGCCTTAGCCAGAGCCGCCGGATTTTCGGTCAGGTACTTAGCAATATCCTTGCCGTGATCGGTAAAGTTCGCATTGAGCCAGCTCAGCAATTTCAGCGGCTGACACAGCGGAATAATAGCCAGCGCCTCGTCATGACTCGGCGCCCACACGCCATCTCCAATGGTTGCCCGCGGCGCAGGCTGCGATACCTTGGCAACAGTAGCGACCGGAGCAGCAGTAGCGGCGGGCGCAAGTGCCAACGAAGCAGCAACCAAAACAGCCCCGGCCACACCAGATCGATAAATAACCTTTTTCATTTTCTCCCCTAGATTTTTAATACTCAGTTAGGAAGCTTTCCTAACAATATTGATATTATTTACTGACAAACACAGCCAGGGAGAAAAGCAGCTCCCCCCAAGCTGCATGCTTATTCTGCGGGAGAAATTCGGCAAATGCAACTCAAATATTTAAATTGAAAAGAATGCACCTTAGGGTAATTTTCTGAAATATGACTGAAAATTATCTGGGAGATTAATGGAAGCGCGAGCGGCCCTCGCTCATCGAGGTAAATGTCAGCTACTCGCCGGGCTCCTGCAGAAAGTCCAACCCGGCTTGCACTGCCTGAATCGCCTCCTGATCAACCAGCACATTGAAGTGTCCGGAACCGCGGAGCACCGTCTCTTGAGCGCCTTCAAGTCCCGGGTTATCAGGAATAAGTGGGTCGAAACGAGGCAAGATCGAGATGATTCGCGCGTTGACCTCGGAGCTAGCCTGCAGTCCTGTGATGGTTTGATGGCTCGCGGCGAACTCATTCAAGGTCTTGCCTAGCAAGCGGTGCGCCAGCCGGGAACCGCCAAAGGGGGTGGCGATGGCGACCATACCAAGAATTTTCGGTTCGGGCGCTGAGGCAGTCAGGTTATTGATCATCAATTGCTTGCCAACCAAGCCTCCTTTGCTGTGCGCCACCAGGAGCACCCGTTCTCGGCGCCCCTGCGCCTCGGCACGGATGCCAAACTCCCGAAGCAACTGCTCAACCAGCTGCGCGGTGGCCAAAACCGGCCGCCGATTGTGTCCCAGCGCCGGCACCGGGAGCACTCGGTATCCCTGCGCATGAAGCGTTTTGGCCAGCGGAGCCATGAAATGCCAGGTCTCATAGACCCCGGGCAATAAGACGATCAGCGGTCGGGTTTCCTCGGCTTGCGCGAAAGCTGCCGGGCTGAGCCGAGAAAAAACAGAACTCAGCTGCCACCAGCTGGCCCGCAAATAGTCGGCGCTCCAGTGGCGTAATTTCCAGCTAGCGGCTTCGCCTCGCTTGGGCGATTTCATTCGCGAACAAAGCCGTAAATCATCCGAGCTACCGGCTCCGCCGCCGTGATCATCGCCTCGTGCCCACGACCCTCAGCCTCCAGCATGATGGCGCCTGGAATTAGATCGGTAACCTGCTGAACCCAACCCCGCGGACACACCCAGTCCTCCGATCCCCTGATCACCAACGTCGGGGTGCTTATTCGGGGCGCAATCAGTTCAATCCGATGTTCCAGCATGGTGCGGAACTTCTTCAGGAACCAGCGCGGACCAGCCTTTGCATACAGCACTAAGCCGACCAAGCCCACCATTGGCGACTCCCCCCACAGGTCTTGCAGCATTCTCAGCGTCTGTTGCCACATGCTGCGCTCCTGGGCATTTACCGTCGGGGCTATCAATACCAGCTGGGAAACCAGTTCCGGGTGTCGTGCCGCGACTTCGGCAACCACCTGGGTACCCATTGAATGGCCGACCAGGATCTGCGGGCCGGACCGTTCGGCGAGGCACTCGGCCAACAAATCCGCTAGCTCCGGCATCGGTAGCGACTCGGCTGGCTCCGGGGAGTCTCCAAAGCCTGGCAGATCAACTGTGACCACATTGAAGGACTTCAGCAACTCATCGCGCAGCAGACCAAAATATTGCTGCCCCATGCCAATACCGTGGATCAGCACAACCGTCTGCATCGCTGGATCGCCCCAGGAAGTGGATATCAGTTGATGATCACCACGGCGGAATTTGGTAATCTCACCCTCACCGTTCCGGCCACGGTTGTCCCGGAAAGACTGACGCCACCGCCGCAAAGTCACCGCCCGCTCTCTATGCTCTTCGTTTTCGCCTTCGCCTGCTCGCTCTTGCGCCCAACGCTAGCTGACCTTGGCAAGTTTGTGCGAGCTGCTTAAACAGTAACTGGCAGCGCTGCTCCGCTTCCCCAGAACCCAGGCTGCACCAGCAACCGGGAAAACTCGGCTATGCTGGTTTCCGGGATATTTCGGTACTGACCGAAAATGCTATGCGGGCGTAGCTCAATGGTAGAGCGCTAGCTTCCCAAGCTCGATACGCGGGTTCGATTCCCGTCGCCCGCTCCAGTTCTCTCGTTTCCCCGCCGCAGCGTGCAGACTTAGCGTTGCACGATGCGCAGCACGTCGGCCGGTCGCCAGAAACGCAAGTTCACTTTGAGCATTAATTCGCCGCGCCTGGCCAGAATTATTCCCACCACGAGGGCCGCGAGGGCTGGCACACTGCCAGAAAGCAGCAAGGTCAGCTGAGGCCCGAGGTGCTCGGCCGCCCAGCCGATCAGCAAGCCGCCCAGGGCTTGACCGCCGATCAACACCATCACGTAGAGGCTCATCACCCGGCCTCTGATCTGCATATTAGTGGAGATCTGCACGAGCTGATTGGCTCCGGTAAGGAACATTAGCGAGGCGAACCCAGCGATCACCATGACCGCCGAGAAGCTCCACATCGACGGCATCAAAGCGGCGACCACCAGGGCAGCCCCGTAGGCTCCCGCGCTGATCACCACCGAACGCAGCCGCAGTTCGCGCCGCCGCGTGGAAGCCAGCGCACCAATCAACGCCCCTACCGCCACCAGGGTGTTGAGTAAGCCGTAACCACCAGCGCCCGAGTTAAAAACATGGTCGGCGAAGGCCGCCATCATCACCGGTAGACTCAGCGCGAAAACGGCGACGAAGCTGGCCATAATGGTGGAGTACAGAATGGCCGGCTTGCGCACCAGGTATCTTGCTCCCTCGGCGAGCATCCCTTTGGACCTGGGGGCCGGGGCGGAGCGCACCAGATCCGAGCCCTTCATCACGGCGAGCATCGTGACAGTGAAGACACAGGCCACCGCGTTCACCACGAAGGCCCAGCCGCCACCGACAGCGGTGAGCATAATGCCAGCAATGGCTGGCCCGATCATGCCGCCAAGCTGGAAGATCGAAGAGTTAATGCTAATCGCGTTGCGCAGCTGAACCGGCCCGACCAGTTCATTGACGAATACTTGACGAGCCGGTTGATCAACCACGGTGACCAGCCCGAGCACGAAAGCCACTAAATAGACATGCCAGACTTGCAATGCGCCGCTCAAGGAAAGTACTGCCATCACCACCGCGAGCACTCCGGCAGCTGATTGGGCAATCACCAGCAGGGCGCGCTTAGAAAACCGATCCGCCAGCACCCCGCCCCAGGGTCCGAGCAGCAGTGTGGGCGCAAACTGCAGGGCCACGGTAATCCCGACCGCGGTCACCGAGCCAGAGAGTTGCAGCACAATCCAGTCCTGGGCGATCCGCTGCATCCACAAAGCGATCACCGCGACGAAGTGAGCCATCGTGAAATAGCGGTAGTTGCGGATCGCGAAGGCCGCGAAGGTGTCTTTGAAGCCCTTGTTCGCCCGCACAATGCTGATCGGCGCAGTCACTCCCGGATCAGTTACTTCGCGATCAGTTGCCGCATCAGGGGCAGCAGCACTCACTGCGGGCGGGTCAAGCTGCACCGCTACCCGGCGCGAGGATTCGTCATGGGTGTGTGGTTTTTGTATGGGCAAAGGGGCGGTTGCAGGGGAAGCCACGGAAAAATCCTTGGGTTGGGGATGCTTTAACGCTACCCAGCTAAAACATCATTCGGAAGGCATATAATCCCTATAACTACTATTACGATCTGTAATTAGTGGGTAGCAATACTAGGTAGCATTACTAGGGCCGTATCGGAAGACACTGAGTCAGTCATGACGGGAGCGCTGATGTTCGACAATGATCAACTTCGCAGCTTCCTCGCCGTGGCCGAGACACTGAACTTCACCCGCGCCGCGGAACGGCTCGGCCTGAGCCAGCCCACGATTAGCCAACATGTCCGCAAACTGGAAGAACACTCGGGACGCCAGCTCGTTTCGCGCGACACCCGCGAGGTTCGACTCACCGATAATGGCGATGCCATGGCTGGCTTTGCCCGGAATATCCTGGCTGCCCAGGATGACGCCAGCCGTTATTTTTCCGGGGCAGCAATGCGCGGACGACTGCGCTTCGGCACCGCTGACGATCTGGCCTACACCCGGCTGCCCACCATCTTGCGCGACTTCCGGCAGCTCTACCCGCAAATCAACCTGGAACTCACCGTAAGCCAGAGTGATCAGCTCTACCGCCGGGTCAAGGCCGGTCAGCTCGACCTAGTGTTCGTGAAGTGGGTATCCGCGCTACAGCAACCGCATAACCCTGAAGGTACCGAGCAGGAAGGACGAGTGGTCCGGCACGATCACTTCTCCTGGGTGGGATTGGAGCAGACCCAGCTCGACCCGGAGACCCCGGTGCCGCTGATCGCCTACCCCAGCCCCAGCCTGAGTCGCCGCTTGGCCATTGACGCTCTGGAGGCTGCCGGGCGAACCTGGCGAATAACCTGCAATACCAAGGAAATCAACGGCGTGATTGCCGCAGTCCGCGCGGGCATTGGGATTACCGTAATGCCCTCGACGCTCATCCCTGAAGACCTGGTCTCCATCACTCGCCGTTTCGATTTGCCGCCGGTCGGCGAAGTCGATTTCACCTTGATTCGGAACCCGCTGGCCCGCACCGACGTGGTGGACGCACTGGAACAGGCGATTCTGGGCCGCAAACTGAACGCTGCCAACCGGTGAGCTACACCCTGTTAGCTGTCGATGGTGTCGACGGTAGCGGGAAGACCAGTTTTGCTCGTGCGTTGGCCTCCTCTTTAACCGCCGAGGGTTATGCTGTGGTGCTGATCCACGCCGACCAGTTCCTCAATCTGCGCGCCGTTCGCTACCGCCGGGGCAGGGAGTCCCCCGAAGGGTTCTGGCTGGACAGCTATGACTATCGAGCCCTGCAAAGCTCAGTCATCGACCCGTTCCGAGCCGGCGGCAACGGCCGGTATCGCGAAGCAGCTACCAGCCTGAGCGAGGATTGCTACCTCGAGTTCCCGGAGCGACAAGCGCCGGCTGACAGCATCGTGATCATTGAGGGAATGTTCTTGCATCGCGATGAACTCGCTGAGTTCTGGGACTTTTCAATTTTCCTGGATGCGCCCTTCACCGTCACCGCGGCTCGGATGGCGCTCCGAGACGGCAGTAACCCGGATCCGGAGCACCCTTCGATGCGGCGCTACGTGCAGGGTCAGCGACTTTACTTCGCGCAATGCGAACCCTGGCACCGGGCCTCACTGGTGATCGACAACTCTGAGCCACAGTCACCCCGATTACTGGACAGCACAGAATTTTCCCGCACCGTTTAGAGTTGTATTTACCATGAACAGAACCATGTTTAAGTCAAAGATCCACCGCGCCACGGTGACCCACGCCGATCTGCACTACGTCGGTTCGGTCACCGTCGACCAGGATCTTCTGGACGCCGCTGACATCCTGCCTGGCGAAATGGTTTCGATTGTTGACGTCACCAACGGTGCACGGCTGGAAACCTACACCATCGCTGGCGAACGCGGCTCGGGTGTGCTCGGCATTAACGGGGCGGCAGCTCATCTGGTCAAGGTCGGAGACCTGGTCATTCTGATCAGCTATGCGCAGATGACGACGGCCGAAGCCAAGGAATACCTGCCGACGGTGGTGCACGTGGACGCCCAAAATAGGCTCCTCAAGCTGGGAAACGATCCGGCAGAAGCCGTCTCAGAGGGTTTAGCGCAACCGCCTTTCGCGCTCAACCGATAGTTTTCAGTAGTTAGTACTCAGCCGATACTGCTCAACCGGGGCAGCGGCGCTGCCCTGCTGCGGCGCAGCCAGCAATCCCACATCGTGGTACCGAATAGCCTTCGACCCAGGATCGGAGATTACGCTAAGACAGTGCCAAGCCTCCGAACATACCGAGCCTGAACGATGGGCGGCGTGCTGATTGGGTTTTCGTTAGTTTGGCTGATCATTGCGCTCGGCTATCTGCTCGGCCGCTTTAGAGTACTTGGCGAGGGCGCCCAGCAAGTCTTGAGTCGCTTCACCTTTTTTGTGGCCAGCCCAGCCTTGCTCTTCGAGACAATTTCGCGGGCAGATTTTCATACCGTTTTCGGTGCCTCATTCTGGATTGTTGCCGCTTCGGCCCTGGTCGCAGCGCTGATTTTCACGCTGATCTGGCTGCTACGCAGAAAACCCGTCGACGCCGAACTAGCCGTTGGCGCTATGACGGCTTCCTATGCGAACGCGAATAACCTTGGCCTGCCGATCGCCGTCTATGTGCTGGGCAATGCAGCCTTGGCGGCACCAGTGGTGGTTTTTCAATTGGCCATCTACCAGCCGCTCTTTGTCATCCTGATCGAAGTACTACGACTACGGAAATCCGCACCGATCGGTAAAATCCTGCTCGGCGTGATCCGCAATCCACTTCTTCTTGCCGCACTGGCCGGCGTGCTGGTGGCGGTGAGCGGCTGGAAACCAGCAGCACTACTTTTTCAGCCCTTTGAACTAGTCGGCGGTGCCGCAGTACCCTGCGCGCTGATTGCCTTCGGCATCTCGCTCTTTGGCGCTAAACCGCTGGCCGATCCAGCGGGCAGAATGACTGTGCTGAGCGCTACCGGAATTAAATTGATCATTCAGCCGCTAGCCGCATACCTGCTCGCCCGCTTTGCCTTCCAGCTAGACGGCGTGGCTTTATTCGCTGCGGTGGTACTGGCTGGTTTGCCCACCGCGCAGAACGTTTATGTGATTGCCGCTCGCTATCGGGTGGGCATTAACCAGGCTAAGGATGCAGTTCTGCTCAGCACTGCAATTGCGGTACCAGCCATGCTGATTATGGCGGCCCTTTTGACTTAATAGCGGCGAGCGAGGAAAGCAGCAGGTAATCTACTTTCATGGCTTCTAAGAGCGCAGCAGACATTATTGCAAATATCACCCAGGGCTATACTTTCGAATCTCCGGCCATTGCGCTCGGCGCTGCCTTGGTCGGCGCTGAAGTTTATAAAGACGCACAGGTGCGACTGCCACTGGCGATGATGAATCGGCACGGCCTGGTGGCCGGAGCGACCGGCACCGGTAAGACAGTGACCCTACATATGATCGCCGAACAGCTTTCCACTGCCGGAGTGCCGGTGTTTATGGCCGATATCAAAGGGGATCTCTCCGGCCTGGCCACCGCGGGAACCAGCAGCGATAAACTCACGGCTCGGACTCAGAGCCTGGGACAGGAATGGGCCGCCAAGGCCTTCCCCGTCGAATTCCTAGCGCTTGGCGGCGACGGCAACGGGGTACCGGTCCGCGCCACCATCACCTCCTTCGGACCCATTCTGCTTTCCCGCGTGCTGGAACTCAATGAAACGCAAGAATCCAGCCTGCAACTGATCTTCCACTACGCCGATACCGAAGGCCTCGAACTCTACGACCTCAAGGATCTGCGGGCTGTCATCCAGTTCCTCACCTCGGACGAGGGCAAGGACGCGCTGACCAATCTGGGCGGCCTCTCCAAAGCCACCGCTGGAGTGATCCTGCGCGAGTTGGTCACACTCGAAGCCCAGGGCATGACCAAGTTCTTCGGAATGCCGGAGTTCGACACCGCCGAACTGATCCGGAATGCTCCGGATGGCCGAGGCGTGATCAGCTGCCTCGAGCTCCCCAACGTACAAGACAAGCCGCTGCTGTTCTCCACCTTCCTGATGTGGCTCCTCGCCGACCTTTTCCGCGACTTGCCCGAGGTCGGTGATGTGGAGAAGCCGAAGCTGGTGTTCTTCCTCGATGAGGCGCATTTACTCTTCAAAGGCGCCAGCAAGGCCTTCCTGGACGCTATCACCCAGACCGTGCGGCTGATTCGCTCCAAGGGTGTCGGCATTTTCTTTGTCACCCAGACGCCTAAGGACGTGCCCGCCGATGTACTCGCTCAGCTGGCTAACCGAGTACAGCACGCGCTGCGCGCCTTCACCCCCGATGACGCCAAGGCCTTGAAAGCGACTGTCTCCACCTTCCCGGTCAGCGATTACAACTTGGAAGAAGTGCTGACCAGCGCTGGTATTGGCGAAGCCGTCGTGACAGTGATGAACGAGAAGGGCGCGCCAACGCCGGTGGCACTGACCCGGTTGCGTGCACCGGAATCGGTGATGGGTCCGAGCGCTGAGGATCTGGTTAAGTCCACCGTTGCCGGTTCGCCCCTGCTCGCCAAATACGGCACCGAGACTGACCCGGTGTCGGCCTTCGAGAAACTGCAGAACAAGGCCGCTCCCAGCACCGGAGACTCGGTGGGCGAGGCCGCCCCGCCAATGCCGGCTCCACCGGTGCCGATTCCGCCGCCACCCGCGCAACTGCCCGAGCCGCAGCAGCAAGGTGGTGGCTTCGGCGCGGAAATTGCCGGCGCACTGGGCGGAATTCTCGGTGGTGGCCTGAAGTCAATGGTTCGCTCAATGGGCACCGGGCTGGGCAATTCGATCATGCGTGATATTTTTGGCACCACCTCGCGTCGCCGTCGTCGATAGCGCTCGCCCTTGACTGAAGTAGCGAAAAACAAAGATCCCGCAGGTTCACGGCTGGTCCGGGCTGCGGCTGGCTGGCTCTTTGGGCTGCTCTTTACCATCGCTGCGGCAATCATCACCATCCAGCTGGTGAACGCCAATATGTACGGGCCGCAGCAAGCGGTGCGCGACTATTTGCAGGCCTTGCAGGACGGCGATGGCGAAAGGGCCCTCGGCCTGCTGCGGGCTAACCTGGCTCAGGCTTCACCCGCATTACTTGACGGGGACGCGCTGAAGAAGTCCGTCGAGGGTCTGACTGACGTACACGTGGCCAACCCCACCATGCTGGCCGGTGGCAGGGTGAAAGTTTCGGTGAACTATCAGCTTGGCGGCGAGCCGCACAGCACTGATTTCACCTTAGAACCGGCGGGCGTGCAGTGGATGTTCTTCAATAAGTGGCAGTTTGTACCCACCTCATTGCCCACCCTTGAGGTCTCGGTGGTGAACAAGAACCAGGCGCAGATCAACGGCGTCGACGTCACCATGCCCAATGGCAAGAACACTTTCGCGGTGCTCTTTCCGGGTAGCTATCAAGCTGGCTATCAAGACAAGTTCTTCACCGCGAAGCCAGCCACCGAAACGGTTGATTCTGCCCAATCGAACCCAACCCCGATCGCACTACTCACCGAACCCAGTCCGGAACTGCTGAGCCAGGTAAACGGCTCGTTGAAAAGTTACCTCGATCAATGCGCCAGTCAGCAGGTACTGCTACCCAGCGGTTGTCCACTCAGCCATCACAGCGTCCAGGCGGTGAGCGGTCCGATTGACTGGTCCATTACTGAGTACCCGAAGGCTTCGATCTCCGCCTACAACGGCGGCTGGGTAATCGCCCCGCTGATGGTGAAGGCTCGGATCCAGTACAAGGAACAAGACCTAGGCACCGGTGCTTACAGCAATATCAATCAGGAGCAGCCCTACGGCTTCACCGCCAAGCTGAACATCACCGGTGATACCGTGACGGTCACTCCGGTGGTTGATTACTAGAGCTGCAGGCTTTGCCCGGGGGTCAGTACCTCGACCCGATATTCTTCCCCTTGACTAGCTTCCAGAAACCGAGCCAGCTCGTCTCGAACCGTGTGATAGAAGCCGTCGAGATGGAATCCCTCATAGTGCATTGGCACCACCATTTTGGCGCGTAATAGCCGCGCCGCCACCGCGGCATGCTCCGCATCCAGTGTGGCCGGGAATGGGCTCGCTGGCTGAGCATGCGGGAAACTCACGGTGGGGCCGTTGATTGGAGTGAGCACCGCGTCGAAGGGGCCGTGCCGATGCGCAGCCCGCCACCAGTAGCCGTGAAACATGGTGTCGCCCAAATGGATCAGACGCTGATTATCGGCTTCCACCACCCAGGAAACCTGCGGGTCGCCCAGGGTGTCGACCGCAGGAATCGCGGCAATCCGAAACGGACCGATGTCAAGAACTTCCCAGTTGGACACCTCGCGTCGCCGCAGACCGCTCTCTGCCAGTTCCTTCTCCGCCTTGAGTAACCCGAAGTTCTCCTGATCATCGCCACCTATTGAGGCTGGGTGCAGCACAATGCCCTCTGGTGTGAGCGCTTGACGGAGCGCCTCCGCGTCGGTGTGGTCTCTGTGCAAATGCGTGCAGAGCCCGGCCAAGGCCGCATTTTTGGCGATCAGCGGCACCACTTCCGGTAATGGTGCCGAAAGCCCGGTGCCGCTAAAAAGGCCTTCCGGGGTCTGCAAGAGATCTATCACTAGGCTCTCCCCTTGTGCTGCGACCTCGAAGCCCGCCCAACCTAAGCGTCTGATCCTCATTTGCTGCTCCTCGTTCGACGTTTCAATTATAACTTACGACCGTTCGCTATTAAGATGCAACCATGAGCCCTCGACATTCCGCAATAGCCGCCAACGACACTCGCGAGTCGATCATTAAGCTCAGCGTCGAGCAGGCTTCGATCAATGGGCTGGAAGGGCTGACTATTGGCAGCCTGGCGAACAGCTTGGGCATGAGCAAGGCCGGGCTGATTGGGCCCTTCGGCAATCGGCTAGGCCTGCAACTCGCCACTCTGCAACAAGCTTGCGAACAATTCGAGGCAGCCATTGTGCAACCCGCCCTGACCCACCCAGCCGGCCTACCCCGGCTCAAGGCCACCCTCGAGGCTTGGATTGACTATCTAGCCGATTGCCCTTTCCCGAACGGCTGCTTCGTTACCGCGGCAGCAACCGAACTGGATGGTCGACCCGGGCCGCTGCGCGACCGACTGGCTAACGAACTGCAACGCTGGTTAGGGTTCCTTCGGCAGAACGTGCAGCAGGCCCAGCAAGAGGGTGAGCTAGCCCTTGAATTGAGTCCCGACGATCTGGTGCAACAGCTAGTGGGAATCGCAATGGCGACCAATCAGTCCATCCAGTTACTGGCCGACGACAGTGCAGCGCAGCGAGCCCGGCGACTGATGGCCATCACGCTGTCACTGTCTCAGCCTTTGGGTTGAGCGCGAATAGACAGCTTAGGCTAATCTCACTGAGGATTGGCTTTGCTTGCTATCGCGAATCACTCAGAATAACTAGGCTAGGAACATGAGCCAATTCACCACACTTCTGCAAGAGCAAATCGGCCACGAGTTCGCTGCTTCACAGCAGTACATCGCGGTATCTGTCTGGTTCGATGGACAGGACCTACCTCAGTTGGCCGCTCACTTCTATAAGCAATCGTTGGAAGAGCGCAATCACGCCATGATGATGGTGCAGTACATGCTCGACCGTGACATCGAGGTCAAGATCCCCGGTATCGGCGATGTCTACAATGATTTCAAGGACGTCACCGAACCACTCAAACTGGCCTTGGAGCAGGAAAAACAGGTCACCACTCAGATCGAGAAACTCTTCGCCACCGCTCGCGCTGAGAATGACGCGCTGGGCGAGCAGTTCATGCTCTGGTTCCTCAAGGAGCAGGTCGAGGAAGTTGCTTCGATGAGCACTCTGGTCAACATTGCCGAGCGCGCGGACAGCCTGTTCGACATCGAGAACTTCATTGCCCGCGAGACCATTGGCGACGGCGGCGAAGACTCGGCAGCTCCAGAAGCAGCGGGCGGCGCGCTCTAAGCCCCCCTCGTCCTATCGCTCCGCCGAGTTCGGAGATCTGCACGCTTTGAATGACTCAATCCGTGCAGATCTCTGAACTCGTTGCGGTTTAATGGATGCATCCCGACGGTGCTCTAGAAGGAGATTCCCATGAGCGTTGAATTACCTGAACCCATCCAGAAGGCCTTCGATGCCACCAACGCCGCCGATTCCGACGGTTTCGTTGCCGCCTTCGCTGAAGACGGTTTCATCAATGACTGGGGCCGTCAGCTGAACGGCTCGGCGGGAATTGCCAGCTGGAATCAGACCGACAATATTGGCAAGCAAGCCAGCTGGGAGGCACTCTCCATTGAAGAGCAGAGCCCCGGGCAATACCTGGTCAGCATTAAGACCGGCGGCAACGGCTACAACGGTGTCAGCCCCTTTGTTTTCACCCTCGCGCACGACAAAATCCACTCAATGGTGATCAGCGCAGGCTGACTCCCACTGCCGCATCAGCCCTCATCGAGTGTGCAGTTCTACACCTCATAGCACCGCCAAAAGATGTAGATCTGCACACTCGGTTGCTTGGCGGTCGATGCTTGGGGACGGCCTTTGTTGAGGGGCCGCGTCCGCTACTTCATGCCGCGAAGATCCAACTGCAGACCAGCATCGCCACCGGCAACCAGCTTGACCGGGATACCCCAGTCCTGCTGATAGAGATGGCAGGCAGCGTGATCCGGGATCTCGCCGTCGGCGTCCTCCGGACCATCACAAGCCGCCGCCCGCGCGGTGATGTGCAGGATACCTTCCGGTACCTCGGAGTTCAGGTCCAGAATCCGATTCAGACCGGTCGAGGTGCCGTCGCCGGAAAGCAAGAGTTCAGGCGGCGTCGATGAGATCTTCAACTGAGTCGGGTCGCCCCAGCGGTGGTCAAGTTTCTGGCCAGTGGGCGCGCTGAAACGCACTTCAAGGGAGAACTCGCCGGGAGCGACATTGCTGGTCGGTCGCTGCGTCTGGGCCGCACCCTCATCGACCTGCAGAGCGTCCTTAGGCAACGGCAGGCGGATGAGTTGATGCCTATTCGCCTCCACCACAATCAGCAACTCGCCGTCGAGCAGCACGTCAGAGGGCTCGGCTAGACCTCGGGCCAGGGTACTGACTTGCTTGCTCACCCGATCGTAACGCCGCACCGCACCGTTATAGGTGTCCGCCACCGCGACCGAGCCGTCCGGCAAGGCGGCAACGCCGAGCGGATGCTGCAATCGTGCCTGCGCGGCCTCACCGTCCCGGAAACCGAAGTCGAAGAGCCCTTCGCCGATGGCGGTTTCCACCGAAGAAACCGCGCCCCCCTTGGTCCGCAGCACCCGCAGCGCAGAAGTCTCCGAATCGGCAACCCAGATATTCCCCTCCGAGTCCTCGGCGATCCCCGATGACTGGGCGAACCACGCCTGGTCAGCGGCGCCGTCCAAAAGTCCTTCGAGCCCAGTGCCGGCGAGCACGCTGAGCGCTCCACTGCGTGGTTCGAAACCGAAAATCTGATGCACCCCGGCCATCGCCACCACCACCTGGCCGAGCGCCGTTGAATAGACCACATCCCAGGGCGAGGAGAGCGCCACTGAAAGCGCGTCCTCGGAGAGCACCCCGAGCAGGCCCTCACCCTGCTCATTGACCCGGCCTGGCCCGGCATCGAGCAAACGCTGCACCCCGTTACCGGCGATGCTGCGCACCTCTCCGGTGGCGAGGGTGAGGCCGCGCAAACGGTGATTCACCGAATCAGCCACCACCACCTCGTAACCGAGCTCTGCCGCAAGCTCGGCGGGCAGCAGTGTCATGCCCTGCGGCTCATTGAACTGCGCGGTCTCAGCCGGTCCGTCGGCAAACCCCTTCTGGCCGCTGCCGAAACTGCGCACCACGGTTTCCAGATCTTCGGCTAATTCGACCAGGCGATGATGGCCGGTATCAGAAACCAGGAAGTTACCGGGCTGACCGTCGACGCCGGGCAGCGGCAACACCTTGCCAGGGAAACGCAGCGTGCCAGCCTGCGGCTCAGGGGCCACATACGGCCCGCTGCCACGATGCAAGGTGCCCTTAGCCTCATGTTGCGCCACCAACTCCGGAATGAACGAGGCTAGCCCGGCTGAATGGCCTTCGCCGGAGAGGTTGGCCACGATGTAACCTTCCGGATCGATCACCACCAGCGTGGGCCAGGCCCGGGCCGAATATGCCTGCCAGGTAACCAACTCGGGATCATCAAGCACCGGGTGATGAATCTCGTAGCGCTCAATGGCAGCGGCCAGCGCAACAGGATCCGCTTCGTGCTCGAACTTCGGCGAGTGCACTCCCACTGTCACCAAGACGTCGGAGAACTCTTCCTCCAATGGGCGCAATTCATCGATTACGTGCAGGCAGTTGATGCAGCAGAAGGTCCAGAAGTCCAGGATCACAATCTTGCCACGGAGCGCCTCGAGGTCCAGTGCTGCCCCGCCGGTGTTGAGCCACCCGCGGCCTACCAGGTCGGAGGCACGAATTCTTGGGCTGGTCGCTGACATCAGTTCTCTCCAGAAGTCTCAGAATCGGTGGTCTTCGGTTCGGTGTTTTTACCAGCGTTTTTGCCGACGGGTACCGTCCGACGCGCCTTGGACGGCTCAGCAAGCTGGGCAAACATGTCGTTATAAGCGGTCAGATCGGCGTCGTTATTCCGATCTGCGGCCCGGTCCTTACGTTTTGTTTCTCGGGCGTCGGATCGTGACCACATCAGGGCCACCCCGATCGCCACCAAAACGGTGGGGACCTCACCTATCCCCCAGGCCACCGCACCGCCAATTTGCTGGTCAGCAAGGGCCGAGACCCCCCAGGATTTGCCCAGGTTCCCGAAATAGGAGGCTTGCAGCAGCGTGGTAGAACTCATGATCGCAACACCGAAGAAAGCGTGGAAAGCCATTGTGGCGAGCAGCAAGAGCAGGCGTAGCGGGTAGGGGAAGCGGTATGGCACCGGATCACTGCCGATCAGCGAAAGCACGAAGAGGTAGCCGGTGATAGTGAAATGCAGGATCATCAGCTCATGCCCCACATGGTCACGCATCGCATAACCAAACAGCCCAGAGTAGTAGAAGATCACAATACTGCCGGCAAAATTAGCCGCCGCGAACAACGGATGAGTGACTAGCTTGGAGAACTTGGAGTGCACCACAACCAAAATCCACTCTCGGATGCCACGGCTGCCATCGGCTCGAGGTTTGAGCGTTTTAAGCGCCAGGCTCACGGGCGCACCCAAGACTAGGAAAATTGGCACCACCATGGTGAGCGCCATGTGATCAACCATATGCGCGCTGAAGAGTACCATTCCATAAACGCTGGGCGGGCCGGAAGTGACGTAGACCATCGCCACCATGCCGACCAGCCAGGCCACCGTGCGCATCACCGGCCAGCTGTCGCCGCGGCGTCGTAGCTTGCGCACTGCGAGCAGGTAGGCCACCCCGGCACCTAGCGCGAAGGTGAGCCAGAGCCAGTCCATCCGCCACTCGGTCAGCCAGCGAATCGGCGTCAGCTCAGGTGGCAGCGGGTAGCCAGAGAGAATCTCTGCCGGAGAGGTATTCGGGGCGTACTCGGTGACCTGCGGGGGCGCCGACTGACTCAGTCCGACGGCGACGCCGCTGGTAGCGGCCATCACCACCAGCTCTACCAGGATGAGCTGCCAAAGCACCCGCTTCGCGCTCTTCACCCCTTTATCCAATTGTGGAATGATCCACTGCCGGTGCATCAGGCCGATTGCGCCCAGCAGCAAGGTGGCCACCGCTTTGATCAGGATGAGCTGGCCATAGGGCGAGTTGAAGAGAGCATCCCAGCCGGTGACTCGAATCGAAGCATTAACCACACCGGAGGCGAACACCAGGCAGAAGGCAAAGAGGGCCAGCGAGGAGAACCGCTTGAGGACCTTGCCGGTCAGCGCCTCCGGCTTCAGCAACTTGGTAGAAACCACACTGAGCGCCACGATGCCACCGAACCAGAGCGCGACTCCGACAATATGTAAGAGGAGCGAATTCACTGCGCCCTGGTGGTCGGCCGCCGAGGCAGAGTGCCCAATCAACGCCTGCGGCACCATGCCAATCACTGCCAGGACAAGTGTCAGGCCGAGGCCGGTGAGCGCCCGCACCCCGAAGCACAGCGTGGTGACCACTGCGGCAAAAATACAGATCGCAAGCCAGGCACGGCCGGAGTCGATATCGGTCATGAAGAAGACCAGTCCGCGAGTGAAGTCGGTGCCTGCTGAGATAGCAAGGCCGGACTGTTTCAGATAGGTGAAAATCAACACCGCGATGGCGGCCAATGTCCAGACCACGGCGGCCAGCGAGGCGAGCGTCATGGCACGGCTAAACGCCGGGTGTTCGTCTGTGTTTTTACTGCTGGCAGTACGGCCTTGAGAGACCCGGTTCTTTGGCAGAATAACCACCGCGAAAACTAGCGACCCGACGACCGCGGCCACGGCCAGATTGTGAATCATTAAGGCGGTGGGTAGGGCCCATCGCACCACCGGGCCAGCGTCCAGGAGCGTACTGGCGACTAACGCTCCGCCGAAGACCAGCGAGCCCACTAGGCCAAGCACTGCAGCTCCGAGCGCCAACAACAACCAGGGGTTGCGAATTCCGTCCGGCGTTTTGGTCTTAGTCAGCGAAGCAGGCACCACTCCATTCTCCGGCATGGAAGGATTCGAGGCTAATCAGCTGCGCCCTTGTTCAGCCACCAGCTCAGCGGGGAGCCCTCATGCTGCTGCCCCGGAAACAGCAAAGGCGGCTCCCCCGAAGGGAACCGCCTTTGCGTGAAGTTTCAGAAGTACTTACTTCTTCTTGGCCGGAGCCTTCTTCGCAACGGCAGCCTTCAGCTTGGAGCCAGCGGTCAGCTTAACGCTGTGGCCAGCGGCGATCTGAATGGTCTCACCGGTCTGCGGGTTGCGGCCGGTGCGAGCTGCACGGTCGGTGCGCTCAACTGCGAGCCAGCCCGGGATGGTGATCTTCTCGCCAGCGGCAACTGAGCTTTCGAATACGGAGAAAACCGCATCCAAAACGTTGTTCACTGCAGCCTGGCTGGTCTCAGCCTTGGCAGCAACCTCAGCAACAAGCTCACTACGATTCTTAGCCATTTATGTCCTCCTGGACCTAGGAATGGAGCTAGAACACGGGATTCGTTCTAGCCACTGTTCGAAAACATACCAGTTCTAGCTGACTTCGCCAGCAAAATCGCGGCGATTTCCCCGGAAATTGGCGGTTTTCTTCATCTTTCGCGGCGTTTCGAGGCTTTTGTTCGCTCTCAGAGTAGAACTCGGCCGCCCGTCGACCTCTCTCCCCACCGCCCGCCAGTCACCCGCCGAGTTCGCGGATAACTCTCGGATTCGCTAGTAATTACCAGCGAATCCGAGAGTAACTAACGAACTCGCGGATGATTGGCGGCACTGTTGACAGGGCGGCTCGGCTGGAGTTGAGTCGGAGTAGCCGCGCCGCTCCCCAGGAGTTGGGCCGGAGCATCAAGCCATCCTCAAGCATTGGATTCACTGTGGAATACACCTACCTAGGTCGCACTGGCCTCAAGGTTTCGCGTTTAGTACTTGGCACCATGAACTTCGGACCGGTCACCACCGAAGAAGACAGCCATCAGATCATGAGCAGCGCCCTCGATCGTGGTATCAATTTTTTCGATACCGCGAACGTCTATGGCTGGGATAAGAAGGGAACCACCGAAAGCATCATCGGCAACTGGTTCGCTGCCTCCGGCCGCCGCGAAGATGTGGTGCTGGCCACCAAGGTCTACGGTTCAATGGGCGAAGGTCCGAACTCGGAAGGGCTCTCCGCGAAGCACATCCGCCGCCAAGTCGAGGCCTCCTTGAAGCGTTTGCAGACCGACTACATCGACCTTTACCAGTTCCATCACGTGCAGCGGGACACCCCCTGGGACGAGATCTGGCAGGCCATGGAAGTACTCGTTCAGCAGGGCAAAGTGCTTTACGTCGGCTCCTCGAACTTCGCGGGCTGGCATATTGCCCAAGCCAGTGAAGCGGCCGCAGCGCGACACTTCCTCGGCTTGGTCAGCGAGCAGTCGATTTACAATTTAATGAACCGCCATCTTGAATTAGAGGTACTGCCTGCAGCTAAGCACTATGGCCTGGGCGTGATCCCCTGGTCGCCGCTGGCCGGCGGCCTACTGGGCGGCGTGCTGCAAAAGGGGAAGTCAGCAGTGCGCGGCGTCGATGACTATCGCCAGGGCTTGCTGACAAAGAACCGCGACAAGATCAAAGCCTTTGAAGCCTTCAGCAAGGAGCTTGGCCAGCATCCGGCAAACGTCGGCCTAGCCTGGCTACTGGCCCAGGACGGGGTCACCGGCCCGATCATCGGCCCCCGCACTGTTGAACAACTCGAAGGTTCACTCGCTGCACTCAAAGTAAAATTCAAAAAGGCTGAGCTCGCAAGACTTGATGAAATTTTCCCCGGTCCCGGCGGCACCGCCCCCGAGGCCTACGCCTGGTAAACGCTAAGCGAGCTCCGTCCGGCTGATTGATTATAGCTTTTTCATTATATTTACGATCATCTTTAAGCATGTTGTGCTAACCTCCAAGCAATTATCGTGCAACCAAGGATGGTCATGAACGGAATATCACGTCGCAAGGTAGTCCAAGGATTGGCTAGCGCGGCCGCAGTTGGCGCATTGTCTTTTGCAGCTCCTTCAGCCTCAGCCGCTTCTTGCCCTCAGGCGACCTTGAAGGTTCTGGTGCTCAATGCCTGGTACGGCGGGAAGAAAATCCCCGGCGGCGTGCAGATGATCGCGGACATCATTAAGGAATCCGGCGCCTCCCTTATTTTTATCCCGGAGGCGAAGGAGACCACTCCCGAAATTGTCTCCAAGCTCAAAGATACCGGGCTGCCGTTCCAGCACGCCATGACCGGAGACACCGCGATCATCTCCGCCTACCCCATCGGCGAAACCACCACCTTCCCTTTCCTCACCAAAGCGGTAGTGACTGTCGGAAAGACCGAGATCGCAGCTTACGCCGCCCATCTGGAATACCGCTGGTATGCCACTTACCTACCTCGCGGCTACGGGGCGGGAGTGCCGGACGGAGAGTTCTCAGAATACGCCTGGGACAAGATCCCCAGCGGTCCGGTCACTGACGTCGCTGCGGTCAAGCGAGTCAATGACGCCTCGGGCCGACCTGCCGCGATTGCCGAATTCATTAGCGACGCGCGCAAAGAACGACGGCTCGGCCGACTGGTGGTGATGGGCGGTGACTTCAACGAGCCCTCCACTTTGGATTGGACCAAACGCACCGCGCGACTTTTCGACCATCACGGGGTTACCTTGCGCTGGGGGTCAACTCAAGCACTCAAAGACGCCGGCTTCGTGGATGCTTACCGGCTGCGACACCCGGACCCGGCGAGCCATCCCGGCTTTACCTGGCCTGCTAGCAATCCAAACGCTGAAATTAGCGAACTAACCTGGACACCCGAAGCCGATGAACGCGATCGAATTGACTACGTCTTTCACTATCCGGATCCCCGGCTCCGGCTGACAAGCGCGGAAGTGGTCGGACCAAAGGGATCGATCGTGAGGAACCAACGGGTCGACGAAAGCGGCCGGGATCCGATTATTTTGACCGACATCCCGTGGCCCACCGACCACAAAGGTGTGCTGGCAAGTTATTTAGTGAAATCTTGAATACATTTTGACTGCCTAGAGAGCCGTCACGATCACTGGGAAATAGCTGACAGGGCTCAGCAGCATTATGAAAAGCCGATGGCAGGCACTCTAGGGAGGATGCCTGCCATCGGCGGTCTCGACAGCTTGGGCGAGAGATTCATTTCGAGGCTTGAGGAATGAAGATGAATGACCTGAGGCAACGCACTCAGCAAAAGTTCGTGGGATGCAGAGTTTCATCACCTTAGCGGCTCTCTCGAACTCAAGATTATCTGTAACATTACAATTTCACAGAGAATCAAGTGAAATATTACTAAATAAGTCTCCATTTTATTAACTATTTAGAAATCAAGAAATGACCACCGGCACCTCAGGCTTACCAAGCCGAAGGTGTCGAAAGCCTACGGACGTTAAAAGCCGAAGGGCCGGTCGCCAAAGCGACCGACCCTTCGTGAAAAGCTCTTACCAGCTGGACTTCTTGATACCAGGAAGTTCACCCTTATGTGCCATATCGCGGAACCGAACACGCGAGATGCCGAACTTCTGGAAAGTGCCACGCGGACGACCATCGATCACGTCGCGGTTACGCAGACGGATCGGGGAAGCGTTGCGGGGCAGCTTCTGCAAGCCCAGGCGAGCGGCTTCACGCTGCTCGTCGGTGGACTCCGGGTTGACCAGGGCCTTCTTCAGCTCGAGGCGCTTCTCAGCGTAACGCTCGACAATGACCTTGCGCTGCTCGTTACGAGCAATCTTCGACTTCTTAGCCATCTCTTAGCGCTCCTCTCGGAATTCGACGTGCTGGCGGATCTTGGGATCGTACTTCTTCAGAACCAAACGGTCTGGGTCGTTACGACGATTTTTGCGGGTTACGTAGGTGTAACCCGTGCCCGCGGTGCTCTTCAGCTTGATGATCGGACGTACGTCCTTGTCTTTTGCCATTAGAGCTTCACCCCACGAGCCAGGATGTCGGCGACGACGGCGTCAATACCGCGCACGTCGATGGTCTTGATACCTTTTGCCGAAAGCGTCAGCGTCACATTGCGACGCAGGGACGGAACCCAGTAACGCTTCTTCTGAATATTCGGGTCGAACCGACGCTTATTGCGACGGTGCGAGTGCGAAATGCTATGTCCGAAGCCCGGCTCAGCTCCAGTCACTTGGCAGTGTGCTGCCATGATTTGCCTCCATTGATGTGTGTATTTTTCACGCAAAGCAGCGTCCAGCCAGATCAGATTGGAGTTTTCACTACCGTGCAGAAGCAGATCAAGAGGCCAGCCGAGGGTCCGCGCAACGTGAGCCCCTAACTACCGGCTGCCGAGTTTTCGACCTCCGGAGCAATTGCCCGAGTTCCACGCCACTTAGCGCCTGATAAGTTTACCGGCACAACCGGCATTAAAGCGAATCTGCCAGCGGTCAGCCCGGCGCAAATGACCAGTCAACACTTCCGGCCATTCCAAGAACTCGATGAGCACAATGCGCAAAAGGTCGAAAAGGAGCAGATCTCACTTTTATCTTCTCAAGCAGAGTGTGACCTAGATCATGCACTAGTGTCTTGCGAAGGCTGAACGAGGCATCAAGCGTCAAACAACACGGCAAAGTCGGAAGATTTGGCCGCTCGAACAGCCAGATCACTCGAAATTTTGACCAATAGCCGTCAGACATCGACGTCGGACTCAAGGGGAGATATAACGTGCTGGTAGTTCTCGGCTTTTTAATGATCGCCGTTTTCATGGTGCTGATCATGACCAAGCGAATGACTCCGGTCCTCGCCTTGATCCTGGTGCCTACCGTTTTTGGTCTGTTCGCGGGCGGACTGCTGTGGGGTGAAGACCACAACCTCGGCGATATGGTGATGAAGTCGATTGGTGGCCTGTCTTCCACGGCAGCACTGCTGATGTTCGCCATTATTTACTTCGGGCTAATGATTGACGTCGGTCTTTTCGACCCACTGGTGCGCTTTATTCTGCGTGTGCTCGGAAATGACCCGGCCAAGGTGGTGCTGGGGACCGCGCTACTAGCCGCCGCCGTCTCCCTCGATGGCGATGGCTCGACCACCTTCATCGTTACCACCGCCGCGATGCTACCGGTCTATCTTCGTTTAGGCCTCTCCCCCGTGGTGCTGACCTGTGTCGCTGGCCTGGCCAACGGCACCCTCAATATCGTGCCCTGGGGCGGCCCGACGATCCGTGCAGCCACCGCTCTGAAGGTCTCCGCCACCGACATCTTCGTGCCGATGCTCCCTTCGTTGTTTGCCGGTCTACTGGTCGCCTTCGGCTTTGCTTGGATGCTCGGGGTGAGCGAACGGCGACGACTACGGGCACTCGACCCGATCGCTTGGGCACCGGGGGCCGGGCAAACCATCGCCCCCAGCTCCAAGACGGTGGGCGGTGGCCTGGGCAAGATGTTGGGCGGCGCCGGACAACTGGTCAAGGTGAAGGTAGACCCGGCCGACTCGACTATGGCGGATACCGTGCTCGACCCTGATCGCGCCACGTTGCGGCCTAAGTTGATCTGGTTCAACCTCGTTTTGACCGTGCTGATCATGGTGATGCTGGTGCTTGATGTGATTCCGCTGCCCTACGTCTTCATGCTCGGCAGTGCCATCGCTCTGCTAGTCAACTTCCCGAAGGTGCACGATCAGGCCAAGCAGTTGATCGCCCACGCGCCCTCAGTGGTGGCTGTGGTGGCCATGGTGATGGCTGCCGGGGTACTCACCGGTGTGCTCAGCGGCACCGGCATGGTCGACGCCATGTCGCAATGGCTAGTCAATATCATCCCGCCATCAATGGGCCCCTTCACCGCGGTACTCTGCGGCTTGATTAGCATTCCGGCGACCTTCTTCATGAGCAACGACGCCTTCTACTTCGGTATCTTGCCGGTGCTCAGCAAAACCGCCGAGAACTACGGCATCCAGCCGGTCGAAATGGCTCGCGCCTCGATCACCGGCCAGCCGGTGCACCTGCAGAGCCCGCTAGTGCCAGCGATCCTCCTGCTGGTGTCCTTGGCCAACGTTGACCTCGGCGATCACCACAAGAAGGTGCTCTGGCGAGCCCTGGTGGTTTCTCTGGTGATGCTAGCGGTCGGCGTACTGGTCGGCACTATTCCTTTTGGCCGCTAGGCCAGGCTAATTCAAACCAGTTCAGGCTAGTTCGAACCAATTCAGGTAGACCGTGCACCCTAGTGACAGCAGAAAGGACCGGCAGATGGCAACCATCATCTTGGCTCATGTGAAAGGCGAGGACGGCCTGGCCGCCGTCCGGGAAGCGAGCCAGCAAGCCCGCTGGAGAAATGCCAGAGTTATCGCGGTGAGCGCTCAGGGCGATGCCAGTGGCACCCCGGTGTACTCCTCCCCCGAAGCCTTCGAACAGATTTCGGCCGAGTTGGGGGCGGCCGGACTGGAGTTTGAACTGGTGCCAGCTCGGGATAACTCGGCGGAACAGATCCTAGAACTCGCCGCCGAACACTCGGCTGAACTCATTGTGCTAGCTACCAGGAAACGTTCACCTGTGATGAAGCTCTTCCTCGGCTCGATGGCTCAGCAGGTAATCCTGGAGGCCGACTGTCCGGTGCTGACCGTTCGCGGTAGCTAGTCGGTAAAACTTAGGGCTAAAACACTTCAGGGCCGTTTCGGTGCGTCGCAGATTTATGCGACGCACCGAAACGGCCCTTTAGCTGCTGCTTAGCCGTGCAATTTGAGCGTTCCTTGATGTGGCTCCACCACGTACTGACCGGTGGCCGGGTCCAGGTAGGTCCAGGTTGAGCTCAAGGTGCCGGTGTTGTAATTCTGCAGGTGGCTCACGGTGTAGCCGGTGGCCGGTTCGTACCAGGTCACCAGGAACAAACCCTTGGCATTTTTCACCACGCTAACTGCAACGGTGGAAACAGAACCGTCGTTGACGTCAACGTAGCTGACCTGCTTACCGTCGGCGGAAAAGGTCAAAGTACTGGCAGCACCGTTATCAAAGCTGACATCCACCACACGACCAGCCAGCGTACTCGGCACACTCTGCGGTTTCGGAGCAGGTTTTTTGGTGGTTTTGGCCACTTGCTGCACCGAGGTGCTGCTTGGTTGCGGCGCTTCCGCAGCAGCGGGTTGAGCCGCCGCCACTCCGAGCACGCCAATGGCTAGGGCAGTAATTGCACTGGTAATGATTCGCATGATTTCTCCTACTGTTTTGCTAACTGTTCGCTGAGTTGCGGAAGGTTCCGAGGTTGCGCAGGACCGACCCCCAATTCCGGTGCTGCCGGGCAGATTGCCGCTTATTTGCCGCTATCCCACACGGTGTGCCCGCTGACGGTTTTAGCCGGATAGTCCTGTACGGCATCCCAGTGCTCCACAATCTTCCCGTCCGCATCCAAGCGGAAGATGTCGATTGAGCCAGAGCCACCGGCCCCGGACTCGGCTGGCGCGAAGGTCTGCGCCATCACGAAGTCACCTTCTGCAATGGTCCGTGGAAATTTAGTCGCTGCTGCACCGGTCAATGGGCTCGCGCCGGCAAAGGCCTTCACAAAGGCTTCCTTACCGTCGGCAATCAACGGGTTGTGCTGGAGGTACTGTTCGCCGACAAAGTTGTCCACCGCTTGCTGCGCTTTCGCCTGGTTGAAGGCTAAGTCGAGAAAGCTGCGCACCGTCTCGGTGTTCTTCTGCAGTACCGAGGCTGTCACCGGAGCCACCTCGGTCGGACCATCGAACATGGTGTGCCCGTTTGCGCTTTTAGCCGGCACATCCTGAATGGCGTCCCAATGCTCAACGATCTTGCCCTGGCCGTCAAAACGGAAGATATCCATCACTGACTGGCTGCTGCCACCGGGCTTGGCGGTCATTTCGGTCTGCAAACCGACCAAGTCAGCTTGGCCGATCACTCGATGAGTTGTCGCTTTGAGTTGTGGATTGGCTTTGAGCAACGCTCCAATGCCCGCGGTAAATCCGGCGGCACCGTCGGCGACCCCAGGGTTGTGCTGCAGGTAGTCAGCGGCCAGGTACTTCTGTGCCGCTTCCTCAAGTTTCTTCTGATTGAACGCCAGATCGTAGAAGTCTTGGGCTGCCTTCTTGTTCGCCGCCACCTGCTGATCAGTCGTCGCCGCCGAATCACTAGTTGAAACGGCGGTTGCTGGCGCCTCGGAGCCATCGGCTCCGGTGGCAGTTCCGGTGGTAGTAGAGCAGCCAGCCAAGACCAGCAATAGACTCACCCCGAGCAGCGGGCGGAAGCCGCGGATCACTTTTCTCTTCATTGTCTTAGTCCTTTTCAGCCGTTGCGACCGACAAAGTTCATCACCCGTCGGCACCTTCAGCTTCTGCTTTTTTCGGCATATGATTCAATAATTGAGATGGAAATCGGCAAAATACCGGTAAAAAACGGCAATAGGACGCCTCGTGAAGTGGAGTTCCACGACACTCGTGGCTCCGCTGGCGGAATTGAGGCTCTGCCGCTGAGCACGCTACGGCGGCAGGCTCCGGCCGGGGAATTCAGCGGTGCGCAGCGACCACAATTCGCTATTCTGCTCTTCCTCACCGAGGGCTCATTGACCCAGCTGATCGACTTCCATCCCTTCGCTTTAGCACCGGACTCGGTGCTCTTGATCCATCCTGGGCAACTACTGCAGTGGGGAAATCTTGACGCGGTGGAGGGTCATTGCGTGCTTTTTCGGCCCGACGCGCTCAGTAGCGAGGTGTTCGCCACTTTGCCAACACCGTATGAGAACAATCATTGGAAACTCAGCCCGGCGTTAGCTGGCGCCTTCACCACCCAGCTGAAGTTATTGGAGAGCTACCGGGCCTCGGCCAATCCGGCTCGCGCCGGCCTCTTGCACCATCAACTCTCCGCGATCCTGCTACACCTCAGCCTGAATTCGGAATACCCAGCCCCCAGCGAGCCGAGCAGCTACCGGCATTACCGAGCATTTCAAGCACTCCTGGAGACAAACTTCGCCCGACATCGCGGCGTTGGTTGGTACGCCGCCGAGCTAGGGATCTCGATCCGGACGCTTCGCAACGCCTGCCAGCTCTCGGCGGCGAAAAGCCCTAAAGACATCATTGATCTGCGCGTTCATCTAGAGGCCAAGCGCTACCTGACTCACTCGGAAATATCGATTGTGGAGCTATCTCAAATCCTGAATTTTCGAGACAGCTCAAACTTCTCCAGCTTTTTTAAACATCTTGAGCAGCTCTCGCCGCGGGAGTTCCGTGGCAGGCAGAAGCTGGCGGCACTCAAAGCCCCGAGCAACGAGTGATAAGTAGCGAGTAGCATTACCAGCTGAACAGCATTTCAGCCGAGACCCTAAGGACTTCCCATGCTTGCCACCATGATCCACGCACCCCAGGACATCAGGGTTGAAGAGCGGCCTCAGCCCAAGATCTTGCACCCCTCCGATGCCGTGTTGCGCGTTGTGGCTGCCTGCGTCTGCGGATCAGATCTCTGGCCCTACCGCGGCGTCCGAGCGACCAAAGAACCGCACCCGATTGGCCATGAATTGGTCGGTGTCGTCGAAGAGGTGGGCGCCGAGGTTAAGACGGTGAAACCGGGTGATTTTGTGATTTCACCTTTTTCGATCAGTGACGGTAGCTGTGTCAACTGTCGCAATGGCTGGACGCAGGCCTGCGAGCACGGCACCGGCTTCGGCGGCACCGACGGTTTTGGACTTGCGGTCGATGGCGCTCAGGGCGAGTACGTCAGGATGCCTTATGCGGACGGCACCCTGATCGCCACCCCGGAAATGCCTCCGGCAGAGTTAATCCCAGATCTGCTCACCCTGGCCGATGTGATGTGCACCGGCCATCATGCGGCTATCTCCGCAGAAGTGGGTCCGGGCAAGAGCGTTGTGGTGGTGGGCGACGGCGCGGTGGGCCTTTCCGGCGTGCTAGCGGCCTCTCGGCTCGGCGCGGAACGGATCATCATCATGTCTCGGCACGCTGATCGACAGCGGCTCGCCGTTGAATTCGGTGCTACCGACGTGATCGCCGAACGTGGTGAGGCGGGCATCGCCGCGATTAAACAATTACTCGGCGGACTCGCCGATTGTGCCCTGGAGTGTGTCGGCACCAAGGAGTCAATGGATCAGGCCTTGCATGTGCTGCGACCGGGCGGCCATCTTGGCTATGTCGGGGTACCCGCGGGTGGTCCGGAACTGCCGCTGCGCTATCTTTTTGAGACGAATATCCATGTCGCCGGTGGCATCGCTCCCGCGCACACTTATATCCCGGAGCTACTGCCCGAGGTACTTGACGGCAGCCTGCGACCGGGCCGGGTTTTTGACCTTGAGCTGCCGCTAAGCGAGGCAGCGGAGGCTTACCGGGCAATGGATGAGCGGCGGGCTATCAAGGTGCTGCTCAAACCGTAGGGTTCTGATCATGAATGCTTCCTGAGCTTGGTGCGGAGTTCGACTGGGCCGTCTGCAGCTCGCCGAGGCGAAGTCCTTCCAGCGCATCGGCAGCAGCGGCAGCCCCGCCGGCGCAATGAAACTTCTCCGCGTAGAGCTCAACCTTCTCGGCATAACTAGGCTCAGCCAACACTTGCGCGGTTGCCTCGGCAATCTGCGCACCCGAGGCTCGGGAGAATCTGACTGCTATGCCCAGGCCGTGTTCAGCAGCGTTTTGCGCGATCAGCGGTTGATCGTCACGGATACCTGCCAGCACCATCGGCACACCGTGCCAAATTGATTCACAAACACTGTTGTAGCCGCTATGCGTAATGAAGACATCGACATGGCGTAGCAGTTCCCGTTGCGGCAGGAATGGTGCGCTGAGCAGGCACTCCGATTCGAACCCGGTTAGCACCCCGCTCGGGTCAGCGACAATGGTACTGATACCGGCCTCGGTCAGCCCTTCGGCGGCGGTTTTCAGAAACCTCTCCCCAGCCTCGACGTTCGCGGTGCCCAGCGCCAGCAACGCGGTCGGTCCTTCGGCTTCGCGAGCGAAATCAATGAACCGCTCCGCTGCCTCTCCGCCGGTGTTAGGACGAAAGACCGGCCCAACAAAATCAATCGGCGTGCTCGGCAGGGGGCCACGCTGGAACAATCCGGCAATGCCATAGGCCAAGCTCAGCAACGGCGAGAAAAGCGGATTAAAAGGCGAGTTATGAGGAGGGCCGGCCGGGCCGATGACACCGTCCGGCAAGCCCAGTTCCTCGGCAAGTTCGGCGAACAGCGTGGCACGCCATTGGGCGACTTTGGGTAGTTCCGCGAGCGGGTTGAGCAACTCATCCATGGTGCTGAGCGAGCTTACCCAGGGCAATCCCAGTCGCTCTGCAACGATCGCCCCGGCGAGCGCCTGCTGATCGACAAGCAGCAACTCAGCCCGGAAATCCTGTGCTGCTTCGGCTAGATCGTCGGCCATCCCCCGGGCCAGCGGAACGAAGATGTCTTCCCAGAGGAACTTCAGCGCTGCGGGCCCTTTCAAGTTATCTGGACGGCTTGGTGCCAGATCGTCTGGCCAGCCGCTGCGACACGGATAGCTGGTCGCGGTGGGTGGCAGTAATCTTCGCTGGAAACCGGCAATATCGGCCCAGGCAATCAGGTGCCCTCGGGCTTCGAGTTCGGCGGCGACACCGAGCAACGGGCTGATATGCCCGACGAGCGGCGGGGTGACAATGAGGATTCGCATCTTCAGTTCTCCGCTCAGTGCGAAGGCTCGGCGATTCGCAGCGGAGCCACCGAACCGGTGGCCGCTGGGTGGGCGCGCACCCAGTCAATCACTTCGATCTCCACCGTTTTGGCGGCATCTTGCAAAATGGTGTGACCGATATCAGGCACCATAATGATTCGATGTTTTTTGACCTGCGCTCGGACCAGTGGTTCCTGCGCCGCCAAATTCGATTTAGCACCGTAAATCGCCAATAGCGGCGCCTCAATTTTACTCAGTGCATCTTCAGCGACAAGCTGGCTTTGCGGCAGCTCTTCAACGATTTTAGTGGTGTTCAAAATACGTAGCGCGACCTTGGCTAGCCGCACCCCGTGGGCACCATAGGAATCCTTGATCTTGCTCATAAAATCGGGTTTGACCGATTCGATCAGGCATTGATCAAGCGCGTCTTGCATCACCGAACGCCAACTTTCAGTGGGATGCTCACCCTCGATGACGGTGACGCTGGCCACTCGCTCCGGAAAGCGCAGCGTAAACGAATAAGCAATTGCACCGCCGTAGGAGTTACCGACCAAATGGATCGGTCCGGGAATCTGAATCTCGGTCAGCAACTCGGCCAGATCGTCTACCACGTGGTCGACGGTGTAGCCAGATTCAATTCGTGCGCTCTTACCGTGCCCACGGTGATCGAACATCAGCACATCGAAACCTGCGGCCGCAAACGCTGGAGCAACGGTGAAGTAGTAGCTGGAGAGATTGTCGATCAGAATGCCATGAATGAGCACCAAGGTTTCTCGCGGTGCTCCCGGGGCAAGGCCGGTAGCACGCAACAGCTCATAGTTGAGTTTATGACCGTTAATGATCGCTGAGGTCATGCTACCCCCTCCGCTGCGGAGTCCTTCGCCGTCTCACTGAGCCGCTCGGTGACATAGTCGACGAGTTGTCCCACCCGCATTTCAATGATCTCGTCAAGCTCCATCGAGCCGAGGAACTCAGCGAAATTGATCGCTTCACCGTAGCGATCACGCAGCTTGCCACCAAGCGTGACCAAGTCGATGCTCTCCAACTCAAGATCATCCTGGAACAGGGTTTCGCGAGTAACCTCAATATCGTCAAGCCCGTAGTCCCCGAGTAGCTCTTCGAGGATTCGGCTAATTTCCGCAAGCACTGCCTCTGGGCTTGGCACATCCTGTGAGAGGTTGGTAGTCATCGTGAAGTCCTTTCATAATCGGATGAATCAGTGGTCCAGGCGACCACATATTTGCGCTCGGGTAGTTTTTCTGGATTTTCGATAGTGCGCACCGCAACCAGCTGACGTCGTAGCGCGGCGCTGACCTCGAGATAGAAATCGCAGCTCGCATCGCCGGGGTGCACGGCGACAATCTCGAATTGGCGAGGCTTACCGGCAAGTCCGGTACCGAGCGCCTTGCCAACCGCCTCCTTGGCGGCCCAGAACCGGGTCGGCCAGGCCTGTGCTTCAATAGCATCCTCGGCTCCTAGCGCGCTCGGTTCGAGCCTGCCAAGCAGCTCTCGCTCGTTCTCGGTAAAGGCAATCTCCCGGAACGATTCGGATCGATGGCCAATCACCTCCAGGTCGATGCCGACCCCGTTCAGTTGGGTCTGTTGGTTCTTTTTGTCTTTGCGTCGGCGCACCATGGCAACCCCAAGGTCTTCACAATGGGCCACCGAGACGTCCAGCTCCGGCAATTCCCGACCATGCAGTCCAGCCACCACCGGTTGCCCGGAGGCCAGGTGATCAATGGCTATCTCCGCCGGGAAGATCGCCTGCCCGGGCTGCGATTTCCAGAGTTCTAGACGCACCGCATCCTTGAGCGCCACCTTACCGAGTAGCCGTTGCCGTCGACCCCGTGGTGCGCTGGCCTGATGCTCCAGGCGCTCCTGTTTGGCCAGATACTTCCGCATGGTCAGGTCACGGGAGGCCAGATCGGGCCAATAGTCTGGCATCAGTACCCAGCCACCGGGTTGCGGATGTGCGAAGGCATGATGCTCGATCGCTTCGTCCATCTGGCGAATATTGGGGGCACTGTCGAAGCGTCGATCCTGCCAGCCGGTCAGTTCACACCAGATCTTTCCATCATGGAGTAACTGGCCATCGGCTTGGAAGAAGTCATCGTTGACTTCGGTGATTCGCAACAGGCAGTCTATCTCGCTGCCGGGAGCCGGATCCGGGCCGAAAAATTTGATCGTCTGCATCCCGGCCGGAAACACAGTAGAACGCTCGGTAAACCTCGACATCAACCAATACCCAGCCAACTGACCGACGTTATCCAGCAGCGCGCCCGGGGCAGGTTTAGCCACAATCCGGCCGCGAATATGCTCCGGGCCAACACCATGCACCGCCACGATCCCCTGATATTGCGGGCCATGGAACATCCAGCGCTTGCTGTACATTTCCGATACTTCGGTCAGTCCGGAGGGACCCTCCGTTTCGAGATTGACCAGCCACGGCTCTGATTCGGGGACGTTGTAGTGCTCGGCAAGTTCCACCGTGCAATGCGAGAAACCGCCAAAGGACATCGCCAGTCGACTATCGTCGATCCAGCTCGCGGTGATCTCCAGCCGACGAGGTTCGGTCAGCTCGACCCACTGGTTGAATCTGACCGAATGCACGGCCACAGCGTGCTGCCCGCTCAACCGCTCGGCCTCATCCATCAGCAAGCGGATGATCGTGGTACCTGGCACCACCGGGAACCGGTCGCTAAATTCGGGCCAATCCGCGCGCTGCGAGAAGAAGCTGTGGTCAGCAAGATGGGGCATCGTCTGGAGGGATATCTCAAGACTTCGCGGTTCGGGCGGGCTCGGCTGGCTAGGGATGGCTGGCTGCGATGGCCCGTCTAAGGCCGGCGCAATCACCGCAACTGGTACGGCCTGCGGTATCGATGTCGGAGGCTCGGCGAGGCTCGGCGAAGCCTGAATGGCTGGCTGCGCTTGGCTCGGGGCTTTCAGCGCCGCGCTCATCACCGAGTCGACCAGCTGATTCGTTTCGGCAAGCAGGGCACTCAGCTCGGTAGCCAGTTGGGGATTGAGATTTCCGCTGTTGGCCAGTTCCTTCACCGCCGTCGACGAGGGCTGGTTGCTCTGTGCCGCCAACTCGCTGGCCAGCGCGGCCGCTGCCTGCTCGGATAGCTTGGTCACCGGGCTGGTCAGATCCAGTCGGCTGAGCGGCCCCGTCCGCCGGGCCGCTTCCCTCTCGGCAGCGGGTTCAACCGAGCCAGTGGCGGCAACTGAGTTGACACCGAGGAAGCTCAAATCGACCTGTCGTCCACAACTCCAGAGCGCGGCCAGCACGTTCCGCAACTGATCGAGGCCCTGACGCTGAGCCGAATTCGCACTAACCACCAGGTGTTCCCGCTCACCGAGCGTATCGGTGATCAGGCTGCCCATTTGTCCCGGTCCAAGCTGCACGAAGATCCGATGACCGGCCTGGTACATCTGCTCAATCAGTTCCCGGAACCGTACCGTTTCGAGTAGGTGCCTGACAAAAATCTCTCGAATTTGCTGCTGATCATCCGGGAATGGCGCCACCGTGGTGGCCGACCAGACCGGGATCTGCGCGGCCCGCATCTCCAAGTTGCCGGTGAGGTTCTCGAGCTGGTCGAGATACTGCGCGAACATTGGGGTATGGAAGCCAGAGACGAAGGGCAGCACCCTGGAAACGTGCCCCTGGGCACGAAATTTCTGTACTAACTCAGCCACCTCATCCTCTGGACCGCAGATCATTGACTGCAGCGGCGAGTTATCGTGTGAGAGCACCACTTCTTGCTGTCCCGCCAGTTCGGCGAGCACTTGCTGTGCAGGAGCACCAATCACCGCGAAAGATAGCCCTGGGAATTGAGCATCGGACATTCCGGAAGCGTCCAGGAATTCATCGACCCGCGCACTGTCGTAGATGCCGCCCAGCACCATCGCGGCCCACTCTCCGACGCTATGACCAGCAACCGCGTCCGGCTGCACGCCAAGTTGCTGTAACGCCGCCGCCAAGATTCGGGACACTTGCAGCACCGCGCTGCCCTGCAGCTGAGTGTTGCCGACCAGCTCAGTCGCTCCGCCATCGGCCCCCGCTCCGGCCGCGCCTCGCAAGGGCGGTAAGCCGAAGTGGGAAATCACATCGGCAACGTTGGGCTTGAATTCGGCTTCCAAACCGGGGCAGACAAAGGCCAGCTCAGCTGAGCCAAGCGGCTCGCTGCGCGAACCAAGCCCGGCCTGGTTTCCGACCCCGGCGCGCTCTGAATCGGCAGATAGCGGACCGGGCCGGAACCAGACATCTCCGCGGCCATGCCAGGCCTTTCCTCTGGACACTGCCTTGCGGGCCATCGACAACTGTTTTTTGCCGGGCGCCAGAATGGCGAGCCGGACCGCACCGGTTCCCGGATCTGCGCCAATCTTGCCAACTAACTCATCGTCGTCCAGGGCGAGGATCTGCTGCAATTCCGGCACACTGTCAGCCGAGAGCAATAACACCGGGGCCGCCGAGAGAGCGGGGACCGGCGTTGCCGTCGAGGGGGCTGATCGTACTCCGTCGGCGTCGAAAAGCTCTGTCCCGATCAGCACTGGCTGCGCTGCTTGCCCGGGTAGCTGTTCAACCACCAGATGGGCATTGATGCCACCAAAGCCGAAGGCATTGACTCCGGCCCGGCGCAGTGGCTGCCGCGGGTCGGTAGCCCATTCGGCAGGCTGGCTAAGCGGGGCAAACCTGGTTGTTGCCAGGCCGGGGTGTGGTTGGCTGATCCCCAGCGTCGGAGGAAGTACACCGTGGTAAACCGCAAGGACCGCCTTAATTAACCCGGCGGCTCCGGCGGCGGGCATGGCATGGCCAATCATCGACTTCACCGAGCCGATCACCGGCTTGGGTCCGACCGGATCAGCAGCACCGAAAACCTCGGCAAGAGTGGTCAATTCCGAGGCGTCTCCAGCCGGTGTGCCAGTACCGTGAGCTTCAATCAATCCCACCGAGGCGGCGCCCGCGGGGTCTATCCCGGCTTGTTGCCAAGCGGAGCGGACGGCACGACTTTGACCACCAGGGTCGGGGTTCATCAGGCTCGAGGTGCGGCCATCGCTTGCCACTCCGCTGCCCCGAATAGTGGCGTACACCCGGTCCCCATCACGAACCGCGTCTTCCAATCGTTTGAAGGCCAGCACTCCGGTGCCTTCGCCGATCAGAATGCCATCTGATTCAGCATCGAAGGGGCGGCTTTGCTGGGCAACCGAGAGCGCGCGTAATTGGGTGAACACGCTCCACAGCGTGACGTCATGCGCGTGATGCACCCCTCCCGCCAAGACCAGATCACAACGGCCGGACTCCAATTCTTGCACCGCGTGATCGACCGCGAGCAGCGAGGAAGCGCAAGCACCATCGACGGTATAGGCAGGCCCGCGCAGATCCAGTCGATTGGCCACCCTGGAGGCGGCCAGATTCGGCACCAAGCCGATTGCAGTATCCGGTCGGTCAGGACCGAGTTGCTCGAGGAAGGCCTGCTTGATCTTGTCCAATTTCTGCTCGGTTAGATCCGGCATTAACTGCCGAAGAGTGCTGACCAGCTGATGGGCGGTGCGTACCCGCTGGTTGAGCCGCACCACGCCTGGCGCCAAATACCCGCCACGTCCCAACACGATACCCACCCGGGAGCGATCCAGGCCCGCTACCAGTCCCTCAGGTCCCCAGGCCCCGGCATCGGCTAACGCTGCCGCCGCCATTTCAAGAGCGATCAGCTGATCCGGTTCGGCACCCTCAATCGAGCTGGGCATAATGCCGAAACGGGCTACCGAAACCTCGGGAAAGTCCGCCACGAAACCACCGCGACGGCAGTAGAAACGGTCCGAGCTAGCCGGTTCAGAACTGGCTTCCGGATGATAGAGCTCAGGCTGCCAGCGACCCTCGGGAACCTCGCTGATCGCATCAGTCCCGGCGAAGAGGTTATCGCGAAACTCTTGCAGATTCTTGGCACCGGGGAAGAACGCAGCCATGCCAACAACTGCTATCGGCTGCTGCACTCTCACCACCCCGAGGCGGTGTAGACCACAGCACTCAAATCACGTTCACCCCAGGCGAGCTCTTTGAGCAGCGCATGTGTACCGGCCTCTGGGTCGATCAGCTTGATACCGCGCCGCTGGTAGTCCCGGGCCAGTTCCTGACTTACCATTCCGGGGTTAGTGCCGGAAGGTGCCCATGGCCCCCAGTGCACGGTGATCGCTCGGCCGCCGGTGCGTAATGACCAGGCCGAGCCCATTGCCTCTAGGGCGTCATTGGCAGCCGCGTAATCGCTCTGCCCACGGTTACCAAGGGCCGCCGCAATACTGCCGAAGAACACCACAAACTCCGGACCGCTAGGCAAGCTGTCGACCACCTCCAAGATGGTGGCTGCACCATCAACCTTGGTGCTGTACACCCGGCGGAACGACTCAGCGTCCTTTTCGGCGACTAGCTTGTCCTCGATCACCCCGGCGGCGTACACCAGACCATCGATCCGGCCATGCTGCTGATAAACGGCTGATAGCGCGTCCCGCAAGGAATCGGCATCGCGGACATCTACCGAGTGGTACTCCACCGAGCTACCCGCGGCACGGAGCTCGGTCATCGTGGCGGCGACCTCGCGACGAGCCAAAATCTCCGAAACTTCTCGAGCGACCGATGCCGGGCTAGCACCAGGGCGACCGGCCAAGGCCCGGCGCAGCTCATTGGTCTCGGAAAGCCCAGCAATATCTGCGGCTTCGGGCTCGGCGCTCAGTGTAGTGCGGCCAAAAAGCTCGATCCGGCAACGGCTGGCCTGCGCTAAGGTAGCTGCGAATTTGGCTGTGATGCCACGTCCGCCGCCCACCAAAACAACTACCGAATCACGATCCAGGTGCAAGGCCTCGGCTTCAGCTGCACCCTCTCCCGCCGGCCCGGCACCGGTAGCCCCCAGCACACCGAGTGTGGTCTTGACCAATTCCAGGCCGGTGCGCTCACCGTTGAACAAGTCAATAATTGGTTCGTAGGCTGAGTCGGTCAATTCGGCTAGCAAAGCGGTGGCAACTGCTTCCGCGGGTTTGGTCGGCTCAATGTCCACCAACCTAACCAGCACTTCGGGGTACTCCCGGGCCAGACTGCGGAACAGCCCACGTAAACCAATGATCTGCTGCTCGTCGCCCGCACCGTGATGAGCGGTGGGACGCGCCGCCAATAAGTAGCGTGGATTCAGCGTAACCGCAGCTTTGAAAAGCGGATACAGTTCGAGCACTCCGGCGCTGCTTGAACTGTCCAGCGGCTCAAGATAGAGCAGGCCGTCGAGGTCTTCCGATAAAACGCTCAGAGCTTGTTCCGGGCTGCTCAACTCGGCGGTGGCCCCCAGTGCTTTGGCAGCTTCAACCGCCTGTCGGGCGATCTCCCCCGAACCGACCACCAGGAGTTGCACGCCACCTAAACTGCCCTCGGTTGCCTGCGGGTTCGGCAACCGGGTCTTCTTGAAAAGCAACCGCTCCGGGCTGAACCCGGTAACCCCGAGTGCTGCCTCAGCCGTTGGCTGCGCCTCGGTTCGAGCGAGGCTATCCGGCTCGGCGGGCTGAGTTGTCTCAGCCTGGGTGGCTTCTGTCGGCGCGGTCTGCGGGTTCACAGCCTGGTACAGCCAGTCCGCGATTGCCCCGGTACTGCGCGCCTTGGAAAGCTCCTCAAGCTGCAACTCACTCAGACTCGGCCCACCAACCGTAGCAAAACGAGCCGCCAACTCACCAGCAATCTCAGTACGCTTAATCGAATCAACACTCAAATCAGCTTCCAAATCCAAATCCGGCTCAATCATCTCCGCCGGATACCCAGTACGCTCACTAATCACCCCCACCACCGTCTCCAGGATGCTCGCCGGTGTCCAGCCCGGAGAGGTCGTGCTGGTTGGCGTTCCTTGGGGTGCTGCGGGGAGAACTTGGCTGACCGCGATCCCGGCCTGCGCTGACTGAGTTTGTTGAGCTTGTTGTGTTTGCTCAGTTTGTGCGTTGTCGATGCTGGCAAAGAGCCAGTCCGCGATTGCCCCGGTGCTGCGCGCCTTGGAAAGCTCCTCAAGCTGCAACTCACTCAGACTCGGCCCACCAACCGTAGCAAAACGAGCCGCCAACTCACCAGCAATCTCAGTACGCTTAATCGAATCAACACTCAAATCAGCTTCCAAATCCAAATCCGGCTCAATCATCTCCGCCGGATACCCAGTACGCTCACTAATCACCCCCACCACCGTCTCCAACACGGTTGCCAAACTCCAGTTCTCCGCGTGCTGACGGGTCAGCGTGTCGGTACCTGCCGGCTGCGACGCTGCTACTGCCTGCTGGCCAGCCCCGGGCAGCGACGCTGCTGCCTGGAAAGTGTCAATGGCCGGAGCAGCTACGGCCTCTAAGGGCTGGGGCGACGGTGCCGTCTGAGGGGCCAGCGAGTTCTCCGCCCCTATTGAGGCGAAGGCGCTGGGGGCCGCGGCCGATGATGGCGCGGCCGGAGAACTGCCGAGGTACCCCAATAAGACGTCGCGCTGCGCAGCGATAAGCTCTCGACTGCTGCGCAAGAAATCTGCCACCAGGGCATCCCGTTCTGAGCGTTGCTGGGTGTTGTTCACGACTGTGACCTCCTTGATTCGTTGAGCTGGTACCAGGGCACCGGGCACGATCTTGCCCTGCCGATTTTTAATGGTGACGCCGTTGATTTTCCAACCGGGCACAGTGGGGACGACCGCATCGTCAATGGGCTGAATGTCACGTCCTCGGTAAAGCCAGTCGGTGCTGACCGATACACCGACACTGGCCAACTCGGCGAAAGCGAGCAGCAATTCCCTGATACTGCCCTTCGAGCTGGCCGCCAATGGCACGACGGTATGCGGACGATCGTTCAGAATCGCTTTCACCAGTTTGCTCAGCACCTGGCCCGGGCCAACCTCTACGAAGGTCCTGGCCCCAGCGGCATACATCGATTCGATTTGTTCCACGAAACGCACCGGGGCAGTCAGCTGAGCGGCGAGTTCAGCACGTATTTCCTCGCTGTCCTTCGAATAAGCAACTGCCTGCCGATTGCTCCAGACCGGGAAGGCAGCCTCCTGTAACGGCACTCCGCGCAATTTTTCCGCAAAATTATCGCTTGCCCGCGAGATCATCGGGCTGTGGAAAGCACAGGCCACCGGGAAGGTTTTTACGCCCAGACCGGCTGATTTGAGTGCATCGACGGCGGCCTCAACGGCCGTAGTGGAGCCAGAGATGACCGTTTGCGAAGGTGAATTACGATTCGCCAGCGTCACCGTCTGCTCGAGCTGGGCAGCTGCCAAAGCGGCCTCAATCTCCGCTCCGGAGGCGGCTACTGCGGCCATCTTGCCGGGATCGTCACCAATCGCCGCCACCACTGCCTCTGCCCGGTCGGCGCTCAGCGAAATTAACGTCCGAGCATCGAAAACTCCGGCCGCAGCCAGGGCAGCCAGTTCGCCATAGCTGTGTCCAGCGGCAAGATCAGGCTCAATTCCGGCCTTCTTCAGCAGCTGCCCGAGTGCTAGTGCGGCCAGGCCAAGCACCGGCTGGGCCACCCGAGTATCGGTGATGTCTTTGACCTGCGCGGCTGACTCTTCCGCGCCGAAGGCGGCCGGTGGCAACATGGTGCCAGCCCAACGCTCGCCGAGTGATAGCAGTTCGTGCAATTCCGGGAAGGCAACAAAGAGTTCCCGCAACATGCCGGGGCGTTGGCTGCCTTGCCCGGGGTAAAGGAAAGCCAAGGAACCGCTGCCGCTCGCATTGTCTGAGCTGACTGAACCGGGCGCTTCGGCGGCACTGAACAGGCCAGCCTGCGGGTCGTGGTCGCCACGGGCAGCGCGGGCCAAAAGCAGCGTGAGTTCGTCAATGTCGCGAGCGACTAAGGCAATCGCCACCGGCTTGCTCGTCGAACTACTGCGGGCTGCCTGGTTTGCCGCCAGGTCCCGAAGTCGCCACGGTCTCCCGTTGTCCTCGCCCAACGAAACCATGGCGCCGAGCTCCTTGACCGCCCGCACCGCGTCGGTGGGCTCACCGTGGAAAAGAAACAACTCGGCTGGCCATTCGTCCAGACTGTGTCGTCCGGGAGCCGCCTTCTGATGCCCGGAAAGCACCACATGGAAGTTCGTGCCGCCAAAGCCAAAGCCGCTGACCCCGGCGAATCGCTCTTCTATCGGCTGTTGCCAAGGTGTGGCTTCTTGATTGAAAACGAAGGGGCTCTGCCCTGCTTGCCAGGCCAGACTGGGATTTTTCACGTGCAGTGTGGGCGGTTTCACGCCGTGATGAATCGCTAGCGAAGTTTTGATCAGACTTGCCACCCCGGCAGCGCACTTGGTGTGGCCGATTTGGGACTTCACCGAGCCGATAGCGGCGTTGGCCACCGGTACGCCGGCCTCAGCAAACACTTTGCTGAGCATGCTCAGTTCGGTGCGGTCGCCCACCACCGTGCCGGTGCCGTGGGCTTCGATCAGACCAACTTTGGCCGGGTCTACCCGAGCATTGCGGTAGGCGCGTTCCAACGCTGAACGTTGGCCTTCCGGCCTAGGCGCGGTGAGCCCGAGCGAACGGCCGTCACTTGAACTGCCGATGCCTCGGATCACCGAGTAGACCCGGTCGCCGTCCCGCTCGGCATCGGCAAGCCGTTTGAGCACCAGACAGCCGACTCCTTCGCCGAGTGCGATGCCGTCTGAGTCGCGGTCGAAAGCTCGGGATCGACCGCTCGGACTGAGCGCTGTGACCGAGGCAAAAAGCAAGTAGTCATTAATAGTGTTATGCAGATCAGCGCCACCGCACAGCACTACGTCAGCGGTACCCAGGGTCAGTTCTTTGCAGGCCGCGTCCAAGGCTGCCAGCGAGGAGGCGCAGGCTGCATCAACTGTGTAGTTGGCTCCGCCCAGGTCAAGTCTGCTAGCGATCCGGCCGGAAATAACGTTGGAAAGCATGCCCGGGAAAGAGTCTTCGGTCAGCAGGGGCAGCTGTGCGGAAAGTTCCTCCGGCACCTGTTCGAGGTATTGCGGTAAGAGGTTCTGCAGCACACTGGCATTAGAAAGGTCGCTGCCCGCTTCGGCACCAAAGAAAACAGCTGCGCGTGAGCGGTCCATTGATTTACCGAGGGCGGCGTCGTCAAGGGCTCTCCGGGTAACCTCGAGGGCAAGTAGCTGGACCGGTTCGATGGCACCGAGGGACGCCGGGGGAATGCCGTATCGCAGTGGATCAAACGGAATCTCGGGCAGGAAGCCACCCCATTTGGACGGCGTGCTGACTGCTTCGCTACCGCTCGGATCGTAGTAGACCTCGGCATTCCAGCGATCGGCTGGCACCTCGGTGACAACGTCCTTGGCGGCAACGATGGTGGCCCAGAAGGCCGCTAGATCGGGGCTGCCCGCAAACACTCCGGACATACCAACTATTGCGATGTCCAGCGGCGCTGCGGTTGCTGGTTCGTCAGCAACCCAGCTGCTTTTGGCACTACGACGATCTAGGAATTCTGCGGCTTTTTCGCTCAGGGTGTGATGCAACTCAGCTATTGAGATGACCTCGGAACGTAGCGCGACCACCTCGCCTGCCATGAACATGCCGTCACTTAGCTGACGTTCCGCGCTCACTTCGAGCAACTCATCGCCTCGTCGTTCGACGCCCTTGCTCGCTAATCTCAGCCGTCCCAGATTGAGCGCTTCAAGTTCCTGCCACGCCTCCCGGTCTGGCACCTGCTCCGCCGCCAGCCGGGTCTTGATCGCCCGGAATTCCTCGGTGAACGGGCTAGTGACACAACGAGTGGCATGCCCAGGCGCGGTTTCCAGTCTCGCGGTGCTGTGCCCGCTGAGTACTTGTTGCTGAAAAACCTCACCAATGGCACCGGCGCTGACCGCCTCAGCGGTGAAGAGGTAGGCGGTGCCGGCAAGCAGCCCGATCTGAACGCCTTTGGCAGCCAGCGGCGCGGCTAAGGCGGCCACCATGGCAGCTGAAAGCTGATCGCTGATCCCGCCCGCAAAATAAATGCTCACCGGCTCACCTGGGAGTTGCTCGACCCGATCCTCGAGTACCGCGAGTTGGGCTTCCCAGAGCGCGAAACTATTCCGCGGTCCGATATGGCCGCCGCATTCGGAGCCTTCGAAGATGAAGCGACGAGCGCCGGCGTTCAGAAACTGGCTGAGTAAGGCAGGAGATGGCACGTGTAAGAAGGTCTTAATGCCGATCGCTTCCAATTCAGCGGCCTGCGCGGGACGACCACCGGCGATAATGGCATGGCTAGGTCGCAGCTGACGAACCACCTCGAGCTGAGCGGTCCTGATCTCCTCGTCAGCAAAGCCTAGGATGCCAACACCCCAAGGGGCCTCGCCGATCAGTTCGCGTGTGCCTTCCAGCACGGCTCGACTCTGCGCCTGCGTTGAAAGCGCGAGTGCGACGAACGGCAGCGCACCATGCGCAGCAACCGCAGCGGCGAAGGCCGGTTGGTCACTTACCCTGGTCATCGGCCCCTGGGCCAGCGGAAGCTCGGTTCCCATCGCCTGTGCCATCGCTGAAGCAGTTCGCAACAGGGCGCTATCGCAGTGGAATCGCACCGCTTCGCGAAGACCCTTAATGGTCGCCGGGACACTTCCCCAGAGCGAATTGAAACGATTGGCCAGGAAACCGTCCTGACCAATCGGCAGTAGTTGTCGTTGCAGATCCTGGCTGCCCAGATCCCGTGGCAGCTGGTAGCTTGGTTGCTCCTGGCCTTGCGCTGGGCCACGACGCCGTAGCACCCGGTAGCCGTCGATAATCGAGGTCTCAGAGCCATCGAGATTGCTGAGCAGAGCGGTCAGTGCTGCCGAGCTATCGGCCTCACTCAAAAGCGCCAACTGGGTGTCTAAAAGCACGCCCGCGGCACCGGCAACGCTAGCTGCTCGTGCGGTGTTCGGACCAATGCCTCCGGCGGCCCAAACCGGCAGCAACACCTCCTCAGCGTTGAGCAGCTGTTGGAGTAGTACGAAACTGCTCAGCGGCCCGACTAAACCACCGCTTTCGCTCCCGCGAGCCACCAAACCGCTGACTTGAGCGGATTGGGCTACCAAGGCTTCTGCTAGATCACGTACCTCGACCAGCACCGTGACGCCGTCCGGCAGCGTCTCCGGAGCCCAGCCTGGTAGCTGATCGGGCCCGGCTGCCAGAAGCAGGAAACTCGGCGCAACAGCGGACTGCGCAAAGACCTCGGCGGAGCTCAGCGCGCAAGCGCTATCCACTCGGACCCCGAAAGGCTCTGAGGTCCAACGCCCCAGCCGCTCGAGCGCCTCACGCGCCGGCTCGGCAGCGGACCCCAGATCGAGAATGCCAAGTGCTCCGCTATTACAAGCAGCGGCTACCAGCCTGGCATCTGGAGTGGCAAAGGGGCTGACTGCCAGGATCGCAGTACGCTCCACAAATTCGATGCTCATGGCTGTGTCCCATCTTCTTGACTCGCTAGGATCCCCACATCCACAAAACCGGATGATCAATTAATCGATCGACCGCATTTTCATTAAATCCATCTTGCTGTTCAAGCATTGGCTCGAATAACAACATTGTCAAGATAATTTCGACTCATTCACGCTATGTTAATCGGAGGTAACTTTATATTATTAAATACGAAATATGGAGAAACCTAGCCCCGTCACACACGGCCACCTCAGGACCACTACTTGAGCATCGAAACCCCGGAAACAAGGGAAACTTTCGCAGTGAGCTCAATCACGACATAAATTCAAAAGTGAAATACTACTCAGTTTTTTAAAACCACTTTAAATCACAGCCGCGTTATTTTCAGACTATTTTCAGGTAAATCTCAGGCTCCTTAGAAAAACTGGCGATTTACGGTTCGCCTCGACGGCGACCGCATTTTGGGCGCCTCAAAGAATCACCAAAACCTGTTCGAATGATCAATTTTCCTGAATCGCTGCCTGTCGATCACTGCTATTAACAGTCTGAAGAATCAGCTACTTTCGGCCTTCCCCATCCGCCAATAGCCCATAAATGCCACCTGACCACGGTCCATACCGACCTCGCGCACCAGGTAACGACGCAATTCACGAATCACCGCTGCTTCTCCAGCGATCCAGGCATACAGTCGATGGGCTTCGGATTCGGGGCCGCTAGGAGCAATCGGCGGGTGAGCCGCATCAGGAGTCTCCCAGAGAATCTCGGCGTCCACATCGACCTCTTCCAGTTCCACCGGGCCGTGCTGCGAGCCTGGCAGGATGGTGGCACGTACCGCGGCATCAAGGAGCTCTCCGTGGCTCGCGGGTGCTCCGGCTCCGGCCCGCGAGAGCCATTGGATCTTCACACCGGCAGGAGCCTTGAGATCTTGAAAATCCGCTGCTTCCGGCACCTCAATGATCACCTCGCCGGTCACCTCAGCATCGAGATTTTCCAGGATGGCCGCAATCGCTGGCACCGCTGTCTCATCGCCAACCAACAGCACCCGACGCGCATTCCCCGGTTTGAACTCAATGCCGAGGCAGGGGCCTGCGAGGCCATTGGGACCAATCAATACCATTGGCTCGCCAACGCTCGCCTGCTCGGCCCAGCTCGCTGCTGGTCCGGCGGCAACTCCGGCAGCAGGCGGATGAAGCACAAAATCCACATCGATCTCGGCAGCCTCTGGTCGGGCTTCACGCACCGTATAGGTGCGCATATAGCCACGGCTCTCCGGATCCATTCGCAACCAGGTCTGATACCAATTGGAGTCGTGGGTTTCCATTAACTCAGCGAAGTCCGGCAGCGGGTGACCCGGCGAGGGAACCATCACCTTGATCCGCAGATCCAAGGTATTGCCCTCCGCATCGGAACCAAAATTGCGCAGCTGCTCGGAGCTGAAAGTGATTCGCTTAAAGTGTGGACTCAGGCTTTGCACCCTGTCCACCTCCACCTCGAAGGCAACGAGTGGTTTGACCTTAGCCGCGTTCTGACTGGCTGCAGTACCTGCTGTCATGCTTCTACTCCTTCCAAGCTGGTGTCGTGGTTATTATCGGTCGGCTGAGGGTCGGCATGGGCTCTGGTCTGCTTCGCGGCTTGAGACACCGAGTTGAGTGCTCTGGCATGTTGCCGACCCTGCGGAATCACCATCGGGGCCCCGGTGATCGGGTCGGGCAGCACCATCGACTCAAGACCGAAAACCTCGCGGACCAGCTCAGCATCGAGCACCTCCGCCGGGGTTCCCTGCGCCGCGATCTTCCCTTCTTTGATCGCAATCAAATGGTCGCCGTAGCGTGCCGCGAGGTTGAGTTCGTGCAGCACGATGGCGACGGTGGTACCCCGGCTGCGATTGAGCTCGGTAATCAGATCGAGCACCTCGACCTGATGGGCCATATCGAGATAGGTAGTTGGCTCGTCAAGCAATAGCAGCGGGGTCTGCTGGGCCAGCGCCATCGCAATCCAGACTCGCTGCCGTTGTCCGCCGGAGAGTTCGTCCACTTCCCGATCTGCTAATTGCAGGGTTGAGGTTGCCTCAAGAGCATCGGCAACCGCCTCATCGTCTTCTCTGGACCACTTCCTGAACCAGCCCTGATGCGGGTAGCGGCCACGACCCACCAGTTCAGAAACGGTGATGCCCTCGGGCGCGCTCGGTGCCTGGGGCAGTAACCCGAGCCTTTGCGCCACCTGCTTGGCTGCTTGCTGGTGAATATCAGCGCCGTCCAACAGTACGCTTCCGGCGGAGGGCTTGAGCAGCCTGGCCAACCCACGCAGCAGGGTTGACTTACCGCAGGCATTCGCCCCGACGATCATAGTGATCTGCCCGGCCGGTAGCTCCACGCTGAGCTCTTCGACAATGAGCCGCTCCGCGTAGCCCAGGGAGATGCCCTGAGCTTTCAAACTGGCTGAGCCCGCACTCATGGGGGCCTTTCCGCTACCGGTCTGCTGGCGCATTGCCGCTGCCACTCCTCGCTTGTCCCTAGTTCTCTGCATCTTTGTCTGCTTCTTTGTCTGTGTCTTTGTCTGCATCAGGCAGCGTTCCCGCGGCGATTGCTGCTGATCAGCAGCCAGAGCAAGAAGGGGGCACCCGTCGCTCCAGTAACGACCCCCACCGGAAGCGCAGCGCCACCGGGAATCAGATACGCCGCGACATAATCAGCGGCCAGCACGATACTTGCCCCGACTAAGCCGGAAGCGAGCAACGAGATCCTGCCAGCTAGAAGTCTTCGCGCTATCGGGCCGGCTAAGAAAGCAACAAAAGCAACCGGCCCGGCCGCCGCCGTCGCCACAGCGATTAAGGCAACCCCGACCAAAATGAGGCCCAATTTAGTTCGACTTACCGCAATCCCTAGACCCGCGGCAGTATCGTCACCGAGTTGCAAGGTGCCTAGTCGGGCAGAGAACAGTGCGCTCAGCGGCCAGATCAACAGCAGTGCGCCGCTCAGCGCCACCACCCGGTCCCAGTTGGCGGAGTTCAATGAGCCGGTCAGCCAGACAATGGCGTCCTGGGCCCGGTTGATCTCAGCACGCTGCATCACGAAGGTAACAAAGGCGTTCATCAGAGCCGCCACTCCCAAACCAACCAAAATCAATCGGCCACCGGAATTCCGGCCCGCCAATGCCACTATCAGTAGCGCAAGCAAGACGGCGCCAATAATAGCGACCAGGGAGACAGTGGCTCCGCTGGCACCGAAGAAAACGATCGCGGCCACCGCGCTGGCGCTTGCGCCTTGCGAAATGCCAATGATGTCGGGGCTCGCCAGCGGGTTTCGCAGCAAGGTCTGGAAGATCGTTCCACCAACCCCGAAGGCCAGCCCGACCAGCAGGCCGAGCACGGCTCGCGGCAATTTATTCTCCATCACGATGAAACTGGCGCCCGGGATAGTCTTACCAAAGAGCATTGCGAAGAAATCAGGAATCGTCACGGTAAAACTGCCAAGCAGGATGTTGACGGCCAGCAGGGCAAAGCTCAAGGTTGCCAGGCCGAGGCAGACCAGCACCGTTTTGCGGCGTAACCGAGCGCGCTGCGCACGCAGCAGCTTCAGTGAATCGATTGTGCGGCTTGAATCACGCTCGCCAGCCGGAGCCAACAGTTGCGCGCTCATAGGCTAATCGCCTTGCGCTTACGCACCAGCCAGATGAAAACCGGGGCACCGATTATCACTGAGATGATCCCGGCCGGTACTTCGCCCGGCAGAAGCACTATTCGTCCGAGCACATCTGCTGCCACCAGCACAATGGGGGCAGTGAGCAGCGAATAAGGCAACAACCAGCGGTAGTCGGTGCCGATCAGAGTCCGCAAAAGGTGCGGCACGATCAATCCGATGAAGCCAATGGGCCCGGCAAGAGCGGTGGCTGAACCGCAAAGCAGCACCACGCCAAGAGCCGAAAGCCCGCGTCCGAGAGCAGGATTCTGACCTAAGCCGCGAGCTAAATCATCGCCGAGCGCCAGACCGTTCAAGATCCGACCAGTGAATAGCAAAATGAGGGTCCCAATCACCATAAACGGCAACACGGAAAGGATCTGTTCCAGGTTCTTTCCGGCAATTGAACCGACCTGCCAGTTTCGAAACGAGGCCAGGGCATCCTGATTCGTGATCAGCAGGGCGTTGAGCAGCGAGCCCAGCCCGGCGGTCAACGCCGCGCCAGCCAGCGCGAGTTTGACCGGAGTGGCTCCCTCGCGGCCCAGACTCGCCACCGCGTAAACCAGCACCGCAGCGAGCGCGGCACCAAGGAAAGCAAACCAGACGTATCCGCTCAGGGTGTGGATACCGAAGTACACCACAGCCACGATCACCGCGAGCGCGGCACCGGCATTCACCCCCAGAATGCCCGGATCGGCCAATGGGTTCCTCGCCACCCCTTGCATTACGGTGCCGGCCAGCCCCAAGCAAGCACCGGTGAGTAAAGCCGCCACGGTACGCGGGATCCGGCTATGTACCACGTCCCAGTCACCGCCATCGCTCTGATTGAGATGTGCCAAGGCATCAATCACCGTGCTCACTGACACGAACCGCGCACCGACCGCCACCGAGACCATGCTGACTAGTGCCAGCACCGTCACCAGCACGATCAGCACCACTGTTTTGCGAGCCGGGCCGGAGCGCCGAGCCGCCGTCACCGACTGCTCAGCTGACTCGGGCCGATCAAGGACCTCGGTCATCGGTTCTAGGTCAGCTCGCTCGTGCTACTCACCACCATGCTTCGGCTACTTGGCCGCAGCATCGAGCGCCGCAGCCAATTCCGGCACGAATTTGTTCAAAGCCCAGGGAATGCTCAATGGCGAGGCTGCTGAGATCGCCAAGTTCAGCGTTTTATCCGGGTCGGCAACTAACGCACCCTTCTTAATGGCCGGTACCTGCCCGAGCAAGGGATCCTTGAGGATCGCGTCTTTGGCACCCGCGTCGGGGACCCAACTGACGAAAACATCTGAATCTAGCTCATTGGCTTTCTCCAAAGACCAGGAGATGAAGAAGCTCTTGGCATCTTTAGTAGCTGCCTGAACCACTGATGATTGCTTCAGGCCAAGGCTGGTCAGGAACTTAGGCCGGTTATCGAGATCAGTGTAGATGTTTACCCCGTCGGCTTTACCCGGCTCAAGATTGCCGGCGACAAAGCTTTTGCCCGCTAGCTGCGGGAACTTCGAGGCCTCATCCTTAATGGCTTTCTCGGTGGAGGTGACGAGTTCCTGAGCCTGCTGGCTCTTGCCCAGGGCTTTGCCAATCGCGGTGGTGGAATCCTGCCAGGAAGTGCCGTAGGGATCACCGTTGTACGCCACCACCGGAGCGATCTTGGAGAGCTTCTGGTAGTCCTCCTTGGACAAACCAGAATACGCGGCCAGGATGACATCGGGAGTGGTCTTGGCGATCTCGGTAAAGTTAATCCCGTCGGCTTCGCTGTAGAGCTTCGGCGCCTTCTCAGTACCGAGCGAGGCCGAGAGTTTACTGAGCGCATCGGCCTTCCAGGGCGTCAAACCCTGAGCGTCGCCACCCCATTCCACCTTCGGCATGCCCACCGGAACCACTCCGAGCGCCAAAGCGGTATCGTCATTCACCCAGGACACCGTGGCGACACGTTGCGGCTGGCTCTTGATAGTGGTCTCGCCGAAGACGTTTTTCAAGGTGACCGGGAACTGATCGCTAGCCGCGCTGGGCTCGCTGTTCTTGTCGGTAGCTGCAACGTTGCCGGTTGAACAGGAAGTAAGAGCGAGTGCGGCAACCAGGGCGGCAACGCCTAGACCGGCTAGGTTACGGGGGCGAGAAATTTTCACAACGAGCCTTCTATTAGGTAATGCAAACCTAATAAAGGCTAGCGCAAAGCAAAAGGATTAGGAAACAAACTTGTGCCCTATTTGGGCACTATCTCCCAATTGTGGCGAAGCTTACGTTCAAGATGACACTCAGTCGGCTCGGAAGATCCATTGATTCTGATCAATGCCACTGAGCAACTTTCGCAGGATCTGATCCAGCTGTTCTACTTCGGTGGCGTCAAGCCGCTGGAAAATCAATCGCTGCACCTGCTCGACGTGCTCGGGCGCCAGCTGCTCGACAAGTTGTCGACCAAACACCGAAAGCTCGGCCGTGGTAACCCTGCCATCCGCTGGGTGTGCGCTGCGGGAGAGCAATCCGCGACCCTCCAGCTTACGCACCACATGCGAGAGTCGGGAGAGCGAGGCCGCAGTGCGCGAGGCCAACTCACTCATCGGCAGCCTGCCGTCCGACTGCTCGCTGAGCATGGCCAGCACGTTGTAGTCGAAGAGCGTTAGCTGCGCTGCCCTCTGTAACGGCGCATCGAACTCCCGCGGCAAGGTCGCCAGTGTCGAGAGCAGCGCTAACCAGGCCCGTCGCTGCTCGGTGGAGAGCCACTGGGGCCCCGCCGAATGAGGTACCGGATTAGACACTGGAATAGACACTGTCAGCCTTCACTCGCTGGCCGGGAAGGCGGCGTGCCTTCACCGAAGGGACGCCCTCCCAGCTCGTGCCGCCCATGCTCGCTCAGCCAACCGCTCTCATCCGGTCCGAGCGGCACAATCTGCGTCGGGTTCAGATCGGTGTGCACGATGTAGTAATGCTGTTTGATCTGTTCGAAATTGACCGTATCGCCGAACCCGGGGGTCTGAAATAAGTCACGAGCGTAAGCCCAAAGCACCGGCATCTCGGTAAGTTTGCTGCGGTTGCACTTGAAGTGGCCGTGGTAGACGGCATCAAAGCGCACCAGGGTGGTGAACAGCCTGACGTCAGCCTCGGTAATCGTGTCGCCAACTAGGTAACGCTGCGTTTCCAACCGCTCGCTGAGCCAATCCAGCGCGTTGAACAGCCGATGATAAGCATCATCATAGGCCTGCTGGGAACCCGCAAAGCCGCAGCGGTAGACGCCATTATTGACCTCGGTGAACACCCTCTTATTGACCGAATCAATTTCCTCCCGGAGCTCTTCGGGATACAGCTTGGGCGCACCGGGACGGTGGAACTCTTGCCATTCGGTGCTGAAATCCAAGGTGATCTGCGGGAAATTATTGGTTACCACCGATCCGCTGGGAACATCGACGATTGCCGGGACCGTAATGCCACGGGGATAGTTGGGGAACCTGCTGAAATAGGCCTGCTGCAGTCTCTCAATACCCAGCACCGGGTCTTTAGCCCCCTCGTCGAGGTCGAAGGTCCAGCTCCGCACATCGTGGGTCGGCCCGCAAATTCCCAGGGAGATGACATCTTCCAGGCCGAGCAGGCGACGCACAATGGTGGAACGATGCGCCCAGGGGCAGGCGCGTGCCACCACGAGTCGATAACGGCCTGCCTCCACCGGCCAGCCCGGCTCACCGTTCTTGCCGGGCTGCCCATCACGAGTGATCCGGTCCTCAATGTAATTGGTGTCTCTGGTGTATTCCTCGCCGGAGTGCACATAGGCCCCGGCGGTACTGAATTGTTCGCGGTGCTCAACGTTCTGCTCGGTATCAGCCATAGCACCAGCCTACGCCGCCCCGGGACTGCTCAGCAGCGGAACTAAATACCGCTCAGCTGAGCCATCAAATGACCACCAGCGGGCATTGCAACTTGTTCGCGCTGTGAGCCATGCAACACAAAAATTGGTTGCTAAAGGCAAACGAACGGTGATTGACTGGATGGTGAACGCTCATTCACCCCCCGAACTGAGGACAGTCGTGCCAGCGCATTTGCAAAGCACTAAAACCATCACCGCCCGTCGACCTACCTGGCTGATTGTCACCATCCTCTGCCTCTCCGGGACAGTCGTCTCCCTACAACAGACCCTGATGGTGCCACTGCTCCCCGACTTTCCCAAGATTCTGCACACCACCCCGGATGATGTCTCCTGGCTGGTTACCGCCACTCTGCTAACCGCTGCGGTGGCGACCCCCATCGTTTCCAAAATGGCTGATATGTACGGCAAACGACGGATGATGATCGTCGCCATGGTCACCATGGTGATTGGCTCGGTGATCTGCGCCGTCGGCGAATCCTTCGGCTGGCTCGTGGTGGGGCGCGCCTTTCAGGGTCTAGCTGCCTCGCTCATTCCGGTCGGAATCTCGATCCTGCGCGACGAGTTACCGAAGGAACGAGTGGCCTCGGCCGTCGCTCTGATGAGTGCGACGCTGGGCATCGGCAGCGCGCTGGGCTTGCCGCTTTCCGGCCTGATTTATCAGGGTCTCGGCTGGGAGGCGATTTTCTGGCTCAGCACTGCGGTCGGCGTGCTGATGATCATCGCCGTACTGAGCGTGGTACCGGAATCCGAACTGCGTACTCATGGCCGCTTCGACTACCTCGGTGCAGTGCTGCTCTCAATTGCCTTGACCGCACTGCTTCTCGCCATCTCCAAGGGTGGGCACTGGGGTTGGAGCAGCGAACCGGTGATCCTACTCTTTATTACCGCAGTGGTTTTCCTAGCCGCCTGGGTGCCCTATGAATTGAGGGTCAGCCAACCCATGGTCGATTTGCGCACCTCCTCGCGCCGCCCGGTGCTGCTGACCAACCTCGCCTCGCTGCTGGTTGGGTTCTCGATGTACGCCAATATGCTGGCCACCACTCAACAGTTACAGCTCCCCGAGATCAGCGGCTTTGGCTTCGGGCTAGCGGTGACCGTGGCCGGCCTGTGCATGGTGCCGTCAGGTTTGGCGATGGTTGCCTTCGCACCTATTTCAGCAGGATTAACGAAACGATTCGGCGCCAAGACCACCCTGATTGTCGGGGCCGCAGTGCTAGCGCTCTCTTATGTCGCGCGGGTTTTTCTTACCGGTCAGGTCTGGATGGTCATTCTGGGGGCCACTGCGGTCAGCGTAGGCACCGCGATCGCTTACGCGGCAATGCCGACCCTGATTATGCGCGCGGTACCGATTACCGAAACCGCTTCCGCCAATGGCCTCAATTCGCTGCTTCGAGCGGTCGGCACCTCGACCGCGAGCGCTGCCATTGCCGCCATTCTCACCGGTCTGGTGGCTCAACACGGTGAGCTAACCTTGCCGACGCTGAGCGCCTTCACCACGGTGTTCTGGGTAGCGGCAGTGGCCGCACTCGCGGCGATAGGAGTCGCCGTGTTCATCCCAGCTGCTCAGTCGGTGAGCACCGCCACCGGGGCGATCAAGCTAGTTCCCGGCGCCGAACAGCAGGACAAACGCCCCAGCACCGCCGCGCTGCCGAAGCTTGCCGCGGAACCGGAGTTACAGCTCGCCGACGACGAAATCGTGGTGCGTGGCACTGTGCTCAGTTCAGTTGGTAAGGCAGTCCGCAATGCCGTAGTCACCGCACTCGACTTGGATGGTGAGCCCGCAGACTGGTCTCGCGCGGACAATGAAGGCAGATACACCCTGGTGCTGCCCGGCGCGGGCCACTATTTGGTGATCTCCAGCGCTGACGGCTGGGCACCGTCGTCCGCAGTAGCTGATTTTGCCGCCGGGGAACGGGACCGCAAGATCTTGCTGAAAGAGCGCTTAGCGCTCAGCGGCACGGTCCGCTCTGCCGGGCAACCAGCCGCCCGAGCCTTGCTCACGCTGACCAAACCCACTGGAGAGTTCGTCTGCTCGGTACGTAGCGATCAGCAGGGCGGCTACCAGATGCCGTTGCCGCAAACCGGGCGGTACATTCTCAGTGGACTGGCAGAGGGTGCCACTGAGGCCTCAGCTCAACAGGTGTTCCTCAGTTCTCAGGCTTCGGTGCTGAACTTCGACGAGCTGCCCGCCGCCGAGTTGGTGCGCTCATGACCAGCCGGGAGGCGATTATCGCGGCCGCCCGGCAGCTCTTCGCCGAACAGGGCTATACCGCGGTGACCATTAAAGACATCGCCAGCAAGGCGGGTTACTCCCCGGCGATGGTGATGAAGGCAATGGGCAGCAAAGCGGAACTCTACGCAGCTGCCACCCCGCTCGCACCCAGCGACGAGGAACTGAGCACAGAACCCCTCGGTTTCCAGCTGGCCCGTCGTCTAGTGGAACGCCGGGAAACCGGTCAACCGGAGCCCTGGGCGATGGCACCGATCAGGGTGCATGATTCCCCCGATCGAGAGCTTGCTCGGGAAGAAACCCGCAATAAATACCTGGGCTGGCTGAGCGAGCGATTGGGGCCACAGCAGCAGAAAGCCGAACTAGTCATGGCGCTTTTGATCGGCTTTGGCAGTGGAATGCGCAGCATCGGGCTGTTTGCGGAGGTGCCGGCAGAGGAATTAATCCAGCGCTACGGCGCCATTTTGCAGCAAATTATTGACAGCTAAAGTCTGGCTAAAGCTCGACCGATCCTCGCCGGGCGAAGCTAGACTCAAGGAATCAGCGAAGCAACTCAAAGAACCCCGAAAGACTGGAGTCAGCATGCCCAGTGAGATCGCCGTCACCGGAGCAAGTGGCCAGATTGGCGGCTTAGTAGCCAAGCTGCTCGATCAGGCCGGACTGCCCGCTCGCCTGCTGCTCAGGCCGGGCAGAAATCTCGAGGGGCTGAAGCTGGCTTCGCGAAGAGAATTCCAGGGCTTCCACGACGTCCCGGCTGCCCGCAGCGCGCTGAGCGGGGTCGAAGTGCTGTTCATGGTCTCGGCCGCCGAAGCTCCAGACCGACTAGCCCAACACTTCAGCTTCCTGGATGCGGCCGCCGCGGCGGGGGTGCAACACATTGTCTACACCTCATTCATCGGAGCCTCGCCAACGTCGACTTTCACCCTCGCTCGTGACCATTGGGCGACCGAACAGCGAATCATTGCCAAGGGCTTCGATCACACCTTCTTGAGAGACAACTTCTACCTCGATCTATTGCCTCACTTCGCCGATCAGCACGGCGTGATCCGTGGCCCGGCGGCCGACGGCCGAGTGGCGGCGGTGGCTCGGGCAGATGTCTCCCGGAGTGCCGCGGCGATCTTGCTGGATCCTGCTAAGCATCTCAATACCAGTTACGATCTGACCGGCCCGGAGGCTCTGAGTTTGCCCGAGGTTGCCGCGGAGATCACCAGGCTGACCGGCAGGGCGACCAGCTTTCAGCACGAAACCGTCGCCGAGGCTTATGCTTCCCGGGCCGTTTTCAACGCCCCCGATTGGGAGCTCGATGCTTGGGTGAGCACCTATACCGCAATAGCGGCCGGTGAAATGGCCGCGCTTAGCCCCGCTGTCCGCGAGCTGACCGGTCGAGAGCCATTATCCCTAGGTGAACTCTTGAGCATTGAATCAGGGAAAGTTTGATTCCTCCAGCAGTCCCTGCAATAGTTCCTTCTTCTCCGGCAGTAGCCTGATCAACCGCTGCGCTGCCTCGTCGAAATAGGCCAGCGTGGTTTCGGCGATCACGCATTTGGTACCACTCACCGCATCGTAGATGGCATAGGCGACTGTGAAGCTTGCGCCTTTCACCGCACTGACCCAAATATCAACCCGGGCAGGTAAGTTCCGGTAATGCAATGGTGAAAGATATTTAATCCGATGCTCGACCACAAGCGCTTGGATGCCGCTGGGTAAATCAGCAAAAATCGGCAGCTCGACCTCCACACCGGGCAGCCCGGTGCCGGCTGGTGGTCCGAAAGCGTGCACTCGAGCCTCTTCTAAGATGCGCACGATCTCCACATTATTGATATGCCCGTAGGCATCCATATCACCCCAACGCATTGGGATCTGCAGACTAAGGCTCATCTGCCCAGCCTATGCCGAATCGGTGCTGCAGCGCCGCATCACGTTTTCGGCGGCTGCCTCTGGGCTGCCCTAAGCAATCGGCTCAGGCTATGCTCGGTGCATGAAAAAGCGCATCGGAACCACTGCAGGGCCGCTCATTTACGGGATCGTGCTACTCGCTCTCGGCCCGGCCGCTTTCGTCATTGGTGTGCTAGGCAGCATGAGCGCGAATACCTCAAGCTACTCCGGTGCCGCCGACGGTTGGCGTTTCTTGGCCCTACTCGGCGCACTCGCTGCCCTCGCTGGCGTGGGCTGCCTTTGCTACGGGGTCTGGAAAGCGGGCCGCAAGCTCGATGCGCTCTACACACAAGCCTTCGGCTCCGAGAGCGCTGACCAGAAAACCGAAGTGCCCGGACGGCCCGGAGCTGCGCAGGATGGAAGTAGTCAGCACGACGGCCCGGAAAATCCCGCTCGCTAAGACGAAGCTCGACGCCATTCCGCCAGCAGAATTTGCTGGCATTCCTGCGGATATAGTGGCAAGCTCGCCTCGTCGAACTCGCTGATCGGCAGCCAACCAGCAGCCTCACCGGTATCGCGAATTCGCAGTGGCTGGTCCAGCTCAGTCTCGCTGAGCTGGACGGATTCGATCATAAAAAGGTGCACGATCTCATGCCCCTGTCGCCCTTCATATTCGAATAAGTTCTCCAGCACCCCGATGGCCCGCACTGCCTCCAACTCGACTGCCAGCTCCTCGCGAAACTCGCGGCGCAGCGCCTGCTCAGCGCTTTCGCCGAACTCAATTCCACCGCCGACCGCCCGGCAAAACCTGCTGCCTCGGAGCCGATCTTCACCGAACGAGACCAGAACCCGATCCCCGCGCAGCATGAAGCCCAGTGCAATATTACGGATCTGTCGAGGTTGCGCCGACACCCGCTATTCCCCCGGCACGAAGAGTCGGCGAACCACAGCGCCCGAGGCAAGCGCGTCCAGGCCCTGATTGATCTCGCTGAGCGGCCTGGTATCGGTGTGCAAGAGCTCGATGGGCAATTCGCCTTGGCGCCACAGCTGCAGATACCTGGGTAGATCCCTTTCCGGCACCGCATCACCCAAATAGGAACCAAGCAGACGTTTACCCGCGCCGGCAAACTGCAAGGCCTGAACGGTGAGTTGCTGCTCGGGATTTGGCAGCCCGACCGAGACAACAGCGCCACCTCGGGTCAGTAGGGCCAGTCCAGCTTCGATCACACGAGCACTGCCCACCGCCTCGATTACCAGGTCCACGCCGTCGCCGCAGTGCTGGTTGACCAGCTCGGCCGCTTCCTCGGGCGCCACCGCATAATCCGCTCCGCAACGTACGGCCAGTTCGCGTTTAGCTGGCAGCGGGTCTACCGCAATCACTGTGGTTTCCGGAACGATGGCGGCCGCCATCACTGCCGCCAGCCCGACAGCACCCAGGCCGAAGACAGCAATCGACTGCCCGGCACTGAACTCACCGGTGTTGAGCACGGCTCCCATCCCGGTGAGGGCCGCACAGCCGAATAGCGCCGCCACCTCGGCTGGAACGTCCTCGGCCACCGGCACCACTGACTCCCTGGCGAGCACCGCGTATTCGGCGAAGGCCGATACCCCTAGGTGATGTTTAACTTCCTCACCGTGTTCGGTTTCCAAGATGGCTGGGCCGTGCAACAGATCACCGCTACCGTTGCTTTCCGCACCGCGATGGCACAGCGCCGGCCTGCCCGCCGCGCACGCCCGGCAAGAACCACAACTGGGCACGAAAACTGTGACCACGCGCTGGCCGACTTCCAGGTCATTCACGCCTTCGCCAAGGGCGGTGACTACACCGGCCGCCTCATGCCCCAAAGCCATTGGCAGTGGCCTGAGCCGGGACCCATTCACCACCGAGAGATCGGAGTGGCATAGGCTGGCCCGTTCAATCCTGACGACTAGCTCTCCAGCGCGCGGCGCGGCCAGCTTGAGTTCCTCAAGGGAAAGCGGCTGCGACTGCGCGTAGGGAGCGGTCAGCCCGGATTGACGCAGCACGGCTGCTCTCATCACAGTTCCTCCTTGGATCTTGTATTGCCAAGAATGCTACTCTGGCTAATAGCCAGTTCTTCTCAACCGCGCCTGACCGCCGGTTGTCAGGAACACGTCGATCCAGGAGTATGTGCGTGCGAAATGCAGCCATAGGGAGCGGGGTGCTGGCCTTCCAGGCCTGCTTCGCTGCGAGCTCCGCGTCGAGGAGCCACTGAGCTTTCGGTTGTTCAGTGCGCCGTCGACGCCTTTGAGCCCCCTCACTTAAACCGGCCATCTTGTGCTGCATAGCAGCCGGTCGGTGTGGCTTTCACAGACGAAGGATTCGACATGCAAAATCTTACTCAAGACCAAATTCGCCGCAGCTTCATCAATGCCTCGCGCAGCGAAGTCAAGGCAATCAACTTCCCGGCGGGGTTTGAGACCACCGACTGGGAGAACCTGGACTATCTGGGCTGGCGGGATCCCAAAATGCCGCAGCGCGGTTATCTGATTTATCCCGGCCAGGACGGCCCGGTTGGCCTGTTCCTGCGCGCCCCCGAGGGTGGCAGCGGGAAACTTCGCAAAGTGCTCTGCGACCTCTGCCGAGATGTGCGCTGTGAGGTGGTGGTTTATCTTTACGTCGCCCGTCGCACCGGACCGGCCGGGCGCAACGGCAATACCGTGGGCACGCTGATTTGCGCCGACTTCCACTGCTCGCGCAACGTCCGCTTTGAGGTTCCCAGCAAAGCCGAGCACCTGGACTGGCCCAGCATCCGGCAACGCCAGATCGATGGTCTGCGGGAACGCACCGAGCTATTCATTAGCCGGGTCCGCGGTTAGCGCCGCCGCCCTCTAAGACCGCTCAGGACCCACTCAGAGCACCGCCTTGAGGGAATCCACTGCTTGATGCAGTAATTCGCTCGTGGTGCCGAAATTGAGCCGGACATGATTCGCACCAATCTCGCCGCAAGCTCTGCCGTCTACAGTGGCGAGCTTCGCTTCGCGAAGCAGGTACGAAGCTGGACTCTCAGCGAGCTGAGCCAGCCGGTGCTCACGAAAATCCAGCCAGGCCAGGTAGGTGGCCTGCGGAGCGAAAGCCCGCAGGCCAGCGACCTCTTGCAAGGCGTTGAAGAGGTAGTCCCGGTTGGCCGCCAGTTGCTGAACTAAGGCGTTCAGCCAAGGGCTACCAGCACGGTAGGCAGTCTCCGAGGCGACCACGCCCAAGGGAGACACCAGGTGCTTCCTGACCTCCGGAATGGCGTCCCAGCGGACCCGGTCCGCCTCAGTGTGCACAATGGCCTGGGCGCAACACAGGCCGGGCAAGTTCCAGGCTTTCGAGGTGGACATCAGAGTCACCGAATGAGCCGCTGCGGTCTCGCTCAGCGAGGCATAGGGGATGTGCCGACCTTGATAGACCAGCGGGGCGTGGATTTCGTCGGAGACCACCCGGCCTTGGTGCCGGTCGACAATCTTGGCGATCTCGGTCAGCTCGGCCGCGTCAAAAGTCTTGCCCAGGGGGTTGTGCGGATTCGTCAGGATCAATGAGCCAGCGCCTTGGCGGAAAGCCTCTTCAAGCGCTTCCAGGTCAAGCTGCCAACGCTCGCCCTGGCGCAGCATCGGAACCTCGATGATCCGCCGACCCATCACCCCGATGAGTTCTGAGAAGGGCATATACGCTGGCACCGGGAGAACCACAGCGCTGCCCGGAGCACTGAAAGCATCAATCGCCAGCTCAACGCCGCGGATCACTTCTGGTAATACCCGCACCGCGGCTGGATCGAAGGCCCAGTCGTAGCGTTGCCGGCAGAACTCGGCGAGCGCTGCGGCGAGTTCCGGTTGGCTAGTGTTTACATAGCCGAACATCTCTCGGCCGATCGCTTCGCGCAGTGTTTCGGTGATCACCTCGGCGGTGGGGAAGTCCATCTCCGCCACCCACATGGGCTGCACCTCGGGTGGATAGGCATTCCATTTGATACCGCCCCGGGCCCGTAACGATGCCGCTGTTGGTGAAGAAAAATCAAAGCTCACGACGCCATCATACGGCGCTGGATCATACGGCTCTGGCCAACAGCTGGCAGTTGAACTAGCTGTAAGCTATTTAGCCGTCGGCAGCTTGCTGGTCCAGCCAAAGGGCGCTGGCTTACGGGCACCCGGCAAGGCCACCTCGGAGCGCCAGCCGTGGATCCATTCGGGCAACACCAGATCCGCCGGAGGTTCACCGATCACCTCGAAAAGTTCCTGATTGGTTACCGGCCTGCCACGCCCTACTAATCGCATCGCCATAAAGGCCCGGGCGTAAATCTCACCGTCTACCACCATGCACTGTTCAAAGTACATGGCCCGCTCATCAAAGCCGATGACCCGCGACTCCATGGTGTAGCGCTGCCACAGTTTGAGCGATTTCCGGAACGAAATCGTCTCCGCGCTCATCACCGGCGTCCAGCCCCGATCCCGCACCTTCTGCCACATCCCCGAGCGGATCATCAAATCAAAACGCCCCAGGTCCATCAACGAGAAGTACATTCCATTATTGATGTGCCCGGCAATGTCGATATCTGTCGGCCACGCCCGCATCTTCACCGAGGAATGTCCCCAGAGGCTCAGCGCAGAGCGACGCGCAGCAAGGAAAAGATGAAACAAGGTCCTGAGGAACAAGTGCATGAGGCTATGTTACTGAGGGGTAGCGAATTCGGCATAGCCTTCGCCACCCGGCTATCAATAAAGACTCATCTCAGCAGTCGGTCGGCCGCTGCAAAACCAGAGCTAACCGCCTATGCTCGAAACTATGGCTGAGCTCACATCATCTGATCCCAAGGAATCCGCCGAACCCGATGTCAGCGATGACTTCGTCACCCGGTCGCACGAACTCGGCTCGCTTCGTTACACCTCGACCGCTGGCCGCCTGGTGCTCCGCAAAGAGGAGAGTAAAGACGGCAAGAGCGAGGGCTTCAAAGCCAAGGCGGAAATCTTCGTCACCTCCTACGTCGCTGAATCCGCGGAAAATCGTCCAGTGGTTTTCGCTTTCAACGGCGGTCCAGGTTCAAGTTCGGTCTGGTTGCACATGGGGCTGCTCGGCCCGCGGCTGGTGGACTCGGGTGACGTCGGCGCCCTCACCCCGGCCCCCTATGGTCTGCTGGATAACCAGAACAGCATCCTGAAACACGCCGATCTGGTGATGATCGACCCGGTCAGCACCGGTTTCTCTCGGGTAGTCAAAGGTGGCAAGGACGACGAATTCCACGCTTTCGTCGAGGACCGCGACCTGGTCGCCGAGGTGATCAGGCTGTGGACCACCCGCAATAATCGTTGGCTTTCAGCGAAGTACCTGGTCGGCGAATCCTATGGCACGCTGCGCGCGGTGGCCGTCGCTGCCCGGCTTTTCGATGCCTACGGGATGGCAATCAATGGCTTGGGCTTGATCTCTACGGTGCTGAATATGTCCACCTTAGATTTTGCGCCCGGCTCCGATACCCCCTATGCCCTGCATGTGCCGACTTATGCCGCGATCGCGCATTTCCATGGCCGCCATCCCGGCCGCGAGCTCGCCGAAGTGGTGACCGAGGCGGAAGAATTCGCGGCTAAGGATTTCGGTTATGCACTCAGCCAGGGCAACCGACTCAGTGATACCGAGTACGACGAGGTGGTGCGGCGGCTTGCCGCCATCACCACACTGAGCGAAGGCTTCGTGCGGCGCAGCAATCTGCGCTGGGACTACTCGGAGTTCTCCGCCGAGTTGCTCCGCGAAGAGGGCCTTACGGTGGGCCGGATCGATGGCCGTTTCACTCAGAAGAACCTGCGTGGTCAGGCCTCCATTAACTGGGATGATCCCTCGCTGAACGCTATTAATGGCCCCTACGCAGCAGCGGTTAATCACTATATTCGCTCCGAGTTGGGGTACCAGAACGACCTGCCCTATGAGATCTTGACTGGCCGCGTGCAGCCGTGGAGCTACAAGACTTTCGAGGGCCGCCCGATCGAAGTCGCAGAGGATCTTGAGCGGCTGCTGAACTACAACGATAATCTTCGGGTGCACGTCGATTATGGCTATCATGACGGCGCCACTCCGCACTTCGCCGCCGAGTACGTCTGGGCACATCTGAATATTTCCGCTGAGGCACGCGAGCGCTTCAGCCACCACTATCATCAGGCTGGCCACATGATGTATTTGAACCCGCAGTGCCGAGAGGATCAGCTGAGCGCCTTAGCCGAATTCGTGCACGGCTAGCCGCCAGGCTAAATTACCAGGCAGGGCGCTCAGGCTGCCCACGCCTTCATGCGCGTTGCGATGCCGGAACTGGCGGGCGGATAACCTTGTTCTCCCTCGTCACCTTGCTGGACGCCGCTCCTGTCGTGTTAGTCGTAGCAGCTGTGATCGCTATCGTTGTAGTGCCGTGCGCCTGGAGGCTACCTCTGGATGTCAGTTAGCAAATGTGGAGCTGGCCTAAATTCACTTGCGCGTCGCCTTTAGCCAGGTTCTGATAGCCCATCGTTACATCTACACAACCGCCGCTGCCTGAGACCGTTTGCTGGCTGATGCCAGTGCTTTGGGTGGAGACTGCCAGCGCATAGTCATGCCTTCCGGTGCTATTTGTGTTCGTCAGGATGGCGGAGTACTCGTGCGGATAACCTGAGACATTCTCGATCGCTACCCACTTAGTCCCGCAGCGGGGTGAATAAACCACCTCAAGTTTTGACCCCTGCTGACCCCTAGGGAGGTCAAAGGTTTTGAGCGTCTGGGTCCCCTGAACGCAACTGCTTCCTTCTGGGTGACTTCCCTCCAGTGCTGAAGCACCGGCGACCTGACTGCTCAAGCAAAGTAAAACTACTGCCACGCTTAGTGAAGTTACCCCGACCTCGGTCTTGTTTAGCATTGTCTTCTCCTTCGTAGACTGTCGCACTTTTTCGCAACGCGACGGTGGTACGTTGCACCGTCGTATGTTGACGAAGTTGCCGAATCACCTCTGTTCCTTACATCCCTGAGCAAAAAACCAAAAATTCTTGCCTAGGCGTCGTTCTCTACGGTCGGAGAAGACACGCATTCGACATTGTGAAATTAATATAGTTTTCTCGGGCAACTAGTAAGCCCTCACATCAGAACACTTTTGCCCGATTGACACCCCTTCTCAAGATATCTATGCAGGCGTGTAAAGAACGATACGGGTCTGGAAACTTCGTAGTTATGAGAAGCGATGTGGTGAACGAAAGGGCAGACGCTGAGATGGAGCGAAATATACGTTTCCAGGGCCTGCACCAACAGTTTTCTGGACGCGTCTTGGCTTATATTCGTCGTCGGGTTAGCTCCGACGATACAGCCGAGGAACTCGTCGCGGATGTTTTCAGGATCGCGTGGCAGAAAATTGATGATCACGAAGAACCCGGAATCGGCTGGCTTCTCAGCATTGCTCGCAATGTGATCGGGAACGAATACCGGGGTCGAAAACGAGCCCAGCAACTCCAGCTACGACTTCAAGAAGTCCAAAGACTTCAACAACAAGACCACAATGCCGAGAATGAGCTGGTCGCAGCCGGATTACAATTTTTACGCGAAGCCGAGCGCGAGATCCTCATGCTCGCATACTGGGAAGACCTCAGCCTGGCCGAAATTGGCCTGATTCTCAAATGCAGCGAATCCGCTGCAGGAGTGCGGCTCCACCGCGCACGACGTGCTTTTGCGAGCGTTCTACCAAGAGCCGCAAAGAACCGGACAGGGAACTGAAATGGACAATATAGAAAAAATGCTTCGGCGAGCAAACCCCATCCAGGAAACGGATCGGGTGCTGTCCCGCCCGTCGGTTCAAAAAGACCTCAACGCAGCCGAAATTCTCTCTGTCGAGGAGCCGACGACACCAATTCGCCGGCCCAAACGGCACATCACAACCCTCGTCGCCGCGGCCTGCATTCTTCTGCTCTGCGCATTAGGCATCGGTATCGTGACCGGGCTGCCCAAACACGAAACCCAGCCAGCGCTTCCCTCACCGACAATCTCAGTCCAAACAACCCCGAGCATGACACCAGCTACTTCCGATCCAACAACTGGGCTGAGCTGCAGCATCACCAACATCAAACGATTCGATGAGCCCACCGACCCTTGGCAAGCTAATATGCGTACCTATCCAGGGGACTTCAAAGTCCTTGGCTGTGCTGGCGGCTGGATGGCTTTCGAATTCACCACAGCCGCCTACAAAAGATTAGAAAAACAAGGCGCCTACGCAGGCACCGCAGGGGCCCTCTTCCTCGCCCACTACGAGAACGGAACATACTCTTTCCAAGTCCGCTACACCCTCATGGGATGGGACACCCAGCCTAGCCATACCACCGCCGCCAAAATAGCGGACATGGAAGCCCAACTAGCCAACATCGGCATCCCAGCCTTCCTCCGAGAGCCACTAGTAGGAAACCCACCCCAGAACTGAGCACGAATCATTATCCGACATGCATCCATGAAGATAACTGTTTACATGATACACATATTGATATATGTTTATGACGTACACAGATCCGAAGGGAACCGTCATGAACATCTTGATCTCCGGCGCCAGTGTCGCCGGCCCAACCTTGGCCTTCTGGCTCCGTCGCTACGGCTTTCAGGTCACCGTAGTGGAACGCCATCCCGGCGGCCTACGACCCGGCGGCCAAGCAATTGACGTACGGGGCACCGCACTGACGGTGCTTGAGTTGATGGGCTTGCGCGATGCAGCCTATGCACAACGCACCGATATGCGCGGCATGACAATGATTGGCGCCGACGGCGAGGAGATCATGCGGAGCGAAGAACGGACTCTCACCGGAGGCCTGATCGACAGTCCGGACATTGAAATTCTGCGAGACGACCTTGCACAATTGATCACTGAGGCCACCGACGGTGTCGAATATATTTTTGGCGACTCAATCTCAGAACTCAGTGAGCACGCCGATGGGGTGACCGTCAGTTTTGAGAGCGGACTGCAGCGAGAATTCACCCTGGTCATTGGTGCCGACGGCCTGCATTCCCGGACCCGGGCGCTGGCCTTCGGTGCAGAGCAGGATTTTCTTCATTCGCTGGACACTCAGATCGGCATCTTCTCAATCCCCAATATTCTGCAACTCGATCATTGGCAGATTATCCGACAGGTCGGTCCGAGCGAGGATTCGGCGGGATCGATGTGCATCTTCTACTCGGCGCGGAACAATCAGGCGATCCGCGCCATGCTGGGCTACCGAGGTGAGCTACCCGCGGACTTCGACTACCGAGATGCCGCTCAGCAAAAAGCCCTGCTACGCGCCGAATTCGCCCGCGACGCCTGGCGGATTCCGGAGATTCTCGACGCGATGGACGCCGCTGAGGATTTTCACTTCGATCTGATGGCGCAAATAAAAATGGACAACTGGCACCGCGGACGGGTAGCCCTGGTCGGTGACGCCGCCTATAGCGCCTCGCCACTCTCCGGCCAGGGAACCTCGATCGCCCTAGTCGGCGCCTATGTGCTGGCCGGTGAACTGGCGCTCAGTCACGGTAGCCCGGACGCTTATCAGGCTTACCAGCAAGAGCTGCGGTCTTGGGTGCAGCAGAACCAGCAACTGGCCTTCTCAAACTCGGCCGCCTACCAAGATCCTTCGGAAGTCCAGGAGCCCTCGGAATTCCCCACTTCGAATGTGGCCGAAGTGGCCAAGGCATACCGGTTAAAGGACTACCCGGCGCTACTAGCTGCCGCTCAGCGGCTTATTGCACGCTCTTGATCTTCACCACGAAGACCGCCCCCAGCAGGCCGATCACCCCGGCCGCCAAGTAGAGCGCGAGGTAGCCACCGAGAAAGGCGACAAAGGGGAAGGCGATGAGCGGGGCGAGTACCTGGGGCAGTGAGCTGGCAATATTGATCACTCCCAGGTCCTTCCCCCGGCTCAATGCGGCGGGCAGCACCTGGGTCAAAAGCGCAAGGTCCACCGCGAGGTAGGCCCCGTACCCGATACCAAGAACCGCTGCGCCTAGGAGCGCCCCGGTCCAGGTGGGGGCCAGGGCGAGGATCAACGATGCCGCAGCAATAATGACTGAGGAAGCAATCACAAAGGGTTTCCGACGCTTCACCCGGTCGGACCAGATACCGCCGATGGCAGCAGTCACAATGGTCAGCACTGCGTAAATTCCAGTCAGGATCAGCACGCCGAAGGCCGGGTCGGGGTAGCGCACCTCGTCCTTGAGGAAAAACAGGAGGTAGAGGGTGCAAATATGGCTGCCTAACTGAACCAGGAATCTGGTCAGCCAAGCCCAGCCAAAGTCCGGGTACTTTACCGGATTGATCCAGAAGCCTGCCAGGAAGCCTCGCCAACTAAATGCTGGCTGATCTTGCTTGAGCAGGCGATGATCGGGGCCCCGCAGCACGTAGAGCAGCACACCCAGCAGCAAAGCCACCGCACAAATCAGATAGCCCAGTGCGAAGTTCGCTCCGGCGATGGCGCCAATTCCAGCCCCGACCAGAATGCCGACAACGGTTCCCATCGACACCAGGCCGCCGATCAGACCGCGTTGCACCACCGGTACCCGGTCCGGAATAGCGGCAGTGATAGCGGCCAGCGCACCATTACAACCGAGTTGCACCAAGCACCAAAGTAAAGTCATCGCCGCCACGCTGGGGGCCACGGTCAGGCTGAGCAGAGCAATGGTTCCGATTAGCGCGCCAATGAAAACCCAAGGGACACGACGGCCGAACCGCGAGGTGGTGCGATCCGAAAAGGTGCCGAAAAGCGGATTAGCAACCACTGAGACCATTGCGCCAGCCCCGGTCACCAGCGCCAGGATGGCCTCTTTCTGGTGTTCGTCAAAGGAAGCCGCCTGGGTACCCAGTAGCACCTGAATCGGACCGAAAAAAGCAGCGTTAATCCCGACATTGACCAAAATGACGGCCGCGGTCCAGCCCCGACGAACCTTAAGCACGGGCTCTGCGAGCGCCGCTGGCAGCTCAGCGAGATTGTCCGGATTAGCCTGCGACTGCGTCATCGGCTTGTCCCCCTGTTTTTCCTGTGTACTCTGCAAAAGGTCCGGCGCCCGAGCATGCCGCCCGGTAACGTGGATTCAGCCTATCGAATTCACGGCAGAAAGGAATTAGCTGTGCGCGCTCATCACGGTGTCTCCCGCCGCAGCTATCTTGTGCCATTGATTCTCGGCTTGCTAGTTAGCTCACTCCTGCTCAGTGGCTGCGTGCCAGGCGATACCGCCCCGGGAGACGGCGCAGCTAGTCCAGGCAGTCCACCGCTCGGTTCTGCCTCCACCCCCAGCCCGAGCGTCCGGGACCGCTCCGGCACCGACAACTCCCCGGCCACGCCTCGCAGTGACTTCAAGCTGCCCTCTTCTTCGGGCACCATCAATCCGAATTCGGCTGGCATGCTGCAAAAGAAAATCGGCGAACTGGCCGGTGTGGTGGCCAGCGAGAACTCAAACATCCGGTTGGTCAATTTTTCGGTGGCCTCAATAAAAGCCGACTACCAATGCAAAGTTCCCGGTCCGGTCAAACCCAGCAATGGGCACTTCATCGCGGTTGAACTCTGGATCGAGACAACTGCGGAGCTTTCAACTTCGAAAGATCCCTACTTCGGCGTCAGCGCGAAGGACTTTGATCTTCAGTCCAGCGACGGCAATAAAGTCACCGCCACCCTTGACACCTATCCCGCCCATGCCTGCCTAGACAACGAACTGGGGCTGCCTGCCCGGATCGGACCGTCACAGAAGATCCGGGGCTTGCTAGTGCTGGACTCCCCGATCAGCTCGGGCTCCCTGATTCTCTCGCAGAAGAATACCGACGGCCCCGGCTGGATCTGGCAGTTCTAATCCCCCAACAACCGTCGAGTGTCGAGATGCGGGGCTTAAAAACCCGGCTTTGACCCCCCTATCTCGACACTCGATAGCGGCTTGCGGCGAAGATCACTCGATTTTTAACGACATTTCCCAACTCTCGACATATACTTGTTTCACGAAAGCAACTAATTTTACGGGTACCGGGGGTATCCCTGAGCTCAGACACGGAGCGCAACATGTCACATTCGATGACATCAAAAACAACAAACATCAATAGGCGGATACCCGAGGCGGGGCAACCCTACACCCATCGTCAGATCATGACGGTGTTGGTCGGCTTGCTGCTCGGCATGTTCCTGGCCGCGCTGGATCAGACCATCGTCTCCAGCTCCATCTACACGATTTCTAACGACCTCAATGGGCTCTCCTTGCAGGCCTGGGCTACCACAGCGTACCTAATCACCTCCACGGTGAGCACTCCGCTCTACGGAAAGCTCTCCGATATTTTCGGTCGCCGCCCGCTGTACGTGATCGCGATTAGCATCTTCCTGGCTGGCTCAATTTATGCCGGTTTCGTGCATTCAATGGGCGAGCTCGCCGTTGCTCGCGGCATCCAGGGCCTGGGCGCCGGTGGCCTGATGTCGCTCGGCCTGGCCATTATTGGCGATATTGTGCCGCTCAAGGATCGTGGAAAATACCAGGGCTACTTCATGTCGGTCTTCGGTGTTTCGTCAGTACTCGGCCCGGTGGTCGGCGGCTTCTTTGCCGGCTCCTCGCAGATCCTCTGGCTGGAAGGCTGGCGCTGGGTCTTCCTGATCAATGTGCCTATCGCTCTCGCAGCCCTGATCGTGGTCTGGATCTTCTTGCACCTACCCAAGAAAGACGACGTCAAACAACGCGTTGATTACTGGGGCGCTGCCACCATCACCCTGGGCTTGGTGCCCTTACTAATCGTTGCTGAACAGGGCCGCGAATGGGGCTGGACGTCGCTGGGCTCGATCCTTTGCTACGTGCTGGGCGCCGTCGGTATCATCGCCTTCATCCTGGCCGAGAGAATGGCCGGCGATTCGGCTCTGATCCCGCTACGTTTCTTCAAGATCCCCGCCTTCGGTGTGTCCGCACTGCTGAACTTCATTATCGGCATTGGCATGTTCGGAGCGATCGCCATGCTGCCGATGTATCTACAGCTAGTCGCCGGATTGACGCCGACCGAGGCAGGACTTTTGATGATCACCTTCACGGTGGGTATCCTGGCTGGCTCGATTACCAGTGGTCAGGTTATCTCGAAGACCGGCACCTATCGGATCTTCCCGATTGTCGGCACCCTGATTCTGGCCGCTTCGGCCTTAGCAATGGGCCTGCTGCTCGGAGTTGATACCTCGCTGCTGGTTCCCGGTGGAATTGCCATTGCCTTCGGCCTAGGCCTCGGTTTCTGCATGCAGCCGCTGACCCTCTCCATGCAGTTCGCGGTGCCGCCCCGGGATATGGGCGTCGCCACCTCATCAGCCACCTTCTTCCGCTCAATGGGTGGCACAGTGGGCACCGCGGTGTTCATCTCGATGCTGTTCTCCACTGCGCAGGACAAGATCTCGACGCTGCTCGGCGATGCCATGAAGAACTCCAGCTATGCCGCAATGTTTAAGGACCCGGCCATTGTGCAGGACCCGAACAATAAGGGCTTCTTGGACTTTTTAAAGAACGCGCAGAGCGGCGGCAGTAGCGACCTGAATGACACTTCATGGTTGCATGATGCCAATAAGGCGCTCACCCAGCCGATCCGTGACGGCTTCGCCCAGTCCATCGACCTGGTGATGCTGAGTGCGGCTGGCCTGGTAGCGGTCGCCTTCGTGATCACCTTCTTCCTGCCGAAAAAGAAGATTACCGACCCGAAGGAAGCCGCTGCAGCTAAGGAAGAGGCAGCCGCCGCACTCTAAAGCCCTTGCTGAGCTCGGACTTCTTCAATAATCCGCAACGCCGCCACCGTGTCGAGAGGGTCGACTGGTGGCGGCGTTCCGGTGTTAAGCGAGCGAGCTAGCAGCTGGTAGAACTCGGGGAAATTGCCTCGCTCGGTCTCAATCCTGCGAGTTTCTCCGCTGTGCCCAAGTAGGCCCCAGTGCGATTCTGGATCCACGCCGTACTCTGGGTCTCCGGGCAATACGCCAGAAAGTATTTGTGCTTCCTGGAGATCACCGTATTCCTTCAGATAGGCTCCCTCGCTGCCGAGCACTCGCATCCTGGGCGCGAACTGCGCCACAGAAACGTTCATTGAGAGGTGGGAACGGACGCCGTTGCTGTGTTTCAGGGCAATAAAGACATCGTCATCGCTGGGCTCCTGCGGCCGACGCGCATTCAGCTCCCCGTAAACCTGATCCACCGGACCAAAGAGCAAGAGCGCCTGATCAATCAAATGCGTGCCAAGATCGAAGAGAATTCCGGCCCCCGGTTTTGCCTGCATTTTCCAGGCCTTGACAATGCTGGGGGCCCAACGTTCCATCCTGGACTCAAACCGGTAGACCTCGCCTAGGGCGTTCCGATCCAGCAGTTTCCGGAGCGTGAGAAACTCGCCGTCCCAGCGTCGGTTCTGATAGACGGTCAGCGGCTTGCCTGCGCGCTGGGCGGCGGCAATAAGTTCCAAACCCTCAGCGCTGCTGGGAGTAAATGGTTTATCAACCACCACAGCAACGCCAGCGGCGAGCGCAAGCTTGGCCAAGGGAAGGTGAGTCTCTGGTGGGGTGGCAATAACCGCTAGATCTAACTCCGCGAAATTCAACTCCTCGACAGCTGGCACGATTTCTGCCATCGGATAGCTCAGTCTTGCCTTCGCTTGCCGCTCCGAATCGGCGGTGACAATACTGGCGAGCTGAAAGCTTTGGTCAGCGAAAATTGCCGGAGCGTGAAAAACGCTCCCCGCCAAGCCAAAACCGATGACGGCAGTTCTGATCGGGGCATCCTTCGACAAAGTCATGGTTCGAGACTATGCGGCACTCTGCCGGCAGGCCAGCCCTGCGGCTTCTGCGGCTTAGAAGCGTGGACGGCGACTCCATCGCTCAGCCTTGAGCGCACTGTGTAATTCCAGCCGCACCGTGCCGTGCAGTGGGTCGGCGGCGAGGATTGAACGAACCCTGGCCAATCGGTTGTAGATTGAACTGCGGTGCAGGTGCAGTCGATCAGCGACTGACTGCACCGAACTGTCACTGTCGTAGAGCAGTTCGAGCATCGGCAGTAACTCATGATTACGATCCTGCTCAAGCAGCCGCTGATAGTAAACCGATGCCAGTCGGCCCCAGCTCGCCCCGGCGAGTAACTGATACACCCCGACTGCACGACAGTCCACCAATTCGCCCAGCGCGGGGTCCACCGCTGCGGCCTGCGCGGCGATCTTCGACTGTTCATAGGCGGTCGCGAGTTCAGCAAAAGCGCCAAACGGCTCGCTGATGCCCAGCAGTACCCGGCCGGCCGGCCGGCCTAGCCGTTTGGCCAGCTCCAGTTGATACTGCACTAATACTGCGGCGTGGGCTGCTCGACCGGTCGAGTGTCGAAACATTATCACCGCGTGGCTGCTGGCGCCGGCGCTGAACAGTGCCGCGTCCAGACCAACGGTGGCTTGCAGGGCCGCCGAGCGATGCGTCAAAGCAGCGGCAATCGGATCGTCGAGAGGCGTTGCCTGGCCGTCTTGCACCTCGAGCGCGGTGACCAGCTGCCAACGGCCTCGCTGGGCGAACTCCTGCCACCCCGCTACCGCACCAAGCGCGGCCGGATCGGCTGCACAGGCACCCAAAAACTCTTGCTCACGTCCTCGTCGATACTCAGATTCCGCCGTATTGGAGTCCAGGAGCAGGGCGGCTAGCAGGGCAATCTGATCGCGCACCGAAGGCAGCTGAGCCAGGATAGCGGTGGCAGATTCTTCCTCTTCTTCCTGCTGTACCCAGAGATAGCCAACCCGATAGCCCCGCACCAGCAACGGTACGCACACCCGGCCGAACATCCCTAAGGCCTGGTTGGCCGGAATAGCCACCGGGCGCACCGCAATGGCAACCCCATGAGAAAGCTGCCAGGCGCTGACATCCGAAGGCACCTTCTTGCTGAGCAAGAAGTTCACCCGGACCTTATCGGCCCGCGGCTGGTTTGAGCTGTAAGCCAGCAGAATACCGTCCAGGTCTTCCAGCGAAAGGCCCCGACCGAGGGAGAGCGCTATCTGTTCCACCAGTCCTTCAACATCTGCCGATTGCACATATCAAGCTTAGAACCAGTTACAACATCAGGCGACAATTGACGCTTCCAAGATCGACATATGTCGAGTCATGAAGTCCAAAATCCCCGGAATAGCAGCCTTTCGAGGCCTCAGTTCCATTATTCGTGCTGTCTGCTGGCTCACATCGGTTCTAAGCTGGTTGCAGAACTCACCCATCCATCAACGGAGCTTTTGCCATGATCATCGGCGTCCCCAAAGAAATCAAGAACAACGAATTCCGGGTGGCGATTACCGCTTCCGGCGTCCACGAGTTCGTTAGCCATGGTCACACCGTGTTGATCGAGACCGGGGCAGGTATCGGCTCGTCAATAACCGATGCCGAATACGTTTCGGCTGGCGCTCAGCTCCTTGACTCTGCCGATGACGTCTGGGCGCGCGCCGATATGGTGATGAAGGTCAAAGAACCCATTGCCGCCGAGTATCACCGCTTCCGCAAAGGCCTGGTGCTCTTCACCTACCTGCACCTTGCTGCCGAACCGGAGCTGACCGCCGAACTGGTGAAATCCGGAGTTACCGCCATCGCCTACGAAACCGTGCAGGAAGGTCGCGCACTGCCGCTGCTGGCACCGATGTCCGAGGTCGCAGGCCGACTTTCCGTCCAGGTTGGTGCACAGTCCCTGACTGCACCGGCCGGTGGCAAAGGTGTACTGCTGGGCGGCGTACCAGGCGTCCGGCCGGCCAAGGTCGTGGTGCTCGGGGCCGGCGTTGCGGGCACTAACGCCGCCGCGATGGCGCTTGGCCTGGGTGCTGATGTCAGCATTCTCGACATCAACATCAACCGACTGCGCGAACTCGACGCAATTTATCAGGGCCGCTTGAAGACCATCGCCTCCAACACCTTGGAGATTGAGAAGTCGCTGCTGGACGCTGACCTAGTGATTGGCTCAGTGTTGATCCCGGGCGCCAAAGCGCCGAAATTGGTCACCAACGCTTTGGTGGCCCGAATGAAACCGGGTTCTGTGCTGGTAGATATTGCAGTTGATCAGGGCGGCTGCTTCGAAGACAGCCACCCGACCACTCATGAAAACCCCACCTTCACAGTGCATAACTCGCTGTTTTACTGCGTTGCCAATATGCCCGGTGCGGTGCCCAATACCTCGACTTACGCCCTCACCAACGTCACGCTGCGCTACGCCGTTGCACTCGCCAACCTGGGCGCCAAAGCTGCGCTGGAGAGCAACCCAGCGTTGGCCGCGGGCCTGAATGTGGCTGGCGGGAAAGTCACCAACCACTCGGTTGCGGTGGCGCATGATCTGGAACTCGCGGCGGACTGGAAAACCTTGGTCTAAGCGGTTCCTGCTCAACTGCTCAGAATTCGCTCAATCAGGTAGCGCCACTGCTGGTATTGCCGGATTGCGGTAATACCGAGCACCCGGCGCTGATAGCCGAGCAGCCCCGGGTCCAGGGCCGAGAGCAAGGTGTAGGACAACAGCTCAATATCGGCACCACGAGCCTCGGCCCCGGCCGCCTTCAGCAGCATCAGCAAATGGGCGCGATGCAATTGAGCTGCCGGTACGCTGAACCGGCGATCGGAAGCCTCACGGGCTGCTTGCTGCAATTCGCCAACTGCATCGTAACGGTCGATCACGGCGCGGCCATAGGCCAGTAATCTGACTGCCGGTTCCGCCCCGGGCCCGAGCGGCGGTGGGCCAAAAATCATTGCCCGTTGGAACTCCTCCTCGGTGTGGTTCAGCAGAGACTCGAGCAGCCCCGAGCGACTACCGAAGCGCCGAAAAATAGTGCCCTTCCCAATTTCCGCCTGCTCGGCCAGCCGGTCCATGGTCAGCGCCGCAAAACCTTCAGCGGCGATGATCTGAGCGGCGATATCGAGTAGCTTGCGTCGATTGCGCGCCGCATCGCCACGCTCCGTGGAGACCGCCGGAGCGTTTGAAATGACTGGCAACGTAATATCCGGCAATAAAACCTCGACTCGGGAATATAAAACGGACTACAGTCCGTTTCAAAGGGGAACCGTTCGCTCGACGAACGGTCTGGGCCAAAGAACGACAGAGAAAGCTTAGGTATTCATCATGACTGACAACACCGTACTAGCACTAGTGGGCAGCCTGCGGAATGGCTCGACCAACCGCCAGCTCGCCGAAGCCGCTGCACACCTTGCCCCGAACAATAGCCAGGTGGTGATTTTCGAGGGCCTGGCCGACATTCCGTTCTACAACGACGATATTGACGTCCCGGGTTCGGTACCGGCCGCTGCGCAGCGCCTGCGAGATGCTGCCCTGGACGCCGATGCGCTGCTGCTACTCACCCCCGAGCACAATGGCACCATCCCGGCAGTACTGAAGAACGCTATTGACTGGCTGTCTCGTCCGTTCGGCGAAGGTGCGGTTAAAGCCAAGCCTGCCGCCGTGATCGGCACCGCCTACGGTCAGTACGGCGGAGTCTGGGCCCACGACGACGCCCGCAAGTCGCTCAAGATTGCCGGCGCGAACGTGGTTGAAGAGGCTAAGCTCTCGGTACCTGGCTCCTTAGTACGTTTTGCTGAGCAGCATCCCAAGGATGATTCCGAGGTTTCTGCCCAGATCAGTGAAGTGCTGGAGACCCTGCTCGGTGCGGTGAACGAAAAGGTCGCCGCCTAAGCATTGCTCGCACTGATAAATGAAGAGCGTGGCCGAGAAAATCTCGGCCACGCTCTTCATTTATAGACCCAGCTGCTGGAGCTGGCGGTCGCTGAGTTCCTAGGAACTCATCGACTAGTTATTTGTGGGTCGAACCCTTTTCCCAGCCAACGGTGGTCCAGTCAAGAGTCTTGAACAGTGAGGGACCCCAGTTAGCCAGGCCCTTCTTCACCGCATAGATATCCGGGCCGTTGTAAACCGGGAGCATGGCGTACAGCTCGGAGAACTTCTTCTCCACATCGTTAGCTGCCTTGCTGCGCTCCTTCTTGTCAACAATGGTCGGAACCTTCTTGATCATCGCATCGATTTCAGCACTACCGGCACCGGTTACGTTGCCGCTGTTCTTGCTGTCGAAGTACTGCGAAAGCGAGGAGGAAGCCTCCGGACCCACACCGTTACCGGAGCGGGAGATGTTGAACTTCTTCTGGCCAACGTAGTCAGCGAAGGCCGAAGCCGGCTGAGCGTCAATTGCGACGTCAACGCCAATCGCCTTCATCTGTGCCTGGAAGGTCTGGGTGAAAGCAGCGACGGTAGCGTCATCACCGTAGTAGGTCACCGAAGTGCTCAGCTTCTGGCCGCCCTTGGTACGCACGCCATCAGAACCAGCGACCCAGCCAGCGTCGTCCAGGATCTTCTTAGCACCCTCGACGTCGTACTTGAAGGCGGTGTTATCCGAGTAGTTCGGATCGAACGGCATCAGCATCCAGCTGCCCGGAGCCTTCTCGCTCCAGTTCAGACCATTGAAGATCACATTGGCGAGCTTCTCACGGTCCGTGCCGCTGAACATTGCCTTGCGAATGTTGACGTCGGTGAGCGGCGCCTTGGTGGTGTTGAAGATGAAGCCGAACACCGAGGTGCGCTGTCCGCGACGGATTTCAGTACCGGCGACATTCTCGACCTGCTTGTAACGGGTCAGGGTACGGGCGTCGGTAGCGTCAATCTCACCGTTCTTGAAGGCAGGCAGGGTCGCGGAGGAGTCCATCGCGCGAACCACAACCTTGCTCAGTACCGGCTTAGCACCCCACCACTTATCGTTCGGGACGTAAACGGCGGTCTTCGAGGTCTTGTCCAGTGACTCAACCTTGAACGGGCCCATCCGCCAGTCCGGGCGAAGGTCGTCAATGAAGCCGTTGTTGAACGTCTTCGGATCGGCGTCAGCCTTCGGGTGGATGAAACCAGCGAAGAGATCCGTGTAGGGTTCGTAGACGGCCTTGGTCTTCACGATAACTTCACGGTCGTCTTTGCCCGCGGTCACCGATTCAATCTGGTCGTAGCCCTGCGTGGAGGGCACGTCGAATTCCTTGTTTGAGCCGTTCAAGGCCTTCCACTGATTCTCGAAGGTCTTGACGTCAATCGCGGTACCGTCGTTCCACACAGCCTTGGGGTTGATGGTGTAGGTGATGGTCTGCTTACCATCCTTCACCTCTTCCTTGACGTCCGTGCAGTAGTCGGTGTTCTTCACCGCGGTGCCATCGAGTTCACTCTTCCAGCAACCGGTGTTATCGATCGGCTGGATGGTCTGCTGAACGCCGTCGCTGTAACCGGAGTTGGTGTTGAAGTTGAAGTTAGGACCGAAGTCACCAACCGCGAAGGTGAAGGTCCCACCCTGGTCGAGCTTGTCAACTGCCTGCGGATTGTCAGCAGCCAGTTTTGCGCTGTCCGAATCCGAGGTCGCGCTAGCCGGGCCGCCGGAGTTATTGTTACCGCCTCCGCCGCAGGCACTCAGGAACAGTGCCAAGCCAAGGGCAGCAGCGCCAGCGGCCAGATATTTTTGTCTTTTCACTTGCAGTACTTCCTTTCTTTCTTTTGAGGAATGAATTCCTGCTGCTAGTGGCTGCCGACTAGGGTGTCTGCGGCCAATTTCCCTTCCGGGAAGTGACAGGCGAACTCTTGGACCGAATCGTTCGGCTCGAGCTCGGGTTCAATTTCCAGGCATCGCTGCTGTTTTTCCGCGGGTAAAGCAGCGAAAACCGGGCAACGAGTGGCGAAATTGCAGCCCTTTCGGGCTTCCAGGGGGCTGGGCAAATCGCCGTGCAGGATAATGCGCTCCCGAGCCTTCTCCTGTTTCGGATCAGGAATCGGGATAGCGGAGAGCAAGCTGCGGGTGTACGGGTGCTTGGGGTTGTCGAACACCTCGTCAACCGGGCCGTGCTCGACAATCTTGCCCAGGTACATCACCGCGACCCGGTCAGAAATATGTCGCACCACTGAGAGGTCGTGAGCGACCATCAGATAGCTCAAACCAAGCTCAGCACGAAGCTTATCCAAGAGGTTGATAACACCCGCCTGGATTGACACATCGAGCGCCGAAACCGGCTCGTCAAGTACCACCAGTTTGGGATTGACTGCCAGTGCCCGGGCGATGCCGATGCGTTGACGCTGCCCGCCAGAGAATTGGTTAGGGAAGCGATTGACATGATCCGGTTGAAGACCAACTGTCTTCATCAGTTCAAAGGTCCGCTTCTTGATCTCGGCACTGCTGAAACCATGGGTACGCATTGGTTCAGAAAGGATCTCGAAAACCGTGAATCGCGGATCGAGCGCCCCCATCGGATCCTGGAAGACCATCTGCATCTCGCGGCGCATCTTTTGCCGCTCGGCACCCGATGACTTTGTCTTAGTACTAATCCCATTAACGATAATCTCGCCCGGCTGGCTGTTCCTGAACTCCATGATCTCAAGCAGTGTGGTGGTCTTGCCGCAGCCAGACTCACCCACAATTGACAAGCACTCGCCCTCACGAATGTCGAGGGTCAGCCCATCAACGGCCTTGACGGTGCCGATCCGACGCTTGACCAAGGCTCCCCTGGTCAGCGGGAAGTACTTTTTGACGTCCTTGAGCGCCAGCACTTCTTGACGCTCGGTGCGCGGAATTTGCTCAAACTTGGAAACGGCTTTAGGCGGTGCGTGATAAATTTCGCGCACGTTCACGCCACCGACGAAGTCATCGGTCTTAATGCAGGCGGCCAGATGGTTCTCCCCCACCTTGACCAGTTCTGGCTCGGCGGTTCGGCATTCCGCAGTGGCCAGCGGGCAACGATCAGCGAAAGAACATCCGACCGGCTCTTTAATCAGGTTCGGCGGGTTTCCCTCGATCGGGATCAACGAGGTCTTCTCAGCCCGGTCAACCCGAGGAATCGAACCAAGCAGTCCCATTGTGTAAGGCATCCGCGGCTGATAATAGATATCGTCAACGCTGCCGCGCTCCACTGGCTTTCCGGCGTACATCACAATCATGTCGTCGGCGACCCCGGCCACCACGCCCAGATCGTGAGTAATCATCACTACGGCAGCACCGGTTTCCCGCTGCGCAGCCTTGAGCACCTCCAGCACCTGAGCTTGAATCGTCACGTCCAGAGCGGTGGTCGGTTCGTCAGCAATGATCACCTTAGGATCGTTCGCCATCGCGATAGCGATCATCACACGCTGCCGCATGCCGCCGGAGAATTCATGCGGGAAGTTCTTCACCCGCTCCTTCGGGCTAGGAATACCGACCAGGTCAAGCAGTTCGACGGCACGCTTCTCCGCCTGCGATTTGCTGAGATTCTGGTGGATCAGCAGGGCATCGGTAATTTGTTTGCCGATGCTGAAAACCGGTGTTAGTGAGGACAGCGGATCCTGGAAGACCATCGCCATATCCTTGCCGCGATAGCGGCCCATTTGCCGATCACTCAGGCCGAGAAGTTCTTGGCCTTCCAACTTGATCGAGCCGGTGACCTTCGCCGAATCAGGCAGCAAACCCATAATGGAGAGCGAGGTGACCGACTTACCGGAACCTGATTCACCGACAATCCCCAGCACCCGGCCCGGGTAGAGGTCAAAGTCGACGCCACGTACGGCATGCACCGATCCAGCCTCGGTGGGGAATCGAACGTGTAGGTCCCGAACCTGCAGCACCGGGGTGCCTTCACCCCGGCCGGTTTCCAAGTACTCGCTGCCGACCCCGGTGTCGATTATTTCGGTATTAGCGTTGGCGCTCATGCCTTGCCTCCAGAATTCGAGTTGGGGTCAAGAGCATCGCGCAGACCATCATTTACCAAGAAAAGTGAGGTGGTGATCAGGGTCAAGGTCAGCACCGGGACCCAGAACAGCCAAGGATAGACATCCAGCTGATCGGATGCCTGGGAAATCTGCACGCCGAGCGAAGTATCCGGCAGCTTAATACCGATACCGATGAAGGAAAAAGCCACTTCGGAAATAATCGCGTTGAAGATTCCACGAGTGATATCCAACACCAGCAACGAACCCATATTGGGCACCAAGTGACGCAAGATGATCTTCCAACCCGGTACACCCATGTACCTGGCCGCCTTGACGAATTCCCGCTCAACCAAGGAGTAGGACATGCCGCGGATCAGACGCGCTGTGTACATCCAACCGAAGACCACCAGGACGACGCACAGGGTGCCCCAACCGCCGGTGGAGCCGGCCATCAAAATGGCTACCAGCAACAGGGTTGGCACCATGATCAAAGTTTCCAGGAAGAGCAAGCCCACCTTGTCGATGAGCTTGCCAAAACGCTCATACACGGCACCGCAGTAGGCCAGGGCCGAACCATAGACCGCTGCGATCAGCGAGGTGCTGATGCCGACAATGAAGCCAATCATCAGCGAAATTCCGATGCCGTCAATGGTTAGCGCCCAAACATCGATACTGGCTTGGTTAGTGCCCAGCCAATACTCGCCGTCCGGCGGCACCGCACCGAAAACATCGGTCACCGGAGTCCGCGAATCGAAACGACCGTTGATCAGGTGTCCAAAGATCGCGAGCAGAATCATCAACACCATGATGATGGTGCCAATCAGAGCAGGTTTGTTCCGGAAGAACCGGCGGAGGATCAACGTGCGTTTATTGACCAGCGACTTAGTCAGGTCCGCATCGATGACCTGTTCGGCAGCCTCGACATTTGCACTCATCAGGACACCCTCACCCTCGGGTCAACAATTGTGGTAGCGAAGTCCGCCAGAATAGCGCCAATCGCGAAGATCACTGAGGCGAAGGCGACGGTGGCAACAGCCACGCTGACGTCCTGATTCAGGATCGCCTCCAACGACCACTTTCCAATGCCATGCCAAGCGAAAATGCTTTCCGCGAAGAACCCGCCGGTAAAAATAGCTGGAACAGTGAAAGCAATGCTCTGCGCTACCGGGATAAATGACACCCGAAGCGCGTGTTTGCGGATCGCAGCATTCTTCGAAAGACCGGTAGCCCTCGCGGTTCGGACGAAATCCGCATTGATGTTATCCAGCAAATATTGACGTTGGGCAACCTGATAGGACGCCCAGCCGAAGACGGTAATCGCAAACAGTGGCACCACGAAGTGCGCCCCATAATCCAGGAGTTGAGGGAAAAAGCCCTCCACTCCCTCACTGCTGGAGCCGGTGACATAGAAGATCCGCTGACCTGCCGAGTTGTTGATATTGATGGCAATCTGCTGAATCAAGAAGTAGGCGATCGGCAACGGGATAATGAAGGTGAAGTAGCTGTAGCCGGTGATCACCCGATCACCGAATTTGTACTGCCGCGAGGCGGCGTAAACGCCGAGCGCAACACCGATCAGCAGGGTGAGCAAAATGGCCAAGCCATAGAGCTGGGTACTTACCCAGACGCGAGTACCGAACTCGTGAGTGACATACTGCGAATTGGGGCTACGACCCCAGTCCCAACGGGTGAAAATACCGACCAACCAGTCGATGTACTTGTCCCAGGCGGAACGGTTGGGATCTAAGCCCAGGCTCGCCAATGAGGCGTTGATCTGCTCTTGGCTAGGACGAGGAGATCTACTCTCCATGTCCTTGCCGGGGTGGAAGAAAGCAGTGGCTAGGAAAAACGCTGCCGAAGTGGTGACAAAGATCATCACCACATAAGTGACAGCTCGCTTAAGTAGATATACAAACATAGAACGAAGGCTTCTAGACCCGAGAACTCCCTTGTGAGAGGCAAATTTGCGCTTTCAAGGAGAATCCTCGATTTCCCATGACCAACGTTGACACCTGGTAACTTCCTTCTCGAACGGCTTGGGGCCTGATGGCTGACGCGTCCCCAGTCGGAAGTCTTCGCTCCCACGAGGTTCATGGTGGCGGCTCCGTTGCCGCCCTATCCCCCAAATGACTATGTCGCGCATCACATTGCACCGAATCTAACACAGCAATTTCACACAGCCATCACAATTCACAGGGAGAAAAAATTGCGGTCTACTGCGGAAATAGCGAGATCATGCTAGACACCGAGCAACGAACCGCCCTCAAAAACGGCAATTTTCTCCCTACATTTAGCCAAATTGACGACACTCCGGAGGACTCAGCAAGTCAACTCTCGCTGGAGGACCAGTTGCTGTGGTGACACGATCGACCTCCTTGCGTTACAGAAAAGTTACTAAACCGTCATGCGCTTGCATCAATCATTCAGAAGTTATATGCAACTTCTGTTGACTTCTATGCAACCGCTAGGTTTATGCTGTCAGGGTGACTTCACCGCATATCGAATCCTCTGCATTGAGCGACCTGTTCTCCGCCCGAGCCGCGAATATCAAGCAATCGGCGGTGCGCGACGTCTTCGAAATTTCCATGCAACCAGGACTCATTTCGCTGGCTGGTGGCAACCCCTATTTGCAGTCGCTGCCGCTAGAACGGCTGGCTCAATCGGCCGCTCAAATCATCGCCACCGAGGGGCTGGAAGCGCTGCAGTACGGCGGCGGTCAGGGCACCCTGGAGCTGCGCGAACAAATCTGCCAGGTGATGGCCGCCGAAGGCATTCACAATGCCGATCCCGAAAATGTAGTGATCACCGCCGGCTCCCAATCGGCCCAGGACGTAGCTGCCAAGGTGTTTTGTGATCCGGGCGATGTGGTGCTGGTGGAAGATCCCACCTACGTCGGTGCACTCAACGCTTTCGAGGCTTATCAGGTTGAAGTAGTGCCGATGCGAGGCGATGCCGAAGGCATTCTTCCGGAGGCCTTGCAGAGCCAGCTTGAGCAGCTCCGCTTAGCAGGTAAGCGGGTCAAGCTGCTCTATACCATCCCCAATTTCAATAACCCCTCCGGAGTGATGCTGGCGGAGTCCCGGCGGCAACAGATCATCGATATATGCAAGAAAGAGCATATTCTTATTCTGGAGGACAATCCTTACGGACTACTCAAATTCGATGGCCATCCGGTAGCGCCTCTGCGCGCTCGGGACAGTGAAAATGTGCTCTACCTGGGTTCTTTTTCGAAAATCTTCGCACCGGGCCTGCGGATTGGCTGGGCTCTGGTCCCCGCCGAACTCAAGCAAAGATTCTACTTAGCCAGCGAAGCGGTGACGCTCTGCCCGCCATCTTTGAATCAAATGCTCGTTTCGACATATATTCGAGAATACGACTGGATGGCACAAATCCAGCGCTATCGCGAGCTGTATTTCGAGCGCTGCGAAACCATGCTCGAGGCGCTTGAGGAACATATGCCACCGGGGGTGCACTGGACCCGCCCCGCTGGCGGATTCTTTGTCTGGCTTACCTTGCCGGAAGACGTGGACAGCTATCCGCTGCTACAGCAAGGGATAGCCGAGGGCGTGGTATTCGTCCCTGGCGCGGCCTTCACCACTGCCGAGCGAAGCAATTCCTTGCGCTTGGCTTTTAGCGCGGTGAGTTCGGAGAACATCCGTGAAGGTGTTCGACGGCTTGCGCCCGTGCTAGCCAAAGCAATCGCAGAAGTTCAGCCCGGCTAAGCCCAGCCGTCTTCACCGGGCCTCCTTAGCCGAACAGGGCCCGGCAGGACTTAATCCAGCAAAAGCGCTGGTTCTTCAAGAATTGCCGCAACATCGGTGAGGAACCTTGCTGCCAGATCGCCGTCCACCACTCGATGATCAAAGGAGCCGCCGAGCGTGGTGACCCAGCGCGGCAGCAGCGCACCATCAACCACCCAGGGCTTTTGCTTAATACTGCCAAACGCCAAAATACCTACCTCGCCCGGATTGAGGATCGGTGTTCCGGTGTCCAGTCCGAGGGCACCAATATTTGTGATGCTAATGCTGCCGTCCTGCATCTCGGCTGGCTGAGTGCGACCCTGCCGGGCGGTATCTGATAATTGATTGAGCGCGAGCGCTAGTTCCTTGAGCGAAAGCTGCTGGGCATTCTTAATATTGGGCACCACCAATCCGCGTGGAGTAGCGGCCGCAATGCCAAGATTCACGAAATGCTTGATCAGGATTTCCTGCTCCGTCCAGCTGGCGTTCACGGCCGGATTCCGGCTCACCGCCCAGATCACCGCCTTGGCGACTATCAATAGTGGCGAGACCTTGATCCCATCAAAATCGCGGCTAGTTTTGAGTCGCTTGACGAATTCCATCGTGCGGCTAGCATCGACGTCGACAAAGATCGAGACGTGCGGGGCGCTGAAAGCACTGCGCACCATAGCCTGAGCTGTCGCCTTACGAACTCCTTTGACCGGGATCCGTTCTACCGTGCCGTCAAAGTCAGACTGGATTGCTGAATATGCTGGCGCGTTCGCTCCAAGCAGTTTGGTAGATTCAGTCGATCCATTCAGTTCAGTCTCCCTGGACAATTGCTCTTGATGAGTCTGCAGATCTTTCCGAGTCACCTCGCCACGTATGCCGGTGGCGTTCACGCTGGCGAGATCTATGCCCAGGTCTTTAGCGGCCTTGCGTACGGGCGGCGTGGAAAGCACCCGAGTCGTTCCGAGCGGCTGCACACCAGCCATCGGCTGAGCGCTCGGCTGATCCGGCAACGCAGCGCCCTTCGGCCCCGAACTACTGGCTGCTAGCCGCGGGCGACGCTTCACGGCGTCGGCCTTAGGCCCAGAACCAACTAACGGCGCAGGCGCCACTGATTCGAGCTGCGCACTGGGCCGGGTGTCCTTAAAACCTCCTTGTTCAATCAGCTGCGGGTCAAGATTGAGCAGACCGCTGCTCGGTACGTGTGCCACACCAATCACAATGATCGGCGCCCCAACGTCCACGGTTTCTCCCTCGCCGACCAGCAACTCAGTGACCTCTCCGGCGTATGGCGAGGGCAGTTCAACCAACGACTTCGCCGTCTCGATTTCCACCAAGACGTCGTTGATCGCCACGGTATCGCCGACCTTAACCTTCCAGGAAACAATTTCAGCCTCGGTCAGGCCTTCACCAACATCGGGCAAATGAAAAGTGTTCATCTCGACTCCGCTCAGTATTCAGTAGGCCAGGGCGCGATCAAGCGCTTCGAGGATGCGGTCGATATCGGGCAGGTATTGTTCCTCCACCTTGGCTACCGGGTAGGGCATATGGAAGCCACCGATCCGAATCACCGGCGAGTGCAGCGAGTAAAACGCCCGCTCACTAATCCGAGCCGCTATCTCGCCACCCAAACCACCGAAGGTCGGTGCTTCATGAGCGATTAACAACCTCCCAGTTTTGCGCACGGATTCAGTGATGGTGTCGAAATCAATCGGGGAAAGCGAGCGTAGGTCGATAACTTCCACGCTCCGCCCGTCCTGTTCAGCGGCATTAGCGGCGGCGAGTGCCACCGGCAGCAAAGGGCCGTAGGCGAGCAAGGTAGCGTCTTGCCCCTCGCGCAGTACTTGCGCTGTGAAGGGGTCCGCCGCGGGCTGCTCGGTATCTACTTCGCCTTTGAGCCAGTAGCGTTTCTTGGGTTCGAAAATGATCACCGGATCTGGGCACTGCACGGCCTGCTGGGTCATCCAATAAGCATCGTGCGGGTTTGACGGGGTGATGATGCGCAAGCCGGCGGTATGAGCGAATAAGGCCTCCGGCGATTCCGAATGGTGTTCGATGGAGCCAATGCCGCCACCATAGGGAATCCGGATCACCACTCCGGTGGTGAGCTGACCGGCAGCCCTGGCATGGATTTTGGCCAACTGAGTGGTGATTTGGTTGAACCCCGGGAAGACAAAACCGTCGAATTGAATCTCACAAATCGGCCGGTAGCCGCGTAGCGCTAGCCCAATGGCGGTACCGATGATGCCTGATTCCGCGAGCGGGGTGTCGACCACTCGGTCCGCACCAAACTCTGCTTTGAGCCCTTCGGTGACTCGATAGACGCCACCTAGTGAACCAATATCCTCGCCCATCAGCAGAGTCTTCGGGTCTTCACTCAGGGTGCGGTGTAGACCGGCATTAATTGCTTTAGCAATTGTCATTGTGGTCATGATTACTCGCCTTCCGTAACGAAGCCAGCTTCGTACTCTTCCAGCCAGGCGAGCTCTTCGGCTATCAAAGGGTGTTGTTGAGCGTAGACATTGGCGAAGGAAGCCCGTAGGTCAGGGTTGACCATGGCCAACACCTCACGCCGGACATCACTGGCAAGCTGGTCACCCTCTTGACCTAAATCATCGAAGAAGGCATCGTCGGCATGCCCTTCAGCGCGCAAAAGTGTCTCCAATCGAAGCAACGGATCCCGCAGCCGCCATTGCTCCTCCTCGTCACTACCGCGATATTTGCTCGGGTCGTCCGCCGTGGTGTGCGCTCCCAATCGATAGGTTTCGGCCTCAATCAGCACTGGGCCAGCACCACTTCGGGCGTGTTCCAATGCCCACTGACTTGCGGCGTAAACCGCGAGTACGTCATTGCCATCGACACGCAAACCAGGAAATCCATAGCCAGCCGCTCGCTGCGCCAGGGGAACTCGGGATTGCACCGAGAACGGCACGGAAATAGCCCAACGGTTGTTCTGGCAGAAGAACACCACTGGCGCTTGGAAGGAGGCGGCGAACACCATCGATTCATGCACATCGCCCTCAGAACTTGAGCCATCCCCAAAATACGCGAGCACAGCGGGCGACTCCGTCAGCCCGGCCGCGCGATCTCGTTGCACGCCCATGGCGTAGCCCACGGCATGAAGCGTCTGGGCAGCCAAGACCAGGGTGTAGAGATGGAAATTGTTCTGCCGGGGATCCCAGCCACCGTGGGATACGCCTCGGAAAAGACCTAAGAGCTGCGAGGGATTGACTCCACGAGTCATTGCCACCGCATGCTCTCGATAGGTAGGAAACAAATAGTCTTCCGGTCGGCTGGCCCGACCGGAGCCAACCTGAGCGGCTTCTTGGCCCACCATGGGCACCCACATTGCGAGTTCGCCCTGGCGCTGTAACGCCGTCGCCTCTTGGTCAAAACGGCGAGCCAAAGCCATGTCTCGGTAGAACTGCCTAAGTTGCGCTGAACTCAGTGCCTCGGCGAAGGGGCTGAAAGTACTGTTTTGCCGACGGCCACCGTCCGGGGCTAACAGTTGCAGAACCTCTCGCGACGCGTCCTCGGCGCCTTGCTGATGGCGTGCTTCAACTCGCTGAGCGGGGTTACCCGAAAGCTGTTCCGCTTCGGTTCTCGGCAGATGCGCTGTTGACACAGCAGACCTCAATCCATGCTTCGACGGTAAATATATTCCTCAAAGGGAATGCATGCCAGTCACGGAATATTTCCCGACTGAATATACCCACTCTAGCTAAAAACGAGGACGGCGAAGCACATGTGACTCGCCAGGATAGCGGCCCTGTTTTTGTAGCCGACGGAGCGGAAGCACTACGTGTTGATTGAAATGACTAAGCCACGGGGCTAGCAAGCAGCGGAATAGTCGGCGCCGCCAACAGTTCGGCAACCAGCTCTTGGTGACTCAGGCCACATTGAGCGAACATCCGGGGTACCTGGGATTGTTTGGTCAAGCCGGGCATGGTGTTTATCTCGTTCAGAACGAATTGGTCTTCGCGAAGAAAGAAGTCAATCCGGGCTACTCCGGCGCAGCCAAGGGTTTCATAGAGCTCACCAGCCGTGCTCTCAAGATGCCGCTGCTGCGCGGAGGTGAGCGCGGCCGGGATCATGAAAACCGCTGAACCGTCATATTTCTGGACTGCCCCGAAGATACCGCCCGCTTGGACCGTGATCTCCAGCGCTGGCCCGACTAGCAAGCTGCCGTCAGACTTTCGCAGCACCGCAATATCAATCTCTCGACCCGAAACGTACTCTTCAATCATCAAGCGCCGCCGCCCCTCCCGGGCACGTCTAAGCAACCTACTCAACTCGCCTCGGGAACGGATCAACTGCACGCCATGACTAGAGCCACCAGTGACCGGCTTAGCTACTGCCGGCAAGGCATAGGTCCGGGACAGCCCCGCCGGGCCAATAAGTTCGCCTTCGGCCACCGCGATGCCCAGCCCTCGGCAGATCGCTTTGGTGGCAATCTTGTCCATCGCAATTGCCCCCGCCGCGGTCGGCGCACCGATATAGGGCTTGCCGAGCAATTCGAGCAGGGCAGCAAGCGTGCCGTCTTCGCCCAACTCTCCATGCACGACAGGAAAAACCAGATCGCAGCCGTTCATCAAGGCAATGGCATAGCTCAAGCCACCCTTCAGCAATTCACCCTGCGCACTGGCCCAGCGGCCTTGCTGATCGATAGTCAATCCGATGACTTCGTGTCCTAATTCGATCAGCGAGTCACTCACCGCGGCTGCACTTGCCAGACCGACCTGATATTCGGTGTTTGCACCGCCACCGATCACCGCGACTTTCAGACTGGCATGTCTCATCGAACTACCGCCGTGGGTCGATTGATCCTATGCACTCGTGGGCCGATACCGGTGATGATTTCGTGTGGCAGGGTGTTACACCAGGTAGCCCAATCGGCGACGGTTGGCTCGCCGTCAGTGCCGGCACCGAAGATGGTCGCCACTTCGCCGGGCAGCACTCTATCTTCCCCGGTGTCCACAACGATTTGGTCCATATTGACCAAGCCAGTGATGGCTCGATTCTTCCCAGCTAGGCGCACCTGACCAAGGCCACTCGAGATTCTGGGTATTCCGTCGGCATACCCCAACGGCAATAGCGCTAAGTTCGAAGCCTTGGCCGTTCGATGGTGGCGACCGTAACCTATGTATTCTCCCGCCCGAACACGTCGGGTCTCCAGCACCGGCGCAGTGAGCGTGATAGCGGGCCGCAGCCTGTGGCTGCCGGATGGATCGATTCCCACCAGCCCGGCTCCGACCCGGCAGAAGTCGTAGTGATTGCGGGAGTCCGCTAAAACAGCGGCGGTACCGCCCAGGTGCCTGAAACGAATCCCGAGACCGGCCTCTTCACATTGCCGCCAGGCCTGTTCAAAGACCTCACGGGCGCGAACATTGAGCGCGTCACTAGAATCTTCCGCCCAGCCAAGATGCCCCATCAGACCAACAACTCGAAGCTGGTCCGCTCGCGGGTCCCGACAAAGCCGGCTGAGCAAGTCCTCGAAAGCTTCCGGATCGAGCCCTTCTCGATGCATCCCCAGGTCAAGCTGCAGATGAACGACAGCGCTCTGCCCCAAGGCCGTCGCGGCTCGCAAAATCGCATCAAGATGCTCAACGCTGGGCACGGCGAGCATGATCCGGTGACTAATCGCTTCCTCGAAGTTCGCCGAAACCGGGTTGAGCCAGCTCAGTATCGGCGCCTGCACTCCGGCCGCACGCAGTCTGAGCGGATCGGCCAGCCCGGTGCTACCGAGGCTATCGGCACCGTGACCGAGTGCGGTCTTCGCCACCGTCAGCAAACCATGGCCAAAGCCATCAGCTTTTATCACCGCCATCAGCGGCTTTCCAGCCACACCGCTCAAGAACTCGGTATTGCTCGCAATAGCTTGCTCATCGACGGTCAGTAAAGCTTGCTCGCGTGGATCGTGATTCATCGTTCTCTTAGCAGCTAGGGAAGCCCTCTCTTGGGGTTTCTCCAGTCTTGCCAGCGCGTGTCATCGGTGTGTAACAGTGCGGTGCTGAGGTTGCAACGATTTATCGCCAAGGATCGGCGGAGGTGATGGGGCATTCGCGGCGTGGAACCGCTTACTTCATTCCGCCGGTCGGATCGTTGAATCTCGGCAGAACTCCAAGAACCGAGTATTCGCCTCAACCTCACCAATCGAGACCCGGACGCCCTCACCCGCAAAAGGACGTACGGCGAGTCCTTGGGCCTCAGCCAGGGCCGCGAATTCGGCCGAATCCTGCTTCAGATCGAGCCAGACGAAGTTGCCCTGAGCGTCTGGCACCGGCCAACCAAGGTCCCGCAAGCCATTCACCACGCGTTCGCGTTCCAGCACCAAGCTCTGCACCCGCTCGAGAATCTTTGGATAGAGTTCAAGCGAACTGATCGCGGCGAACTGAGCCAGGCTGGAGGCCGCGAAAGGTACCGCAGCCACCCTTAGATATTGGGTGAGCTCTGCTTGCGACACCGAGTAACCGACTCGCAACCCGGCCAGGCCATAGGCCTTAGAGAAGGTGCGCAAAACCACCACGTTCGGGTACTTGCGATACATTTCCAGGCCTTGAACGGCCTCGGGATCGGTGACGAACTCGACATAGGCCTCGTCAATCACCACCACAACATCGCTGGGCACCTTGGCCAAGAAATCCTCGACTTCAGCGGTGTGCAGCACCGGTCCAGTCGGGTTATTGGGAGTGCACAAGATGATCACCTTAGTGCGCTCGGTGACCGCAGCGGCCATCGCATCCAGATCATGCCGAGCACCGGCGGCCAGCGGAATCTGCACGCTCCTGGCCCCGGCCAAGCCGACCGAAATCGGATACGCCTCGAAGGAACGCCAGGCATAAATCACTTCATCTGGCTCCGCGCCGTCATTGGCACCGGAGAATGCTGCCAGGATCTGGTTCAATGCGCCCAAGCTGCCGCCGCCGGTGACGATGTCATCGGCGGGTACGTCAAGGAAGCTAGCGAGCGCGGCTCGCAGCGGAGCAGCTGTCGGGTCCGGATACCGGTTGACCTCGGGGTGGTCGGCAATGGCTTGCAGCACCTCTGCTAGCGGCGGCAACGGGTTTTCATTCGAGGAGAGTTTGAAGCTCTGCATTCCCTCCAACTGAACCGGCGGCTTGCCAGCAGCATAGCGAGGCAGTCGCCCTAGGGCGGCGCGCGGGTGAACCAAAGGCTGCTCGGAATTCTCACTACTCACACTGCCACTGTAACTGCTCAAATCCCGATCCGTGTGTCAGCATAGTGAGATGGGACGTTTCCTGATTCGGGTACTGATCAGCACCCTCGCGCTTTGGATCACCAGCTGGATACTGCCCGGCGTGAAGGTCGGAAACCAGGGCACCATGGATGTCGCGCAGGGTAACGACACCCTGGCAGCGGTGTTGGCCTTCCTGTTCATCGGTCTGATTTTCGGCGTAGTGAATGCCTTGATCCGTCCTTTAGTGAAGCTTATTTCGCTGCCTGTCACGATCTTGACGCTCGGCTTGTTCACCATTGTGATCAACGCGCTGATGCTCTGGCTGACCTCGTGGCTGAGTAGCTACACCCCGGTGCACTTCACCATCGATTCCTTCTTCTGGACTGCTATTTGGGCGGCGATCATCATTAGCATCCTGTCGATGATCGGCAGTGCAATCACCGGCGTCAACCGGCAACGCGAACACCGCTGAGCCGCTGCTGAGGGAGCTCGGAGAGAGTGACCGCGGCGGCATGAAAGAATTAGGCTATGGCTGAACTCCCCACTCAGGTTTCTGATTCGACTCGACTGCCCTCCGGCCGACTTTCCCTTGCCGAGGACGCCATCGCGCTCGGCCCACTGGATGGACGTTATCGTTCGGCTGTCGCGCCGCTCACCGACTACCTTTCCGAGGCAGCACTCAATCGTGATCGGATCGCAGTGGAAGTGGAGTGGTTGATTCACCTGAGCTCGAACTCGGTACTGCCTGGCCTCGAGCCGCTGAGCGATCAGCAACAGCAGCACTTGCGCGCCGTTGTCTCCGAGTTCAGCGTCGAGTCGGTGAGCGAGCTCGCTGAGATCGAGAAGACCACGGTGCACGACGTGAAGGCGGTTGAGTACTACATTGGCCGACGGCTGGCAGATATTGGTATCGCCCAGCTCAAACCGCTAGTGCATTTCGCCTGCACCAGTGAGGACATCAACAATCTCTCCTACGCACTGGGCGTCAAGGGCGCTGTGGAGCAGGTCTGGCTACCTGCGGCACGCGCTTTGAGCGGTAAATTGCATGCCCTCGCCGAGGAAAATCGTAGCGTGCCGATGCTCTCCAGGACCCATGGACAGCCCGCAACGCCTAGCACTCTCGGCAAGGAAATTGCGGTGCTTGCCTACCGCTTAGATCGTCAGCTGAACCGAGTGGCGAACGCCGAGTACCTCGGCAAGATCAACGGGGCCACCGGTACTTATGCGGCCCACTATGCAGCCGCCCCGGAAACCGACTGGCAGCAGGTCTCCCGCAGTTTCGTCGAGGGACTAGGACTGAGCTGGAACCCGCTCACCACCCAGATTGAATCACATGACTGGCAGGCGGAGCTTTATGCCGATATCGCCCGATTCAATCGGATTTTGCACAATCTGTGCACCGATATTTGGAGCTACATCTCGATTGGTTACTTTGCCCAGATCCCGGTGCCGGGTGCCACTGGCTCTTCGACCATGCCACATAAGGTCAACCCGATCCGTTTTGAGAATGCCGAAGCCAATTTGGAGATCTCCTCGGCGCTCTTGGACACCCTAGCTTCGACCCTGGTGACGTCACGCTGGCAGCGTGACCTTACAGATTCCTCGAGCCAACGTAATATCGGCGTCGCGTTCGGACACTCCTTGCTAGCGATCAATAATGTGCTGGCGGGCCTGAGTCGCCTGGATACCGCCGAGCAAGTGCTCGCCGAGGACCTGGACCATAACTGGGAGGTCCTTGGGGAAGCAATTCAGACCGTGATGCGAGCCGAGGCGCTGGCCGGTGTACCGGGCATGGATGATCCTTACGAACGACTCAAGGACCTCACCCGAGGCCAGCGGGTCGATGTGAACAGAATGCGGGAGTTTGTCTCCGAGCTCGGTCTCTCCGCCGAAGCGGAACAACGTCTGCAAGCACTCAGCCCGGCTAGCTACACTGGCATTGCCAGCCAGTTGGTTGATCATTTGCAGGACTGAGGATCAGCAACCGCGGTCCGCGTCGAGTGAGTGCTCCAGTCCCACCGTTGGCATCATTTACTGCCACTGCTGGCACTGGCCGCTCAAGGGCAACTCAGACGGTCAACAGGATTTTCCCCTGGTGGACCCCGGAGTCGAAGTACTCGTGGGCTGCCGCTGCCTCGGCCAGCGGAAAGGTCTTGTCAATGCTCGGGTTGATCTTTCCCTCAGCGATCAGCGGCCAGATCTGCTCTTCGACCTGACGCATTATCTCGGCTTTTTCTTCAAGCGGGCGGTAGCGGAGTCCGGTGCCATAGACCGAACCCCATTTGCCCATCAGCGCCGCCAAATCGAGCTCGCCATGCGCGCCGCCCTGCAGACCAATCACCACGAGGCGTCCACCGCGCGCTAATGCCTCGACATTCCGGCCCAGGTAGGAGGCTCCCATCACATCGAGGATGACGTTCGCGCCACGGTACCGATGGGCCACCTCGACGAAGTCTTGCTCTCGATAGTTAATCGCCTCGTCCGCGCCGAGTTCCAGCACTCGCTGACACTTTTCCGCGCTGCCCGCGGTGGCAATCACTTGGGCGCCCCGCAGCTTGGCGAGCTGAATGGCCATCGCGCCAATTCCGCCAGCACCACCGTGTACCAGTAAGGTTTCGCCGGGCTGCAACTTAGCCACCATAAAGACATTCGAGTAGACGGTTGCGGCGACCTCGGGAATCCCGGCGGCAGAAACCAGGTCGATGCCCTCTGGGGCAGCCAGCACTTGACCCGTGGGAACAGCCACTCGTTCGGAGTATCCGCCACCAGCCAGCAACGCCACCACCGGCTGGCCCGACTGGAATCCCGCCGCTGACTGGGCAATCCGGCCGGAAACCTCCAAGCCAGGATTTTCTGCAACGCCCGGGGGTGATGGGTAAAGACCTCGGCGATGCTGCACATCTGCCCGATTAATACCTGCCGCTACCACCTCGATCAGCACCTCGCCCTCAGCTGGTTGAGGCTCAGGAACCTCAGCGAGTTGCAGGGCTTCAGGCCCGCCCGGTGAAGAAACGATGACAGCTTTCACTTCTACTCCTCGATGATCGACACAGCAGGCAACACCACCGACTAGCCCACGGCTTCACCCAGACTATCGGCAATGAGAACACCTTGGACGCCCTCGTGGGGACAACCGGCGCCGGATGGCTCAGCAGCTGATTCTGGTTTTCTCGGCGCACGCTTTGATTGAGCGGCCTGAGTCATGAAACACTAGTAACCCTGGAAGGTTGTCCGAGCGGCCGATGGAGCTGGTCTTGAAAACCAGTGGGCGGTAACCCCGTCTCATGGGTTCAAATCCCATACCTTCCGCATAGCTGAAGGGAAGCAAGCCCGTTTCGGGCTTGCTTCCCTTCATGGTTTAGGAGCTTGTTACCGTGTTCGCTCCGGCGCCTAAAGGCCTCAGCGCTTAGGCGTTTTTGCAGATCTGGCCGACCTTACTGCCGTTCGCGCCTAGCTCCGACACCACACTCTGGACGTTTTTCTGCGCCTCAGTCGGCGCGCTCTTCAGCTGATCGATGAGCTGAAGATACTTGTCAATACTGCCATTGAGGCTTGTCAGTCCGGTTTTGAGTTCCGAGTCGCCCGCGTCTTTGGCGGCCGCGGCGAGATCCCCGTTGAGCTTTTTAAAGGAGTCGATAATTTCCTGGCCAGCGGCCGGCCCCTTCTTAGCTGACTCCATCAAACTGGTCATTGCCGGGCCGATTCGGTCACAGGTTTGCTTAGTCGTCTGTTGCTGTTCACCAGCGGCCTGATTCTGCTGCCCCTGAGGAGCCGAACAAGCGCCGAGCAGTGCGGCAGAAGCCACTACAGCAGATACCGCGATACCTTGTCGCAAAGTTTTCATGCACCGAGTCAAGCAAAAATTGATCAGTTGATCAACTATGCTACTTCTGGGACTATGCGCTTCCGGTCGCAAATCACCGCTACGAAGTGATCGAGTTCGGAGATCTGCACGCTTAGGCGGGCTCCAAACGTGCAGATCTTCGAACTCGGCAAGCTCTTCTGAGTTTTTGATTTTCCCGGCATTTAGCTGTAAAACGGCTGTGCAAATCGGGTAGTCTCAAGCAGGTAACTTTTGTTCAAAAATGACAGGCACTCGTCGGCGGGGCCTTGGGGATCACGAAATATAGGAGTTAAGAGATGGTCAAAGTCATGAAGTCCAACCGGCTTCGTGCCACTGCTCTGGTCGGCGGCGTCGCCGCCCTAGGGCTCGCACTGAGCGGATGCGGCCTACTCGGCGGAGGTGGTCCGGATCGGGACCCGTCAAACGGTCAGATCACCAATACCGCGACCTCCGATGCTTTCCAGATCAAAGTCGGCGACTGCTTACAGGATCCAGGCACCACCTCGGTAGAGAAGGTTGTCACACTGCCGTGTAGCAAACCACACGACTACGAGGCCTTTGATCGCACCGAGATGAAGGACAGCGATTACCCCGGCGAAACCGCGGCTACCGATCAGGCCGAAGCTTATTGCAAGCCGGCCTTCACGAAGTTCGTCGGCATCTCGATCGACGACTCAACCCTGAACATGACCTACTTCTACCCGACGGCTGAAAGCTGGAAGCAAGGCGATCGGGAAATTCTTTGCCTGGTCACCGGCAAAAAGGGTGAGAAAACCACCGGCAGCCTGAAGGGCGCCAAAAAATAAATGACTCAGAGGCGGCTCATCCGAGCCGCCTCTGGTGTATGTTCTTGAAGTTATTGTCGCTACGCAACCTCGCGTTAACCCCGGCCTGCTTGGCTGTATCGCAGAGTCGCGTTGCCTCCATCACCAATCAGCCTCACCGGGGCGTCCAGGCCTGCGCGTGACTCAATGAAGAGTTCAGAGAAATGGGGAAAAATGAAAGTACGATCCATCCGGGCCACGGTGGGGGTGACACTGGCGGCGGCTTTCATAGCTACCCCCTTGGTCGCTGCGCCGGCAATGGCCGCAGACCAAGCGCCCTCGGCGAGCCTCAGCAACTCGCCGGTCGTCATTAACGAGGCGTATCTCAACGGCGGTTCCGCCGGCGCCAGCTACAAGAACAAGTTCGTCGAACTGTACAACACCAGCGATGCCCCGGTCTCGCTGAGCGGTTGGTCTTTGCAGTACCGCAGTGCCACCGGCACCGCTGCACCGACCGGAGTTGCCTCGCTGAGCGGTTCAATTGCCGCGCACGGCTACTACCTGATCAAGGGCAGCAGCAATGCAGCTAATGGCGCGGAGCTACCCGCCGCCGACGCCGATGCCTCCGGCTTCAGCTTCGCGGCAGCGGGCGGCACCCTGATTTTGGCTAAGAAAGCCACCGCTCTCAGCCCGCTCGCCACTGGCTCGGTGACCGACAACGCCGATGTAGCCGATCTGCTCGGCTACGGCACCTCGAACACTTTCGAGACCGCGGCCTCCAGCGCCGCCAGCGTGACCAAATCGCTGAATCGTACTAACTTCGCAGATACCAACAGCAACGCCGCAGACTTCGTGGCGAGCTCGACTATCACCCCGCAGGGTGCTGCGGCAGGTCCAGTCGATCCAGGCCCGGGCAACCCGACTATCGCGGCCATTAAGGACATCCAAGGCACCACCGATACCAGCCCGCTGGTCAATCAGACGGTCACCACCCGCGGCGTCGTCACCGCGGTTTACCCGACTGGCGGCTTCAACGGCTACTACATCCAAACCGAAGGCACCGGCGGCGATCTAGACCTCAGCACGCATAAAGCCTCAGACGCAGTGTTCGTTTATTCGCCGAGCACGGTAACTCAGGTCCAAGCCGGCGATTTCGTTGAGGTCACTGGAGCGGTCAGCGAATTCAAGGGCGCTAAAGACGTCACCTCGCTCACCGAGATCACCGTTGCGGCTGACAAGCTGACCAAGCTGAGCCAGGCAGCCGTCGCGGTCAAGCCCGCGGTCGTCGATCTGCCCGCCACTGATGCGGAACGTGAGTCCTTGGAAGGCATGCTCTTCCAGCCCAAGGGCGACTTCACCGTCTCGGACAACTACTCGTTGAATCAATACGGAGAAATCGGTTTGGCTGCTGGCACCTCTGCCTTGGTCCAGCCCAACGCCCTTTACCCCTACGGTAGCGCCGAGAACACCGCGCTAATCGCCAGCAACCTGGCAAAGTCCATCACCCTTGATGACGGTGCCTCGACGAATTTCCTGAGCGCTGCCAATCAGAGCATTCCGCTGCCGTACCTCGTCCCGGGCGGCTCATTGCGAGTCGGTGCGGCGGTTAGCTTCAAGACCAATGTCATCTTCGACAACCGTAATAGCGCGTACAAGCTGCAACCGCTGACCCACCTCACCCCGGATAACGCGGCAAGCGTGCAGCCTGCTAGCTTCTCCGATACGCGTTCGGCCCCGGCTAACGTCGGCGGCGATCTGAAAATCGCCTCCTTCAACGTGCAGAACTACTTCATCCACACCGGTGATCTGAACGCCGATACTTGCGTCGCCTACACCGACCGCGACGGCAACAAACTGACCGTCAAGGACGGCTGCACGCAGCGCGGGGCGTGGGACGCAGCGAACCTGCAGCGTCAGCAGGACAAAGTAGTTGCCGGCATTATCGGCACCGGAGCTGACGTGCTCTCGCTCGAAGAGATCGAAAACTCGGCCAAGTTCGCCGATAGCGCGAATGACCGGGACAAGGCTCTGAAAACCCTTGTTGACGCGCTGAACGCCAAGCTCGGCTCGCAGGTCTGGGACTACGTGCGCTCCCCGCAGACTCGCCCAGACGTCAGCAAGGAAGATGTCATTCGCACCGCGTTTATCTTCAAGACCGCGGCGGCTGAGCCGGTTGGCGATTCCGTCATCCTCGACGACGCGGCCTTCACCGGCATCGCCCGTCAGCCCTTAGCTCAGTCTTTCAAGGCCAAGGGAGCGCCAGATTCCGAGCAGTTCCTAGCCATCGTGAACCACTTCAAGTCCAAGGGTTCGGCTCCTAGCAGCGACCCGAGCGACGTCGACCTGGGCCAGGGCAAAGCGAACAAGGCGCGCGTCGCACAGGCGCAGGCTTTGCTGAGCTTCGCTGACACGCTCAAGACGCAGAAGAACACCAAGAAGGTGCTGCTGATCGGTGACTTCAATGCTTACAGCAAGGAAGATCCGATCAACACGCTGACCGCTGGTGGCTACACCGACCTCGACCCGCAGACCGGTAAGCACTCCTACCTCTTCCAGGGTCGGGTTGGCTCGCTGGATCACGTGTTGGTCTCCAATGAGTTCGCGGCTTCGATCACCGGTGCTGATATCTGGAATATCAACTCGGTCGAGCCGATCTCGCTGAACTACTCGCGTTACAACTACAACGTCACTAACTACTACAACACCGAGCCCTACTCGGCAAGCGATCACGATCCGGTAGTTGTTGGCCTGAAGCTCAAGGCAGCCCCGGCGAAGCCGCTCGAAGTGAACCTGTTGAATATCAACGACTTCCACGGTCGGATTGACGCCAATACGGTGAACTTCGCTGGCACGGTGGAGCAGCTCAAGGCGGCTTCGCCCGCTGGTGCCACCGCCTTCCTCTCGGCCGGAGACAATGTCAGCGCTGCGCTGTACGCCTCCGCGGTGCAAAAGGATCAGCCCACCATCGATGTGCTGAACGCGATGGGCCTGCAGGCTTCGGCGGTAGGTAATCACGAGTTCGACGGCGGTTTTGCCGACCTGAAAGACCGGATTATCAACGGCGGCAATAATGCCAAGTGGAGCTACCTAGGGGCGAATGTCTACCTCAAGGGAACCACCACCCCGGCGCTCGATGAGTACAAGATCTTCACCGCTAACGGAGTCCGCATCGCCGTCGTTGGCGCGGTCACTCAGGAAGCTCCCACCCTGGTCAGCCCGGGCGGGATCACCCAGGTTGACTTCGGCGATCCGGTCGAAGCTGTCAACCGGGTAGCAACCAAGCTGAAGGATCAGAAACTGGCCGACGTCGTGGTTGCTGAGTACCACGAAGGAGCTGCCGAAGGCACTCCGGACGGCGCCAGTCTGGAGCAGGAACTGAATGCTCCGGCCGGTCAGAACGAAGCCTTCAAGAAGATCGTGAACCAGACCTCGGCTTCGGTCAATGCGATCTTCACCGGTCACACTCACAAGCAGTACGCCTGGGATGCGCCGATTCCGGGAGTCGCCGCAGATGCTGTGGTGAAGACCCGTCCGGTGCTGCAGACCGGTGATTACGGCGCGAACATCGGCCAGGTTCAGCTTTACGTTGACCCGAGCAGCAAGCAGCTACTGAGCTACACGCAGCGCAATGTACCGCGCACCACCACACCGGCCGCGGATCTGGTCAACCAGTTCCCGGTGGCGGCCAAGGTCAAGACCATTGTCGATGCAGCACTCGCCTACGCCAAGGCTGAAGGCGATAAGCCGATCGGCAAGATCTCGGCAGATATCACCACCGCTCAGGTGCTCGATCCGGCCACCGGTAAGTACTCACGTGATGACCGTCAGAACGAATCAACCTTGGGCAATTTGGTCGCCAACGCGCTCAAGTCCTCGCTAGCTGACCCGAGCCTTGGCGGCGCCGAGATCGGTGTAGTGAACCCCGGCGGTTTGCGTGCGGACCTGCTCTTCAAGGCCTCCGGCGCGGAAGCTGATGGCGTGGTGACGGTTGCTGAAGCTAATGCGGTGCTGCCGTTCTTGAACAATCTGTGGACCACCAGCCTGACCGGTGCGCAGTTCAAGACGCTGCTCGAGCAGCAGTGGCAAACCAATGCCGACGGCACCATTCCGAGCCGCCCGTTCCTCAACCTCGGCCTGTCAAAGAACGTGGATTACACCTACGATCCGACCAAGCCGCAGGGCAGCCACGTCACCTCCATCGTGATCAATGGCGCACCGATCGACCCGGCTAAGTCCTACCGAATCGGCACCTTCAGCTTCCTGACCACCGGCGGCGATAACTTCCGGATCTTCAAGGACGGCACGAACGCCAAGGACAGCGGTCTGGTGGATCGGGATGCCTGGTTCAAGTACCTCAGCACCGAGTCAAGCAAGGCTCCGATTGCGCCGGACTTCACCCGGCGGGCACTCAGCGTCACCGATGCGCCGAGCACGGTGAAGGAAAACCAGCAGGTCACCGTCAAGTTGCAGAAACTCGATCTGACCTCGCTGGGCACCCCGCTGAGCACCAAGGTGACGGTTCGCTACGAGCCCTCGGGCGTTGGCGGCGGCAAGGGCTGGGCGCTGCCGACCGCGGCGGTTCCCGCCGACCTGGGCACCTTCCCGGTGACCGCGGGTGCAGCCACGCTGACCTTCAAGGTTCCTGCCGAACTCAAGGGTGGACGCTTTACGGTCACCACTGACACCGGAACCTATGGTCGGTTGCCAATCGACATCGGCACCACCCAGCCGACTAACCCGCCGACCAGTTGGTGGGATTGGTTCTGGAAGTCCCTGCTTTGGCTGTGGCACAGCTGGCTCTGGGTCTGGCTGCACGGCCTGCATGGCTAAACCTGGCAGCTGAATAACCGTGAGTGCACTCCAGCACCGATCGAAGCTAGGATCGGTGCTGGAGTGCACTTGTGGTTTAACCGGAAGGAACTCGTATGCAGGATCAGAGCTTTCAGTCGAGATTCGCCAGCCTGAGCACTGCTCACTTGGCCGACGGCTGCTTGCCGGCAGGTGTCAAAGTGCGTTGCGCGCCGAGTGGAATTTAACCGGTCATTCCAGGGTCTTGTCTTGGGGGGGGGGTTCTCCGCTGGGCCGCTCAGCGCCCGGCCACGTCCGGACGCCGCACTGCGAGTCGCTCAGGTCGCCGAGTGGAAAATTACCCGGCAGGATTTAGTTTTCGCCGATGACGACGGCGCTATTTTCATCCCGATCTCGGCCGCCGCTACTGTTTTCGACGCTGCCGAAAAAATTCGCGATACCGAACGCGCGCAAGCGGAGTTGATTCGCCAAGGTCACAGCCTGCGTAGCCAAGTCGGTTTCTCGGAGTACCTGACGGCCCGGGCCAGTAGACCAGAGCTAACCTTTCGGGAGCATTTGCGCAGCGTTGGCGGCGCCATCGAACAGTGAGTGCCTAGCCCTTAACGACGAGCCGGGCCAGCAGATCGCTGGCGATCTGATCTGCGTCCAGCAGGGTGCGATAGCCGCTGCGATACTGGGATTTTGCCTCAGCTGCGATTGCTGTGCCCCACTGCGTGGAGGACAGTTGCAGGCCGAGTAAATAAATGCCTTCTTCAACCGATCCTGACTCCGACACCAGGCGGTAGGGCGGCTGAGTCACCTCCAAGCCGCTGCTCTGCACTACCTCGCCGTCGGCGGCCAGCATGGCTTTGGGCCTGGCCAAACCGCTGGCTAAGAGTTGTTGCATCAGCGGGGAGGTGCTCAACAGCACCTGGTTAGTCGGTGACATCGCCTCAACCAGATACTTTGCCCGCCACGGTTCGTCGGCAACCCAAGGCGAGCTGGCTGAATACCCTTCAGCAGCCACCTTGAATCGCGGATCCGGGCCGACGAAGCGCACCACACCCGCCCGGGCCAGTGCTGCCAACTGTTCGATCCGTAGCGCCGGCGGACCGCTGGCCAACCCCTCGGCGAGCGGTTCAAACCAGCCACGCAATTCGCCAAGCCAGGACGCATCGGTGATGCCGCCGTCGGCGACTAAATCCTTTATCAGTGCGCGACCCTTATTGAGCGCACCGATCGCCATTTTGACCGGGTCCGCTTCGCCCGCGGCGGAGCCTCGGGCGTCCGCTTCCAGCTCGCTCAGTACCGCTTCGTCGAACTCCCGATGACTGGTGAAATGACGCCCCGCGAATGGTTTAGCCAGCGCCTCGATGTCGAGACGTTGCTGATCGGGCAGGCTGGCCTCGAACGCGGTCAGTTCAACCTGCCAGTCTTCGCTGTTTAGAATCTTGGCAAGCTCGATCGGGGCCGATTCGAACAAGGTGTTGTAGTAAGCCCAGATAATGTCTTTGTGTAGCGCGGGCCAAATATCGTGTTGGAAACCTGGCTGGCCTTGCCGAGGCTTGGCCAGCAAATCGGTGAGAAACTGCATCTCCACCCGGGCCGGATAATAACTTTGCAACTCCGCCTTGGCTCGGTAGGGAGCGCCTCGCCGCGAGGCGGCAAGGATTTGCGGCTCCTGACCGCTCGGGAGATAGCGTAGCGCCTGGCCCGGGCCTAAACCGGTGTCCTGGAAGCTACCGCCCCGCGCCTGAGTCCACTGGCCGATCAAGTCAAAAAAGTTCAGCCCCATGCCACGCACTAGCACCGGCTCACCGGCGGGCACCTCGGACCAATCGACGTCGGCCGGGATAGCCGGTGGCCAATAGCCGAGCTGATGCTCTTTGGCTGCCTTGGCAAAAACTGCTTGTTCGGGATTCAGCTTGGCCGGTAGGTGGCCGACCGCGAGCACCACGGAGTCCACCTGGAGCTCGGCGGCTTCCGGGTTGGCGCCCTGCAGGCTCAGCCGGTAGCCCTCGGAATTTCGGGCAATATTACTTGCCTCAGCCTGTAACCACTCCACGCTGACGCCAGCCGGCAGCGCCGCGAGAATTTGCTGATAAGTCCAGTGCAGGTATTGACCGTAAAGCGCTCTGGAGGGAAACTCGACCCGCTTCAACTGGCTAGCGAATTTCGCCCGCCAATCATCGAAGCTCAGACCGGTCACCGAAGCTGCCGCAACTCCTTGATCCGGCACCACGGTGGGGAAAAAAGATTGGGTGTTCATCAGGTACAACTCGGACTGCGAGGTACGCCAAACCCGGCCCGGGCCGGGCGGGAAGGGATCAATAAGCTGGATCGACACCTCGATCTCAGGTTCATCCGGCCGGGCACTTAGTTGCGAAACGAGTCGTTCCAACACCGAGGTGCCCCGCGGCCCCGCGCCAATAATGGCGATGCGGAGGGACTGTGACGTGCGCGAGCGGGGCATAGATTGAGCTTACTAGGATGGAAGCATGACCTCTCAAACAGCAGTTTCCCTCGATGATGAAAACCTCTGGTTAGAAGACATCTACGGCAATGAACAGCTCGACTGGGTGCGTGTGCGCAACGCCCAAACCGAGGAAAAGCTGATCACCCCGGAGTATTCAGCGCTGGAGTCGCGGGTGCTGGAGGTGCTGGACTCCAAGGAACGCATCGCCGAGGTGGTCAAGCGTGGAAACCATTACTACAACTTCTGGCAGGACGAGGCGAACCCCCGTGGGCTGTGGCGGCGCACCGACTGGGCCTCTTATGTCTCAGGTGAACCCAGCTGGGAGACCGTACTCGACGTCGATGCGCTGGGAGCTACCGAGGGCACTCAGTGGGTATGGCACGGTGCTGACTTCCTGCGCCCCGCCGCCGGCCAGCCCCACACTCGCTGCTTAGTAATGCTCTCCCCCGACGGCGGAGACGCACACACTCAACGCGAGTTCGACGTCGTCGCAAAAGCCTTTGTTGATCCAGAAGCGGGCGGCTTTGTGCTGCCGGTGGCGAAGTCCGACGCCTCCTGGCAGGATGCTGACACCCTTATCGTCGAGACAGATTTCGGCCCGGGATCGATGACCACCTCGTCCTACCCCCGAACCTCCCGGATCCTCAAACGAGGTCAGCAACTTGATCAAGCCGAGCTGTATTTCGAAGTACCCGAAGATCATATGGGTGTCTTCGTGCGGCACGACTCCACCCCCGGTTTTGAGCGCGATATTGCGCTCGACGTGATCGACTTCTTCGCCCGCCGCAACTACTTGCGTCGCGGCGAGGAGTGGGTAGCTCTCGAGGTGCCGGTCGACGTTGACCTCCAACTACATCGCGAGTGGCTGGTACTCCGGCCGCAGAGCGATACCGCTATTGGCGAGGCTCAATTGCGCAGTGGCGGTCTCTATTTGCTTGACCTTGAGGAGTTCCTGAGCGGCTCACGTCAATTCGCTCCGGCCTTCGAACCTGACGCCCACACTTCCTTGCAAAGCTGGACGTGGACCAAGAACTATCTGCTGCTTGAATTACTGCACGATGTCTCCTCCAAGATTTTGGTTTTGGACCCCGCAGCCAACTTCAGCAGTCGAGAGCTCGATGCCTGCCCACCGCTGCACGTAGCCACCGTCTCGGCAGTAGATATCGATGATGAGGGCGAAGGTGCCGAGGGATTCGTTGGAGATGACTATTGGCTCACCGTTACCGGGTTCCTGACTCCGAGCACGCTACTGCGCGGCTCGGTTGCGCCGGGCGCTGCCCCAGCCACCACGCTGCGCTCGGCACCGTCGTTCTTCAATGAAGCCGATTACCGAGTGGAACAACACTTCGCCACCTCGCTGGATGGCACCAAGATTCCTTACTTCCAGGTCTCGCCTCAGGACATTGCGCTCGACGGCGAGAATCCGGTGCTGCTCTCCGGTTACGGCGGCTTCGAGGTGTCCCGAACCCCGGTCTACAGCGGAGTGATTGGCCGCGCCTGGCTGGAACGTGGCGGCGTCTATGTGCTGGCGAACATCCGCGGCGGCGGTGAATATGGCCCCGCGTGGCATTTGGCCGCACTCAAAGAGAATCGGCACCGCGCCTACGAAGATTTTGCCGCGGTCGGCAAGGATCTGATCGAGCGAGGCGTGACCAAAGCTGCCAAGCTGGGCTGCCAGGGCGGTAGCAACGGCGGGCTGCTGGTCGGCAATATGCTCACCCAGTATCCTGAGCTGTTCGGTGCTATTTCCTGCGGGGTACCGCTGCTCGATATGCAGCGCTATACCAAGCTGAACGCTGGCTATTCTTGGATCGCCGAATACGGTGACCCGGAGATCCCCGAGCAGTGGGAGTACATTAAGACCTTCTCGCCCTACCACCTGCTCAAGGAGGGGGTTGAGTATCCGGCGACCTTCATCTGGACTGCCACCTCTGATGACCGAGTAGGCCCGGTGCAGGCCAGGAAGATGGCCGCCCGGATGGAGTCAATGAATATTTCTCCGCTCTGGTATTGGGAATCCCTGGAAGGCGGTCACTCCGGGGCAGCCGATAATGCTGGTCGGGCGCGCCTGGCGACTGCGCCGCTGGAGTTCATCTGGCGCGCTTTGAACGACGGTCAGCTGTGAGCCGGCTTCGACCATGACGGCCTCAATCAGGCAGATGCGCTCGGAGGATGCACCCCAACTCGCCGAGGTGCATGCCCAGGCTTGGCGGGAAACCTACGCCGGAATACTTTCTGAGCAGTTCCTCGCCGCCGTCACTACTGAATCCCGGTTAGCAATGTGGCAGAACTCTACTCCGGAGGGACGAGCCCGGCACTGGTTGGCCGAGCTTGACGGCGTGATTATCGGTTTTGCTGGCGTCAGGCCAATGGGTCCCGACGCGGTGCGTCCGGAGGAGCTCTGGGGTTTATATCTCTTGCAGTCTCACCACAAGCAGGGCTTGGGACGAGCACTGCTTGAGGCGGCTCTGGCGGAACGTCCGGCGTCATTGTGGGTAGCCGCAGAGAACCTCAATGCCATTGCGTTCTACCAGCGCCTCGGCTTCGCTCTGGACGGCACCAGCGAGCTGGTTGAGGATTGGGAGAATTTGCGCGAACTGCGGATGGTGCGCTAAATCACCTTGCCCTTTTCGAATATAGCGATATATCGTTGAACTATCGACGTATATCGCCTCTGAAAGGACACTCTGATGATTACCATTATTGGCGCTGGCCTAGGCGGCCTCACCCTGGCCCGCGTGTTACAGAAGAACGGGGCTCAAGTGCAAATCTATGAACTCGAGTCGTCGCCTAGCGCACGCAGCCAGGGCGGCACCCTGGACCTCCACGCGGAATCCGGGCAATTTGCCCTGCAGCAGGCGGGCTTATTCGAAGAATTCGCCAAGCTCGCCCGGCCTGAAGGGGAAGATTGGCGGTTCTTAGATCAGCGGGGTGAGGTACTTTTCGAGGAGATTTCTAGCGCGGAGCTCAAGGAGGGCGAGGGGCGACCAGAGATTGATCGCAAACTGCTACGCGGCCTGCTAATCGATTCGCTCAAGCCGGGCACGATTAGCTGGGGACGGAAAATTAATTCTGTTCACTCACTTGGCGACAGTAGGCACGTCCTTGACTTCACCGATGGCGAGAGCGAAATCGTCGAAATGCTGGTGGGTGCCGACGGAAGCTGGTCAAAGGTTCGCCGCCTGCTTTCCGCCGCGGTACCCGAATACAGCGGACTCTCCTTTATTGAGCTGCGTCTCAGCAATATCGACGAGCGCAACCCCGAACTCTCGACGCTGGTGGGCCGCGGCAGCCTGAGTGTTAATGCCCCCGGAAAGGGGATCTCTGCGCAGCGCAATGGGGACGGCAGCGTCCGGGTTTATTTAGCGTTCCGGGTTGCTGAGAGCTGGATTCAAGGCTGCGGGATAGATTTCCACGATGCAGCCGCCGCCCGGCGGGCTCTAGCAGGGTTCTTCGAAGGCTGGGACTCTCAACTACTTGAACTCATCCTGCGCTCGGACGGAGACGTCACTCCTCGGCCGATCTACGCATTGCCCATCGGACATTCTTGGCAAGCCACCGCCGGAGTCACCCTGCTCGGCGATGCCGCACACCTGATGTCACCGTTCGCGGGTGAGGGGGCAAATCTCGCCATGCAGGACGGTGCAGAACTTGCGTTAGCCCTGCTTGCTCAACCCGAGGACGCGAATGCCGCCGTGGCATCCTACGAAACAGCAATGTTTCCGCGCGCGGAAGCCGCAGCTGCCGAATCCGCAGCCAACCTCAAACTCTTTTACAACGACGAAGCTCCGTACAGCATCATCAGCAAGTTTCAGAACCCCAGCACTACCGTCGCCTAGCCCTCACTTTGCGTGTTTGGCAGTAAGTTCGGTAACCTTGTGAAGCTGGCTCTAGGCTTCTACTGGAGCCAGCACTTTGGAGACGTGCCAGAGCGGCCGAATGGGCTTCACTGCTAATGAAGTGTGGGGCAAAACTCCACCGGGGGTTCAAATCCCCCCGTCTCCGCCGATTGCTCGGCAGAAGCCCCAACCAGCGCAAGTTGGTTGGGGCTTTGTTTTGCCCGTTTGTACCACCGCGTTCGTGCTGCTTGCTTCCGCCCGGCGGATCATAGGCTACGACCTACCCCGCCGGATAGGTTTGGCGTTCAAGCCGCTGAGACCCCGCAAGGTCGTACTCGAGCCTTCGCAGTCGAAGACTATCGAAATCTCGTAAATCTGGGAGGTGATAGCCGGGTACCAGTTGCCGATAGATGCGAGAAGCATGAATTCACCTCTAAAGACGCATTAAAGATCCTATCTTTAACGCAGGAGCGGGTTGCAATTAAATACCAAGGCCCGCCAGGGATCCTGCGTCCAGCCAGCCAACTCAGCAAGGCCAATCAGAGCGTTCGAACTAGACGCAGCCAGCCCCGCCTTCGACAGGCGTCATCCACGCCACGAAAAGCTCGCCCCGCTTCACGAGAACAGGAATTTCAAATTCTATAATTTTCAGCTACTTTAAAATCAAAAATTTTCGCTACTGAAGCGAAAATGATAAATCGCGAAATAAGGCAACAAAAAACCCCATCCGAGCTACCCCAGTATCAGCAAAACTAACCAGAAAAATTCTCGTCCCACACGCTCAGGAGTGGATGAATTTATGCGGAGCCCTCCCACCGAAGGGGTGTTGACGGGAGGGCTCACTGCAGGCAACGACACTGCAGCAATCCCGGACATTTTGGGGATTATCAGGGACTGACGCAGCCAACCGAAGTTAGCAGTGCCACATTCGCAGATGGCACTAAATAATTCAAGTTTGCTTTCCCCATGGAAGCACTCGTAACAATACCAGGATCCCTCGGTGTATCTTTCAGGTGCGCCGAAATGATATTTTTCGGAGACCTGGGATAATCTGCCAAATCAGACCCGAGCGCCAAATTCCCCCCTCCAAAGCGAGTCTCACTTCCCCGGACTAGCCTGAAAAAGGAAGCAAAAGAATAATCCACGTAACGGAATAAGCCACCTCAAAAGTCACCAGATTCAGAATGCCCTGACAGCCTGCGGGCAATCTCCACAAGCCGTCATCTGAGCGTCTCCGAATGTTCATGTAACTTAGTTTTTTTCTGTGTTCAAGCTGTGTTTTGATTATGGCTGGTTCTGAATCATCAGATGTTTCGCTTTTGAAATAGTCGGTGTGTTCAGAGCAATGGCGCTGAACACACCGATCTTTCCGGGCGCGATGAGGACCAATCTGTTCCTTTCACCCCTAGAGATTGAGGATGTGTTTTTAGTGAAAAATACCCCACGACTTATCGCAGTGCGCTTGCTGAGCGTACTGGCCCTGTTGTTCGTTGCGGGCGCCTTTAGTGCCCCGGCAGCAAACGCCGCATTGGGGATAGCTCCGAGCCCGCGCATCATTGGGGGACAACAGAACAACAACCCTTGGGTCATCCAGCTAGGCAACATCACCGAGCGGACAGCCACTGGTGTGCGTCTTAGTCTTTGCACCGGCGAAGCACTTAACGATCATTGGGTGCTCACCGCCAAGCATTGCGTTGCCGCTGTCGGTGGCGGCACGGCCGCGGCAGCAGATCTTTTCTCCGTTCGCGTAAATGGCGTGGCCACTAATAGCACCGCGGATCGCCAAAATTCGCGTAATTGGGTTTATGCCGACCGGGTACAGACCTGGGCCGATGGAGACCTCGCACTGATCCATTTCGCCGCCTCGACCGGGTTGGCTAACTACCCAACCATTGCAGCTGCCTACGATCCGACCGAAAACGACGCGGGAGTTGTTCAGGGCTATGGCTTGCGTTCGGAATGCAATCAAACTCAAGCCGACTGGCTCTACCGGGCAAACATTTCCGTTCTGGGGGTCTCGGCCGATGCCGAGGGTGCAGACGCTGTGCACGTCCAGGGCGTGAACGGGATTGCGAACCACGGTGACTCCGGCGGCCCACTAACCCTCGGAAACAACAATCAAATCGTCGGGGTGGCCTCAACCATCGATGGAGTAAATTGCCCCTCCAATATTCACGGCGGCGCGAACTACACCAACGTGACCCTAGCTGCCCCGAGCGCCTGGATCGCCAACACCATCCGCGGCTAACCACCCCGCTAACCACGCCTTATCTTGATTGGAGAAACCTCGTGTTAAATAAGTATCTTGACAGCAGCGCCAGGGGCCTTGCAGCCCTGGTGGCCGCTGCCGTGCTGGCAAGCACCGGCTCACAACTGGCCATAGCACAACCAGGCATGCAGCCCAGTTCCATAGTGGGACAGACCGCTAATGACACTGCCGCAACCGACGCCGTAGCCAGGCTTGACGGCCCGCTGCTCAGCGTTTCCTCCGACGGAAAAACAAGCACCGTCCGGGTCGATGGCCGCGGGGACGCCAGATCCTCAAAAGTCACCGAAAATCGACAGATGAGCCATTCAAACCTGCAACCCACCGGTAGGTTCGTCAAGTCCGGCCAGCAACTGGCCATCACAGTGCCAGAGGATAGCCCCGCTCTCCAAGTAGGAATCGGTTTAGAGGGCCCCTACTCGGCATATAACGGCGGTGCGGCGGTCGGAGTGAAACTCGCCGAGTTGAAAGCCGGCGAACAGACCATTACCGCCGACCGCGACGGCATTGTCTTCCTGACGAACATCTCCACTACTGCCGGCGCCAAGGTCACGGTCTCTGGCGGCTCCAGGCTTCCGGTCTGGGTTCAGGGCGAATCGACTCAAGCCGGTTTCGAAGCCGACTTCAAGACACTCTCGGACGCTCCCTTCGCGACAGTCATCGGAGAGCACTACTTCGCTGACTTCCAGCGTCGGACAGTAGAGAAAGTCCAAGCGGATAAGAAGCTCAACCTGCAGAAAACCGTAGCTGAGCTGGATCAGGTCTGGGGCTGGACCAATGAGGTTTACGGTCTCTCCGAAAAAGCCGTCGGGACCGCTTATAAGACCCCGTCAAGGATCTACATCTCTAGCCCCGACAGTGGCGCAGGCCTGGCCTATGCGACCGAAGGAAAGCTCAGCTTCCAGGTAAGCACCGGCGCGGCAGCACGTTTACTTTCTGGTAACGGAACTTGGGCGATCTGGCATGAAACCGGACACACCTACCAAACTACACAGTACAAAGGTTCAAACTTGACGGAGGTGACGGTCAACATCTCCGCCTTGGCGATTCAGGGCAAGATTGACCCTCTCCATCCGCGAATGGATCAGGATGCTGAAGCCATTAAGAAATACCTCGGTCTCTCCGCCGTAGAGAAGGACTATACAGCGGCTTCTCAAATGGTCCAGTTAGGACTGTTTGACGGGCTTCGGCGTGCTTTCGGCCCCAACTTCTACCCCAGCTTGTCTCAGGCCTACCGAGTAGATAACGCTCTCGGGGTAAGTCAGCCGAAAGATGACGCTGAAAAGTGGAATTTGTTCGCGTTGAAAACCTCCAAGGTCGCTAACCGTGACCTCACCCCGTACTTCACCGCTTGGGGCATCGAACTCACCGACCAAACTAAGAACGCCTTGAAGGCCTACCCCGCGCTGAAGAATGAAATCTGGAAAAACGTTCTGGCCAAGGACACCGTGGTTGAAAACTCGGTCCCAACCTATGACGTACCTACCGGAAAGATCAGTTACACCGGCGGAACTGTCAGTCTGGGACAGACCAGCAGCGCTAATATCACTGTCTCGGCGCTGAGCACCATCGCCGGTGGCACCAGCAAAGTTGTCAGAACAGGAATTTTGACGACCAAGGTTGGCGTCAGGGCCGGAATAGCATACGCCGTGATTGAGAACCCTAGCGGCGTCCAGGAAGTTATTTCCACACCGGTGGACGTCAATGCGGGCCAAGCACTTGAGTTCCACGGCTACGCCAGCTTATACCGCGGTTACCTGGCCCTCTCCGCAAACAGCGCCTTTTCGGCTTACGGCAACGCCTCACAAGCTAATGCCCTTTACCCCCACATCGAGTACTACACCGCCGAGCTACGTGGCGCGGACGGCAAGACGGTGTATCGGGCCAGCGTCAAGGGGGACGAGACGATCGCATCCCTGGTCGCCGCTTTCAATGGCAAGAGTTACAGCAACGGTCAATACCTCATCGTGACCAGTAAAGAACCGTCGCGAATCTACCGATACAACGACACCAACACCCCGATCAAGAACGCCTCAACAACCCAAATATTCAAGATCACCGACAACAAACTAGTGCCTGCAACCTCGGCACCCAGTAGTAACTAACAGCACAAACCATAGCGAGCCGGTGGAATCTTTTCCTCCGCTAGCGTCGCTCACGGAGGGGGCGGCCAGCAAGCTCAATCGCTAGCGCCACCCCCTCCCCCAAAAACGCACCAACCCCGTAAACCTTCCTTCTAAGGAGTAAATCGTGCGGCCACCTATTCGCTATATCTCAGTGATTGCCCTCGCAGCTGGACTGGGTCTTGCCACAGCAGTCTCAGCTTCCACTGCTTCAGCAGCCCCGCCCCCAGGCAATAGCACCCATTTTGTCGACGGGCTCAGCAACCTGCCCTGCGATGGGGTAATTTACCCAGTGCTCGAGTCAAAGAATTCCTACGAAGAGTCGGCCGGAACGACGCAGAATTTACCCGTCGGGCTTGAGACTACCCTCAAGGTCGCGAATAAAAAGACAACCACCAATCAGGTCCAAGTTGTCAAGATGAGCGGAGTTCAGTTCACCCTCGAGTGGGCGCCCAAGTTCGCGGACACGGCTAATGGCAAGGCATCGCTTGTTGTCACCCACCAAACCACCACTACGTACACCAACGGTTCAAGCGTGGATTTCTCGCAGGAGAATTCGATCAAAATCAAGCCAAAGTCAAAAGGCCTGAGCGCCACACCAATTTTCATAAAAATGCAGGGCTGGGGCGCAACATATAAGTGCGAAACCGGGACTAGCAAAAAAGAACTGGTAGGAGACCCCAAATCGGTCAAGGTCGACTTAGTGCTTTCCGCAGGATGGAAGATCGAAAAAGATGGTCAACCCGCTAGCACAGGAGATTACTCACGATGAATCGAAGAAAATTAGGATCATTGTTCCTTCCCCTCGCCACTCTGTCTCTAGTGGTGACTGGTTTTGTGGTGGCTCCCGGAGCCGTAGCGGACGACGGAAAGACTGCAGTTATCCCGCAAGATGCCACGCACACGCTCCGCGGAAAAATTGACATGGTGGATTACACCGAGACCAACGGAAACCACACCAAATCGTCTTATTACCAGCCGCGAGAATGCACTATTAAATACACGACCCCGCCAAAATATGCTGAACCCCTGCCGAAGCCCGACCAGAATTGGATCAGCGTGCAGTGCCCACCTGGCCAGGGCTATAAGAAGGTCGATGTTTCATATAAATGGAGCTACGATCCGCAAACTAAGGGCGTAGTCTCTGAGACGAAGACTGACACCTTTCCTGCGGACGGGAAGCCGCACACCCTGAAGGTTCGATTCAGCCCCATGCACCCAGCGCCGACAGGATCGCTTGGCCTCAACACCAAGCTCGGTGTCACCCCGGTGTTCTAAATACTGGGAACAGCACCGCGACGGTGAGGCGTGGCTAATGCGGGCATCGCACTAGCAGCCAGGATGTCAGCCAGCTAGCTAGCTAAGCCCTGCTGACCCGACGGGTCGGCGGACAGAATCCAGCACAATTATGCTCACCCTCCGTTGGGGCCGATCCGAGTAAAAATCGGGTTGGCCCCAATGCGTGCTGGTCAGCAATCAGGAATGAACTTCGGGTGAATTTCCCTTTCGGCGAGGGAGTGTCCCTTGAGCCTCAGAGGACGGTTCGACAGAGTAAAAGTGACTGTCCCCAACAAACGAAAGAAGACTGTCATGGTGAGTGAATTGAATCAGCGGGCGGACTCTCTGGCTAAAGGGATCGACGTAGACCAAGCTCGGCACAATGACCTCGGCTCGGAGATGGATAGGGCCGAGGAGGCGCAGCCGCCCGCCGCCGACGTGGAATGTATCTTCCAGGTCTATTCCGCAATCGCCCAGTTAGCGACCGCCCGCCAAGTGACCGACGAAGCCACGCTGCGTTCGCTCAGAAAAGGTGCCAGCCAGGCCCTAGAGGCGGCGCGCGTCTCAGCAGAGATCGGTGCCAACCAAGCGTTGATAGTTTCCTCCGCTACCCGAGCGTGGATGGCTCACGCGGTACCCGCTGAGGCCAGCACCTGGCGAGTAGCAATGAACGGCTTTGCCGATAACGTGGAGACGGCGGGACCAAATTTTGAATTATCCGACTTACCGGGGGCAGTGTCCGCAGCTGCAATGGCGATTGCGGACCACTCCACACCCACAGCCGAAGCCCTCAGGATATTTTCCGGAGCGCTAGCGGAGGTGAACAGCGACGAATTCTCCCTCGGCGCTAATTGGAACGCCGCGATCGCCAGGTTAAAAGACGGCGCCACTGATGAGGTATTCCTCACCGTGGTTGAAGGGATCGGCAGCCTGCTCGAGCGGCGTGAAGTCGATCATTCCACCATTTGACGAAGCACGGCCTGGTCGAAAGTATTGAGAGTCGGGTGGAGGCTGTCGAGGTTTCCATCTGAGCCACCACTGAGAGGTCCGCACATTGCTAAAAGTTGATCCAGAGCCCATTCGCACCCCTACGACAGATTCACTGCTCACCCCGGAGAACTGTGTCGTTGCGATGATCGACTACCAAGAGGGCCAGTTTGCCACGGTCGGATCGACCAGCCGTGCGGAAATCGACCTGGGCGCAATCACGCTGGCAAAACTGGCTCATTCATATCAGCTTCCCACCGTGCTCTCTACCGTCGCCGTCGGGATGGGAGTGAACCGGCCAACCGTTCCTGAGATTGCCGGCGCACAGCCCATCACTTCACTCGCCTTGGGCTGTGAGCTAATGCGCAATTGGGCGCGGCCGGACGCCGATTTGTACCGGGTGATCATCAATGACTATTTCCGGCGTAAGCGGGCGGCCGGAATAGAAAGCGGGAATCTCTTCGCGCAGCGGTGACCAGGTTTCACGCCCGCTGATGCCTAACGTTCCAAACTCTCAGCAAGCCACTAGGGAGGCAGAGCGGCTAGGCGAGAAGTTGACGCTTACTGGAAATAACTCCGGTATTGAATCCGGCCAAACGCAATCCCCCGTGGAACCGGGCATGTTCGATCTTCACGCAACGATCCATCACCACCTTCAGGCCAGCGGCCTCAGCATCCCGGGCAACCTCCTCATGCCAGGAACCAAGTTGCAGCCAAATGGTTTTGGCTCCGACCGTCTTCGCCTCCTCCAGCACTGAGGGCAGGTCGTCGTACTTCCGGAACACCTCAACTAAATCCGGCGGCTCCGGAAGCTCCGCAAGCGAGGCGTAAACCGGCTGGCCCAGGATGGATTTAACCACCGGATTCACAAAATAGACCCGGTAATGGGTGGAGGCCAGCAAATAGGTGGCCACGAAGTAGCTGGCACGACTCGGCTTATCCGAGGCTCCAACAATGGCGATCACCCGAGTATCGCGAAGGATTTTCAATCGGCTGGCGGCGGAGGGTCCCAGCCACTTTCGTTCTTCAAGCGAACTCATTGATTCACCAATTCCTCTCCGCTGTCGCTGTTCCGTCGTGGATCAGCATTGGCCGACGCCGATGCCTCCGGGAGCGCGCAAGCAGCTGCCACTTCTGACTCAGCTTCGCCGCGCAATTGGCTGGCGGCGAGCGCTTGATCGAGGTCCCAAAGGATGTCCTCGATATCCTCCAAGCCCACCGATAGCCGGATCAGATCGACAGGCACTCCGGCGGCGGCAAGCTGCTCTTCCGAGAGCTGCTGGTGAGTAGTCGAAGCGGGGTGAAGCACCAGTGTGCGGGCGTCTCCGATATTGGCGAGGTGGCTTGCCAGCTGTAGGGCTTCAATAAATCGGGTGCCTGCCTCACGGCCGCCCTTAACTCCAAAGCTGAAAACCGATCCCACCCCTAGTGGCAGTAGCTCCCGTGCGCGTTCATACTGCGGATGGGATGGCAGACCGGCAAAATTCACATAACTCACCCGAGGATCCTGCGCTAACCATTCGGCCACCCGTTGCGCATTGGCTAGATGGTTATCCATCCGTTGCGGCAAGGTCTCCACTCCTTGCAATAACTGGAAAGCAGATTGCGCGGAGAGTGCCGGACCGATATCGCGTAGCTGTTCGGAGCGAAGTTTGGTCAGAAATCCGTACTCGCCGAAGTTGCCCCACCAGGAGACATTTCCGTAGCTGGGTACTGCTTCGGTCATCGAGGGGAACTTGCCATTCCCCCAATCGAAGGTTCCGCTCTCGACCACCACGCCTCCGAGGGTGGTGCCATGACCGCCGATGAATTTCGTCGCCGAATGAATCACGATATCCGCACCGTGTTCAATCGGCCGCAGTAAATAGGGTGGCGTGATGGTCGAGTCCACCACGAGCGGGATTCCTCGCTGATGTGCGGCCTCCGCAAGACCCGCTAGATCGGCAATGTCTCCCGAGGGATTCGCCACCACCTCGGTGTAAATCGCCTTGGTGTTCTCACGTACCGCGGCAGCGAAATCGGAGGCATCAGTGGAATCAACGAAGGTAGTCTCAATGCCGAAGCGCCGCAAGGTGACATCGAGTTGAGTAATCGTGCCGCCGTAAAGTTTCGCGGAGGCGACGATGTGATCTCCAGCTTGGGCGAGCGCAGCAAAGGTAATGAACTCTGCGGCCATCCCCGAAGACGTTGCGACTGCCCCAATGCCACCCTCTAGGGAGGCTATTCGTTCTTCAAAGGCGGCAACTGTGGGGTTGCCAATTCTGGAGTAGATATTGCCGTACTTCTGCAGGGCGAAGAGGTTGGCGGCATCATCAGTGTCCTTAAAAACAAATGACGTCGACTGATAGATGGGAACAGCCCGGGCACCGTGTTCAGCGTCGGGGGTGCCACCAGCGTGCAGCGCCCTGGTGCGAAACCCAAACTCCCGATCGGCCATTAGCGGCTAGCCTTAGCGAGGGTGGCCGTCGGCAGCAGTTCGGTATTCAGTTCAGTGCCGTTCTTGCGGGCCAGCTCGGCCTCAAGCTCTCGTACGATTGGCAGGACTTCGCGACCGAACGCCGCCAGTTCTTCTTGAAAATGCAGGTACCCGGTGAGGAAGAGATTGACGCCAATCTTTTTGTACTCAATGATTCGCTCAGCAATTTGCTCGGGGGTGCCAATCAGCTTGCTGCGGAAGCCGTCGTTGTACTGCACCAAGTCCTCGAAACTGGAATCTTCCCACATCCCCTTACCGTCTTTCGTCGACTGCCCCGCCTCTTTAACAGCGGCAGCGAAGCCTTCGACGGCGGGCCGGTGCGCCTTGGCAATGATTTCGCGCAGCGTCTCCTGAGCCTCCTTTTCGGTCTCGCGGGAAATCACAAAGCCGTTAAGACCAAATCGTGGCGGTGCCAGGGCAGCTCGTTGGGTGCGCGCTGAGGCGAGTACGCCAGCGATATTGTCTTTGAAACCTTCGAGGTCCCGACCATTGGAGAAATACCAGTCGGCGGCCCGGCCAGCGACTGCCTGGGCCGCAGTGGAGTTGCCGCCGAAGAAGATCTCCGGATGCGGCCGACTGCCAACGCTCACCGGCGCCGGGTTCAGCGTGAAATCATTGATGGTGTAGTATTTCCCACGCTGCGAATAGCCTTGCTCGGTCCAGAGTCCGCGAAGCACATCAATGAATTCGCCCGTGCGGACGTAGCGTTCGTCATGGTCCAGCCAATCCAGCCCGAAGTTAACAAATTCGTCTTTGAGCCACCCTGAAACAATGTTCACCGCAGCCCTGCCCTGGGAGAGATGGTCAGCGGTGATAATGAACTTGGCCAATACCCCCGGATGCCACATTCCCGGGTGCACCGCGGCGATCACCTTGAGACGCTCGGTCGCGCCGAGTAGCGCCAAGCTGAAGGAAGTAGCCTCGTGCTGTTTGTCCGCGCCATAGCTGGCCGCATAGCGGGTCTGGGTGAGGGCGTATTCAAAGCCTGAGTTTTCGGCGATCCGGGCCAGCTCTTTGTTGTAGTCGAATTCCCAGTTGGTGCGTTGCTCGATAGTAGAGACCACCAGGCCCCCCGAAACATTCGGCACCCAGTAGGCAAATTTGAGCGGACTACTGAAGTCAATGACGTGATCGGGCATGGCGGTCTCCGTTGCGATCAGAGCTGGTTATCTCATTGATTCTGCGGAGACAGTCTCTTGAGTGCAAATAATTTCGTCACATCACGTCAAATCAGCCCACATCCGAACATTATTCGGACATATTCGATGAATTTGGCTAGCTCGCCCGTCAGCCGTCGCCTGTCAGATATGGCTCCTGCCGCCTTCGAACTTTGCGGTTGACCCGGCTTTCAGGATGGCCTCAATCTGGGCAACGCAAGGCTCATTCTGCAGACTCGTCGTATCGCCGAGCTGATCGCCCTCGAAGAGCTGAGTCAGCAGCCTGCGCATAATCTTTCCGGAACGGGTTTTCGGCACATCGGGGACGAAGACGAAAGCTTTTGGCTTAGCAATCGCTCCAATCTCGCGCACGACCTGCTCCCGCAGCGCGGCGCTAAGCCGATAGTCGTCGGAAGCATCCGGCTTCAACACGACGAAGGCCACCACGGCATGCCCGGTCAAGGGATCGGGCACCGGACACACCCCGGCCTCAACAACCTGTGGGTGCGAGACCAAAGCCGATTCGATCTCGATAGTGGACAGCCGATGCCCGGAAACGTTAATCACGTCATCAGTGCGGCCGAGGACCCAAATGTCCCCATCCCGGTCAAACTTTGCGCCATCTCCACTCAGAAACCAGCCCTGCGCCGCGTATTGGCGCCAATAGGTGTCGAGGTAGCGTTGCGGGTCATTCCAGACGGTGCGTGCCATCGCCGGTCCGGCCTGGGTCACCACAAGATTCCCCTGCTCCCCGGACTGAACCCTCCGACCCTTCTCATCCACCACGTCGGTGGCCAGCCCGGGCAGCGCCCGGGTGGCGCAACCGGGCTTGAAGGAAGAATCACTTGGCCGCGGAGACATTATCGTGGCTCCAGTCTCGGACTGCCACCAGGTATCAACCATTGGCACGCCGCCAGCCACGTCACCACCGGAGTCTCGGCCTAGGTTCGCTCGCAGCCACCGCCAAGCTTCGGGATTGACCGCCTCCCCCACGGTGCCGAGGGTGTGGATACTGGAGAGATCCCAGCTGGCCGGCACACCGTCGGGAAACCAGCCCATCAGCGCACGAACCAGGGTGGGGGCCGTGTAGTAGCTGGTGACGCCGTAACGCTCGATAATCTCGAAGTGCCGCCCGGGGTGCGGGGTATTCGGGGTGCCCTCGAAGATCACCTGGCTGACTCCGTTGAGCAATGGCCCGTAGATTTCATAGCTGTGAGCGGTCACCCAGGCAAGATCAGCGGTACACCAGTGCACGTCTCGCTCGCGGCGGCGAGGATCGCGATGGGAGAACAAGAATTCGTGGCTCCAGGAGGCTTGAGTTAGATAACCACCGGTGCTGTGAACCAGGCCCTTGGGCTTGCCCGTAGTGCCAGAGGTGTACATGATGAACAGCGGCGTTTCAGCCTCGAAGACTTCCGCCTGGTGGCTGCTCGGCTGAGTTTCGACCAACTCATGCCACCAGAGATCGCGGCCCGCAGTCCAGGCGATGTCAGAGCCGGTTCGGCGAATCACCAGAACATGCTGCACCGCGTTATCGCCCGCAAGCGCACCGCCAGCCACCGCAGTATCGGCTTGCTGCTTTACCGGCACTGCCTCACCGCGACGAAATTGGCCATCAGTGGTGACCAGTAATTTCGCACCGGTGTCGGCGAGCCGGAATCGCAAAGCTTCAGCGGAAAACCCGCCAAAGACCAGTGAGTGAATGGCCCCGATCCTGGCGCAGGCCAAGGTGATGACGACGGTCTCCACAAGCACCGGCAGGTAAATCACCACCCGATCGCCCTTGCCTACTCCGAGTGTTTCAAGCGCATTCGCCGCCTGGGCGACCCTTCGGTGCAGGTCTTCGTAGCTGACAGCCTGCCGATCCCCTGGCTCGCCTTCGAAATACAGCGCCACCTTTTCACCGCGACCAGCGGCAACGTGTCGATCGACGCAGTTTACCGAGGCATTGAGGGTGCCGCCGCTGAACCACTCAATTTTCGGCGGCGCACCACTCTCCAGGTCTGCCGGCTGCCAGCTGTGCACGGTGTGCCAGGGCGTCGCCCAGTCCAGTCGACGCGCAGCCCGCTGCCAAAATTCGAGGTGTTCGAGGCTTGAGGCTGTCATGATCTCCCTAGGCGATGATTCGAGTGGAAGGGTTTTCCACCACTAGAACCCAATCGGACAGCCGCAAGCAAAGTGCCGCAGCGACAAACGTCACGGATCGTCACGCTCTCTTTACTCCATCGTCCTGGTAGCCCCTAGTCCAACTCACTCGCATGAATCATCTGGCTGTGGATAAGATACGGTCCCGCAAATCTAGCTAGTCAACTCCTACCCGACTGGTTTGGATGCGAGAGACTTAGACTCAGTTCCACGGCGCAAAGCACAGCCGATTTATGTTGGGGGAAAGTCACAATGAACGTCTTAGGGATCCAGGTTTCAGCCGAACTACTGTGCCGCCAAGCCAGCTGGTTCGCCCCGCAACGGCGCCCTTTCATTCTCGAAGAAAAGGCCGCCGGAAGCATCGGAGAAGCCGCGGCGAAGGAATCCATCACCGCGGAAACTCGAGACACCTTCGAAATTTACAACCTTCCCGACGGAGATGTTTGCGTTTTCTTGGACGAGGAAGAATTTTCCGGCCTCCCCCGAAACGTTCGCATTGCCTTGGTCCGTAGCCAACTGGCAACGAATCCCGAGCTCGTACCTTCGGTGCGAAGCGCACCCGCGGCGATCCGCGCAAAAGTTGCCGAGCAGGCCGATGGACACCGGTTTATCTGGTGGCCTTCGTTATTGAGCGGGCATCAGGAGGAAGTGCTCAGCAGTTACCTAGCCGCGGGCCGACGAAATAGCCGACATGAAGAAGTTCCGGTCAGCATCTGGCAGCAAGCGACGACAATATTGCCGGGGGCCAAAGAACTTGCCGGCCGCTATCCCGAAGCCAGCGGGCCCAATTGCTTCGGGGCAGTGATGGCCGCCGCCGGCGTCGAAGGCGCCGCTTCGACCTGGATGTTCCAGGAACCTTTTGAAAACTGGCTGCGCGAAGCCTCGACTCCGGGCGGTCACGATGACGACCCCGGCACGGTTCTGGTCTGGCGCTCCCGGGCCGGACTCGCCCAGCATGCTGCAGTGACCATTGGCGGCGGATATGCGTTGCACAAACCATCGCAAGGCTGGATGAGTCCGTGGAAGATTCTCACAGTACAAGAGGTGATCTGGAGCGCCAGGTATCCCGATCGGCTGCTGCGTCGCCACACACTGGTACCAGCCTCACACTGAACCCGTCGATTCCGCCCGTCAGCTCAGCAATTTCGGTGAAACTCTTGCTTTTCCCTCGCGATGGCCTGACACTAGGACATGATTGATAGTGATCGAAAATGATTAAAAAGAGTCATTATTTGTCTATAACTTGTTTAAATATTGTCTCGCCTCAGTTTTGTCCCTCGTCTCAGCAACCGGAAGGTCCCAATGTTCAAGCAACGCAGCTTGCGCGTTCCGGCGATACTCAGTGCCGCCGCCTGCGCGGCCCTCGCCATCGGGGCAACCGGCGCAACTAGCGCCAGTGCCGCCACTACGTACACCATCACGAGCGGCACAGTGGTGCCGTACAACACCCCCACTGACACCCCGGCCAATCCTTATATCGACAAGGATGGCACCTTCTATTTTCAGCAGTCAGCCGCGCTTTACGCGCAGAACGACCCTCGTAAATGGGACTTCTATACCGGCACGAACTTCGACAACGCCACCAAGTCCAGCACGCTGAGCAATGCCGTCAACCCGGCGAACTCCAGCGATAAGAACAACGACACCACCTGGCGATGCAATAACAGCCCTACCGGCGTCGAAGCGAGCTATCTAAGCCCGGCACAACCCACCTGGTACGCGCAGCGCAACTACTGTGACCTCTCGAGTGTCTGGGTAGACCCCGATACCGGCGATTGGTACGGCTTAGTGCACAATGAGTTCACTCCCTCACCTTTCGGTGATGGCCTGCATATGGATTCCATTGATTACGCGGTCTCCAAGGATCAGGGTAAAACGTGGTCGATCAAGGACCATGCGGTCACCTCTCCGTTCAGCACTACCCGGAACGATAAGACCGCCTTCCCCAACCAGACCTATTACTACGGCGACGGCGATCAGCGCCTCGTTGTCGATAACGCCTCCGGCTACTTCTACATGTATTACAGCTCGCGCGTGGTGAATCAGGGCAGTGGCGGCGGCTGGGGTGCTTTTACCTCGCATGTGGCACGCGCCCCGATCTCGCAGAAGATGGCCAAGGGTTCCTGGCAGAAGTACTACAACGGCAGTTGGCAGAGCGCCGGTATTGGTGGTCAGGAAAGCACGCTGATGCCGGTCTCCAGCGCATACCCCAACGGCTACTTGCCGGCTAATCAGGAATACAACCCGCAGACCACCGGCACGTGGCAACAGCAAATCGCAGCCGGAAAACTTAAAGCCTCACCACTGTTCGTGATGAATGTTTCCTACAACGCCTACCTCGGCAAGTACATCGGCACACCGCAGACCGACACCGGAGCTTCCGGCGAAGGAAACCTGCCACTGCACTTCTACGCCACCGATGATCTAGCCACTCAGAAATGGACCGATATCGGCAGCGCGCCCAACTACTCGCAGAAGTCCTGGTACCGCTGGATGGTGGATTCAGCCACCGGAACTACTGGCAATATCCTCGGCAAGAGTTTCCGCTCTTACTGCTCCTTCGACTGCTCAGCTAATTCCAGTGGCAGCAATAGCTCGGGCGAATACGTCAATGTCACCATCGACTCCAATACCCCGGCCGCCTCGTTCACCACCCCGGGCTCCTCCTACCTGATCGGTTCGGCCTCCGGACAGTTACTCACCCAAAGCGGCAGCAATGGCACCGCCGTAATCAATAGCGCCACTGGATCCAATCTGGAAGGCTGGAAGTTCAGCACTAATGGTGACGGTTCCTACACCATCACCAATGCTTCCTCCGGCTTGGCCCTCGGTGTCAGCTCGAGCAGCACCACAAACCGGGCCTGGGGCACCAAGCCCACTGTCACCACTCTCTCCAGCGGCAATGTCGGCCAGCAATGGTTCATTCAGAAGGTGCTGAGCACGCCGAGCAGTGGGGCCAGCACGCCGACCGGAAGCTATCAGCTGGTCAATCGCTATAGCGGCCTGGTGCTCAGCCTGGGCAACACAGCACAGACCAGTCCGTTCCGGAACTGGGTGAACAACACCGGCAGCACCAGCGGCAGCAATGACGTTTCCGCTAATCAAACGCTGACGCTGACCGCCCGTAGCGCGGCGGGCAGCACCAAGATCTCTGGCCTGGCCGGGAAGGTGATCGACGCCTCGGGCACGACGCCGGCCAGCGGTGCAGCAGCGGTGCTCGCCACCGCGTCAAGCACTCGCGATGCCAATCAATCCTGGGTTTTGGGCAGCGATGGCACCATCAAGCTCTCCAGCAATAGCAACCTCTGCCTGGAATCATCGGGGCATACCGGAGCCAATGGCACCATTGTTGAACTGTGGACCTGTAATGGCGGCACCAACCAGCAATGGACCTGGGACAACGGACAGTTACGGAACGGTGCTTCGACACCCGGGCGATGCCTAGACGTACCCGATTTCAGCACCGCCGATGGCACCGCGCTCAAACTTTGGGACTGCAACGGTGGCGCTAACCAGAAGTGGGTCACCCTTTAGTTCTCCACACTGGTCAACTGAGGGAGCCGGTACCGAAGATCCTTTCGGTACCGGCTCCCTCAGTATCCCGGCCGCGCACCATAGACTTCTGCTATGGCTGTCACCGATCAAGCAATCACAAAAATCAAGGAGATGATCCTCAGCGGAGAACTCACCGCTGGTGACAAGCTACCGCCAGAGAAGGAACTGAGCGAGAAGCTGGGGCTTTCGCGCAGTTCTTTGCGTGAGGCGGTCAAGGCTCTGGAGATCATCCGGGTGCTTGACGTGCGGCAGGGGGACGGCACCTATGTGACCAGCCTAGAACCTCAATTACTCACCGAAGCTGTCTCCTTTATTGTCGATCTGCACCGAGACTCCACTATTTTGGAGATCTTCGAAGTGCGCCGCGCGCTGGAACCTGCCGCGGCGGCCCTGGCTGCAGATCGGATCACCGCCGAGCAGTTGGCTGAGTTGCAGCAAAGCATGGTCGGCGTGAATGAGCAGACCCCGGTGGAAGATCTAGTGCAGCACGATCTGGAATTCCACAGCATTATTGCTTCCGCCACCGGCAACGGCTATCTGCTCAGCTTGCTGGACGGGCTGAGCAGCCGCACCGTGCGGGCACGGATCTGGCGCGGTCTAACTCAGGAACGGGCGGTCTCCCGCACTCTTTCCGAACATGCGGCTATCACCGAAGCCTTGCAGCGCGGGGATGCCGATCTGGCGCGGGCGCTGGTCACCGTGCATATTTCCGGCGTCGAGCACTGGCTACGCCAAGCGCTCTAGCCCGTGGTTCGTAAGTGGCTCGCTCGTGATTTGCTCGTAGTCCAGGTCAAGCTCGACGGTATGCTCGGCGAGCGGTGCCGGCCCAGATGGCTTGTTGTTCGTCCACTGAAAGTTCGGCAATCAACTCAGCGAGCACCTCGGTGGTCTGCGCATAATTTCCCAAGGTGCTAAACGGCCAGTCACCGCCAAACATCAGCCGCTGCGGCCCGAAAGCTTCGAGTGCCACCTCCCAGACAGTACGAACATTGGCCACGCTGAATTCGTTGCCGGCTAAGCGTAGTCCGGAAAGTTTGGCGAAAGTCTGTGGACGGCGAGCAAAGTTCTCGATTTCTCGACGCCACTGATAAAACTCCTCACTGCTCCCGGCGCTCTCGCGCAATGCCGCGGCTGGCGGTTTGCCCAGATGGTCGAGCACCAAGGTTAGCTCGGGGATTGCATCGGCAAGTTCGACGGCGGCGCTCAGGTGCCGCGGCCAGGCGTCGGCTAAATCGAAGCTGAGCTCGGCCTGCGCGAGCAGTCGTAACGAACTCTGAACCGCAGCTAGCCCTAGAAAACCATCGCGGGGATCGTCGTGGATCAAGTGCCGCACGCCGCAAAAGGCCTTATGCTCGCGCCACTGGGCGAGCTGTTGCTCAGCCACAACCGGTTCGTCCAACGGCAGCCAGCCCACCACGCCAATAATCCAGTCAACCTCCTCGGCTGCCGCCAACATCTGATCGGTATCTGCAGTGGTGTCATCGGCTTGCACCAGAATCGCCTTGTTCACCCCGGCTTCGCCAAGTACTGCTCGGGCATCCACGGCGTCGAAGTCTCGGTAGAGCGGGCCAGGACGCAGCCATGGGTAGGCTCCCGGAGCCAGTCGCCACAGGTGCAGATGCGCATCTAGTCGTTCTTCGTTCACCGGCCGGTTCACGCTGGCACCAAGTCCCGTTCAATCAGCGCGGCCCAAAGCTCCTCGGGAATCGCCACATTCATTTGGTCGATGTTCTGCTGCATTTGCAAAGCCGTGCCAGCGCCCACCGCAACCGCTTCTACCGCAGGGTGTCGCAAACCGAACTGCAACGCCGCAGCGGGCAGCTCGACGCCGTAATCGGCGCAGCAGGCGGCGAGCGCGCGGGCTTTAGCGAGCAGTTCCGCCGGGGCGGGTTCGTAGTTGTAATGAGCATTTTGTGGCACGACTTGGCGGGCTAGTAACCCGGAGTTAAACACTCCGACGTTCACTACCGAAACGCCGCGTTGCACGCAGGCCGGCAACAGGCCCCGCAAAGCCGGTTGTTCCAATAAGGTGTAACGCCCGGCCAGCATCACCACATCGAGCTCTGCGGCCTGCACACAAGCCAGTAACGCCTCCGCCGAGTTGGCGCCGACGCCAATCGCCTTCACTAAGCCCTCCGCGCGTAATTTCTGTAGCGCTGGGAGGCCTTCAGCGATGCCACGATCCAGTCCAAAGACATCGGGATCGTGCAGGTAGAGCACATCGACGTAATCGAGAGCGAGCCGTTCCAGCGACGATTCCAGGCTGCGCCGGAGTCCCGCCTCCGAATAGTCCCAGACCCGGCGGTAATCGGCTGGTACGTCGAAGCCCTCGTCGTCCCGACGATGCCCGACGTTTCCGAAAGCCGGATTATCGACCGGTTCGAGCAAGCGACCCACTTTTGTCGAAATCGTGAATTCCCGCCGCGGCTTAGTTCTCAGCACCGCGCCCAAGCGACGTTCTGAGAGTCCTAAACCGTAGTGCGGAGCGGTGTCGAAATAGCGCACCCCACCACTCCAAGCGGTTTCGACAATCGCGGCAGCTTCGGCGTCGTCAACGGCGCGGTAAAGATTGCCGATGCCGGCCGCACCGTAACCGAGCCGGTGTTCGCCTAGGGGCAATTCGGTAAATGCAGTCAAGGCAGCTCCCAGACCTGTTCAATGCCTCGATCATCACCCGAGTAGTCATCTTCCACCGCAAGAAGCTCAGACATTCGCTGCTGCCAGGGTACATTCGCCGGATGCTCGGCGAGCGCGTGCCGCATTGCCTGATAATCCTCGACGTCGATCAGGTGGAACAGCTCCTCCCCGCTACGCCAAATCCGCCAATTAGAAACCCCTGCCTCGCGCAGCGCGGCCACCAGCTCGGCGGGAATCTGCTGGTGGGCCGCCCGATATTCTTCCGTGGCCCCCGTTTTGAGTCGGGTGTGCAGGGCAATGGTTTCAGTCATTGAGAGCACCTTCTTTCAGAAAAAGCTCCAACACCGGAACCGCGACCTCGGGGCGTTGCACCGGAAGTTTCAAGCTCAGCGTACCCGCGGGCTGGCCGCCCTGTTCGGTGTTCTGCGCCTGCCGATCGGCGGAGAGCTCGAGCAAAGTAAGTTCCGAGGCGTCATTGAGCAATTGCGCGTAGTCGACCTTGCCCGCCAAAGCTGGCAGATGCACGAATTCAAAGGGCCAAGCAAAGAGGTGAACATAGAGTCGATCTCCGCGCAGCGTGTACCGGGTGTCCTGCGGCGGCGTCCAGGGTGCCACGCCAGCGCCGTAAATCGAACGTGAATGCAGTGCCATCCAGTCACCAATGCCGTGCAGGGAAGCTAGCGCCCGAGGGTCAATATTGCCCCTCGCGGTGGGTCCGACATTGAGCAGCAAATTGCCGCCCTTGGAGACTCCGTCCACCAGCATTCGCACCAGCAGGTCAACCGATTTGTAGTCCAGATTGTCTCGGTCGTAGCCCCAGCTGCCGTTCAGGGTTTGGCAGGCCTCCCAGGGGTAGGGCACTCCGTCGACCAGCATCGGTCCAGAGGGTTGGTATTGCTCGGGAGTGACGATGTCGCCAGGAATGTCGAGCCGGTCATTGACGACAATATTGGGCTGCAGCTCCCGGACCATGGCCAGCAGTTCCTCGGAGCCCCAAGCTTCGCGGCCCTTACCATTCCAGAACTGCGGGTTGCTGCCCTCAGGGTAGGAGAAATCGAAAAATAGGTAGTCAATCTCACCATAGTTAGTCAGCAACTCACGCACTTGGCCATGCAAATACTGCCGGTAGCGGGACATCTTCCGGCCCTGGTTCAGTGCGTCCAGATCCTTGGCATTTCGTTGCGGGTGCACACCATCGACGGTGAAATCCGGGTGATGCCAGTCGATCAGCGAGTGATAGAAGCCCACTTTGAGCCCCTCCGCCCGCAATGCCTCGACATACGGGCCGATCAGGTCCCGGCCAGCTGGCGTATTCGGCGCCTTGTAATCGGTCAGCGCGGAATCCCAAAGGCAGAACCCCTCGTGATGTTTGGTGGTCAGCACCACGTACTTCATCCCAGCTTGCCGGGCGGCGCGGGCCCACTCGCGTGGTTCGTAGAGATCGGGCTCGAAGTAGCGGAAGTACTTTTCGTAGTCCTCGGGGCTGATTTCCTCGCGGTTCATTACCCATTCGTGCCGGGCAGGCAGGGCATATAGGCCCCAGTGCACGAACATTCCGAGCCTGGCTTCGGTAAACCAGGGCGCTTGCTTAATCAAAAGTGCTCCCTCAGTGAAATGCTGTTACTGTTTCCGCGGCAGCCTCAGGCCTGGGGCCGCCGTTACTTACTGGTAGAGGTTTGCGGCGATCTTCGGATCGTCGATATTGCTCTTGTCGTACCAGTAGAAGCCGGTATCGATAACCTTCTCGAGCTTCTCGCCTTTGATCGCGGCGACGGCGGCCTTGACCGTTTCGTAGCCAATGCCGACCGGGTTCTGGGTGATCGCACCGGCCATTAGACCGGATTTGATGGCGTCGATCTGCGCCTTGCCGGAGTCGAAACCAACCACCTTGAGCTTGCCCGAAATGCCAAGCTCCTGAACTGCATTCACCACTCCGATCGCGGAACCCTCATTGGTGCCGTACATCCCCTTCAGATCCGGGTTGGCGGTCAGAATGGTCTTGGCCAAGTCAGTGGACTTCAACTGGTCGCCGTCGCCGTACTGGATATCCACAATGGTCACCTTCGGTGCATTGGTCTTGAGCCAATCGACGAAACCGTCGCGACGATCAGTGCCCGAGGTTGCAGTTTGTGAATGCCCGATGATCGCCACTTTTCCTTCATTACCGATCAACTGCGCCAGATGTTTGGCGGCTTCAGCGGCCGCCGCCTTATTGTCGGTTGACGCCGTGGCCAGCGGAATATCTGAGTCAACACCGGAGTCGAAGGCGATCACCGGAATGTTCTTGCTCTTGGCGTCTTGCAGCACCCCCTCAACGGCTTTGCTGTCCAGCGCGGCAATCGCGAGCGCTTGTGGACTCTTCGCCATCGCCTGATTGAGTTGATCCACCTGCTGCTGCACATTGGTCTCTTTGTCCGGGCCTTCAAAGGAGATGTCGACATTGAACTCCTTGGCAGCCTTCTCCGCGCCTTGCTTCACCGACTGCCAAAACTGGTGCTGGAAGCCCTTGGAGACAATGGCGATAAAGCTCTTTCCGCCGGGCGAGGCAGCGCCGCTGGAGCCGGCGGACGGGGTATCACAGGCGGCAAGCGAAACCGCGGCAACGGCAGCGACGCCGAGCGCAATAAACTTTCTTCTTTCCACGGTGGATCTCCTTCATGATGAAACTAGCTACGAATGGTGTGACTAACTGACTGATTTCCTGCGGCGCAACATGTCAAGGAAGACCGCCAGCAGGATGACGATGCCGACGGCGACGTTTTGCCATTCTTGTGGCACCCCGATGGTGCTCAAACCGTTGGGCAGCACGCCCATAATGAGCGCCCCGATCATGGTGCCAATAATTGAACCTTTGCCGCCTTGCAACGAGGTCCCACCGATCACCACTGCGGCGATCGCTTGTAACTCCAAGCCCATTCCACCGGCTGGTTGGGCGGAGTTGAGTCGTGCGGTGGCGACCACACCGGCCAAGCCGGTGAAGCAACCTGCCACGGTATAAATAATGACTTTCCACTTGATCACGTTCACCCCGGAAAGCGCGGTGGCCTCTTCGTTGCTGCCGATCGAGTAGGTATAGCGACCGAGCACGGTCTTGGCCAGGATCACGCCGGCCACCACTGCGGCGATCAGCAGGATCAGCACGGCGTTCGGGATGACCAGGCCGGGGATCGGTTTGCCTTGAGCAAAAATCTGCTGAAAGCCGGGCACCCCGGTGGTGTAGATCGGCTTGGTGCCGGAGATTACCAGCGAAAGACCCGCGGCCACCAACATCATCGCCAGGGTGGCGATGAAGGGTGGAATCTTGAGCAGCGAAACAAAGATGCCGTTGATCAGCCCTATTAAAGCGCCAAAGAGTATTCCGCAAATCACCCCGAGCACCATGGGTAGCCCGAGATTTACTAGGAAGACGGCGGTCATCACCGAGCACAGCGTCATCCCGGTGCCAACCGAGAGGTCGATGCCGCCGGTGATGATGACCAGGGTGACGCCGATTGCCAATAAGCCGGTGACCACAATTGAGAACAAAATGTTTGACAGATTGGTGGGCTGGTAGAACTTCGGGCTGGCCACCGAGAAGAAAATCACCAAAATGATGAGGCTGGCAAAGGCGAGAAGCTGCTGCAAACTGGCCTTCCACCAGTTCGACTTCACCTTTGAAGTCAGGGCGGGAGAAGACATTACTGCACGTCCTTCTGTGGTTGGTTAGTCATTTTGGGCTGCGCGCCCGCTGTCGCTAACTGCATGATTCGTTCTTGATCGGCTTCGGCGGCTGATAGTTCTCCGGAGATTCGGCCTTGTGCCATCACCAGAATTCGATGGCTCATACGGAGCACTTCTGGCAGTTCCGAGGAGATCATGATGATCGACTTACCGGTTTCAGCGAGTTGGTTTAGCAAAGCGTAGATTTCTTCCTTCGCACCAACGTCAATGCCGCGGGTCGGCTCGTCAAAGATCAGCACTTCGCAATCGCGCAGCAGCCACTTGGCAATCACGACTTTTTGCTGATTACCGCCGGAGAGGTTCTTGGTGATCTGATCTCCGGAGGGCGTCTTGATTCGGAGTTTCTCGATGTATTCACGCCCCTTAGCCTCAATGGCGGCGTCGTTGAGAAAGCCGAGAGTGCTGAATTTCTGCAGTGAAGTCAGCGCGATGTTTTCTTTAACGTCGCGCTCCAGCATCAGGCCCAGGTGTTTGCGATCCTCGGAGAGGTAGCCAATACCGAGCTTGGCCGCCACCGCCGGGTTGCTGATCGAAACGGCAGTCCCATCAATTTCAAGCTGTCCGGCGCTGATCGGATCGGCACCAACGATAGCCCTAGCCAGTTCTGTGCGACCGGCTCCCATCAGTCCGGCCAGGCCCAGAATCTCGCCACGATGCAGTTCAAGATCGACATTCTTCAGCAGCGCCTTGGTGCTCAGACCGCTGACCTTGAGCACCACCGGTCCGCGGCTGGCCGGCAGTTCTGGCCGCTGGTCGGAGAGTGTGCGGCCCACCATTAACGAAATAACTTGCGGCATGGTCGCTTCAGAGGTATTCAAGGTGTCAACGTATTCACCGTCTCGAATCACCGTGATGCGCTGGGAAATCTCCTTCAGCTCATCCATTCGGTGCGAAATGTAAATCACACCGGTTTGCTCAGTGACGAACCGACGGATCAGTTCGTGAAGCGCTGCCACCTCGGCGTCATTGAGCGCGGCCGTGGGCTCGTCCATGATCAGAATCTTTGATTTGAAGGACAGCGCTTTGGCGATCTCCACCATTTGCTGTTTAGCCACCGAAAGCTCACCGACGAGTTGCTTCGGGTTCAGCGCGATGCCGGTTTGCTCCAGCAACTCGGCGGTGGCCCGATTGAGTTCGCGCTCGCTCAGAAAGACACCCGCAGCCCGCGGTTCACGGCCAATGAAGATGTTCTGCGCCACGGTGAGGTCCGGCATCAGGTTGAACTCTTGATGGATGATGCTAATCCCGAGTTCTTGGGCCTGTTTGGTACCGCTGATGGCAACCGCTTGCCCGGCCACCACAATCTCCCCTTCGTCTGGGGTATAGATTCCGGAAAGCAGTTTCATCAGCGTCGATTTACCGGCACCATTTTCACCAACTAGAGCCAGCACTTCGCCGCCGTAGAGGTCTAGGTGCATCTTAGACAAGGCCTTGACACCGGGAAAGCTCTTGGACATCCCGGAAATGCTGAGTAGTTCAGCCGACATGTTGCAAGCCGCTCTTCGCAGCCCAGACTGGGCCTTCCGGGTAGCTGTACTCCTGCAAGGATTCCGGCAGCATTTCATTGCCCGCCCCGGGCGACGTCGGTGGCCAGTACTGGCCCTGTCGAACCATCACCGGGGTGACAAAGTGCTCGTGCAGATGGTCCACAAACTCGATCATCCGATCCGTTTTCGTGCCGGAAACAGCGATGAAATCGAACATCGAAAGATGCTGCACCGCCTCGCAAAGCCCGACTCCGCCCGCGTGCGGGCAAACCGGCACGCCGAACTTCGCCGCCAGCAACAGGATCGCCACATTTTCGTTAACCCCAGCCACTCTGGCGGCATCAATTTGCAGGACCTGCAGCGCATCGGCCTGCAACATCTGCTTGAACACAATCCGGTTTTGCACGTGTTCCCCGGTGGCCACCGGGATCGGTGCCACCCCACGCGAAATAGCCGCGTGGCCCAACACGTCATCCGGGCTGGTCGGCTCCTCGATCCAGGCAATGTCGTAAGGAGCCAGCTGCCGCATCCAATCGATGGCTTCGGCTACCTCCCAGCGCTGATTAGCGTCGACGGCGATCCGGATGTTCGGCCCGGCGGTCTCCCTGGCCAGCCGAACCCGACGCACATCATCGTCAAGATGAGCGCCGACTTTAAGTTTGATTTGCTTGAAGCCCTCCGCCACCGCTTCCTTGGTCAACCGGATGAGCTTTTCGTCCGAGTAGCCCAACCAACCGGGCGTGGTGGTGTAGGCCGGGTATCCCTCAGCCACCAGCTGTTGCTGGCGTTGCGCCCGGCCAGGCTCCGCCTGACGCAGAATCTGCAGGGCCTCCGCCGGAGTAAGCGCCTCGCTCAAGTAGCGGAAATCTACCAACTCAACCAGTTCCTCCGGCGTCATCGACGAGAGCAGCTGCCACAGCGGTAGTCCGGCACGCTTGGCCTTGAGGTCCCAGAGTGCGTTGATCACCGCGCCAATCGCCATATGCATCACGCCCTTTTCCGGACCTAGCCAGCGGAGTTGAGAATCATAGACAAGCGACTTCCAAGTGGCCCCCATATTGTCGAGCAACTGCTCGGCATTCTGACCCAGCAGATAAGGAGTGAGCGCGGCGATGGCGGCGGCTTCGACGTCGTTGCCTCGGCCGATAGTGAAGACAAAACCATGCCCTTCGAGGCCGTCCTCGCTATCGGTGCGGATTCGCAGATAGGCTGCTGAGTAATCGGGATCGAGATTCATAGCGTCCGAACCGTCGAGGTGCTCCGAGGTGGGGAAGCGGATGTCGCTGGTTTCCACCGCGATGATTGTGCTCACGTCATGACTCCTGTGTCTGCGAATGGCTCAAGAATAAACATCCGATGTTTAGCTTGTCAATGGTAGATTTTTCCGGAAGACTGGTCTAAACATTGAAATTTCGGCAATTAAAGCTCTGATGTTAGTGCGAGAAAATCGAGAAAGCGGCACTTGTGAAAATTGCGCGTCTAGGCCCGGCCGGCGAAGAAACACCGGTAGCTTATTTTGAGGACGCCAGCGGGCAGCTGGCCTGTTACGATCTCTCCTCGCTCACCGGTCAGATTGACGGTGACTTCCTCGCCGCCGATGGTGTCCAGCGAATCCGCCAGGCCTGGACCGCAGGAGCGCTGCCACTTCTCGCCGATTCGGCCCAGTTGCGCATCGCTAGCCCAATCCAACGCCCCGGCAACCTGATCTGCATTGGCATGAACTATGCAGCCCACGCCCGGGAATCCGGTGCCGAGCCACCCAAAGTGCCGGTGGTGTTCTTAAAGCCGAGTAATACGGTCGCCGGGCCGAATGACCCAGCTCCCATTCCACCGCTCAGTCAGAAGTACGACTGGGAGGTTGAACTCGGTGTGGTGATCGCCAAACCGCTCAGCTATAGCGCCAGTCCGGAAGAGGCAGCCGATTCGATAGCGGGTTATCTGGTGGCCAATGACCTTTCGGAACGGGAGTATCAAATTCCCGGCGCGGCAGGTCAGTGGACTAAAGGAAAATCTCTCCCGGCTTCCACCCCACTAGGGCCTTGGCTGGTGCCGGCCGATGAGGTGGACGCGAACAATCTCCGCTTGCAAAGCTGGGTCAACGGCGAGCCACGGCAAGATTCCAGCACCGCTGATTTGATCTTCGACGTGCCAACGCTACTCCACCATCTCAGCCAGTACATGCTGCTAGAACCGGGTGACGTGGTACTCACCGGTACGCCAGAAGGGGTTGCGCTCTCCGGCCGATTCCCCTACTTGCAAGACGGCGATGTGGTGGAACTGGAAATCAGTGGCCTGGGCCGAATGCGACAGACATTTTTTCGACACAACGGATCTCAATCGATCGGTTTTCAGCGGGATGAATTTCAACCGGACAGCCAACACAGCGTGGAGAACAAAGCATGAGTGCAGCAGAATTTAGCGGACTGACAGCGGTAGTCACCGGTGGAGCGTCCGGCATTGGCGCCGCGATCGCCGCACTCTTGCAGGAACGCGGAGCATCGGTGGGGGTACTGGATCTCAACGCCGAGGGTCTGCCAGCCGGGCAGTTCGGGGTGCGCTGTGATGTTTCCGACGACGCCTCGGTCCGCGCCGCGGTCAGCGCCGTGGCCGAGCATTTTGGTGGTCTCGATATTGTGATTAATAATGCCGGAATCGGCGCTCAAGGCACTATTGAGGACAATTCCGACGAGGAGTGGCACCGGGTCTGGGATATCAATGTGTTGGGCATGGTCCGGGTTAGCCGAGCGGCGCTACCTTGGCTGCGTAAGTCGTCAGCAGCGGCCATCGTCAATACCTGCTCCATTGCCGCCACTGCCGGGCTGCCACAGCGAGCGCTCTACGGGGCCAGCAAGGGAGCGGTACTTTCGCTGACTCTCAGCATGGCGGCCGATCACCTGCGCGAAGGCATTCGGGTGAACTGTGTGAACCCCGGCACCGCCGACACTCCGTGGGTGGGACGCTTGTTGGATTCGGCAACCGATCCGCAGGCGGAGCGGGCTGCCTTGGAAGCGCGTCAGCCACACGGTCGCTTGGTCTCGGCTCAGGAAGTTGCCGCCGCGGTTGCTTATCTGGCTAGCCCGCTGGCCGGTTCCACCTCGGGCACCTCGCTCGCCGTCGACGGCGGCATGCAAGGCCTACGACTCCGCCCGATCGCAACCTCCTAACCCTCCACCCGTGAGTTCGCGGTTTAGTCTCGAATTCGCCGGTAATTACTAGCGAATTCGAGACTTTTCAACGAACTCACGGGAAATGCAGACGCTCGGCTTAGCCTGCCTGAGCTAGCACCATCGGCAGCACAGCGGTGGCTCCGGCTTGGCGAAGGGCTCGGGCGGCCACCGTGAGGGTCCATCGGCTGTCCACCAGGTCATCAATCAGCAGCACGGTTTTCCCGGAAATCTGCGCCGTCAATTCCGGCGAGACCACTAGCCTTTCCCAGACCCCGGCGAGCCGATAGGCGCTATTGCCACCACGCGCCCCGGTAGGGCCGCCGTGGCCCAACGATAGCTCGCCCGCATAAGGCAGTTGGCCAATGTGGGCGATCCCCTGGCCGAGTGATGAGACAAGGTGAGGTTTGCTCCGGGAGGGTATCACGACCACGGCGGCGGGCCGCCCCGCCCCGGACCAACCGGATTGTGACCAGTCCTTGAGTAGTTGAACACAGGCGTTCAACATCTCCTGGCTGAGCGGCTGATCAGGCGCACCCTCCGCGAAGATCTCGCGCAATGGACCGCCCCAGCCCAAGTCAGTCAGTCGGGCCAGGGCTCGACCTTCGACTGCCCGGTCTTCGGGCGCGATCTTTCCCTTTACCGGTTTGCCGTCGATCTCGACGCCTAGCCGATCCATTCCGGATGGCCACTGGGCTCGCGGGTCGATCGGCACCCCCAGGGTGTGCAAAGAATCCTCCGCTCGTTGCACCGCGTTGCCGATGATCTCGCCGCTAAACCAGCGCCCCGCGCAGTTGTCGCAGCGCCCGCACGGCGCGGCCTCCGGGTCGTCAAGCGCCTTCGCTAGGAACTCCATCCGGCAACCCGAGCTAACCTCGTATTCCAGCATCGCTGCCTGTTCCTGACGTCGGGCTTGCGCGATGCGCTGGTAACGCTCCTGGTCGTAGTTCCACGGCGTCCCTGTACCTCGCCAACCACCGCTGACCCGTTCCACCGCGCCGTCCACCGAAAGCACCTTAAGCAGCAATTCCAACGGGGTCCGGCGAATATCCACTCGGGCCTCCAGCGCCGCCGTCGAAAGCGCCCCGCCAGCTTCTGCCAAAGCCCCGAGCACCGCGTCCGCCCGTTCCTCCGAGGGCATTGACGCGGTAGCGAAATACTTCCAGATTTCTGGGTCCTCACTGCCCGGCAACAGCAACACATCGGCGTTGTCGGTGCCACGCCCGGCACGGCCGACCTGCTGGTAATAAGCCACCGGCGAGGAGGGTGCGCCGAGGTGAACTACAAAGCCCAGATCGGGTTTGTCGAAACCCATCCCGAGCGCGCTGGTCGCCACCAACGCCTTCACCTGATTGTCCTTGAGTAATTGCTCGACATTTTCCCGATCGGCGTTATCGGTACGCCCGGTATAGGCCAGCACGCGATGCCCCGCCTCAGCGAGTAACCGGGCGGTATCTTCGGCGGCCGAGACGGTAAGCGTGTAGATAATGCCGCTGCCGGGCAGCTGTTCCAGATGGCTGAGCAGCCAACCCAAACGACTCGCTGAGTCCGGTAGCCGCAGCACTCCGAGTCGCAAAGATTTACGGGCCAAGGAGCCGCGAATGGTGAAGACCGCATCGTCTCGTTGCTGAACGGCGTCAACCCCGCCGAGCGGTCTGCCGTTGAGTTGTTCCGCGATATCTTCAACCACCCGCGAATTCGCGGTGGCCGTGGTGGCCAACACCGGAACTGTCTCGGGTAGCCGTGAAATCAGCTCGGAGATCCGCCGGTAGTCTGGCCGGAAATCATGCCCCCAGTCCGATATGCAGTGCGCTTCATCGATCACCAACAGTCCGGTCCTCCGGATCAGTTCGGGTAGCTCGCGGTCCCGGAAACTCGGATTGTTCAGTCGCTCGGGTGAGATCAGCAGCACGTCCACTTGATCGGCGGCGAGCGCCTCTCGCACTTCGTCCCAAGCGGTGGCATTGGCCGAATTAATCGCCACCGCACGGACCCCGGCGCGCTCGGCAGCGGCGATCTGATCACGCATTAGCGCCAACAGTGGCGAAACAATGAGCGTTGGCCCGGCACCGCGCGCCCGCAGCAGGAGTGAGGCGACGAAGTAAACCGCTGACTTTCCCCAACCGGTGCGTTGCACCACGAGCGCCCGCTTGCCGCCATCGACCAGTGCCTCGATAGCTTCGAACTGCCCGGGGTGGAACTCTGCCTCCGGGTTACCCACCAGGCTCCCGAGAAGTTGCTGCGCTTGGGTTTTCAAAAGTTCTGCAACAGGCATGCTTCCAGTATGGTCGCTGAGCCCGACAGAATGCTGTTTCCGGCTCAGCCGAATAGACTCATTCCGTGACTAATAATCTGAATTCCGAATCCCTGGACCTTTCGGCATCGTTCAAGGCCTACGATGTGCGCGGCATAGTCGGCGAAAGCATCACGGTGCCGATGGTTGAAGCGATTGGGGCAGCCTTCGTCGACACTCTGCAGCTGACCGGCCAGACTGTCTTAGTGGGCGGCGATATGCGGCCTTCCTCGCCGGAGTTCTGTAAAGCTTTTGCCAGCGGTGCGACCAAGCGTGGCGCCTCGGTCAAGCTGCTGGACCTGATTTCTACCGATGAACTCTACTTCGCTTCCGGGCATTTCAACGCGGCCGGTGCGATGTTCACCGCCAGTCACAACCCCGCTGAATACAACGGCATTAAGATGACCCGGGCCGGCGCTATCCCACTGTCTTCGGAATCCGGCCTGCAGGAAATCCAGGAACTGACGGCGCGCTACCTCGCCGAGGGCATTCCAGTGGTCGATCAGCCCGGTCAGATCGGCGTGCAGGACGTGCTTAAGGATTACGCCGGATACCTGCGCTCCCTAGTGGATCTCTCCGGTTCGCGGCCGCTCAAGGTAGTGGTCGATGCCGGCAATGGGATGGCTGGACTTACCACGCCCGCAGTGCTCGGCGATCAGTTACTTCCCGCGCTGCCGCTTGAAATTGTGCCAATGTACTTCGAGCTGGACGGCACCTTCCCAAACCATGAAGCTAATCCGCTGGAACCAGCCAATTTACGCGACTTGCAGGCCGCCGTTGTCCAGCACGGTGCCGATATCGGACTCGCCTTCGACGGCGACGCCGACCGCTGTTTCGTGATCGACGAAAAAGGCGATCCGGTCTCACCTTCCGCTGTCACCGGGCTGGTGGCACGCCGCGAAATCGCCCGAGCCAAAGCCGCGGGCGAAGAGACACCAGCGATTATTCACAATCTGATCACTTCCCGCGCCGTGCCAGAGCTGGTCACTGCCGACGGCGGTCGACCGGTACGCACCCGGGTCGGACACTCCTTCATTAAGGCTGTGATGGCCGCCGAGGGTGCCGTTTTCGGCGGTGAGCATTCTGCGCACTATTACTTCCGCGACTTCTACAACGCTGACACCGGAATGCTTGCCGCCATGCATGTGCTCGCAGCACTGGGCGAACAGCCTGGCCCGCTCTCCGAGCTAGGTGCAGAATACGAACCCTACGTTGCCTCGGGCGAAATCAACTCCAAGCTGGAGGACAAAGCCGGCGCGGTTGCGCGGGTCCGGGCCGAATACGAACGCGATGGCGTCACCGTGGATGAGCTTGATGGAGTGACCTTCTCCGCCGATTCCGGCGACTGGTGGTTCAACCTGCGCGCCTCCAACACCGAGCCGTACTTGCGTTACAACGGCGAGGCCAAGGACCAGGCAACGATGGAGTCGGTGCGCGACGCCGTACTTGCCATCGTCCGAGCCTAAGCTGTTCGCCTGTCCGCTGCCCACCCGACTCTCACCCTGCCCAGCCACCCGTTCGCGATAGTCCATTGACCTCGCGATAGGCTAATGATGCGTCAGTAGGCTATCCGGAAGTCATTGGACTATTCGGAAGGCAGGATCTACTCGTCCGGGGCCCCATTGCGAAGAATGAGCAGTGGGAGGACGTGGTGACTATCGCGACAATTACCAGCCCTAGGAGAGAAAATCATGACCATCATCGATGAAGACAATGCCCGACAAATGACCGGCGGGCTGCTGCAGGTTGCCGAAATTGAGCTGATCAACGCGCTCAAGCAAAACCGAAACGCAGCACCCATCGTCCGACTCAATGACTTTGAGAACAGGATCATCGATCCCGGCCTCGATCAAGCTCAACTCCTTTCCCTTGTGCCACAGGGTTTCGACGCGATTTTGGCCTACGTTATTGAGCACCTCAGACCACGCCGGGCCGAGTTCTCTTGTTTCTTGGTAGTAGTTGAGCCAATGGACGATGCCGCCCAGTCCAGCGCCGTGGTGCGGGCCGAACATCTGCTGGGCAATAGCCTGCAATGCCGGGCTACTTTCAATCGCAAGAAAATGCTTTCCGCGCCGAAGATCGTCGGTGAAATCGAAGGTATGGAGACAGCGCCCCTGCTCTGGGACGATAATGACCGTCGCGCCTATTTTGAGCAAGGCCGACAGTTCATCGGCCTGCCACCCCACGCGGGCGAGGATTTCAATGCGCTGCACGATTCTTTGCTGAGCATTGCTAAAACGCATATCGAGAAGAACGGCGAGTTCTTCCCCTTCGGGCAAACCATTGATCTCTCCGGGCAGCAAAACCTCAGCATGGTCGCCGAAGAAACCGAAGAGAGCAGCCAGCTCGTTGAGCTCATCGCCGCCGGCCAACGGCAAGAGCGGGATCAGCTCCGAGCCGCTGGCATCGCCTCCGAAGTGTACGTCCGTCAGAGTGCCGACTCCGATCCGGTGCCGGCTATTGCCGTCGACGTCGAGCTTTCGTCCGGGCCCAGCTTCCGCACTTTTACTCGCTGGCAGCGCGATGCAGCGAACGGTACGGTTCGGTTCTTGGAGACCGCCGCCCAGCCACCGCAGCCGCGAGTCTGGGCCTAGGCGCCGCTGTTCGCGATAGCCCAATGACAGGTCAGTAGATTATCCGGAAGTCATTGGGCTATCGCGAACCGGTAGAACCAGAGCTAGCCGAGGCGGCTCTTCAAGCCTTCTAGTTCGCCGAGCAACTCCTCGGGCAGCGAGCCACCGAAGCGGCGGTACCACTCGTCAATACTGTCGGCCTCCTCAGCCCACTCCAGGGCATCGACCTTGAGCGCGGACTCGAGCTCGAGGTCCGAAATCTCCAGCCCCTCCAGATCGAGCGATTCCGCGGTCGGCACGAAACCGATCGGAGTCTCTACCGCATCGGCCTTGCCTTCGATCCGCTCAATCGCCCATTTGACCACCCGGGAGTTATCACCAAAGCCGGGCCAGGCGAAACCGCCGTCGGGAGTCCTCCGGAACCAGTTCACTAGGAAGATCTTGGGGAGCTTCGCGGCGTCGACGCCCGAGGAGAGCTTGACCCAGTGCTTGAGATAATCTCCGGCGTCGTAGCCCATGAAGGGCAACATCGCCATCGGGTCACGGCGTAAGCGGCCGAGCGCTCCGGCGGCCGCAGCTGTGGTCTCCGAGGAGAGCGTGGAGCCCATGAAAATACCGTGGCTCCAGTCGCGGGACTGGGTGACCAAGGGGATCGTGGTCTTACGACGGCCGCCGAAGAAGATCGCCGAAAGCGGCACGCCATCGGGTTCGTGGTACTCAGGGGCCAGCATATCGATCTGGTCAATCGGTGTGCAGAATCGGGCATTCGGATGTGCCGCCGGGTGGTCCATATCTGGCGTCCAGGAATTGCCCTGCCAGTCGGTCAGGTGCTCAGGAGTATCGTGAGTCATTCCCTCCCACCAGACACCGCCGTCGTCGGTCAGCGCGCAGTTAGTGAAGATCGAGTTGCCCTTGCTGATCGCCCGCATCGCGTTCGGGTTAGTGTCCCAACCGGTGCCGGGCGCGACGCCGAATAACCCAGCTTCTGGGTTGACGGCACGCAACTGGCCTTCCTGATCGAAACGCATCCAAGTGATGTCATCGCCCAGCGTCTCCACCTTCCAGCCCTTGATGGTGGGATCGAGCAAGGCCAGGTTGGTCTTGCCGCAGGCCGAGGGGAAGGCTGCCGCCAAGTAATAGGTCTTCTGCTCGGGCGAGGTGAGCTTGAGGATCAACATGTGCTCAGCAAGCCAGCCCTCATCACGGGCCATCACCGAGGCGATTCGCAGCGCGTAGCACTTCTTGCCGAGCAAAGCATTGCCGCCATAGCCGGAACCGTAGGAGTAGATTGAACGCTCTTCCGGGAAGTGCACAATCCACTTTTCATCGCTGCAGGGCCATGGCACGTCTTGCTGGCCCGGTTCAAGCGGGGCACCGACGGAGTGTAGCGCCGGCACAAAGAAAGCATCCAACTCTTCAATCTTGCGCAGCACCTCAGTACCGATCTGCGCCATGATTCGCATTGAGGCGACCACATAGGCGCTATCGGTGATCTCGACGCCGAACTTCGGATCCTTGGCGTCCAGGTGACCCATCACAAAGGGGATCACATACATGGTCCGGCCACGCATGGCACCGGCGAAGAGCCCGTCCAGCTTGGTTTTCATTTCGGCCGGGTCCATCCAGTTATTGGTGAAGCCGGCGTCACTTTCCTTGGCCGAGCAGATGAAGGTCTGCTCTTCAACCCGAGCGACGTCCTTGGGGTCGGAGAAGCCCGCGAAGGAGTTCGGGAAAAGCTCAGGATTGAGTCGTTTCAGGGTGCCAGCCGCGACCAGTTCATCGGTCAGCTCTGCATACTCGCGTTCCGAACCGTCCACCCAATAGACCCGATCGGGTTGAGTGAGTTCGGCAACCTCGGCCACCCAATCTCGCAATCGCTGATTGGTGGTTGGTGCATCGCTAAGAACCTGCTGCGCGGTTTGGCCCATGATCTTCCCTTCATTGGGTCGGTGTATGCATCTCAGAGTAGGGTTTGCCGCAATAGGTGAATAGGGCGAACTTTGAGCAAACTTTGAGGAAAACACCGAAATTTCGGGGATTTTACTCAAAATATCTCTCAGTTTTTGTGATATAGATCACGTAGACCGGTCTATAATTTATCGATCTTTTGCCTGCAAAGCGTCACCGATTTGAAGGCGAGGCCGGTTCCGCGCTACAGTTGTCTTCGGCCTTTTAGCCGGTTTTAAAATGCGGGCGTAGCTCAACGGATAGAGCATCTGACTACGGATCAGAAGGTTGGGGGTTCGAATCCCTTCGCCCGCACGACTGGTTCCCCCTCACCGAACGGTGAGGGGGAACTTTTTGCTTAGCAGCCCCCGGAGCATTCAAACTCCTCAGGGCGCATTCCTCTGGTGACGGTCTTAGATACTTCACCGCTTTGCGTTAAGACTCCGACTCGGTTGCTTTGTCCCCGGCACCCGAACTGCCGCCCGGCTCAGCGGCCGGAGGCTGGTCAGCGCTGCTCTCGGCGGTCGGTTTCAGCCATGCATCGTGAGCCTTATCGTAGAGTGCGTCGACCTTACTTGCTAACCTGATGACGCCAATCAGGAGCGCGAGAAAACCGATCACCAGCAAGATGACACCAAGCAGCTGGATTAGCTGCCATATTGCAGTGCTCTGTCCTTCCGCCCGGCTCGCTACTGCCACTCCATCGGCACCGAACCAACAAATAACACCGCCAACAACGAGGAGTAAAAGGCCCCAGCCGATTAGCGCGGAGGACCGGCCAATTTTGTAGTTCATAGCCCGAGCATAGGCCACACTAACCCCGCGTCGCCCGGCGCTGCCGCCACCGAGCAATCTCGGTCTCAACGTCGCGAGTCTTGGTCACCACCGGTGGCCCACCCAAGAGCTGACGGCGTGCCTCAACAACCCGCCGATTGAAGTCCTCGATTAGTTCGCGAATCTGCTTCTCGGAAACCTGCCGATCCAACAAAGCGTCGAGTTCGGCATCTTCTTTGCGCAACATCAATGCTGGCGGCCCCAGCCCACTGAGCTGCTCGCGTTGAATCAACCCCTTGAGCCACCAATCGGGGTCGAAGTTAGGGCCGGAATTGGGCAGCGGCTTCCCGGCCAGCGCCAGATTATCGAAATCACCACGCGCAATGGCTTGCTCAACCGCGATATTGGCACGCACCGATTCGTTGCGGATGGACTGCTGAGGTGCAATCTCGGGCTTCACCGTCGACTCAACGCTTTGGTCAGCCTGGGCGTTCAAGTCAGCCGAGTCAGCCTCTGCTGGATGCCGCGCAGCTTCTCGCGCGACACGTCGCCTGGCAATATTTTTCAGAAGTTCAGCACGCTCTTTTCGACCCATGGTTCCTCCTTTCTCTAGGCTAACCAGTTTGGCGACGCCGTGTCGACACCAAGGAGGTGAGCAGCGCTAAGCAGACAAAACCTGCGCTCAGCAGCGCTGGCCCAGCCGCCCCGAGCCAGGAAGAAAAAGCCAGCCCGCCTAACACTGGCCCCAGTGCGGCCCCGATATTGAACGACATGGTGGCAAAGGCCCCCGCCATGGTCGGGGCGCCGGACGCCTCAGCCATGAAGCGCGCTATTAGTGCGCTGCCCAAGCCGAAGGACAATGCCCCCAGTAAGAGTGTCAATGGTAAAAACATAGCTAAAAACGCTGTCGGATGAGCTGCCAGAGAGCCGAGAATCGACCAGCCGATGGCCAATAACGCGCCCGCCAACCGACCGCTGGCAGCGGGTCTCCGGAGCGCCAGGCGACCCGCTAGAAGCACGCCAAGCAGAGCGCCGATGCCGAAAAGTGCCAGCACCAGCGGCACCATAGTGGCTGGCAATTTGGCGGCCTCGGTGACCAACGGTGCCAGATAGCTGAAACCACAAAAAGTGGCCGCGTTCACGGAGAGCGCGAGGAACATCAGTAGCAGCAGGCGAAAATTCCGCAGCGCGACGAACTCACTGATCAGGCGGCGTCTTTCCCCGGCTGGCAGCGAATTGCCGATCGACCGACTGAGCACCGCGAGCAGCCCAGGAACCGAGATCAGGGCCACCGCCCAAAGCGCACTGCGCCAGCCGAAACTCATCGCTAAAAACGCTCCGGCTGGCACACCGGCAATCAGCGCAATCGTGGTACCGGCCAGCACGATGGAAAGCGCTCGGTTACGCTGTTCGGTCGGCACAATTCGAGTCACCAGAGAAAGCGCAACAGCCAGAAAACCGGCATTGGCCAGGGCCGCGACAACTCGGCTGGCCAGGAGCACAGTGAAACTCGTGGTGATTGCCCCGAGCAGATGGACGGCAATGAAGACCAATAAGAATATCGCCAGACTGCGGCGCGGTGGCCAGCCTCGACTGAACGCCGCGGTCAGCGGTGCTCCGAACACCATACCGACGGCGAAGGCTGAAGTGAGCAGTCCAGCCTGGGGAACTGAAACGTCAAGCTCAGCCGAGAGATCCGGCAGCAGACCGGCAAGCATGAACTCCGAAGTTCCTTGCGCGAAGACGGCAATCGAGAACAAATAAACAGTAAAAGGCATAGCAATAAAAGGCATGAGGACTCCGAGGTGGGGTTGGGTGGTGGTCACAACCGATCCACGGAGCTGCTGAGTTGAGCAACTATCGAAGAGGCCCGCAGGCAACGTCTGACGCGTCTAGGGGTCTTGAAGAGCGGAAAAACCGGCGAAGAGCCGCGAAGACATTAGCGAGCTGAATACTGACGAAGCACGCCCCCGACACTAGGGGCGACTCAGAAGCTACCGAAGAGTCGGTAGCTCGGGTCTAGATGCTTCAGGTGAGCTCATAGTTTTAGCCTAGCAGCAGCTGTTAGCAATGCATCGCTGCTTCGGCGTAGGCTCGTAAAATGACTGAAGTCCGTTCTGAAGAGACCTTCGACGCGATCGTGATCGGAGCCGGCCCGGTAGGCGAGAATGTTGCTGATCGGCTGGTGAAGGGCGGCCTGAGCACCCTGCTCGTCGAGGCCGAGCTAATCGGGGGAGAATGTTCTTATTGGGCTTGTATGCCCTCCAAAGCGCTGATTCGACCGGGAGTAGCACTCAATAATGCCCGACAATTAGCAGGATCCAGGGAAGCCATTAATGGCCAACTCGACGCCCAGGCAGTCCTTGAGCGGCGCAACTCCTTCGCCTCGAATTGGAAAGACGACGGCCAGCTGGAGTGGGTTGAAAATGCGGGCATCTCCCTGCGACGCGGCAAAGCGTGGCTGATCGCACCGCGCACCGTTGAGATCGCTGACCCCGAAGCTGGTACTCACCTAGCCCACGCTCGGCAGGTGGTGGTGCTGGCCACTGGCTCAGTGCCGACCACTCCGGACATCCCCGGCCTTGCCGAGATCAGCTTTTGGGGCACCCGTGAAGCCACCAGTTCGCCGCGCGTTCCGGAGAGCCTACTGGTGATCGGCGGCGGCGTCGCTGGCACCGAGTTGGCGCAAGCCTATGCCCGACTAGGCGCTTCGGTCAGCCAGCTGATGCGTGGAAAATTGCTGGCAAAAATGCCCGAGCCGGCCCGCAAGTTGGTCGCTGAAGGTCTGGCCAAAGACAGCGTGAAACTACGTGAAGGAGTTAGTTTCAGGAAGGTCAGCCGGGATAGCGCCGGAGTGCATCTGGAACTCGACGATGGCGAGATATTGCAGGCTGAAGAAATCTTAGTGGCCACCGGACGGACCCCCGCAGTGACCGAACTGGGTCTGGCTGCCTTAGAACTGAGCGGCTTCGACGGGAGGCGACTGCGCACCGATCAGAGCGGCAAAGTTGACGGCACAGATTGGCTCTACGCGGTCGGCGACGTGGCTGGCAAGGTGCTGCTCACTCATCAAGGGAAGTATGAGGCCCGAATCACCGGAGACGCCATCGTGGCCAGGATCAACGGAGATTTCGACGGCACCGCCAAAGATTGGGGCAAGTACACCCAGACTGCCGATCAATACGCGGTGCCAAGCGTGGTCTTCACCGACCCCGAGATTGCCACCGTAGGCAGGACGGTCGAGAGAGCTGAGCAAGACGGTGTCAAGGTCACCGAAGTCTCCCTGCCGATCGCGGTAGCGGGCTCGAGTCTCTACCTCGATGACTACCAGGGTTGGGCCCAGCTGGTGATCGATGCGGATCGAAATGTCATCATCGGTGCCACCTTTGCCGGCCCTGACGTCGCTGAGCTTCTGCACTCAGCCACCATCGCCATCGTCGGCGAAGTTCCCTTGGACAGACTGTGGCACGCGGTCCCCTCATATCCCACGGTGAGCGAGATCTGGCTGCGATTACTTGAAAAGCTCGGTCTCTAGGCATTAGCTAGGGCAAAACTATTCGACAGGCCGTAGAAAACATTCCATACTGGTAGGGCAAATGTCTCCGGTGGCGAAAGCAGAATCATGGTCAGTCGCAGTGCCCGCATGGTGCGCGCCTGGATTGCTGCCGCTTTTGCCACCATGATTGCAGCCGCATCGCATACTTTGGGTGGCGGCTCAATACCTCATCCGCTGATTCTGGGGTTTTCGCTGGCAATCTCGGGGCTTGTCTGCCTCGCGCTAGCTGGCAAAATCCTCTCTTTACCCCGGCTTTCCCTCGGAGTGTTGTTCAGTCAGGCTGTTTTTCACACCCTCTTCAGCATTACTCCGACGATGAGCAGTAGCGGAACCATCCCCGGATCACATCATGGCGCCATGCAGCAGATACCTATGCCCACCGGGACGGCAGAGATGGGGATGGACCACACCTCGCTACCGATGCTCGGTGCGCACCTGATCGCAGCGATCGCCACCATCGCCCTGCTGCGACGCGGCGAAGTCGCCGCCATCGCACTGTGGCGGGCGATCAGCATCGAACTACGCGACTTCTTCAGCCTGCGAGTAGTACACAGTCCCGCAGCGCCGGAAACCATCAGCGCCGTAGTCACTTGCCATTTCCGCGTCCTCACCGACTTGGGCGCCCCGCAGCTCACCATGCGGCACCGTGGCCCGCCGGAGTTCCCCGCTCCCACCCACTAATCACCCGGCTCGCAGGACGAGCCTCAACCGGGGAAATAATCATGCCTTCAACCCTTTTCAGGGGTTGGTGGAAGATCTTTGCTGCCCTCATCGCGGCGGTCTTTGTGTTGCTGTCCGGCGCCTCCAGCGCTTCGGCACACGATCAGCTCATTTCCACCACCCCGGCAAATAACTCACAACTCAGCACCGCTCCGGCCAAGATCACCTTGACCTTCAGCGCCAAGCTTCTCGACCTCGGTAACGAGGTAGTGATTGCTGACGCCAGAGGCACCAACTGGTCGGCCGGAAAATCCACTCTCGCCGGTGACACTATGACTCAAGCCGTCAAAACAGCCCTGCCAAAGGGGCAGTACGAAGCCCGTTGGCGAGTGGTTTCCAGCGATGGACACCCGATCAGCGGCAGCTTTCGCTTCGCAGTCGGCGAAGCGGTGAGCGAGGGCTCTCTGCTGCCAGCGGTAACCCAGAGCGCGGAGCCGGTGGAGACCCCATCAGCGACCTCGGTCGCAGTGCCCGCAGCGGAGGATACCCAGAACAATGCCTCCTGGCTGAACCAGCCCTGGCTGCTCTGGGCAGGCATCGGTGCCGCCGTAGGCGTGCTCGGCTACCTGATCTATATAGCCGTGGGCAATGCCCGAAAAGACACTAACTAACACTATGCACTGACGTGCAAGGAGAATCATGAAGAAGATTTTTAGTCTGACCGCAGCTTCACTCGGCATCGCCGCCCTCGCCCTGACCGGTTGCTCCGGCACCGCAGCTTCGAGCAGCTCGAATGCTGGCAGTCCCAGTAGCAGCGCAAGCCAGCTGGCCGAGACACCAAGCAGTGGCCTGAGCATTGTGGATGCCTGGGTTAAGTCCAATGGCACCAAGATGACCGGGGCCTTCGGAATCCTGAAGAACAATACCGATCAAAACATCGTCGTGATGAAGGCCAGCACCCCGGCGGCGGGCATGGTGGAGCTACATGAAACCGTGATGGCCGCCGATGGCAGCATGAAAATGCAGCCCAAAAAAGGTGGCTTCGTGATTCCCGCGAAGGGCCAGCTGGAGCTCAAACCCGGCGGCAACCACATCATGCTGATGGAAGTCGGCAAGGCGATTAACCCGGGCGATGAGCTCAGCTTCGAGTTGAGCCTTGAGGGCGGCAAAACCATGAGTTTCAAAGCCCCGGCTAAGGCCTTCTCGGGAGCGAACGAAACCTACGCGGGCTAATGAGCGAGCGCAAAACACGGCTCCCGCGGCGGCACCTCTTGATCGGGGGTGCCGCCGCGGGCACCGGCGCGCTCGGCGCCGCATTGATCGGCAACGGACTTGCCAACTCCCCGAATCACCTCGCCTCGGCGCCAGGCACTGCCTCCGACACAACGTTCAATGGTGATGCCAGGCAGCCTTTCTACGCGAAGCGGCAGTCAGGTATTGAAACCCCGGCGCAGGCACATGCCAGTTTCGTCGCGCTCAACTTGAACCCTGGGCTGCGCGCCGACGGGGTACGTCGACTGCTGAAACTCATCAGCGATGACGCGGCAAAACTGAGTCAAGGTACAGCTGCGCTTGCTGATATGGAAGCCGAACTCGCGGAAAAACCGGCAAATCTGACCATCACATTCGGCTTTGGTCCTGGATTTTTCCAGGCCATCGGCAAGCCCGTGCCGGCTTCGGCGCAGCCGCTGCCAGCCTTCAACATCGATCGGCTGCGTGCCGAGTACAGCGGCGGCGACTTGCTTTTGCAGCTGTGCTGCGATGATCCCATCACGCTGGCTCACGCTCAGCGGATGCTGCTCAAAGACGCCAGATCCTTCAGCACGGTGCGCTGGGCACAGAGTGGCTTCCGGCGCGCGGTTGGCACCGAAGCTGCGGGGACGACGATGCGGAATCTCTTTGGTCAGCTCGACGGCACCGGGAATTCCCCGTCCGGCAGCGCAGAGCGCGAGAGGATCATCTGGGGCGACCAACACACAGCTGCCTGGCACCCCGATGGCACCTCACTGGTGCTACGTCGAATTTCAATGGATCTGGATAAGTGGGATGAACTGGATCGCGGCGGCCGAGAAGAGTCGGTAGGGCGAACCCTTGCTACTGGTGCGCCGCTAACCGGCAACCAAGAGTTTGACGAGCCCGACTTCGAAGCGAAGACTTCCCTGGGTTTCCCGGTGATCGCCGATTTCTCCCATCTACGTAGGTCGCGCCCGGACGATTCGCGGCAGCGGATCTTCCGACGGGCTTATAACTACGAACAATTGGCCACTGGTACCGGCACAACGACCTCGGGTCTGCTTTTCGCCAGTTATCAGGCTAGTGTCGCAGAGCAGTTCACTCCGATTCAGAAACGTTTGGACGAACTGGATCTACTCAATCAATGGACCACCCCAATTGGTTCAGCAGTGTTTGCTATCCCGCCAGGTTGTGCCGCTGGCGGCTTCATCGGAGATTTTCTGTTTTCCTGAAGCTCAACCTGGCTCAGCTCGTCGTCCCCGGCTGAGCCAGGTGCAGGATCGGGTAAGGGTTGCCGTCGGAGTCGGTTTCCGAACGACTTTGCTGCCGGAAACCGAGCCGTCGATAGAACTCGATGGCAGCCGGATTCTGCTCATTGACATCGACCCGGAGCGGGCCGATCCGCCGCATCGCTTCGGATACCAGGGCGCGGCCTATCCCCTGACCATGCACTCGTGGATCAACAAAGAGCATCTCGAGCTTATCGCGTTGATAGCCGGCAAAGCCGAGCGGCTGACCGCTTTCGGATTCGGCCAGCTGTACTAGCAGCGCTGGTAGGTACTCAGAAAGTATTTGCGGTTCCCAGCCATCGATCTGCTCCGCACTGACGAAATCATGAGTTGCTTCAACAGCAGCGCGCCAAATCGCTGTCAGCGCGGGAAAATCGGCCGGTTGCGCGAGGCGCAAGGTGAACATATCTCAAGTCTAGACCCGTCCCGAGGGTCAAAGCAGAACAACATTTAGTTCTATTTGAACTGACCAGTCAGTTCTGTTAGCTTAGAAGGAGAACATCGTCGAAAGGCACTACCGTGCTCGTTGCCCAGCAACTCAGGGTCAAAGGCAGACACTACGACCTGGTACCACCACTGACCATTGAGGCAGCAGTCGGCTCACTCACCCTCGCAGTGGGTGATCTGCAGCCGCAACGAACCGCACTGGCCCTCACCCTGAGCGCCAGAATGAAACCGAGCGACGGCCTGGTCAGCTGGGGGCAAAGCTCCAAATTCAAGCACTTACGGCGACATAGCGCGCTGATCGACTCGCCGACGGTGAATGAACCCGAGCCGCACCTCAGCGTCAAAGACCTGGTCACCGAAGATCTAGCGTTAATCCCCCGCCGCTATCGAGGCATTCGACGGGCATCGGACTGGCTGACGGTGAATTCCTTTGAAGATATTGCCGATGCCTTGGTTGAAGAATTACCCGCGGCCCGCAGACTCGAGTTGCTCTGCACGCTGGCACTAGCTAACCCCGAGGTCGACCTCCTCGTTGTCGACTCCCCGGACCGGCGGGGACCGCACCCGCAGAATTGGCTTCCGCAATTACAGCACCGTGCCCAAGATGAGGGTCGCCCGCTCTGCATTGTGGCCACCGTTGCACAGGTCCCCGAAGACTGGCAGGGCCGGGTGATCAGGATAGAAAACCCAACCGCAAAGCCCGAAGAGCCCAGCAGTGAGGGAGCGAGGGAGCCTGCCTCGACGCTGGAAGCCCCCGAGCCGGTGACTGGTCAACTAACAGCAACCCAGTACGCCGCTGCCGAACCGCCAGCGATCGAAGAAAATTCACCAAATCAGCCGCTAACCGCCCCGCTCACCCCCCTCCACGCTACCGACAGCAGCACGGCGCAGCACCGAGCGACGCCTGCTGAGGCGTCCGAGAAACAACCCGAAGAAGAATCGCAGGAACTCCGATGACCGTCTTCCGCTTGGCACTTTCTGAACTCAAGCGCATGACCAGTGGGCTGCTGCCCAAACTTTCGCTGATTGCTATCACGCTGGTCCCGCTGCTCTATGGTGCTGTTTATCTCTACGCCAACTGGGATCCCTATGGGAATCTTGATCAACTCAAGGCAGCCATTGTGGTCAACGATGAGGGCACTAGCAAGGACGGCAAACCGCTCAAAGTGGGCGAGGAAGTAGCTAATAACCTAGTCGATGGCAAGAAATTCGACTGGGTGATAGTCGATTCCGATCAGCAAGCCGACGCCGGAGTGGCTGACGGCACATATTCTTTTGCGCTAAAAATTCCCAAGGATTTTTCAGCAAATCTCGCCTCGCCAGCTAATTTCGACTCGGCCAAACAGGCCATCCTCGACGTCACCACCAATGACGCAAATGGCTACATCCTGTCTTCAATTGTCGACAAGGTCACCTCCCAGGTGCACGACAGTGTGGCCAAACAGGTCGGCGAAACCACCGCCAATCAGCTACTCACCGGCTATGGCACGGTGCACGCGCAAATCGTCAAGGCGGCCGACGGGGCGACCCAGCTTGCTAACGCAGCCAAGCAACTACACGACGGCACCACGAAGCTACAGACCGGTAGCCAAGAACTCTCCAGCGGGGCCAATGAATTAGCCAGCGGTCAAGCGCAGCTCGCGAATGGCGCCAATCAGCTCAGTACCGGCGCCGGCACCCTGTCTGCGGGCTTGAATCAGTTGCAGAGCAAGACGGCTAATCTGCCGGATTCGGCGCAACAGCTCGCCAGTGGAGCGGCCCAGGTGGCTGCCGGCAATGCCACCTTGAACACAAAAGTACAGTCCGCGGTCAGCACCCTGGCCAAGCTGGACACCCAAGCTTCCACCGCCGTCGGCAATGCGCTCGACAAGCTGGTCAGTGACGGGGTGATCACGGCTGAACAGAAGGGCTCAATTTCAAGTGCGCTGGAGAAGGACGTCAATGGCGTCAAGAGCAAGATCGATGCGGACGCCGCGGACATCCAAAAACTGGCCACCGGCTCACAGGCGGTGGCCAATGGTGCCTCGCAACTCGCCGCCTCGACGCCCGCACTGAGCAGCGCGATTAGCCAGGCCAGCAGCGGCGCGAATCAACTTGCTAGTGGGGCCGCTACGCTAGCCTCTTCAGAACAGCAGGCACTGGCCGGGACCAATAAACTAGCCAGCGGGGCGAAAACTCTGAATGACGGTGTCGGCACGCTGAACACCGGAGCTGGCAAGCTCGCCGACGGTGCCAAAACGCTGGCCGATCAATTACACAAGGGCGCCGGTCAAATCCCCAACCCCAATGATGAGGCCAAAGCCAACGCCTCCAAGGTGATCTCCGACCCCATCGCGGTGAACAATCTAGACCAAGCCAAGGCCCCCAATTATGGCGCAGGGCTGGCGCCGTTCTTCCTGGTACTGGCACTCTGGATCGGCGCTTTCATGCTGGTGCAAGCGATGCGCCCGCTCACCCAGCGCGCACTCGCTTCCAATGCCGCTTCCTGGAAGGTGGCACTTGGCGGTTGGCTGCCGTTCCTGACTGTCTCGGTCATCCAGGCCGTGGTGATGTACACCGTGGTGTTGTTCGGGGTGGGACTGAATCCGGTCCATCCCTACCTCACCCTCGGCCTCCTACTACTCGCCTCAATGGCGTTCACCGCGCTTATTCAGGGCATCGTGGCACTGCTCGGCACCCCCGGGAAACTCGTGGTGCTCATCCTGCTGGTATTGCAACTGGTCGCCTCCGGCGGCACCTTCCCCTGGCAGACCACCCCGGAACCCCTGCATGCCATGCACACCATCTTGCCGATGGGGCACGTTGTTGAGGGGATGCGGCACCTGATCTACGGTGCTGACCTCGCCCCGCTGGGTCCGATCGCTATCGGCCTAGTGATCTATACCTTGATCGGCTTAGTGCTGTCGGTGCTTGCGGTGCGCAAGCGCAAAATCTGGACACTGAGCACCCTACAACCGGAGATTTCGATATGAGCACCGAAATGAGCGATACCACGGTCAAGCGACCGGAGCGCACCAACGCCACCAAGCAGAAGCTTTTCGACGCGTCAATGCAGCTGATTGGCGAGCGTGGCCCCGCCGAAGTCACGGTAGATGAGATAGCGGCAGCCGCGGGCGTCTCCAAGGGTACCGTTTATTACAACTTCGGCAGCAAGACCGAATTGATCTCACAGTTGCTGGAGTATGGCGTTAGCCTGCTAGAGCAACGGCTCGCCCCCGACGAGAGCCTGCCCTCGCTTGAAGCCCTGGAGAGAATGCTCTCCAGCACTCTCGACTTTTTCGAGGAATATCCATCCTTCACCCAGCTTCTAGTCTCCGAGTTATGGCGAACTCCGAGCGCCTGGCGGGACACCCTGGTGATGCTGCGGGAACGGCTTTTCCTGCTCGCCGGGAACACTCTGAGCCGGGTGGCTCAAGAGCATCCGGTCCGTGAGGAGGTACAGCCGCAGGCAATGGTGGGCCTCACTTTAGGAGCGACCCTGATCGTCGGGCTGGACCGTCAAGTCTTCCACCCGGAACGCAGCAAAGCTGAGGCACTGACCGCGTTGATGACCGTGATGACCGGCTATCTCCGCGACTGAGCCGGCTGGACCGCGCCCACTATCCTACCCTTTCGCTCGCCGAGGTTCCCGCTGGCACTCCCGCTGCGGTGGCTGGACTCGCGGTCTGCACCCCAGCGTCCTTAGCTTTTGACCCGCGCAAAGCATCGCGGAAAGGCCGGCGAGGCATCTTCAGCACCGCGAAAGCAACACCAAGGAGCAATAAGGTGCCACCCAATAGCTCCGCCGCGCTTGGCACCTCATGGAGCACCAGCCAGGCCGAAAGCATGCCAACCACCGGGATCAATAGCGAGAATGGTCCGACCGCACTGGCCGGGTAGCGGCTCAAGAGGCTGTTCCAGATCCCATAGCCGACCAGGGTCGAAATCAGTGCGGTGTAGAGCGCGCCAATAATGGCAGGCCAATGCAGGTGGCTGAGCGTATCACCCAAGGCATTCGGCCCCTCGATGAAGAGGGAGAGCAGATACATTGGTACCGGCACCACGGTTCCTGACCACACTGCCATACTCAGACCGGAGGATTTTTGATCCGCGGCAGCAGGATTACGCTGGGCGATCCGAGTGATGACATTGCCGATTGACCAGGAGAAACCTGCCACCAGGGTGAGCAGGAAGGGCAAGATCGGCGCTACCTGGGCGCGAGCAACTCCTACAATGGCCAGGCCCAGCACGCCCAACGCAATGCCAATGAGCTGCATCCTGCTGGGCCGCTCCTTGAGCACACCCATGGCAATCAAGGCGGTAAAGAGCACCTGGGCTTGCAGCACCAGCGGCGCCAATCCAACCGGCATGCCAAGTGCCAGTCCAAGGTAGAGCATGGCGAACTGACCCAAGCTAGTGGTCAAGCCAATTGCCACCACAACTTTCCACCCTGCCTTGGGTGGTTTGATGAAAAATACCCAGGGGAAAATTACCAGCAGGAACCGCAACGCTAGGGACAAGAAGGGTGGCACATCCTGCAAGGTCGCATTGATCGCTAAGAAGTTCGCCCCCCAGATCACGGCGGTCAGAATCGCTAGCAGGGCGTGTTTGAGTTGCATAGCTCAAGTCTGACAAAGAAGTTATTTAAGTAAAAGCAAATGTTTTAGCCGATAATCATGTACATTTACTTCATGATTGATGTGATGGCGGTGCGCGCTCTGGTCGCGGTTTCCCAGCACGGTTCGGTTATCAGCGCCGCAGAGTCGCTGGGCTACAGCCCTTCGGCAATCTCTCAGCAGATTAAGAAGTTGGAGAAGCAGGCCGGCGGCGCGCTGCTGGAGAGACATGGTCGCGGAGTGCTCTTGACCGAGCGAGGCCTGAGCATGTCCGAGCAAGGCCGGAGGGTCCTGGAAGAACTTGAACAACTTGAAGTCACTCTGTTGGCCGACCCGAGCAAGCCCAGCGGTCCGGTACGGATCAGTGCGTTTTCCACCGCCTGCCGCGGCCTGGTGGGACCGCTGATCCAGAAACTCGAAAAGGAAGGTTCAGCCATCCAGCTCCGAGTAGTCGGCGAAGATCCCGAAGAATCGGTGCAGCGGGTTGCCAGCGGAGAAGCTGATCTGGCATTGGTGCACAATTGGAACTCGGTTCCGCTCCCTATCCCGGAGCAGCTGATGGTCACGGAGCTCTGCCAGGACCGCGCCGATGTGCTGGTCCATCGTGATCATCCGCTGGCTCAGCGAGGCAGCGTTTCCGCAGCAGATCTATTAGATGAGTGGTGGATGGCGACACCGGTGGGGATGATCTGCCACGAGGCATTAATGCGGATGTTCTCGGAGATGGGGATCTTGCCGAAGGTCAGGCTCTTCGACCCGGATTTCAGCACGCACATCGGCCTGGTCGAGTTGGGCGTCGGAGTTGCCCTAGTGCCTAGGCTGGGTCGCGCCGAGTTGCCCGCCAACGTGGTGGCACTTGAACTGCGTGAGCCCGCTCAGCGACGCGACGTGAAAATCATTTATCGCCGCAGCCTAAGCGCCAGCCCGGCAATCAATCACCTAGTCTCAGCCCTCAAAGAAATCGCCACCACCCGCTAACTCCCCAACCACTGCGCGGTCACACCATCCACATCTCGACACTCGACGGAGGGGGGGTGGGGATAACCGCTGGCTGGATGGGCTAGCGGGGAACCACGAAATGACGCAGCTCAGCGTCCTGACCGTCCAGCTCGGCCCAGGAAGACGCAGTCTCAAAGACCGCTAGGGACGAGGTGGGATAGCGCTCAGCCAGCTGCATATAGGCTTTCGGATCCGAATCCCTCGATGCCAGTCGCAACCCTAGATCCTGCACCGTCGGTAGATGCGAAATCACCAATAGTGAGGTGACAGTCTCGGGTAGATGATTGATCAGCGCCAGCATCCGCGACTCTCCAGCGTCATAAAGATCGTCCTCAAGCTTCGGCGTCGGGGCTAAGTCAGCCAACTCCGTGCACACCCAAGTACAGCTCTGCCGCGCTCTCAGGGCGGAGGAACAGAGAATGAAGTCTGGAACGTTATGTGCCAGCAACCATTGCCCCGCCAGGCGAGCCTCAGCGTGTCCGCGAGCCGCTAACGGCCGGTCATGATCGGCAACGCCACGAGGATAGTCAGATTTGGCATGCCTCATCAGAACCAGTCGCTTGAGGTGATGGACGCTCATTGCGCCAGTCTAGTTTGTTTAGTCGCGCGTTATTCGCGAAGTCACAACGCTAGCTGGGTACTTGGCTAGTGCTTAGATCGAGTATTCCGGGGCCGCCCAAACGATGACCTCGGGATGCTCGTAGAACCGGTAGCCTTCGCCACGAACGGTACGCACGGTGTTCGCCAGCCGACCCAATTTAGAGCGAAGTCGACGGATATGAACATCGATAGTGCGCTCATTGGGAACCTCATCAGCATTCCGCCAGAGGCCGTCCAGAAGTTCCTCACGCCCCACCGTCCGAGTGCCATTTTCCACCAGGTAATTCAGCAACTCGAACTCCTTGAAAGTTAGATTCAAGGTATCTCCGTCGAGGTGAACCTCGCGTCGGGCAAGGTCGATCAGCACGCCAGCCGGGCGGGGTTCCTGAACATTGCTGACCCGCAACTCGGGTCGCTGCCGAGGAGCAACCGTCGGATCGCCGAAAGTCGAACGCACCACGTCAAGCGATGAACCCGGCGCATCAGCTGCGGCAATTGCTACCGCAGCGTAGCTCTGCGCTTGCGGCACCAAGGACTGGGCGTAGGCCCGGATATCCTGCGCCAGTTTGGCCAGCGAAGTACCGTTAGCGGCCGCGGTCTCTTCATCGATGCCGACATAAAGCACGAATCCATGAGCGACGTTATCCTGCCCGACGGGGCGAACCGTCGAACCGCTACCAGCCACCAGGGCGGTCGGAGCGGTTACCGGCGGGCTGACACGCTGCGGAACTGCGCGCAGCGGGGCTTGACGTTGCGGTTCGGCCTGGCCGACGGGCCGGGGAGCCGAATTATGTGGGAAACCGGGGATGCCGGTCCGGGAGACCTTATTGGCATTGCGAACTGAAATATGGACGTATCCGGGTGCAATTGACATGTGATTAACCTCGTTGTGAATTGTCGTTGACGATAGTAACGACTCGAATGCTTGACCTCGTCGATGATGCTGCGAGGTTTTGCCCATCATTGGGCTGACCAGATTGGTCGGTGCCTGGAGCTCTTGGGTTGTAGAGGCTAGGGCTGCATTCGACAACAGCACATATCCCGTCCGAGCAGTGCTTCGGATCGAGTTGCTGCGGCTGCAGATGCGCTTGAGTGGATCTTCACATATGAAGTGTGCAACGTAACAATCCAAACTTGCAAGTAATAATGTCCTGAAACGTCCACATTTTGAGACAAATTAGTCCAATGTGAGCAACATCACTTCCAGGGAGGGGAGTGAACTTAATTCTGAGATTCACCTGCTTTCGACTTTTTAGGATGAAATAATCGATTGATACTCCAATTTACCAGTCATAAATTCGGAAAAAATAGCCTTGTTGAGAGAAACCCAACTCCTGGTCGCCTTGACCACAACAACTCCACTTTGCATCATGTCCAAAATCTGAGAACGACTTGCCTACCGGGCGATGCGGTGTTGCCATCAACTTCTGGAAGCTCCGGAACGGGCACCTCTCGGCTCAGCGGATCGTTGAGAGCTACATCAGGGCCGCGAACGAACTGTTCAGTCATCAACCGTTCAGCCTGCGGCTCAGGAACGCTTATGGGGGCCGCGAGGCGGTACTCACCGGCTGAAGATTCACAGTTTCCACAGTCAATCTTCAGCAATCTTCGAGGCTAAATATATTGGATTGTCAGAAAGTTAGATTATGGCTACTACACGAAACTTCACCGAGAACCTGCCGAAACTGAGCCACCCTGACGGCTCGCCGATTCGCGCCTTGGTGGTCGACGACGAGCCAAGTCTGGCGGAACTGATGTCAATGGGGCTACAGATGGCGGGTTGGGACACCCAAATCGCTCATGACGGCAGCAGTGCGGTCAAGATCGCCCGCGAGTACCGCCCCGACGTCTTAGTGCTTGACATCATGCTGCCCGGCTTCGACGGTGTCGAGTTGCTCGGCAAGATTCGCGGCTTTGCGCCAGATATTCCAGCGCTCTTTCTGACCGCTAAGGATGCCGTGCAGGATCGAGTCGCCGGACTCACCGCAGGTGGAGATGACTATGTCACTAAGCCTTTCAGCATGGAAGAAGTGCTGCTGCGCTTGCATCGGATTGTGCAGCGCGCCGGGGTGACGGCGGTTGATGCGGCCGAAATCCGGGTCGGTGACCTGGTGCTTAACCACGATACCCGCCAGGTGATGCGCGGTTCGGACGAGATCATGCTGACCGCCACAGAATTTGAGTTGCTCCGCTATTTGATGGAAAACCCCAAGCGGGTGATCAGCAAGACCCAGATCTTGGACCGAGTGTGGAACTACGACTTCGGCGGTCAGGTCAATATCGTCGAACTTTACATCTCCTATCTACGCAAGAAGATCGAGGCCAATCATCCAGCAATGATCCATACCGTTCGCGGGGCTGGGTACATCCTCAAACCGGCTGAACAGTGAGTAAGGCGGCGCCTGTTGATTCGTCAACCGCGTCGCAGGCGAAGAAATGGCGAGAACTCCGCTCTCAGCAATGGCTGAAGTTCTCGGACTGGAGCCTGCGTTCCAAAATGGTGATGGCCACCCTGGCACTACTCACCGCGATCTGCTTTATTGTCGGCTTGGTCTGTTACGCCTCGATGAGCTTAGTGCTCAATAACCGGCTGAATGCCGATCTTGTCGATGCCTCGAATCGAGTGACGGCCGCTTACCAGCATGGTGTGACAACGATTTCTGATATCCCCGGCACCAATAAAGGCACCCTCATCGCTTACGTCAAAGACGGTAGCATCGCCGGAAATGTGCAGATCTCCGCGAGCACGAACTCGGCGAAGGCCTTACCTAGCTCCGATGCCGGAGACCTCACCTCGATCGAACCAATTGATAGCTTCGTCGACCGAGAGCTGACTCTTGGCGACTACCGTCTGGTAGCGGTCAGGATGAGCGATGGGGTGATTGTGCTGACCGGCCTGCTGAGCAAATCGGTGCACGACACCCTAGCGGCATTGATCTCGACCATCATTTTGGTCTCCGCCTCCGGTTTGATCGCGATGGGTTTGGTCGGCACCGTGATTATTCGTCGCGCGATGGCGCCGCTCAACCAGCTCTCAGCGGTTGCCACTAAGGTTTCCAAGCTTCCGCTTGACGAAGGCGAAGTCACCCTGGCCGAACGAGTGCCAAGCTCAGCCGCCAACCCGAATACCGAGGTCGGTTCGGTGGGATTCGCACTAAACCGAATGCTGGACAACGTCGCGCAGGCGCTGCAGGCCAGGCAGCGCAGCGAGACCAAGGTCCGGCAGTTCGTCGCCGACGCCAGCCACGAACTGCGCACCCCGCTGACCGCAATCCGGGGCTACACAGAAATGCTGAGAATGACCGAGGATCTCAGCCCCTCGGGAGAGAAGTCGCTCTCCCGAGTGGAATCCCAATCGAAGCGAATGGGTGCCATGGTTGAGGATCTCCTCACCCTGGCACGGCTTGATGAAGGCAAACCACTTGAGTTAGCCGATACCGAAATGACCCAGTTGGTGCTGGAGACGGTCAATGACATGAAAGTCGCGATCAGCGATCACCGCTGGCAACTCGACCTCTCCAGCGACCCGTTCATCATCAAAGCGGACGCCGGCGCAATTAGGCAGGTTCTGCTTAATTTGCTTTCCAACGCGGCGAAACACACCGATATTGGCACCACGGTAACCACCGGTTTGCGTAGCCTCGACCAAGCCACCGTGCGACTCAGCGTCCGAGACAACGGCCCGGGCATCCCAGCGGAATTCCAAGCCGATATCTTCGACCGTTTCTCTCGCGTCGATGTGGCCCGTTCCGGGCACGACGGCACCACCGGCCTGGGACTGTCTATCGTGCATGCCATCGTGCAGGCGCATGGCGGCAAAATAACGCTCAACTCTCAGCCCGGAAACACCGAGTTCATGGTTGACCTACCTCGCGGACAGTGAGCTTTAGCTGAGCCGGCCGGGGTTTAGGCGCGAGCACGGTGGGGCAAGACCGAGCTGAGTTGGCTGCGTAGCGTGGTGTGATTTCGCTTGTTCAGGACCAGCAGCGCCACGCTGCCGGCGGCTAGCGCCGCCACCCCGCCAACGATAAGTGACCAGCGCGGCCCGAAAAGAGTGCCAATCCAGCCGACCAGCGGTGCCCCAATCGGGGTGCCCCCTTGCATTAAGGCCATATACACCGCGAGTACCCTGCCGCGCATCGCCGGGTCTGTAGTGAGCTGAATGCTGGTATTGCAAGCGTTGAGGAAGGTCATTGCCGAGAGCCCGATCGGAATTAGTGCGAGGGCGAACAACCAGTAGTTCGGTGCGAAGGCCCCCAATACGGTGAACGCGCCGGTCGCCAGCGCACCACCAACCACGTAGGCCATCCGCACACCCTGCCGTCGGGCTGCCAACAGCGCAGCGGAGAGTGTGCCGACCGCCATGACGGTACCGAGCAACCCGTACTCACCCGGCCCGAGCTTGAAGACCGACGTGGCCATCAGCGCATTGGTGATCTGGAAGTTCATCGTCAGGGTGGCGACCAGGCTGACCAGAATCATAATCATCATCAGATCTGGGCGCTGCCGGATATAGCGCAATCCCTCTCGAATCTGCCCCTTGCCCCTGGGGGCTCGAGCCGCTGGGTGAAGTTCCGCGACTCGCATCTTGGCAAGCGAGAGAATGACAGCGGCGAAACTCGCGGCATTGATCAAGAAAGCTGGGCCGGTGCCGATCCAGGCGATCAGCAACCCGGCAAGTCCGGGTCCGGCCAGTCTAGCCAGGTTAAAGGAGGTGGCATTCAACGCAACCGCGTTGGGCACGTCACCTGCCTCCACCACCTCAGAAACGAAGGCTTGCCGGGATGGAGCGTCAATCGCGCTACCGATACCGAGGAGCAGCGCCAGCAGATAAACATGCCAAAGCTGAACCGTATTTGTCACCACCAAAAGGCCCAGCAGCAAGGCACAAAAACCCATCGCCGATTGCGTGATCAAGAGGATCTTACGTTTCGAATATCTATCCCCGAGCAGCCCGGCCCATGGGCCGAGGATCAAGATCGGCAAGAATTGCAGACCGGTGGTGATGCCCACCGCGGTGCCGGACTGATTGGTTAGCACCGTCAGGACCAACCAGTCCTGAGCCACTCGCTGCATCCAGGTACCAATATTGGAAACCAGGGCCCCAGAGACCCAGAGCCGATAGTTGAAGACCTTCAGCGCACTAAACACTTATTTCGCACTCATTCTTTGCAGTATTTGTGCTGCTTCACGCAGCACCTTGCGTTCCGCGGGACTCAACCCCGCGAGCCGCCGCTCCAACCATTCGGTGCGACGTTGCCGGGTATCCCTCAGCACTTCGCGGCCAGCCTCGGTGAGCTCCACCAAAACCTGTCGCCCATCACTAGGGTCTGAGCGTCTGCTGACTAAGCCGGATTCCTCTAGTGCATTGACCGTTCTAGTCATTGTCGGCGCCTGCACATGCTCTTTATCTGCCAACTGCCTGAGCGTCTGCTGACCATTACTCAGGATCGACAACACGCTGAATTGGCCGGGCCCGACGCTCTCGCTAGTGGCTTCGGTACGCAGTCTCCGAGCGGTACGCATCACTGCCATCCGCAACTCAACCGCTAACGGCGCTCGTCTCCCTGACTCCATTTACTTAGCATAAGTCATTACCTTTGCTAAGTAAATAGCGAGCACTGGGCTTCCGTTATCTAAATGTGACTTATCTAGGTAATGCCGGTATCGTAGAGAGGTGCGCGATAGTAACCGTGCACCTCTCTACGAGACGCCGAGCTCTGCCACTCAAAGAGGGACGTCAGAACTTATGGCAGAGACGGGGAAACCACTTTTGGCCGTGTTCGCACGGTCTTGGGGTGAAGTCCTGCAGCGCAGGGCCGGCCTTCTCAGCCGAATCCGACAGCTCACCTCGCAGGCAAAAGAGAGGCAGTTCAGTGGCTCAGAGCATGGATCAGCCACGTCGTGATCGGGCGCGGCATGCCGCGCCCAGCACTCCGACGTCGCGCTCAGTTCCGGGGAAATCTACCGGTCGGCGTCGCGCCACCCCGCAAAAGTCCTCTCTTAGCCTGCTCCGTGAAGCCAGCTCCAAGCTGCCTGTGCAGCAGGTAGCCGCTATCGCCATCGCTGGCGTCTTAGTCGCCTCGGTGAGTGCCTCGCAGCAGAATCCGGACACCCCCGCCTCAACACCGGTGGCACAGAAATCAGCAATGGAGACAGTCTCTGCAGCTGCCAACGCTGAACTAGTTTTCAGTCGAGTCACCGCGAGCTCCAAGCCCGCTGCCAAAACACCCAGTACCGGCAAGCCGGGCGCAGACAGCGCCTCCAGCGACATCAACCAAATCAAGGCAGTAAATGACCCCGAGGCCGCGCAGGCTTTCGCAGCGACAAAATTGGCCGACTTCGGTTGGGGTCCGGATCAGATGAGCTGTCTAAGCTCCTTGTGGACCAAGGAATCCAGCTGGCAGACCACGGCTGAGAATCCTTCCAGCCTGGCCTATGGCATCGCACAGTCCCTACCCGCCGAGAAGATGGCCAGCGTCGGCTCCGATTACCGCACTAACTACAAAACCCAGATCACCTGGGGCTTGGGTTATATCAAGGAGCGTTATGGCTCACCATGCGGCGCCTGGGGACATTCCCAGGCCACCGGATGGTACTGAGCCGTTCGTCTCAGGTTCAGTAAAGAACCTTCTGGCTCTTGAATTTGTAGTAATCGCTGGACGGCTTGAGCCAGATCAGCACCAGAGCGGTGATCGAGACCAGTAGCGTAATAATGCCGATGATCAGGCTACTGACGAAAATGGTTTTACTGATGGAGCTTGCGATCAGTGAGTAGATCCCACTCAGAATTGAAATAGCCGCGAATACAGTGGCCACCACTCGGGCCCACGACTTTCCCGCACCGTTCGCCAAGGCCATCCAAATCCACAAGCCGGTGCCGATGATCAGGCCGAAGATCATGCTGGCATAAGTTGTCGCCTGGGTAATCGACTTGACCGACTCGATGGTGCTGCCGCTGAGACCCGAATTTTGGGTCTGAGCCTGAGCAATTGCCATATCTACCAACTGATTAACCTGGAATAGCGTGAAGATGCCCCCAATCACGCTCAAGGCGGCTCCCACGTACATCAAAATGACGGCATTCTTCAGCGTCTGCGGCTTCTCCACTGGCGCGATTGGCGAGATCGCCGAACCGTTTCCGGGGTAGCCGGGGAACTGTTGCTGCGGGTATTGCGGTGCCTGGCCGGGCTGTTGTTGACCATACTGAGGCGGCTGCTGCCCAAACTGCCCGGGCTGTTGCTGTCCATACTGTGGTTGCTGGCCGTATTGCGGTTGCTGAGGCTGGTTCGGTGCATTGTTTGGCGGCTGAAACTGGTCCATAGCACTAGAGCCTAGTGCAATCTCCGGCCAATGCCCGCGCCGAGACCGAACCGTTAGCGAGTTGCTAATGGGTTTCAGTCTTCGCCCAAGACAGGGTGGCAATAGCGCCGCCGTCGGTGGCGTTCTCAAAGCTCAACCGGTAACCCAAGACTTCGGCCTGCCTGATTGCTATTAACAGGCCGAGCCCCCAACCACCTTCGCTTTTAAACCGCGAAGGACCGTTGTCGATAATGCTCTGCGGATAGCCCAAACCGTGGTCGCGAATTGCCAATTCGTCCCGGCTCACGGTCAGCTGAATCGGCGGCTGGCCATGTTCGGCCGCATTCCGGAGCAAATTGAGCAGCACCCTGGAGAGCCGCCGCTCGTCAGTATCCAGGATCATCTCCTCGGCATCAGCAGCGAACAGTACGGTGATGGATTGAGCCAAATCTGCTGCGGCGAGCTCAGCACTGACGTCGTCCAGCAGGATTCGAATCGAGGCTGGTTCGCGGATAATTTCATGCTGCGCGCCATCCAGACGCGAGATTTCCAGCAATTCTTCCACCAGCCTGCGCAGCCGCGCGGTGCGCTCCTTAACCATCTGCGCTGGCCGCGAATCCTCTAATAATGCTGCCGCAGCCACTAAACCGGTCAGCGGAGTTCGCAGTTCATGGGCTAGATCGGCGCTAAAACGTTGCTCATCCTCAGCCTTTTGTCGCAGTTCCGCCGCCATCCGATCGACGGCACCAGCAAAGCGAGCTACCTCGTCCTTGCCCTGGCTAATCTCCCCCAATACCTCAGTGGCATGGCCATCGGAGATGCGCTCGGCCGCGGCAGCCCCGCTGACCAGTCGGCGAGACAATCGGCTGCTAGTGAAGACCGCGATTGCGCTGGCAGCCAATACCGAGGCGACACCGCCAATCCACAATGCGCGATCGACATTCTGCACAATGGTCACGGACGCTGAAACATCTGAGCGCACCGCAATCACCGCTTGATAGCTGCCCAGAACGATTGGTTTAGCAGCCCAGATCTCCGAGGCTCCTTCAGGCCAGTAGATCGCAGTGTACCCGGCCTTAGCCTGGCTGGCGAGATCTGCTGGCAGGTCGGGACTGTCTATTGTCGCGCCCAAGGACCGGATCCCGCTGCTGACCATTATCGCCTGGGCATCGTTGAGTTGGTTCAGGATGCTGCTGCGCATCCGGTCGTTTTCACTGCTGCTCACCAAGGCTCGGATCAGCAGACCTGACAGTAAAAGGGCGAAGAGCACCGTGCCGGCGATGGTCAGCAACAGCTTCCATCGAAGTTTCACGGCTCTTCGACCAACCGGTAACCGAAGCCACGCACCGTCTCGATCAAGCCCTCGCCTAGTTTTGCCCGCAACCGCTGGATGTGCACATCCACCAAGCGTTGGTCGCCGGCCCAATCGTAGCCCCAGACCTCCCGAGTGATTTTGGATCGGCTGAGCACAATGCCCTCTTCTGTGGCGAGCGCAATCAGGATCTTGAACTCGGTGCTGGTCAGGGTCAGTGGCTCACCAGCCCGGCTGACCCGCATCCGGTCCAGGTCGATTAGCAGACTGCCTCGTTGCACGGCATTGGGCGGCCGCACCTCGGCCGAACTAGCTTGCTGCCCCTGGCGTCGTTGCACGCTTTGGATCCGGGCATGCAATACCTCAAGGTCAAAGGGCTTAGCCACGTAATCGTCGGCACCCGCTTCCAAGCCTTGCACCACGTCAATGGCATCGTCTCGCGCCGAGAGCATAATGATCGGGATCAGGAACTTCTCGCGAACTTTGCGGCAGATCGAAACCCCGTTGAGCCCGGGCAACATGACGTCGAGCAGCAGCACCTCCGGTGGCTGCGCCAAGACGGCGTCGAGCGCTTGCAGGCCGTCCGCATAACTAGTTACCGAATAGCCGAAGCGCTGCAGGCCCATAATGGTTGCCTCGCGGATGACCGGATCGTCCTCGACAAGAACGACTTGGCCTGCGGAACGGTCTTCAGTCACTGTGCTGACTCCCTTGCGTACTGGCGTTCAGTTTGCTGAACTTTTCCCCGGCGATGAATTGAGATCCGTGATACCGGTAAATCGTCACCGACTGACCTGAGGCGCAACACATCGCGTCGTTAGGCAAATAGATCGCTTCCTGTGCCACCAAGGTGTCGTTCGCACCGACTGTCAACGATATCCCGGTGCCAGCTAAGGCCAGCACAACCGTCGCCTTCCCGTCGGGTTGATAGCGCAGCACGAAGGCCGCGTAACCCACCGAGTCAGCGCCGGAAATGATTTTGACCAGCTGATAGGTATCGCCGTCAATAATCGTGCTGCCGGTGAGCATTAGGCAATAAGGACAACGCCGCATTGACTTGAGCACCTCATCGGCAACGTCCTTAGGTAACGTCTTGACCGCCGATTCCTGGCTGAGCGCGCCGCGCACTGCCTCCGTTGATTTGGCATCAACCGAGGGCGGTGCCGAAGAGTTAGCGGAGAACGGAACCGGGGTGGCAGAGACAGTGGCGACAGCTCCAGAGCTGACCACCGTCAGACCGCTTCCCTCCGCCGAACATGCAGTGATTCCGAGCAACATCAAAGCGCTGCACAGGGCAACATAAAGCAGACTTCGACTTCTCATCGGTCTCACCCCTCAATAGTTCGCCCGATTATTGGGCCAACCTTCAGTTAGCCAGCCCAACATCACATTATCTTCACAGAGCGATGACTTTCGGGTAAGAATCTATTCACTATCCCGCAAGTTTTTTGACGGACAAGTGAAATACAGCCCACATCACATTGTGATCGGGTAGCGGCACTTTGGAGGAGTGACTCTTCCGCCGACCTCTGTGCCCCGCGCCCGCCACGATGCCGTCCCGGCTCGACGAATCTTCGCCCTTGACGGCCTACGCGGTCTGGCGGTGACGGCTGTCGTAGCGTTTCATCTGTTTCCTCAACAGATTCCCGGCGGCTATCTCGGCGTCGATCTGTTCTTTGTACTCAGCGGCTATTTCATCACCGGCAGTCTGCTTAATCGACGTGCCTCCGGCAAACCGGTGCTCAAGGTTTTCTGGCTCAAGAGGGCTCGCCGGATCTTGCCTCCGCTGCTGCTCATGCTCCCTGTCGCACTGTTGCTGGCTGCTCTGGTAGGCGGGGCGGCGGGCAGCAGACTGCTGCCGCAGAGCCTCTCAGCTCTGAGCTTCAGTAGCAACTGGTGGTATGCAATCTCCGGTCAAGGCTACTTTGACACCGCCGAGCCACCTCTGCTGCAACATCTCTGGTCACTCGGTGTCGAAGAGCAGTTTTACCTGCTCTGGCCAATACTTTTCATTGCTCTGGCCGCTCTACCGAGGCGACGTTGGAGAGTTTTACTCACCGCCTCGATGGGCCTTCTCTCCGCCGGATTGCTCACGTTTTTCGCGCTCAACGGCCATAGCGACCGGGGCTATTTCGGCAGTGACAGTCATAGCTTCGGTTTGTTCTTTGGTGCCGCGGCAGCATTTCTCGGTCAATGGCTCAACCCCCGACTGGCTCCGTGGCTACGCAGCAGTGCGGTGCTCATCCTGTTGCTGCCGCTGGGTTACCTGCTGATCAGCCTCTCCGAGCGTTCCTGGTGGGCCTTTCGCGGCGGAATTCCGCTGGTGACGCTGATCTCCGCCTTGTTGATTGTGTTATTGAGCACCGACCGCGGCCTCGGTGCCCGGCTACTGTCGATTTCACCGTTGCATTGGTTGGCACAGCGGAGCTACGGCATCTACCTCTGGCACTGGCCACTCACCGTGCTCTGTCATCAATTAATTGGCAGCTCAGTGCCGTGGGCGACCGCCAGCGTGGTAATTCCCCTCACCCTGCTGGCCAGCAGTCTGAGCTGGAAGTACCTGGAACAACCGCTCATTGCCTCCGGTTATCGAACGGCGTGGCGACGCTGCCAAGAAGTCTGGCGGCAGCGGCCAGAGAGACGCTGGCAGCTAATCAGCGGCCTGACCGCGATCGGAATGATCGGCAGCCTCGCCAGCGTGGCGACGCTGCTCTCCCCCCAACAAACCGAGTTGCAGGCCAGCATCAGCCAGGGACAGCAGGCCATTGCTCAACAGTCCCAGCTTCCCGCCGCCCCGCCGAGTAGCCAGCCAGCTACTCCCCCCAGCGGCAAGCCCCCTGCCCCTGCCAGCTCTAAGCCGCGACCGGTCAGCGGAACGGAGATTCTGGCCATTGGTGACTCGGTAATGTTAGCGAGCGCGCCGCAATTACTCAGCGGCTTTCCCGGTATTGATATTAATGCCCAGGTAGGCCGACAAATGTGGGATTTACCCGCGCTATTGCAGCAGCTCAAACAGTCAAAAGCCCTCCGCCCGGTGCTGCTGGTTGGCTTGGGCAGCAATGGAGACTTCTCCCCCACAGTACTTGAGGACGCCCAAAGGATACTTGGCCCGGAGCGCCGCTTAGTGCTGATCACCCCGAGCGGACCACGTGACTGGATACCGCAGGCTCGGGACAAGATCAAAGATTTTGGACTCGCACACCCCGCGGTCAAGATTGCGCGCTGGGACGAGGTCAGAGCGCAAGTAACTGACTTCGCGAGCGACGGAATCCATCCGGGCCAGCAAGGTGCCACGATCTACGTGAGCTGCATCCAGGCTGCATTGCGGCAGAACTAGCATCGTCTGCAGCGGTGGCCGCTACTGACAAAATACGGCCTGAAGCACTGCCCCTAGCTCAACGCGAGTTTGTACCACTGAAACAGTTTGCCGGTCACTTCATGCGGTTCGGGTTCACCAACGGCTAGCCACCCGAGCCGTTCATAGAGTCGTTGAGCGGCGAAGTTGTTCACCAATACCCTGAGATCCAGCCAATGATCTCCCCGACTCTGTCTGAGCTTGGCAAACTCGGCCAACAAACTGCCAGCTACTCCTTGCCCTTGACTCCGAGGGTCGGTGGCAATCAACACCAGATGGCTGCCGCCCTGCCCGGGATCGGGGAAGCCCAAGACAAAGCCAGCCAGCCCTCGGTCATCCGTGGCGAGCAGCAAAATCCGATCGACACGCTCGAACTGTTCCCGAGAGCGAAGTAGCTGTGCTTCCAGCCCGAGCTGATCCGCTTCGGCACCATCCCGCAGTAACACCGCGGATCGCCACAGCATCAGGCAGCTTTCGACGTCGGCGTCTCCGCCGAACCGCAGCTTAACCGACGACACCGTAGAGCCGGTCACCAGCATCGCCCAAGCCGGGGACAATATAGGACTTTTCATTCAGGCCCTGATCCACCGAAGCCAGCACAATGGTGACATTGGCACCCTCATGCTGCTCCCTGAGCGCTTCAATTCCCTCCGGTGCGCCCAGCAAACAAATACAGGTAATGTCCATCGCGCCCCGATCAAAGAGGAACTTAATGGCTTCCTTCAAGGTGCCGCCGGTGGCCAGCATTGGATCCAACACATAGACCTGACGCCCGGTGAGATCATCGGGCAGCCGCTCGGCATAGGTGATCGCCTCTAAGGTCTCCTCATTGCGAGCCATGCCGAGAAAGCCGACCTCGGCGGTGGGCAGTAATCTGGTCATCCCTTCAAGCATGCCCAAACCGGCGCGCAGGATCGGCACCACCAACGGGGTGGGTTTCACCAAGCCGGTGCCCACGGCACGGGTCACCGGAGTTTCAATGCTGACCTCCTCGACCCGCACTTCACGGGTGGCTTCATACGCCAGCAGAGTCACCAATTCCTCGGTGAGCAGCCGGAACACCGGGGAGGGAGTGTTCTTATCTCGCAACACGGTGAGTTTATGGGCAACAAGGGGGTGATCGACGACCAGTACACGCATAGCTAAAAGTTACCATTGTGTGATGACTGCTGGTGCCGCTTTCGATTCCTGGATGGGCTTGGCCCTCACCGAGGCGCAGGCCGCGCTGAAGACAGCCGATGTCCCGATTGGGGCGGTGGTGCTCGACGGCAACGGCCACGTGATCGGCACCGGCCGCAATCAGCGCGAGGCAGATCAGGACCCAACCGCGCATGCCGAGGTACTGGCGATCCGTGCCGCAGCTTGGGCGCTGGGCAGCTGGCGGTTAGAGAACTGTACCCTGGTGGTCACCCTAGAGCCTTGCGCAATGTGCGCGGGGGCCATTGTGCTGGCTCGGCTACCAAGAGTGGTGTTCGGCGCCTGGGATGACAAGGCAGGCGCGGCCGGCTCGGTTTTCGATGTTTTGCGGGAACGTCGTTTGAACCACTGGGTAGAAGTCTTCGCCGGGGTAAGGGAAACTGAGTGTGCTGAGCTATTGACCGATTTCTTTAGCGGCCACCGAGCTGGCTGACCGCTCGACGCGCCCGTAGTCGACGCAGCATCCGGGCATCGTCAAAACCGACAGCGCCCGCTGCCGCCTCCACGGTGCTGCCGTGCTGGATCAAGGACTCCGCCTCCTCAAGCCGCAACATCTGCTGGTAACGCAGCGGTGAAAGGCCTATCACCTGACCGAATACTCGACTAAGGCTACGCTGGCTGATCCCCACGGTCTGGGCAATCTCAGCGAGTAATAGCCGTTCCCGAAATCGTTCGTCGAGCAGATCCTGCACCTGATGCACCACGTCAACCAGATGCGCCCGGTGCCGCAATATGCCGCTTAGTTGCGGAGCATTTCCATTACGACGGGTGTACATCACCATTCCACGCGCCACCCTGGCGGCGAGCGCCGGACCCTCCTGCTGAGCGACAAGGTGCAGTGAAAGGTCGATTCCGCTGGCTATCCCCGCTGAGCTCAGCACGCCGTCATCCTCGGTGTACAGTACGTCCGAGATCACTTTGGCTCGCGGAAAGCTCTTCGCCAGCTCTGTCTGGAGCTGATGGTGCGTCGTGCAACGACGCCCATCCAGCAGACCGGCCAACCCCAATGACAGTGCACCCGAGCAGACGCTGGCTACTCGCCCACCAGATTGGTGGTGCTCGATCAGCCGCTGCGTTGAAGCGACGCCGAGATGAGCGGCCGTGCGCAGACTGAGCGCACGGCCCCCGGGGACCAGAATCACATCATCAGTGTTAAGCTCCGGCCACTGAGCTTCCGGCAGTAGAGCCAGCCCTTGCGCCGAATTCACTGGACGCTCCGCGTCGGCGACGAAATGCAGCGAGAACTTCGCACCGAGCCGGGCGGCATCACCGAAGACTTGAGCGGGACCGGCGAAGTCCAGCAAATGCACGGTATCCATCAACGGAATGACGATTGCAGTCATGACTTGAAGTCTAGGGTCTGCGTGGCCTGGCTGCGCGGCTAGCCAGCCAACACCTCTTGTACGGTTCGGATGGTGGCGAATCTGCCGGATAGCGCGTAGCAAGTGCGTTGAATAATGCTCTCCACGTCAAGAGTGAGCGGATCGGCCAACACCTCTTGGAGCTGGCGATCTTTTGGCGCATTCCAGTGCTCAATCGGCTGCGTAGCGGTGGCGTCAACCACGAACTCCACCGAATAACCTAAATCGCTGGCCACCCGGGCGGTAGTTTCGCAACACTGTTCGGTTCGGATGCCGCAGATCTGCAAGTCGGTAATGCCCTGTGTTACCAGGTACTGTTGCAGCCCAGTGGTGCTAAAGGCGTTATGGGAGGTTTTGCTGAACAGCGGTTCCGCTGCCCTCGGCACTAAGCCGTCGATGAGTCGGGTGAAGCCAAGTTCAGGATCGAAAACCCCTGCCGAGCCCGGTTCGTGGTGGACAATCCAGACCACTTGATCCCCGCCCTGCCGGGCATGGTCGACCAGCTTGGTGACCTGACCAACGATGTCGGACTGAGAGATCGCGGCCCAGTTCTCCCGCTGTCGGAATGACTCTTGAACATCTATCACCAGAAGTGCTTTCATACTTCAAGGCTAGGCGCGAAAAAACCGGTACAGGAGGGTTGAGAAGGACGGGAACCGGACGGATCTGGCCACAAGCGATCAGTTTTGGTGAGGAAGCACGTGGAAAAGAGTTTGTCCTGTCAGCGGGCTCAGTGGAATACTGAATAAGTCTCATTTAGGACGGCCTAATGGTGCTCCATTGGAGCCATTGCACCTGATCGGGATGCGCTGGGGGCGCTGCTTGTTCGACCGGCGTGGTTCGATCGAACGGTTCAACGGGGTACGAGCACTTGCGAGGAGTCTTAAGTTCTTATGGCTATGCAAAAACGCGCGATCGAAACTCGAGAAAAGATCATCGCAGCGGCCGCCCAGGTTTTCGCAGAGTCTAGCTTTGCTGAGGCGTCCATGGCGGACATTCTCAAGCTAGCCGGGGTGACCCAAGGATCACTGTATTTCCACTTCGATTCAAAAATTGATCTGGCCTACGAAATCGTCAAACGCCAACATGACCTGGCGTTCGCCCTGGGTACTGCAAGAGTGAACTCGACCGACCCGGGCGTACAGAGCATGATCGGCATCTCACATGATCTCGGCGAGGCGCTCATCACCGAGCCAGTGATGCGGGCCGGGCTGCGCCTGGTCACCGAATCGATAAATGTTTTCAACGAACCGGCGGTGAAGCCGTACGTGGACTGGATCGAAGTGGGCCGGATCTTGTTGAAACGAGCGGTAGCAGAAAGCGGCAGCAATAAGGAGCTGGATATTGATTCGGCTGCCAGCGTGGTGATCGGATCGTTCACCGGGACCCACGTGGTGGCCTCGGCACTGGACGCGCTACCAGAACTGCATGAGCGGATCGATGCTATGTGGGGATTTCTACTCCCCGGCCTGGGACTGCAGATGCCCGCAGTAGGGGCCTAAGCCTGGCTTAGCCTGACTGGGCCGCCCGCAATGCATCAATGCGTTTCTGCCGGGAAGCCGGCGAATCCAGGCTGAAGGACCTGAAATCAGTCAAATCCTGCCGGATGTAGTCCTGCACTTGTGCAATCCGCTGCTTGATCGCAGTCGTGGCCTGACCGAAAATCCAAGGCACTATTTCAGCCCGCCCCGGATCATACTGCCACAAACCGACGATCTGGCCACGGTCAACAATGGGGTGATCCGGTAAATCCGCCACCAGTGCAAGTGACTTTTCGCCGAGCAGAGATTTGCCCCGGTCCTGCTCCGCCAATAGATCGGGAGCATTGCGCCTGAGCAGCGCTAAACCGTCGCTACCGGCAAGCAATTGGATCTGCTGCTGATCCGGCACCTTGAAGCTTTCGTAGCTTTCTCGGTCGCCCGGCAGCATCCAGAGGCCTCCTGACTCCTCAGCCTTCAACTCGAGCAAGGCGGTCTTTATCTGCGCCACCGTGAAGGCGGTGAACCACTGACTCTGCTTAATGGTCGCGCCACCGGTCCAGTGCAAATATTTGGCGATGATTTTGCTGCGGGCCTGTTGATCAGAGAGACCACTCTGCGCCAATCCCCAATATTGATAGGCGTACCGCTGCTGATCCAGTCTGCCATTGAGTGGAACCCGCCGAATTCTTCCTTCCGACTGCAGGATCCCGAGCGCGGCCGGCAAGGTGGTGGAAGCCCCCTTCTTCTTGCCTTCCTCACCCAGGCTGCGGACCGCAGCACCAAGAACTTGCTTGAGTTGCTGAGGATCAAGCTTTTCACCGGGCTGAAGCTGCTCAACGACCGCCGTGAGCAGCTCATCGATTTCGGTGCGGCTCACACCAAGCTTCGTCAAGACCCGCACCGGAACTTCGGCCGCCTCGCGCCCCAGCTGCAGGGCCCAACTGAAATCCTCGGCGGACACCACATAGGTACAGCCGCGCACCACCGGTAACTCATGCACGGCAAGCCGGGCAACCTCGGCATCGACCTGTTCTCGACGCAGTCCGGCCCGAGCAAACAAACTGAGATAAGGGTTCGCACCACCCACCGACCGCAGCCAGCCGGTGTTCGCGATCACCGTTGCGGCAGCTGCCCCCAGCTGCGAACCATCCAGGCCCTGTCGATGCCAAGCCCAGGCACGTTGCTTAGTCGTCATGCCGACATTCTGCCATCTCGACTGCTAAACAGTGCGGCGGGCTGGTTTTGGGCCAGAGCGCACTGGTGAAGTAGAGTATTCAGGTTGGTGACGTGTCCGAGCGGCCGAAGGTGCAACACTCGAAATGTTGTTTAGGTGAGAGCCTAACGTGGGTTCAAATCCCACCGTCACCGCCAACAGCGAAGGCCTCTGATTCCTTTTATTTACATGGGACAGAGGCCTTTTGCTTTGCGCCAAACACAATCTTCCAACCACGTTTTCTTGACAGACTGCCACACATTCAACGGGCCTGGATCCGGGAGTATTGAGTTCAACGAGCCAGGTGACACCGAATATTCATTCCGATGAGGCGACCGTGGCCGAACCATGCGGCGCGCTCCGGATACATTCTCCTGGTGCACTCCGCGGCCTACTCCCCGGGCTAGAAAAACGGACGGAGCGTCATTATTCGACCCTCATTAGTTCCGGAAATCTAGGGAATTTTTGACAAAAACTTGGCACTCTCGAACGAGAGTGCTAACTTAAATTTTGCACAGTTGATACTGCCCGTCGAGGTGGTGGGCAGGTGTGTATAGGAGGTGATTACTGTGCTCCGTTTTGACCCGTTCGGCAATGTTGAAGCGATGACCAGGTCTCTTCTCAGTGACGAGGGTAGCCGTCGCTCCCCACGTTTCATGCCGATGGATTTATACAAGGTCGACGACCATTATGTTGTGGATGCTGACCTCCCCGGCATCGACCCGGGATCAATCGAGATCTCAGTGGACAACGGCACTCTGAGCATTTCGGCACAGCGCACGGCTCGCTCCGAAGACGGCGTTCATTGGCTGGCCAGCGAACGATTCTCGGGCCAATACCGGCGCGAATTAGCCCTTGGTGAGGGCGTTGATCGCGATAACATCACCGCGCTGTACGACAACGGCGTATTATCGCTAATCATCCCGCTTGCCGAGAAGGCCAAGCCGCGGCGCATTGAGATCAGTCACGCTACCAAGCCGTCAGCACAGGCCATCGAGTCCTAACTCGGCAGTGGTTGAGGTGGCGGCCTGTGCCGCCACCTCAACCTGAGAACTTTTAGTGATCACAAAAAGCTGATCAAACTCTTATTCGTCGAGTACCAGGCAGGCGTTTGGAACCCGAGTTGCAAGCCCCACCGGAAGACTTTCAAAATGAGTACACTCACTACGGCGGCCGCTGAGCCGCGCTATGAACATCCCTGCATCTGTCCACACTGCAGGGATACAGCTGTCATGGTCATTGAGAGCTACAAACTAGACCAGAAGAATGACCTCGAAATCGTCATCGATGCCGATTGCATGAATTGCGGCAGCGCCTACCACCACCGTCTCCCCTTCGACCTCCGCTGTCAGCTGGTCAACGATGGGTCACCCATCCGCGATCTCTACGGTGCCATGTTCGTCCACTGCGGTAAACCTATGACCCTCGGAGCTGGCGGGGCCGGACGGGACTATGCGGAACTCACCTGCAATTGCGGCTACCGTAACGACGTCTATTTCCAATAACCTCGCGTTTCCAGCCATCTCACCGGTATCAACACATCACTGGCCGCCTAAGCCAGGAACCTGTCACCCCGAAGACTATGCGCCAACGGAGGGCGCCGAGCTTAGGTTGGCGCCCTCCGTTTTTGTGTGACCACCTTCGAGGAGGGGGGACCTGATCGTCGGTCACACACGAGTGGCTTGGCCACTCACCAAATAGTAACTTGCTAGTCTAGCTATTCAAAACACCTTGGCCTTGAGTTCTCCGAGAGAGCGACGCTACGAGTTTCGCATCCGAATTAGCTCAGCAGGTCCGGGTTCAAACCGCTGGCTGCCACCGAAACTCGGGGACTTCGCCGGCCAGAAACGCCCTCCGGCCAATCTTAAAATCTTCTCCGTCAACCGAGTCGAGCCAGGCTGCTTGCCAGGCGGCCTGCAATCGCGCCGCGTCCGCGGCTGGCACCCCAGTCGAAGCAGCGGGGTCGATCAGCGCTTTCATGGTGTGGATGGTGAATTGCGAACGACGGGCCACGGTCTGCAAAAGCTCAGTGGCGCGCTGCTGAAACGAATCCTCCGGGATCAACTCGGTGAATAATCCCCAACGCTCAGCGAGCGCGGCGGGAATCTCGTTTCCGCTGAACAATAGATACTTCGCCCGGTCAAGCCCCACTCGTTGCAGCAGGCGCTCGACTCCCCGCTGCGGGTAGATTATGCCCAGCTTCGCCGGGGTGATGGCAAGCCTGGTATTTGTGCAGGCGAGCAGCACGTCGCAGGCCGAAGCGAGTTGCCATGCCCCGCCCATGCAAATGCCCGCGACCAGGGCAAAGGTTGGTTTGGACACAGAACTGAGCGCCATATCCACCGCACTCAGGTGGTCCTGCGGACCCTCGGGGGCCTCCTGGTCGAAAAGCACCTCGGGCAGTTCCGAAATATCGACGCCCGCCGAGAAATCCGTTCCGGCACCGGTCAGCGCGATCACCTTGACCGCTTGATCATTGCTCAGCAGCTCTATCGCTTCGATCAGCGCGAGACACATCTGAGAACTCAACGCGTTTCTCTTCGCCGGATTGTCAATCACAATCCAGCCAACGCTCTGATCGACCCTCGACTGAATCCTGCCTTGGCCAGTCCGGCTAGCCGTTATCTGTTCAGTCCCGGTCACCACTTAGCACCGCCTTGATGCGTCAATGCCTGTTCAATCCGCTCGGCCCGCTCAAGTTGTTCAGTGGCTCCGGCGACTCCAGCTCTTAATAAATCCGCAACCTGTTCCTGCTGATACCCGGCGGCGGCCAGAATCTGCCGAGTCTGTTCACCGAGGGCCGGTGGCGCGGCAGTGATCGAGACCGGCACCGAATCAATACTCAGCGGCCCGCGAAGTAACCGCAATTCCGAGCCATCAGCTCTGCTGACCTGCTGAACCATGCCCAATGCTGCCGCTTGTTCGCTCTCTACGGCCTGCAAGTAGTTATTGATCGGCCCACACGGAATGCCGGCGGCGCTGAGCCGATCAATCCAATAGCTGGCTGGCTGTTCAGCAAGCAAGGTAGTAATAATGTCGTTGAGTTCCGCCCGATTGGCGGTACGGTCCCTCCCGGTGCTGAAGCGCTCATCCTGAGCCAGTCCCGGCTGGCCGAGTTCCACGCAGAACCTCGACCATTGCTGCTCGGTGCCGACAGCGATCACCAGCGCCTCGGTGCCACTACGGAAGACTCCATAAGGACTGATTGTCGGATGATCATTTCCGGGCGGCTCAGGCACCTCCGCTAAGCTCAGCGCACGCTGGCCTTGGAAGACAGCCAAGCCAAGCGCAGTTTCGAACAACGAGGTGGAAACCCGCTCCACTTCAACCCCGCGTTCTCTGCCCAGCAAGGCCGCCGCCAGCCCGACTGCGGCGATCATTCCACTTGAAATGTCGACGATCGGAACGCCAACCCGATAGGTGTTCTCGGCACTGCTGCCGGTCACCGAGGTGAGCCCGGAGATGGCCTGCACCACCTGGTCTAGGCCAGCCCGCTGGCGCAACGGACCATGATCGCCATAACCATTGATTGAGGTAGTTATTAGCCGAGGGTTAATGGTTTTTAACACTTCAGCACTGAAACCCATCTTCGCCAAGGTCCCCGGTTTAAAGTTCTCTACTAAGGCTTCTGCCTCGCTGAGCAGTCTGCTCAGCACTTCCCGGCCAGCCTCGCTGTAGAGGTCCAGCGCGATCGACTTCTTATTGCGATTCGCGGAGTCGAAGTAGAGGCTGTGGTCTCCTTGAAACGGCGGCCAAGAACGTGAGCTATCGCCGCCGGTGATTGATTCCACCTTAATAATTTCGGCACCAAGATCGGCGAGCAGCGCGGTGCAGTAGGGTCCGGCCAAGGCCCGGCTCAGGTCGATAATGCGGATCCCGTTCAGTGGCAACACGTTCTCGCTCCGTTCTTTCCACCGTCAATACTGTTGAAGATCAGTGGTTCATAGAATGAACCACTGGTTCATTTCATCGTTTCGGAGGTAAGGTATAGCACTAAATAAAACCGGTCAAGCCCCAGAGAGGATGCCTGTGAGCACCGCTAGTGTCGTCACCGCGATTCGAGTCTTGGAGTCGCTTTCAGAGTTACAACCGGTCGGCCTCTCGGCTCTAGCGCGACAGCTGAACGCCTCTAAAGCGACAGTGCTCAGGATGCTGAGCACTCTCAGCGAACTGGGCTGGGTCACCCAGAGCAGTGGAGTGGAAGCGAGTTGGTCAATGACTTTTCACGCCTACGCCGTAGTAGCTCGCAACGGCACCGTCTCCAGCCTTCGCGAAATTGCGCTGGGACCGATGAACGGCCTGCAACTCGACACCACTGAAACCATCCATCTGGCGGTTCCCGACGGTCAGGAACTGGTAGTTATCGAGCGGTTAGACACTTCCCATGTGCTCCGGGCGTTCCTCGCCCTAGGTACCAGGGTGCCGATGCATGCCTCCGGCACCGGCCTGGCCTTCCTAGCCGCTTCGGAGGATTCCTTCATCACCGATTACCTCAGTCGCCCGCTGGAAAACATTTCCGGCAGATCAATCACCACAGAGGCTGCGCTCTGGGTTGAGATTAACCAGATTCGCGAGCGCGGTTACTCAATCAACGAGGAAGGTCTCAGCACCGGCATCACCTCGGTGGGCGCGGCAGTTATCGGCGGGAACAGCAAGCTACCGATAGCCTGCGTGTCCATCTCGGGTCCGTCCAATCGGATTACCTCTGACAAATTCGAAGAATACGGACGGGCGGTAGCGAGCGCGGCCCAGGAAATCGGTCGACAAGCATCAACCTCAAGGCTTGGCTAGCCGCCATGAGTTCGCAGGAAAGTCTCGGATTCGCCGGTAATTTCTAGCGAATCCGAGACTTTTTCACGAACGAGCGAGAGCCTAGTGCGCTCGACGGCGGATCAGCAGCAGGGCGAGTCCCGCCATCATCGCAGCGCCAGCGATCCCAAGCAGCGGCAGCAGACCCGCAGAGCCGGTGTTTGCTAACTCGCCTTGATCAGCGGGGCTGGTACTTGACGACTGAACAACCGCGGGAGAGCTGCTGTTGGACGTCGTAGTGGTCGACGGCGCACTGGTGGTCGGTGGCGCCGTGGTTGGCGGTACAGTCGGCGGTACGGTTGGCGCACTGGTGGTCGGGGTGGGCTTAATAGCTTCGCCGCTGCCATCGCCACCGGACTGATAGCGACGAATCTCCGAGGTCACCGGCAACGTGGTGCCATTCACTGTGACCTCGGCGCTATTGCTATAGACCAGCAAGCTCGGATCGGTCACCGCCACGATATAGCTCACCGAAACCACTTTGTCCTCGGGCACTGGGCTCAGTGTCACGGTGAAACCTTCAGCGGTGCACTTTTCAATACTCACGCCCTCGGCTGGCATTGGAGCCCAGCCAGCCACTTCGCCCTGGGTATTGAAGCCAGTTGACGTCCGGCCGCTGAGAGTTGAACAATCCAGGGTCTGTCCGGCACCTTGATGATCCGTAAAGGTCGCGGTATCAAAGGGCCCGATCGGCGACTCAATCACCCAACGAATCCGGCCGGTCGGGGTGGCCGAAACATTGCCCGCCTGATCCACCCAGTTGCCGTACTTCACCGGTTTTGCCCGGTCAATGGGGGTGCCTGGGGCCGGTGTGATGGTGACCTTTCCGGCGGTCCCGAAATCCAGCTCGATCGGTTCCCCGGGAGTTACGGTTTGATCAAGCTGAGTGGTGAAAGTTGCGGTTCCTCGCACGTTCCTATGCGTCGTCACATAGTCGGTAAGCGTGAAAACCACTACACCGTCGACTACTTTGGCGGTAGCGACCACCTGGCCGTCAGCGTCTTTAAGGTCGAAATTACTAGTCAATGCGACCAGTTCATCGGGCAGCGTCAAGCTGAAAGTATCGCCAGGTTTTGAGCCGTTCGGCACCGACCAGCTCGCGTTCACGGTGATCGGGTCGTATTGTCCCGGGTTACTCGGCGTCACGGTGACCTTGGTCACGGCACCCGGGATCTCAGCAGCCTGAGCTGGCTGCGCCAGCACATTCAGGCCGAAAATCGCAAGAAGAGCCGCGAGCAGCAAGGCGACAAAATAAAAGGGCCTCTTTCGAGCGCCCGGGATGACCTGAATTTTATGCATGCTTATCCCCCAAAGACAGCAGTAAGTTCGATACCAAAATGGCCCAGTCAATATAGAGCCTAAATATCGTCCTCGCAAGATTACCCTAAATAACGTATTAATCACAATTCAGATCGTTGATAACGACCTACCAGTAGCTAAGAACTGCTGGCTGAGGTGTACGGCACAGATACCGAGTAAAATCTGCTTGAGTCGGTCGCTGGGATCGTGCTTGCGAGGAAGGGGTTGAGAATGGCTACAACTGCGCCTTTTCGCCTACTGCGCAGCTCAATCATTGCTGGCTCCTCGCTCTGCCTGGCCTCGGCGGCGCACACGGCAGCGGGCGGCACCCTACCGGAGCCGCTGATCTTCACCGCTATGATCGCGCTGACCCTACTGGCCAGCACCCTGGTGTCTCGCTGGAAACTTGGTCCGGTATCGATTCTGGGCATCCTGGCTTTGAGCCAGCTCAGCCTGCATCAGTGCTTCGAATGGTTTGCCTTCAGCCCAATGACCGGGGCCAGTTCAACGCCACACCAGCACCAGCACGGCTCGGCGCTCGTGGAACTGCCGGCCATGCTGCCAGCCCACTCGGCTCATTCTGCCGATTCAGCTGGCTTGGGCATGCTGCTCGCACACGTCATCGCGACGATCATCGTCGGGCTAATGGTAGCCCGCGGCGAGTCAGTGTTATGGGCACTGGGCGACTGGCTACGTCCGCTGCTGAGATTGCTTGTGCCAGCAGTCCTGCCGGTACCCAGGCAGCCAGCCGCCGCTTCGGCTCCGACTGAACGCGCCAAACCGCAGCGTTTCCTGAGGGCGGCCCGCTGGCGCGGCCCACCCTCGACCGGGTTGTCCCTCATCTTCTGACACCCCAGCGGACGGATCAACAGCATTCGCCGCGAAATCCAGACGAAAGTTACCGAAAATTGAAAAAGAATTCCTTCGCGCCCAAAAAACTGGTCGCTAAAACCACCCTGATCGCCGTCGGGACCCTGGGGCTGATGGGCCTAGGCATCTCAGCAGCCGCTGCGCACGTCACGGTGAGCGCCTCCAGCACGGCCGCCAATTCCTACACTCTGCTGACTTTTAGCGTTCCGCACGGCTGCGACGGCTCAGCAACCACAAAGGTCGCCATCTCACTGCCTGAGGGCATTGACGATGCGACGCCAACCGTCAACCCGAATTGGACCGCCAGCAAGGTCACCGAGAAACTCGCCCAGCCAAAAACCCTGGAAAATGGCAGCAAGGTCTCCGAACGCACCACCCAAGTGGTTTACACCGCTAAAACACCGCTAGATCCGGAACTTCGTGATGCCTTGGTGCTCTCGGTGAAACTACCTGAAAAGGCCGGCAGCCAATTGAATTTCCCGGTACTGCAAAGCTGCGTCAAGGGCCAGACCAACTGGTCGAATCTGGTTAAACCAGGCCAGGATCACGACGCAGTAGAAGACCCGGCGCCGTTTGTCACGCTAACTGCCGCAGACACTGAGGATCATGCCGCGCAACCTAGCGCAGCAGCACAGCCTGCCAATAGCGACAACAACGCTGGCTCGCAGGCCCCCGGCTGGATCGGCCTGGCCGCCGGGCTGTTGGGCCTGCTGATGGGCGCCTTTGCTCTATTCAGGACGCGCAAGTCGAACACCCAGTAGGTTAAAGCTCCATCTGCTCAAGCCGCGGGCAAGTGAGCCGCGGAGCACGGCTAAGCCAAGCCGCTGAAGCTGGGCGGGCGGGATCCGAATCGGTAGACAGAAGGTCTCAATTCAGATTCCACCCGCCTGGCTGATTGACTCAGCTGCCGCTTAAGAGAAGGGTGAAAGTATGTCACATTTCACTTCCCCCGTTCCCCGTTTCCTGACCACTCTCGGCACCGTGTTCGTCGCTGCCGTGGTGCTGGCCGCTTGCACCCCGGCCGGCAATAATCAGCCCAGTGCAAGCCCCAGTGACAGCAGCACCGCTAGCGACAGTCCGAGTTCTCCGTCAACTGCGCCCTCATCGACTCCGAGCGGCTCCGCAACAGCATCGACCACCGGCAAACCCAGTAACACATCGTCAAATGCCTCACCAGCACTCTGCACCGCCGCCATGTTAAGCGGTTCGATTGCGGAGGGTGGCGGCGGTGCTGCTGGCAGTGTGTATATGAACCTGGTGGTGAAGAACAAGACCGCTCAGCCCTGCAGCATTAACGGCTACCCCGGTGTGTCCCTGGTGGGCAAGGGGAACGGAACCCAATTGGGAGCTGCCGCCGATCGAGACCCCAACCAGCCCTCCACCGGCGCTGTTCTACTAGCCGCCGGAGCAAGCGCAGCCGCTCAGTTGCTGTACACCCGGGCCGAGAACTATGGCGCTAGCTGCACCCTGGTGAAAGCCGATGGCTTCCGGGTCTATCCGCCCAGCGCCACCGACGCGCTGTACATCCCAAATTCACTGAATCCGATCAACGCCTGTAACGAGAAGTCGGTGGTGCTGCTACACATTGGCGCTTTCCATCAGGCCTAACCGGGCCATTTACCTAACTGGGCCATTTAGTGCTGAGTAGCTGAGCGGTTGAGTTGTTAAGAATGTTCAACTTGCTCACCGCAAGGCCTGCTGAGCGGACTCACCAACAGCTTCCGGACCATAGTTGTCGGTGCGATGCGCGATGATGGTCGAATGAGTGGTGTCTCCAAGTCGGCGTCGAGTGCCGCGAGTTCGGTCGCTGCAGAGCAGGTGATGGCTCAATTCAGCCCGCCGACTCGCGATTGGTTCCTCGCCGCCTTCTCGCAGCCCACCCCTGCTCAGCAGGGGGCCTGGCAGGCAATTTCGGCGGGCGCCAATGCCCTGGTGGTCGCCCCCACCGGCTCCGGCAAAACACTGGCGGCCTTTCTCTGGGCCCTTGACACCCTGGTCAAAGAGGGTACTGGGGCCGCCCAGCCCTCCAATCGGAGCAACTCTGCGAAGGGCAGCCAGAATACGGCTCCCAAGGGCAGCAAGGTGCTCTACATTTCGCCGCTGAAGGCGCTCGGCGTCGACGTTGAACGCAATTTGCGGGCACCCCTGATCGGCCTCACCCAGACGGCGGCCCGGCTCGGCATCGAGGTACCATCGATCAGCGTCGGAGTCCGCAGCGGCGACACCACTGCCACGGATCGACGGCGGCTGCTGAGTCATCCGCCGAATATTTTGATCACCACACCCGAATCGCTTTTCCTGATGCTCACTTCACAGGCTCGCGAGACCCTTCGCACCGTGCACACCGTGATCATTGATGAAGTGCACGCGGTCGCCGGGACGAAACGCGGCGCCCACCTGGCGGTTTCACTCGAACGGCTGGATGCGCTGTTAGCTAAGCCGATGCAGCGCATCGGGCTTTCCGCCACCGTTGAACCTCTGGAAACAGTAGCCAGGTTCCTGACCGGCGGAGCTCCCTGCCAGATTGTTGCACCGGCTGCCAGCAAGACCTGGGATTTGAAAGTCACCGTACCGGTGGAGGACATGACCGATCTGGCCTCCGCAGCGGCGGCTCACGATTTGGGTCCAGCCTCCGGTCTGCAACCCAATGCCTCGATTTGGCCCCACGTAGAAGAACAAATCGTCGATCTCGTTGTGCAGAATCAGTCGACCATTGTGTTTGCCAACTCCCGGCGCTTGGCTGAGCGGTTGACCGGACGGCTCAATGAGATCTACCTGGAGCGCCAAGCCGAGCCCGGAGCTAGCGAAACGACGGCGGAGAAACCCGGCAGACCAGGCACACCGGCCGAGATGATGGCCCAGGCTGGCAGTTCCTCCGGCGCCGAACCGGTACTCGCCAAAGCCCATCACGGATCGGTCTCCAAAGAACAGCGCGCACTCATTGAGGACGATTTGAAATCCGGCCGGCTGCGTTGTGTGGTGGCCACCTCCAGCCTGGAGCTCGGTATCGATATGGGCCTGGTCGACCTAGTGATCCAAGTCGAGTCTCCGCCCTCGGTGGCCAGCGGACTACAGCGGGTTGGCCGCGCCGGGCACCAAGTCGGCGAAGTCTCCCAGGGGGTGCTCTTCCCGAAGCATCGCGCGGATCTGCTGCACTCCACCGTCACCGTGGAACGCATGCTGGCCGGCCGAATCGAACCGCTCTTCATCCCGGCCAACCCGCTTGATATCTTGGCTCAGCAAACCGTTGCCGCGGCAGCGCTGGGCAGCATCGACGTCGAAGAGTGGTTTGACACGGTACGCCGTAGCGCCCCTTTTAATGCCTTACCGCGCTCGGCTTACGATGCCACACTCGATCTACTCGCTGGTCGCTACCCTTCCGATGAATTCGCCGAATTGCGGCCCAGGATCGTGTGGGATCGTAATGCTGGCACCATCACCGGGCGACCCGGCGCGCAACGGCTTGCCGTCACCTCTGGGGGTACCATTCCGGATCGTGGGCTGTTCGGGGTCTATCTCGTCGGCGCCGAGGCGGAGGGCAGCAAAAATAGTCGCCGGGTCGGCGAACTCGACGAGGAGATGGTTTACGAATCACGAGTCGGCGATGTTTTCGCCCTGGGTGCCACCAGTTGGCGAATCGAGGACATTACTCATGATCGGGTACTGGTCTCGCCCGCCTTTGGACAACCCGGCAAGCTGCCCTTCTGGAAGGGCGATTCATTGGGCCGACCAGTGGACCTCGGCCATGCCATTGGCGGCTTCGTCAGGGAGCTCTCAGCCGCCCCGAAGGAAGCGGCGCTGGCCCGATGCCAGGCGACCGGGCTGGATGACTACGCGGCCAATAATCTCCTGGGCTACCTCGAAGAACAACGCCAGGCGACCGGGTTGGTGCCCGATGATCGCACCCTGCTGGTGGAGCGTTTTCATGACGAACTGGGAGACTGGCGGGTAGTGCTGCACAGCCCTTTCGGGATGCCGGTGCATGCGCCCTGGGCGTTGGCGGTGGGAGCCCGCCTGCAGGAACGGTATGACCTGGACGGATCGGCAATGGCTTCTGACGACGGCATCGTGCTGCGAGTGCCGATGATGGACGATGAGCCGCCGGGAGCGGAATTGTTCCAATTCGACGCCGAAGAGCTGGAGTCAATAGTGACCGCCCAGGTCGGCGGTTCAGCATTATTTGCCGCCCGGTTCCGGGAGTGCGCGGCTCGAGCCTTATTATTGCCCCGGCAGAACCCGGCCAAGCGTTCACCGCTGTGGCAGCAGCGCCAACGTTCCGCCCAGTTGCTCGATGTCGCTCGCAAATATCCCAGCTTCCCGATCATTCTCGAAACGGTCCGGGAATGTCTGCAGGACGTTTACGATCTCCCGGCGCTTAAAGCCCTGACTCAGGCCCTTGAACGCCGGGAACTGCGGCTATTGGAGACCACCACTCAGCAGCCCTCACCCTTCGCTCGTTCGCTGCTCTTCGGTTATGTCGCCAGCTTCCTCTACGAGGGCGACTCACCCTTGGCCGAGCGACGGGCAGCTGCTCTCTCGCTTGATCCGGCGTTATTGAACGAGTTGCTCGGCCGGGCAGAACTTCGTGAATTGCTCGACCCAGAGGTGATTGCGCTCACCGAGGCTGAGCTGCAGAGAACAGCAGCCGGGCGGCAAGCCAAAGGAATTGAAGGAGTCGCCGATCTGCTGCGGCAGCTCGGGCCGCTGAGTGCGCAGCAGGTGGCCGGTCGGATCGAATCTGAGCTCGATTCTCCGGCGGATCAGCCAACTGAATCCGTCGAGAACCACGCAGCCGAGCAACTCGCCCGGCAAGCCCTCGAGGCCCTCGAAGCCCTGGTCAAGGCCAATCGGGCTTTTCAAGCAACCATTGCTGGCAGACCGATCTATGCAGCAGTCGAGGATGCGGCCCGGCTGCGGGACGCGCTCGGCACGCCGCTGCCAATCGGCATCCCGCTAGCCTTCATTGAACCGGTGGCCGATCCGCTCGGTGACCTGGTTTCTCGCTATGCCCGCACGCACGGACCGTTCCTCGCCAGAGAAGTCGCGAACCACTTTGGCCTCGGCATAGCCGTGGTGCTTTCGACGCTCGACCGGTTGGCGGCTGATGGCCGGGTGGTGCAGGGCGAATTCCTGCCCGGCGGTACCGCCGCTGGCTCCGCTACGAGTGCTGAAGCTGCCGCCGAAGCGACAGCTACCGAAACAATTACCCGCGATTTCACTGACGGACTCGAATGGTGCGACGCCCAAGTGTTGCGCAGAATTCGGCAACGCTCACTCGCCGCCTTGCGCTCCGAGGTGGAGCCCGTTGATCGCGCCGCTTACGCTCGGTTCTTGCCGAGTTGGCAGCACGTCTCGGGCACCGGCTCGACTAGCCTGCGCGGCGTCGACGGGGTACTCACCGTGATCGACCAGCTGGCCGGAGTTGCGGTGCCAGCCTCCGCTCTGGAGAGCTTGGTGCTGGCGCAAAGGGTACGCGATTATTCACCCGCCATTTTGGATGAGTTGATGGCCTCCGGCGAAGTGCTCTGGGCCGGGGCCGGAGCGTTGCCAGGCAATGATGGCTGGATATCGCTGCACCTGGCCGACTCCGCTGCTCTCACGCTGCGCCCTGAACCTGATCATGAACCGAGCGCGACGGCCAGCGCGCTACTCAAACTACTGCTGCCCGGCGGTGCCTATTTCCTTCACCAGCTCCGAGAGGGCTTAGCTGAAGCCCTCGGTCCAAACGAGATGCCAGAGGAGGGACAACTCACCGCACTGCTCTGGGAACTGGTGTGGGCGGGCAAAATCAGCAATGACACCTTCGCTCCGGTGCGTGCCATGCTCGCCGGAGGACATACGGCGCACCGGCAGAAGCCATCCGCTCCCAGGCTCAGACCGCAACGACTCAGTTCGCTGCGCAGCTCCGGACGCTATTCCGGGCTAGGCCGCCCCAATGGCTCGCAACCGGTCGTTTCGAGTATGCTCAGCGGGCGCTGGAGTGCGCTGAATGTGCCCGAGCTGGACCCCACCTTGCGCGCACACGAAATGGCCGAACTACTGCTGGACCGCTATGGTGTGGTGACTCGTGGTGCCGTTGCGGTGGAAGGCGAGCCGGGCGGTTTCGCGCTGATGTACAAGGTTTTGGCACGGCTGGAGGAGCAGGGTCGCTGCCGTCGCGGCTACTTTATTGAAAAATTGGGTGCCGCCCAGTTCGCGGTACCGGCCACCGTAGATCGGCTGCGAGCCTTCGTCACCGACTTCCCAAGCGACGCCCGGCCCTATCAGGCGGTGACCCTCGCCGCCACCGATCCGGCTAATCCCTATGGCGCGGCACTTGCTTGGCCGGCTCTCGAAGTGGGCCACCGTCCGGGCCGCAAAGCCGGCGCCCTGGTGGTGCTGGTGGACGGCGAGCTGGTGCTTTATATCGAACGTGGCGGAAAAACCGTGCTCTGCTTCAGCACTGATGAAGTCGAAATAGCGGCGGCGGCCCAGGCCCTGGTAAGCGTCGTGCAGCGCGCAGCGGTGGATAGATTGGCGATTGAAAAGGTCAATGGCGTTGAGGTGCTGGGTACCGTGCTGGCCACGGCTCTGCTAGCTGCTGGCGCTTATTCAACGCCACGCGGGGTGCGAATCCGTGCCTGAAGGAGATACCGTCTGGCGGCAGGCCAAGCGCCTCGAGAACGCGCTGTTAGGCAAGGTCCTCACAGCCTCCGACCTACGGGTACCAGCCTTCGCCACCGCCGACCTTTCTGGTTACACCGTGACCTCTTCAATAGCTCGCGGCAAACATCTGCTGCTGCGCTGCGAGCCGAGGCCGGGCGAGCCAGGGCAGGGCGAGCCAGTGCTCATCCATTCACACCTCAAAATGGAAGGCAGCTGGCAGCTGTATCGGGCTGGCGAGCGATGGCGGCGACCTGCCCACACCGCGCGGATTGTGTTGCACACCGCAGATACCGTGGCGGTCGGCTTCTCGCTCGGTATCCTCCAGCTGCTCAGCCCCGAAGCAGCCGAACAGGAATTGAGTTTCCTCGGCCCAGATCTGCTTGGCCCAGACTGGGATGCTGCGGAGGCATTAAGTCGTTTACTCAGCGAGCCCCAACGGGCTATTGGCCTCGCCCTGCTGGATCAGCGCAATCTCGCCGGAATTGGCAATATTTATCGCAATGAGCTGTGTTTCCTGAGCCGTATTCACCCCACCCGGCCGGTCCGCGAAGTGGCTGATCTGGCCCGGATGGTGGACCAGGCCAAACGGCTATTAGAGGCGAATAAGCAGCGCGCGCAGCGAAACACCACGGGTGGCCAAAGCCGGTTACAGTCCTGGGTTTACGCTCGCGCACACGAACCGTGTCTGCGTTGTGGCGCGCTGATCGTGAAAGCGGATTTCGATTCTCGGCCGATCTACAGCTGCCCTCGTTGCCAACCGCTGCCCGCCCAACCCAGTGCAACCGGTAAAATCAGGGAGTGATGGAATCCCCGCTCCCGGTGCGCAATGGCGTCAACGCCACTCGCCTGAGATTGCCGGATTCCGGACCCTGGCAAACCGCGATGGAATACCTGCTTGATCGCTTTGACCACGTCGACCCGCAGGGCATTATTGACCGGTTTGAACGAGGTGAGGTCCGCGCACTGGGCGGCGAAGTGATCACTCCGACCACTCCGTTGAACGCTCACACCTTCCTCTGGTACTACCGCGAACTTCCGGTGGAAAAGCGGCTACCGGTCGAGGTGAGCGTGCTTCATCAAGACGAGCACTTGGTAGTGGTCGATAAACCGCATTTCCTGCCCACCACGCCGGGCGGCATGTACGTGGCCGAATCGGCGTTGGTACGACTGCGGTTGTTACTGGGCCTGCCCGAGCTGGTGCCGATCCACCGGCTGGATCGGATGACCGCAGGGGTGCTGCTGTTCGCTGCGAATCCACTAACTCGAGGAAAGTATCAACTTCTCTTTGAGCGCCGCCAGGTTCGAAAAAGCTATCAAGCGGTGGCTGGGGTACGAACCGACCTAGCACTGCCATTGACCATCCGAAGCAGAATCTACAAATCGCGCAGTTACCTGCTGAGCCAGGAACTACCGGGCGAGCCCAATGCGGAAACCCGGATTTCGTTATTAACTAGCTGGCCTACCGAGTTCGGTGAGCGCGGTCTCTACCAGCTTGAGCCACATTCCGGGAAGACGCATCAACTGCGCGTCCATCTGGCTTCACTCGGCCTGGGCATCGTCAACGATCCCTTCTATCCACGTTTGCTTGACCAAGCCCCCGACGACTACGACAAACCCTTACAACTTCTGGCGCATCGCCTGGAGTTCACCGATCCGTTGAGCCACCGTCCGGTCTGCTTTGAAAGCCAGCTGACGTTGAGCGAGGCCGCCTAGCCGACGAAGAGCCACTTGCCGCCGCGACGGCGCAGCGTGGTGAGTCTTCCCGTGGTCGCCACCTGCTCAACCGCCTCGCGCAGCTGGCCGCAGGCGGCCATCGCCTGTGCGTCCTCCTCACTGTCGGTACTGGTTTCCACCAGGAACCTCAGCGTGATCACCGGAACGCGGCCCACCACGTCGAGCTGATTCGCCTCAACCAAGTGAATCGAAGAGAGCGTCTCGATAGCGGTTTTCATCACCACTTCGGGAGCGTGTCCCGGGCGTAGTCCGGTGATTTGCAAGACGGCGCGGTAGGAAGGCACCGAATAAGCCTATGTGCTGCCGCCGACAGTTCTGGCGTATTCATCGTTAGTTTGTTGCCAACGCGGGTAATGCTCTTGGTACCAGGATTCCCAGTCCACCGACCCACCGTTGAGCACGGTATCGAGATGGTCCAGATGCAGATGCCACCCAGCCAAAACACTCAGTCGGGTCGCCTCATCCGGAGCGTCGACGATGGCGGTGAAGCGCACCTCGGTGCCTTGGACTTCATCGGAAGAAGACTGGGCCTCGCGCTGTCCGGGACGTAGCTCCCAGCGCAACACGCCGTGCGCGCTATTGTCCATCTCAAATACCTGTTCGGGTATCACTTCAAGTAGAGTGCCCGGCCACCAATCCATTGGCGCTTCACCGGGCGGCGTGTTCTGCCAACGCAAGTCCCAGGCCGCACCAGCCTCCAGCACGCCGCGCGCCTCTGCCCACCACAGCTTCGTCCGCTCCGGATCGGTCAGTGCTAACCAGAGCACGGCAACCGGCTGAGTGTAAAAACGTCGAAAACTCAGCTTAAAGCGGCCATCCTCCAATTCCTCAAGAGTGCCTAAGTCTTTCCCGCTCATGATTTCACCTCTCTTTCCAGTATTCGCCGAGTGTTTCAAACTGTCCAGGGCACGACCATCCCCCCATCGAGTTCGGAGATCTGCACGTTTCCAGGCCCAGATAACGTGCAGATCTCCGAACTCGGCGGCCAATAGTGGTGGATGACGCGGGATGACGCGCGGTGACCAGCCATGACGGGCCGTTTCCGAGAACGAGGCGCCGGTCCTAGGCTGGGGTCGAAGGAATTTGTCTCCCCGCATCGAGGTTCACCAAATATGGCAAACAGTAGTTGGCAACAATTCCGCGACCACCGCAACCAGAGCCTACCCAGCCCGCACGGCTGGCTGAGCCTGACCTCTCTGCAGTGGCTACCCAATGAGCCCGGGAAACTGGACGGTGTACCGGGGTTATGGAGTGTCAGCGGTGAGCTGGCCAAGGTCAGCGCTACTGCCCAAGATGGCTTGCAGGTGTTGAGCAGCGAAGCACCCCTCGACGGAGAATTGCGCGCTGAGCTGGCCGAAAACGAATCGGTGAACTGGCTTCGTTTCGGCACTGTGCTGATCGAACTCGCCAAGCGCGGTGGTAGCTACGCAATCCGAACCAGAGATTCGGCAGCGCCCACGCTGAACGGCTTCAAAGGAGTGCCCACCTTCGACTACGCCGACGAGTTCATCGCCGACGGCCAGTTCGTTCGCTACCCGACGCCGCAGTTACGCGAGATTGCCACCGCGAATCCGCGGGTGCCTGGTCAGGCCGAAATTGTTGGTGAGATCAGCTTCGAATTGGCCGGACAATCGCACACCTTGCTCGCCCAGCAGAACGGTGACGATCTACTGGTCAACTTCCACGACACGAGCAACGGTGAGCAAACCGCGGGATGGCGTTTCCTGACCGTCAAAGCCCCTGATGATGCCGGCGCGGTCCAGCTCGACTTCAACTACGCGCTGAACTGGCCAAGCGGCTTTAGCGCTTTTGGCACCTGCCCGCGACCGCTCGCCGAGAACACCCTCGACGTCCCGGTACTCGCCGGAGAGAAACACCTCTGATACAGGGCGGGCTAAACCAGGATCAATAGCGTCGCTAGGAACCACCAAGCGGCTTTAGACGATGGCAGAAATTCCGGTGATGGCACGCCCGGCGATCAAAGTGTTCACCTCGTAAGAACCTTCATAGGTGAAGATAGCTTCAGCATCGGCAAAGCACTTGGCCATCCGGTAATCCGTCACGATGCCATTGCCGCCCAGAATGGAGCGGCCCATCGCCACCGTCTCCCGCATCCGATCAGTGGTGAAAGCCTTAGCCAGCGCAACCTGCTCCATCGCCACCTCGGGCAGCGAGGTGAGCTGGGCCATCATGGTCAGCGAGGCAGTGGCATTGCCGAGCATTTTCACTAGCTGAGCTTGAATCAGCTGAAATGAGGCCAGCGGGCGACCAAATTGCAGGCGTTCCAGCGCGTACTGCCGAGCAATATCAAAGGCACCCAATTGCTGGCCAACCGCCTGCCAAGCCACCATAATGCGCGAGCCCTGCAGCAGCACATTGGTGTCTTTGAAGGAGTCAATGCCCTGGAAGCGATCCGCCTCGGAGATCCTTACATCGTTGAGCAAGATATGCGCATTCTGCACGGTGCGAAGCGCAATTTTATTTTCGATCTTCTCCCGGCTGACCCCTGGCAACCGGGCATCTAAAATGAATCCACGCATCTGCCGAGTCTCTTCATCCCGGGCCCAGAGCAGCATGTAATCGCAAAAAGTGCCATTGCCGATCCAACGCTTCGCTCCGTTAATCAGCCAAGAATCACCATCGCGACGGGCTGTAGTGGCCATCCCGCCAGCGACGTCGGAACCGTGCTCCGGTTCGGTGAGTGCGAAAGCTCCCGTGCTGCGCAAGGCGAGCGCATCGGCGAGGTACCGCTCACGCTGCTCGTCATTACCGAACTGATAAAGCGACTCCACGAAAAGGTCGTGATGCACCAGGAAGAAGGTCGCCAATGAGGTGTCCACCCGGGTCATCTCGGCTATTACCAAACCCGAGAACAGTGGACTGTAGCCCTGTTGAATTGCGGTGGAGAGCCCTAGCTTGGCCAGTTCTGGCAGGATGTGCTCAGGGAATTCGGCGGCGTTCCACCAATCGACGCAATAGGGAGCCACCTGTTCGGCGAGAAATTCCCGCAGGCGGCCGAGCTTCTGCTGCTCGAAGCCGGTCAACCCGGCCTCTAAGGAGAAGAAATCGGCGGTCGGTAGCCCGGCATCGGCGGCGAGCTGATCGACTGTCATTTGGGCTGCATCCTGATTGCGCCGTCGAGCCGGATGGTCTCGCCATTGAGCATCGCATTCGCCACAATATGCTCCACCAAGGCAGCGTACTCCTCGGGCTTACCGAGCCTCGAGGGATGCGGTACCTGAGCAGCTAGGGAGTCCTGGGCGGCTTGCGGCAGCCCAGCCATCATCGGGGTTTCAAAAATACCCGGTGCAATCGTCATCACCCGGATCTGGGACCTGGCCAGTTCGCGCGCTACCGGCAACGTCATCGCAGCCACCGCACCTTTAGAGGCCGAATAAGCAGCCTGACCGATCTGACCGTCGAAGGCGGCCACCGAGGCGGTGTTCACCACCACGCCGCGTTCCTCGGTCTCGAACTCGCCCACGGTCGGCGAATTCTCAGCCATCTTCGCGGCGGCCAGCCGGAGCACATTGAAAGTACCAATCAGGTTGACCTGAATGACCCTGACAAAGGCCTCGATCGGCAGCACCCCTTCCTTGCCCAGTACCTTGCCCGGGGTAGCAATTCCGGCACAGTTCACCACGACTCGGAGCGGACCCAATTGGCCGGCAATTTCGATCGCCTCTTTGACTTCTTGGTCGTGCAACACGTTCGCGGGCACGAATACCGCGCTCTTCTCGCGTTGCGCACTCAGTTCCCGGGCTAGTTCCGCCCCGTTCGAGGTAGGCAAATCAATGAGCACCACGGTCAGCCCGGCTGCGTGCAGGCGACGAGCCGTCGCGGCACCGAGCCCGGAGGCACCACCGGTAATCAGAGCCGTTGCGTTTTCGTTCGCCAAACTAGTCAGGTCCACAAGTCCTCCTCAGAAACTTTTCCGTTAAAGAATCCTAACTGAGATTACTAACCGCTCGAAGGAACACAGCAGCCCAGCTCTTTGATTGCAGCAGGATTCGTTCAGTGTCCGAGATAAGGTGGTGGCATGACCAGCGCCGAGGAGTGGGCAGCACGCGCCGCAGCGGCGGGTGCTGCGGTGAACACTCGCTTCGGCCATCGCCTTTTCGGCCTACCTGGCACTTGGCTAGGCCGAATTTCCAGCGCTGGGGTGCAACGCACCGAATGGCACTATTGGTGGCAGGCGCACTACCTGGATTGTCTGGTCGACGCTGGCTGGCGGGAATATCTAGCTCACGAGAATGAAGCCCTGCGGCTCAGCATGCGTCGGATCAAAGCCCTGCCAAGAACCATCCGACTGCGAAATTTCCTGCGTTTCAGCAATAGCTTCTTTGACGATATGGCCTGGCTGGCGCTAGCTGCGGGCCGGGCCGATGCGCTGCGGCGCAAGGCCGAGGGGAAAGCCCTGCCACAGGCCCGTGCGGTGCGACGAAGCCTGGAACCGCAGCTACGCAAAGCCTTCAGTGATGAACTGGGCGGCGGTATGTTCTGGTCAAAGCAGCGAGATTACAAGAATGCCCCGGTGAATGGCCCCGGCGCCCTCTATTTCGCCCGGACCGGCGATGCCAGCCGGGCCCAGCGGATCCTGGATTGGATGCGTGAGTATCTCTGGGATCCGGAACGCCAGCTCTACATTGACGGCGTTCACCTGCGTCTCGATGGCCCGGAACGTGAGGAAACTATTTGGAGTTATAACCAGGGACCAGTGCTCGGTGCGCTTTGTGCGCTGCCCACCCCGGAAAATCTCGTACTGGCCGCCGAGGTCATCGATGGCGTGGAACGCGGTTTACTGGACAATGGCGCACTACGTTTGCACGGCGACGGTGATCCGGGCCTGTTCACCGGAATCCTGGCTCGCTACCTCTCAATTGCCGCACGCACCAGCTCGTTACCGGAGTCCAGCAGGTCCACCGCCCGCCAGATGGTTTTCGACACCGCCGAGGCGCTCTGGGAGTCGCGCTCGAGCGAGCAACCACTGCTTTTTACCGACCGGCTGGGGATCAGCGCTGATCAGGCGTTTCCTGGGGCGGGGGCTGTCGATCTATCGACTCAGCTGCAGGCTTGGATGATTTTCGAAGTGGCACATCAGCTCGCCTTGGCCTGAACACGTCGACGGCTATCAGCACCCCAAGGAAGAAGACAGCGATCGGAATCGAAGCGCTGATATCGGTCAGCCAGTGATATCCCAGGTACATTCTGCTTAGCGCCATCAAGCTGATCAGCAGCGCCGCTGAGACTATCCACAACAGTAATTTCAGCCTGGAGAACTTACGGCTGAGCAGCAGATAGCCGAGGGCCAAAATAAAGATCGAGATACCCAGGGTGTGCCCGGAGGGGAAGGAGAAGGAGTGATTGGCGCCGGTGGCCATATCGACCAGCGGTGGTCGACGTCGACCAACCAGATGCTTGATGATATTCGAAGTCGCGGCGCCCAGGGCCATCGCCGCGACCCACAGCATGGGTCGCCACCAATCCCGGCTGATCAACAGCCAGAGGCCCGCACTGATCAGCACAATGCTGGCTAGCCAGGGCGGCGAACCCAAGGTGCTGATCACGGCAAAGAAGATCGTCCAGCCTCGGCTACGTTGACGCAGCAGGTCTTGGAACGCCAGCCGATCCAAGCTGGCTAAGCCACCCCCGGTGTGCACCATGCTGTAGACCGCGATGAATCCTGCGATGCCCAGCAACACCAGCGTTCCGCTGAGAATCAAGAGCCCTCGGGAACGATCGATGGGCCAAGCGCTGAATTGCAGGGATCTCACCTATTTATCTTGCCTGAAAAAACTGGGTGAGCGCTGTGCCAGCTCTAACTCATAGCCAATTGGCTATCACCGGAACTCTTTCAACAACGGTTTAGCTTCAGTTCTTCGGCTTTGCCCGTTGCGGGTAGGGAGTTTCGTGACGGGCCAGCATCTCGACAAAGCTGGCGATCTTGCGTTGTTTAGCCGCCTCCGTCTTGAGCTGGCTATAGCGGAAATAGAGCGCAAAGCGGTTTTGTGCGGTCAGTAACTCGAACATATTCTGCGCCTCGGCGTTGGCAGCGATAGCGGCGAGCATTTCGGCGGGGAGCACGGCCTCGCTCGAACGTGCGTAAGCCCGCTCCCAACGACCGTCGGCTTTGGCCGCCTCGACGGCAGCAAGACCCGCAGGCTGTAGCCTGCCCTCGTTCTCCAGCCGAGCAATGATCTCGGTATTGCGTTCCGACCAGATGCTCTTCGGCCCACGCGGAGTCCAACGTTGGAAGGTGCTCTGCTCGTCCCGCCTTCTCACCTGCCCATCAATCCAACCAAAACACAGCGCCTCCTCGAGGGCTAGTTGGTAGGTTATCTCGGTGACCTGGCCGCCTTTTTTGTGATGCGCCAGCCAGACGCCAGGACTGTCGCGGTGGTTCTGCAGCAGCCATTCTCGCCACTGCGCCACATCACGCAAGACTAACTCGGGCAATTCAATAGCCATTCGCCCATGGTAGTCCTGATCATCTCAAGAGCATTGATCTTAGTTCCTTAGCTTGCTAGCATTCTAGAATGAGTGACGGCAAGGTGCAGTTCAACGTCTATTTACCCGCCGCACTAGTCCGCGATATTAAACATCGCGGCGTCGATGAAAGCACTAGCCTCTCCGCCCTGGTCGAGAAGGCTCTGCGACACTACCTGCAAACGGAGATAAGCCAAGCCACCGAAGGAGAGCAATAATGCTGCGCGTCCGTCCCATCCACTTCACCTCTCGGGTGCAGGAATTCTCTGCCCTCTTTGATGCCCTTGGCTTAGTCAGAGTGGTTAACGATGTCGACTGGCTTGAGTTCGACGCCGGTTCTGGCAGTGTCGCCCTACACCGTACTGCGGCCGATTCCACCGACGACGGGGTCACCTATCTGGGATTCCAGGTCAAGGACCTCGACGTCTTTGCCGAACGCACCCGCGTTGCCGGAAGCCAGGCTGAGATCCTTCAGGAAGCACACGGCAGAACCGCCAAAATCACCGCTCGCGACGGCTTGGAATTCATGGTTGACCCCACAGATCACCTAGAAACTGTTGCAACCGCAAATCCGCAGCTGTCAGTCAACGCGCTGTGGTACACCCCAGAAGTGGCAGCTGCGGCGCAGGACTTAGGAAACATCGGAGCCATCCCGGTGAGCACCGCGAAGAATGGCCAATTCGCCGACTTCAAGGCGAAAAATGGCGGCAAGGTCCTGGTACATATCGCTGAGAAACCAGCACACGGCGGGCTGGGCTTCGGCTATCACGGCAAACTAGAGGTCCTTCTCGAACGGTTACAGGCACACCAGGTGCAAGCTCACATCATTGATGAAAGCTATGGCCGAACCCTGCACCTGAGCAATCCGGACTACGCGGAGCTGCCCAATAACCCCACCGGAGCAACCATCTGGATCAATGAAGAGGATCAAGAGGACCACTACGGCTACCTCAAGCACTAAGATCTCAGCTGCTCCCCTCGCAGCAATGCTCGAGTGTGCAGTTCTACATCTTTTGGACGCCTCAAAAGATGTAAATCTGCACACTCGACGGAGGGTCGGCGAGGGCTCGAGCAACGAGGGTTCATACTTCCGTGCGAATTTCCGGTAAAACTGAATCATGAGCGTACGCACCCCCGACCCGTATCCCGGCTGGCTTTCCGAAGAAGATCTCTACGAGGCCAGAAACCGGCTGCCGATGGTTTACGTCGAAGCCGTGCCGGTGCGACTGGACCCGCTTGGCTACGTCAACGAGATCGGGCTGCTATTGCAGGCCGATGAGGACGGCAGCATGGTGCGCACTCTAGTGTCCGGCCGAGTGCTCTATCGAGAAACCATCAGGGCCGCGTTACTGCGGCACATTGAGAAAGACTTGGGCGCCCTCGCCTTCCCGCAGCTGCCGATCAGCCCGGTTCCGTTCACGGTGGCCGAATATTTTCCGGCTCCTTCGCAGACCAGCTTCACCGACGAGCGGCAACACGCGGTGGCATTGGTCTACATCGTCCCGGTCACCGGAGAATGCAGCCCTCGTCAGGACGCCCTGGAGCTAACCTGGATGACCCCGGAAGATGTCCTTAGCCCCGGTGTGCAAGCCGAATTCGACGGCGGCCGCGGCGAGCTAGTGCGTCAAGCCCTAGCGTTCGCCGGGATCGCCACGAGCTGATTACTTCTTCCGCAACACCCAGATTGTTCCTCCGGTGCCGAACCCGGCGCCCAGGAGCAAGACCCCGGCACCCAGCGCGATCCACCACCACAAGGGCCATGCTGCTTGCGCCGTGGTGTTACCGTCAGCCTCGAGCGGAACCGAGGCCTGAGTTAGTCCCGAGGGTGCCTTGCTGGCCGGCTTGAGCGTGGTCTTCTTCTGCACGGCGCTGGCAACGCAATTTGCCTGACCGCTCTTCGGCGCCTTGACTGCCGTCGAACCCGAGGCGGAGTTTACTGGCTTGGCCGCGATCGCGGCGGGGGCATCTCCCACCAAAACCGTCAGCACCTGGCTGTCGCTGACTCGCGGACCGCCCGAAAGCACCGCTTCTTGCGTCATCTTGAGCCGGTAAAGGCCCGGCTCGCTAAACGCCCAATTGCCATGGGCATGCGTGTTCAACGGAATCTGGTAACTACTCCCAGCGCTCAGCACCTGGATGGGTGATCCAAAGGCACTAAGTTCAAAAATGTGAACTTGCCCCGGCCCCTCGACGGCGTCCAAGCTCCAGGTCACCGGACCGGAGACTTGGCCTGAACCGAGTTCTTCTGTATTCCAGCCGAGCCAGACCAATCCCGGGCGCTGCGTCTGAGGAATCTGGTAAATCGAGCTGCCAGCCGGACCAAGAAAGTCAAAGGCTCCTCCGGGCGAGGTGATCTTGGCGGCCGGTTTGAGCTTGATCACGGTGCTCGCAGGCTCCCGCCACTGCACGGTTCCGGTAGTGCCATCTTTGATTTGCGAGCGCAAACGACCGTCCACTACCCGGGTCGCAAAATCCACGTGGCCCTGGTCCAGAATTGTCGCCCCCGTAGGTAGCGTTGTCGAGGTCGTGCCAGCCAGGCACATCACAGGAGCCGAGGACTGGGCGGCACCGGCATTAGCAGCCGCGGCAATATCAGGCGCCTCACCCGCGCTCTTTACGGTGTCGGGCAAGCCCTGCACTTTCTCGCCCGCAAAACAGCGAGCCGGATCAACCATACTGGCGTCCAGCTGCTCCCCCACCGCCCAGGCCACGGTGAAGTCGCTGCTCGCACCATTGGCTGCGCCTCGATGGAAAGCAGTGCAATACACACCGGGAGCCGAAAATACCCAGGAACCGTGCTGATGAACTGCGGCGGGGATGGTAAATTGATTGACCCCGGCAGCCGAATTGAACTTGATTTCCGGCTGGCCCAGATCGCCCAATTGGTACATCGCAAAATTTCCCGGCGCGGGCCCCGAGCCAAGCGTACCCAACTTGGTCAGGGTCCAGGTCACCGGCCCTAGCTCCGGGACCTCTTCGGTTGACCAACCCGGCCATAGCAAACCGCTCTCCTGGGTTTGACCGAGGAGATAGACCTGAGACCCTGACTTGCCGAGAAAGCCGAAACTGGACCCGGCTTGAATGGTCCGCTTCGCCTGATTTTTCACCTGAAAAACGGTCTTCGCAGGATTCCGATAAACCACTGAGCCCTGTGATGAGTCTTTGATCTGCGTGGTCATGCCGTTTCCCGCGGCGCGGCTCGCGATGTCGACATGACCCTCCGAGATCACCGTGACACCCACCGGCTTCTGAGCTCCTGGCTCCGTCCCCCAACCTCCGGGCTTGACGGCGTCCCCGGGCTTACTTGGCCGACCGCCTTGCGCACAGGCCTTGAGCTGTGAGCGGTTCACGTAATCGCTCGCCGACGGATCGGTCGAACCAACAACAAAACTCAGCACGCTGCTGGAGCGTAGCGGCTGGGTTGAACCGGGGAGCTGGGCGGAAAGGTTCACCGGAACGCAGTACACGCCGGGCTGATCGAAAGCCCAGCGGACACTATTATCACGAGATTGGGCCGCCAGCAGAGTCTGCGGCAAGCCGCGGCGAGCGTCGCTAGAGAGGATTGCGGTATTGCCCCGAAGCAGTTCGACATTGCCCGGGCCGGCGACCTTGCCAAAGGAAATTTCAAGAAGACCGCTCAACGAACTCGGTGTAATTCTGGCCGAATCGAACAAAAGCGCTGGCGAGGATTCGCCGTCCCCGGAGTCGAAGAGGTACTTACCGCCGGAGAGCAAGCTGGAAGACAGGATCAGATTCCCAGGGAGCACGTCGCGCGAGGCTTGCGCGGTATTGCCCTGCACCCGAGCATTTAGTCCCAGCTGGCCTGCCTCCAGCGCTGGTTCCAGCGTGATCATGCCGGCTTGCTGTACCGGGCTGATGCGCTGCGGAGCGGGCGCCGTTTTAGGGCGGGAAAGAACACTCAAACCTGACGTCCCTCCGCTTCGGTCACACGGTATTTGGGAGGCGGCGAGCGCCGGATCGCCAACCCAGACGGTGAGCTGTGCGATGTCGCTCGCCCAAGCTCCCGAGGAGCGCAAGGCCTTCGCTTCAAAGGCCAGGCAGTACTTTCCGGGCTGAGTGAACGTCCAATTGAAGTGATTATGGCTGGCAGCGCCGATCGGATAGCTTTGCGGCATGCCTTGCCGAGTATCGAAATAGACCGCATCCGGACGTAGCCGATCGGTCACCGCATCGTTGAAGAACATTGCAAAATGCCCTCCGACCGGCCCTAATACTTTGGTTAGGCTGGCATCCTCGAAGCCGAAGGCGAGGTCGGCGGGAGCAAAGTCCTCGCCGCTAAAGCCAGGCCAGACATGGTGCTCCAGATCTTCTTCGCCCTGGCCGTAATACCAGTACGGTGTTCCGGGCGACCCGACCACGCTGAAGTTCTGCTGGGAATTTGTCAACGGGACCTTGCCCGAGCGGACGCCGGTCAGCACCAGGTCTTTGAAGGGGACTCGCTGTTGCGAGTTGGCGGCTTGGAGCTGCAAGGACTTACCGTTGCCGCTGAGCGGCGCCCTGATATCAAGGTGCCCCGAGCCGAGCACCTTGACGGGTGCGGAAGGCGTCCCTGGATCGGGGTTGTTCGGGTCCGGAGTGCCCGGGTCCGGATCCGGTTGAGAGCCTTCGCACAACGTCGGTTGAGCGGGTAGCTTACCGGCATAGACGGTGTAGGTAGCAGAAGCGCTAAGCAAGCCACTTTGTTTGCTCTTAATGGTTTGCTCGATCGTCAGGCAATAGCGACCGGCTGCACTGAAGTGGGTAGCGAGTGAACCGGTAATGTTCATTTCGAGGGCTGGCTGAGCGGCTCCGGAACTGAGCTTGCCGCTATCCCAGCTGTTTTCGGTGCCGCCCGCACTGCCGGTGACGACGGCGGTGGCTCCGCTGGGCCCGCTGACCGCAGTGAGTTTCATGGCATTAGCCGAGTTACTACCGGTGAAATCTCGCGTCGTCTCGCCGCGAGCGTTGAGTTCCGAACTGCTCTTGTCGGCTCCTTTGGACATTAAGGTTCCGCTCCCTAGCAAGAGCCTCCCCGCCGCGATGTAGTCAGCTCCACTCTGCTTACTTCCTTTCAGCGCTCCGCCAGCCAGGAAGTTCTCGGTGGCCGGTGTGCCATAGCCTCCCGCCGCATTTCGATCCGGCTCTCCAAGATGAATAATCGCTTGGTTAGCTGGAAGAAAGGTTTCTGCGCTGAAGTTCTTCGTCTCAGCGTCTTCTAACCAGGACTTCTTATTCACGGCGATGCCCGGGGTGAAAGATTCCACCCGGCCTGGGTTGCCGTCAAAAGCCTTCACTAAGGGAGCGAACTGAAGGTAGCCCGCGTCAAGAACTACCGGCGAGGGCGTTGCCGGTGCTGCTTGCACCGGGAGAGCTGGTAGCAGGATCGTCCCTGCCGCCATAGAAATACCGAGGATGATCGAAGCCTGGCGCAAGACGGGGCGAAATTTCACTGAATTCTTTCCATGTATTTTCTCGTGCTAATCGCGGCCACGCCGGGTGCGCAAACGCCTTGGCGGGGGCAATGAGACGTTTGCGCACCCGGCGTGAACCGGTTAGTTCGTCGCCTTATTTGGTGACGAACTTCAAGGTGATGGCTCCAGAATTAGCCACCTTGCCTTCGGGGTTACTCGCGGTCACGGTGACCGAGTAAGTGCCCTTGGCGCTGAAGGTCCACTTGGGATGAGCGTGGAAGGCCTCATCTTCACCAGCCTTCAGAGCGACGGTGTAGCTATTCCCGGCTGTCACCACTCCGGTGGTGCTGGGGAAATTCAAGCTCAGGGTGCCGGGGTTGCTCGCAGCGGGGGTGACCGTGAACTTAATGTGATCGCCGCCGGCCAGCTTCGTATACAGGCCCTTTTCACCGGAATCGGCCCCGGGGGCTTCGTTACCGGAGCCCGCAAAACCAGTGAACAGCTCGTTGCCGGTCTGGCTTGCCGGGATGATCCAGTTGGTGCCCTCCTTCTTTGTCACGTCGAACTCCACTGAGCTAGCTTGCGCCGCAGTGTAGTAGTTGCCCTTGTTTTCATCATTGGTGCCGAGCACCAGCTTGCTGCCATCGCTGCTGATCGAAGCACGGACGACGTCGATATGACCTTCAGTGATGACGGTAGCGGCTTGGGCGGGGGCACCTGCCGCCAGCGTCAGGGCGGCAATGCCGGCGAAAACGGTAGCTGCGATACCCGCCCGGCGTCCGGTCCGGCTGAATCGCTTGGTGGTTGGGGAAGATTCCAGAGTGTGGCTGATAGTCACGATGCGCTCTTTCTAGCGTCGAGGGGATGAAGTTGTTGAGAATGATTCTCAACAACTTCATCTTTGATTAATTGAGAACGATTGTCAACAAGATGCGTCTTGCCCCGTAACACCTTGCCCAGAAGGCCGTGTTTAGGTCCTAACAACCAAGCCAGGACAAACACCGCGGTGGCCACCAAGACGATGGTGCCGCCCACTGGAAAGTCCAGGCTCCAGGAAATATATAGGCCGGCCACGGCGGAGAAGGCACCGATCATCGGCGACACCAGCATCATCACCCAGAGCCGATCCGTGAGCAGCCGGGCGGCCGCCGCCGGGGTGATCAGCAAGGCAAGCACCAGGATGTTCCCGATGGTCTGAATCGAAAGCACCACCACGATGGACACCAGAATGTAGAGCGCCATATCAAGCCAAAGCACGGGCAGTCCCAAAGCGCGGGCCATCTCTCGATCCACACTCACCGCAATCAGCTCCTTAGCCAATAAAGCGATGATGAGGAGCACGGCTGCACCTCCCAGCCCCACCGTCCACACGTCTTCCACCGGAATACCGGTGATCGATCCAAAGAGGAAGGACTCCAGCGAGCCGGCATAGCCAGGCGCCCGAGAGATCACGATAATGCCCAGCGCGAAAGCCGCAGCAAAAATCACGCCAATCAGGCTGTCTTCCCGGATTCGGCGGTTTTGCGAAAAAATCGCGACAAAGATGGCGGTAAGAATTCCCGCCGCCGCCCCGCCAAGTAATAAATTCCCCTGCACCACGAAAGCCATCGCTAAACCGGGGAAAACCGCATGAGAGACGGCGTCGCCAATAAAGGCCATGCCGCGTAGCACCACGAAGCAGCCGATCACCCCGCAAATAATCGAGGAGAACAGCGAAACTAACAACGCCTTGGGCAAGAAACTCAAGGTCGGGTTAGTCAGGTCCTGAAGGAAATCTACGGGAGTCATCGAAGCACCTCAGCAAGCCCGGGAACATCAGGTAATTCCGGCAACACCACCCGACTGCCAAAGACCCGTCGCCAATGTTCCGAGCTGAGTACCTCTCGTGGTGGCGCGTCGATCAGGATCTTGCCATCCAGCAGGGCGATTCGACTGCATTCCAGAGCGGCACTGTAGAGGTCGTGAGTGGTCATCAATAACGCCTTCCCCTCAGCGGCGAGCTGACGGAAGAGATCGGTGAGCAACTCCTGAGTTGGCACGTCAAGCCCGGTGAAGGGCTCGTCCAGCAATAATAATTCCGGGTTGAGCGCGAGGGCACGGGCCACCAGGACGCGCTGGCGCTGACCGCCGGAAAGCTCACCGACCGGGCGAGCCCGCAAATCATCCAGGCCGACCCGGTGCACAGCTGCTCGCACTGCCCGGTAGTCCGGCTCCCCGGGACGACGCCACCAGCCGATTCGCGCGACTCGGCCGGTCATCACCACCGCTTCAACGGTAATCGGGAAGTCCCAAGAAAACTCGTGGCGCTGCGGAACGTAGCCAATGCGCTGCCGTCCTGCAGCCCGGGAGACACCGGCTATCCGGACACTACCTCGGCTACGAACTAGGCCGAGGATGGAACGCAGCAAGGTCGTTTTCCCGGCTCCGTTCGGCCCCAGTAAACCGACCTGCTCACCCGCCTTGATGCTCAGGTCGAGACCGCGAAGCACTGGCCGGCCCGCCAACTCCACCTCAAGCCCCTTGACCAGCAGGGCCTCCACGTCTCGATCCGGCAGATCAACGGCGTCCCTCGCTCTCGCCGTCATGACCGCCCACCGGAGGAAGAATCGATAGCACTGTTCTCCACCGCCAGTTTGGCGCGGCGGCTTTTTACTAGCGAACGCAATAACAACACCACGATCAGCAGCACGGCGAGCGCCGCCGCACCACCCGCAGCCAGCCAGATCAGTCCTTGCCCTGTTTGATCCGTAGCGGCATCCGCAGCTGAGCCAGCGGGCTGAGATGGCTGCTGTACCGCAGTGTTGAAAACGTCCTGCGGATTGGTGCCTGATCCGACCGCGAAGCGCAGCACTTGCCGATCTACGCTGGTCTTGCCGTTGCTGAGCTCAGCCGCGAACTCGACCGTCAACAGGTAACTACCGGGTTTACTAAAAACCCAGTTGGCGTGAGTATGCACATTGGCGTCCATGTAAATGTCTTGACGGGCAGCCTTCGTGGAGTTCCATAGGATTTGGGGAGCGCTGAGGTCTCCGGATTGCAAATACATCAGCACCGAACCGGGGCCCTGCGCCGAGACTAGACTGAATCTCGCCTGTCGCTTGATCGACGCAATGACCCGGGGATCCTGGGTATTCCAACCCACCCAGACCACGCCGGGCTGCTGGGTTTGCGGCACCACATAGACTTCCTGACCCGCCGGGATACCGAGGAATCGGTAACTCGGGTCATCCGGCACAGCCTGCTTGGCCTGATCGGAGACCTGGAGCACCACATCGGGAAGCGAACGCCAGACAGGCTTCGCGCCAGAGTCATCGTGCAGTTGAACGGCCCAGTTCTCGTTCGGCCCCTGGCTGAAGCGTGGACCGATATCGACGTGACCATTGGAGATCACCGCCTGACCATTCACCGCTGGCTCGTCAGGAGCGATGGTCTGCGGAGTGTTCTGAACAGTGGGCGCGGTTGGCGAGGGCGGCAAGAGCGGCGTGCTCAGCACCGCGGCGGCAAGGATTGATGCCGCCACCGAGGAAATCAATTTCATGGGGTGACTTTCTTTGAGGGTTTCAGGCAAGTGGCGATTGAGTCGGCATTGGCGCGCATCATCTCTAAATAAGAGCCAACGTGCTCGTCGAAGGTATCGCCGTAGATTGGGCAGACCTGGACGCCGAGTTCGGCGGCGACCTGACTCAGGGTGGAGGAACGGCTACGCAAATTGGGTTCCAGGAAAACCGCGTTGACCTTGAGATTACTCATCGTCTGAGTGAGTTTTTGGCGTTCCGCAATGCTCGGCTCAACCGCTGGGTTGGGCGTAACAAAGCCAGCGATAGTGAGGTGATAGCGATCGGCGAAATACCCGAAAGCATCGTGAGTGGTGATGAGCTGACGTTGCGCGGCGGGGATGGTGTCGATTTTCGCTTCGATATAAGAGTCGAGCTGATCCAGCTGGCTGAGATAACGGCGCGCATTCTCCCGATAGCTCGCCTCTCCCGTCGGATCGGCCTTGATCAAGGCATCCTGGATGACGCCAACATAAGCTTTCGCATTGTGCACGTCTTGCCATAGGTGCGGGTCGATTTCGCCGTGCAAATGCTTACCGAGCACGGCTTGAGGCAATTGGTAGATCGAGGCGCCCGAATCGCCCAGAAAGCGGTAGCTGGGGCCTGCCGGCACCTCGTGCAATGCTTTGTTCGGCACCTCGATAATGCTGTTATTCGGATCAAATACAGTTTGGGTTAAATCACCCGAGCCCTCGGGGTCGGCGTAAAAGTACAAGCTGTGCCGGTCCAGATCTGCGGTAACGTCAGCATGGCCGCTACTGAGCACCTGCCGGGCTTTGCCATTGCTGCCTGGACCGGCCTGCGCGGGATCGACTCCGACGGCGAAGCTGAACTCCTGTTCGCCCAGCTGCTGCGGAGCGGTGGTCGGTCGCACCAGCAACTCGGCGCCAACGGTTAGTCGGTAGATCCCCGGCTTAGTGAAAGCCCAGCTCAGGTGGGTGTGGGCGTCCGGCGGCAAGGTGGTCTGATCCTGATCGTCAAGGCCGTCGGCGGAGTTGAAATAGATTTCGGTTTTACCAAACGATTCGGTGCCATAGGCGATCAGCGCCCCGGGCCCCTCTACTTTGGTCGCTCGCAACCGAACGTCCGATGAACGATCCGCACCCAGCTGGATTCCAGTGCCGCGCACCCGCAGGCCGAGCCAAATGGTATCCAGGGTGAGACTTTCCATCAGCGGAATGATGTGCGCACCATACTTTTCGCTCGCCTCGGCAAGCGAGATATTTGGCACGCCGGGCGATAAATTGGCGTCGAGGGACTTAATCAGATTGTGCTCTTCGAGCAGCAGATGGTTGGTCAAGGCGAGATTCGCATAAGCGATATTCCGCACATCGCGCAGGCTCGGCTCATAAGTGTGCGGATCAGCACCCTCAGGCACGAGGGAAATCACGTTCGCCCGCTCTCCGGCGACATTGCGTGCTAAGTCGGCAATGATCCCGGTGGTGGTCACCACCTTGAGCCGATGGTCTTCGTTCTGAAAAGTTGGATTGACGGCGCAAGCGGCGAGCAACGCTAACGCCCCCAGCACGGCAAGACAAGAGAGATACCGACGGCGCAGACGCCGTCGATCAGTAAGGATCATGGTGTTCTTTCTACGTGGCTTCGTTTCATACTATCGATAATGATTATCATTTGCATTTATCACGAAATGTGAATCCACCATTGATCGGCGAGAATAGACAGGTGTCTTCACCTGATTTCAGCTTCACCACGCAAACCCGATTGAGCGATACCGTGCCCGCGGCGGGTGAATTCCTTGGTCGTACCGGCACCATCAATACCCCGCACGGAGAGATTCAAACACCAGCCTTCATCGCCGTTGGCACCAAGGCCACGGTCAAGGCGGTCCAGCCCGAGTCAATGGCCGAGCTCGGTGCCCAGGCATTGCTAGCCAATGCCTACCACCTTTACCTGCAACCCGGCCCGGACATCGTCGACGAAGCCGGTGGTTTGGGCAGTTTCATGAACTGGGCTGGCCCCACCTTCACCGACTCCGGGGGCTTCCAAGTGATGAGCCTGGGTTCGGGCTTCAAAAAAGTGATCAATATGGATGCGGTGGACAATGCAGGCGCTGATGACCGAGTAGCTGCCGGACGGGAGCGGCTAGCTCATATCGATGATGACGGCGTCTGGTTCAAATCCCACCTTGACGGCTCGCGGCACCGGTTCACACCGGAAGTTTCTATGCAGGTGCAGCACCAACTCGGTGCCGACATTATGTTCGCTTTTGACGAGCTCACCACCTTGCATAATTCGCGGGGGTATCAGGAAAATGCGCTGGAACGCACCCGGCTGTGGGCTGAACGCTGCCTAGCCGAACATCGCCGGCTCACCGAAGAGCGGCACAGCAAGCCGTATCAGGCACTATTCGGCGTGATTCAGGGCGCCCAGTACGAAGATCTGCGCCGCAAGGCCTGCCGAGACCTGGGCAACATGGAGATCGCTGAGACGCAGTTCGATGGTTTCGGGCTGGGCGGGGCCTTAGAAAAAGAAAATCTTGGCACCATCGTGCGCTGGTGCTGCGAGGAACTACCCGAGAACAAGCCGAAACATCTACTGGGCATTTCAGAACCGGACGATATTTTCGTCGCCATCGAAAACGGTGCCGACACTTTCGATTGCGTCTCCCCGACTCGAGTCGCTCGCAACTCGGCGTTCTACACCCCGTACGGCCGAAAGAACCTCTCCAACGCCAAGTACAAAAGAGACTTCGGCCCGCTGATGGAAGGCTGCGATTGCTACACCTGCGGAAGCTACTCTCGCGCCTACATCCATCACCTTTACAAGGCCAAGGAAATGCTCTCGCACACCCTGATCTCCATCCATAACGAACGCTTCGTGGTCAAAATGGTTGACGATGCCCGGCTGGCGATTGAGGATGGCAGCTTTTTCGATTTCAAGGCTGAGACGCTGGGGAACTACTACTCAAGCTAAGGCCAGGACTGCAGCAAACCGCCAGGAGTCGGCTGGTGTTAGGTTGACGGTATGAGTTTTACGCCGCCCGCTAGCTTCAGCACTCGTCCTACTCTGCGAGGCACCTTCGGGATGGCCGCCAGCACGCACTGGCTGGCCACCGCGAGTGCACAGTCGGTGTTGGAACGTGGCGGCAACGCCTTCGATGCGGCAACCGCGGCCGCCTTTGTGCTGCAGGTGGTGGAGCCCCATCTGAACGGACCGGGCGGCGACCTGACCGCAATCTTCGCCAGCGCCGAAGACCCCGCCCCCAAGGTGCTAATGGGCCAGGGACCGGCACCGGCGGCGGCAAGTCGCGAACATTATTTGGCTGAAGGACTGGAATTGGTACCCGGCTCAGGCGCCCTAGCGGCAGCAGTACCCGGCGCCGTTGACGCCTGGCTGCTGCTATTGCGCGATTACGGCAGTTGGTCACTGAGCGAGGTACTGGAATACGCCATCGGCTATGCCGAGAACGGTCATCCCATGGCCGCCGGGGTGCAACGTACCATCGAAACCGTTCAGGAACTCTTCATCGAGCACTGGCCGAGCTCAACCTCGCAATGGCTGCCCGAAGGACGAGTTCCTCAGGCCGGTGAGCTGATCTACAACCGGCCCTGGGCGGCGACTCTGAAGAATCTCTGCAGCGCAGCACCGGAGGGCGATCGGACCACCCAAATCGAGGCCACCCGGCAGTTCTGGCGGCACCAGGTCGCCGAGGCCGTTGAACGCTTTGCCGCCATGCCACATCGGCACTCCTCCGGCACCGATCACGCCGGGGTAATCAGCGCCGCGGATTTCCAGACTTTTTCGGCAGGCTACGAAGAACCGGTTCTCGGTAACTTTCGCGGCCACGTGATCGCCAAGGTCGGCCCCTGGAGTCAAGGGCCAGCGCTGCTGCAGAGCCTGAAGATTCTTGACGGCTATCCGGATGCTGAACTTGACCCGTCGACAGCGCTGGGCGCTCACCACATTATCGAGGCGCAAAAGCTCGCTTACGCGGATCGAGATGCCTACTACGGTGACCGCGAAGATATTCCCTTAGCGGAACTTCTCTCGGAACACTATGCTCAGGGCCGACGCGAGCAAATCTCCGAGTTGGCAAGTCGGGAGTTCCGCCCCGGCGATATTCCTGGCACTAAGGCCTTCTTACCACCGCTCCGTTTGGAATATACCGCCCCGGGCATGAACCAGCTCGGAGTCGGTGAACCGACGGTGCGTTCGAATGGCGAGACTCGTGGTGATACCTGCCATCTGGATGTGATCGACGCGGCTGGCAATATCATCTCGGCCACCCCGTCCGGTGGTTGGCTACAGAGTTCACCGTACATTCCCGAGGTCGGGTTTTGCCTTGGCACCAGACTGCAGATGAACTGGCTGGAGGAGGGCGGCCCAGCGACCCTGCAAGCCGGCAAGCGGCCTCGCACTACCCTGACACCAACGTTGCTGCTCAAAAATAACAGGCCGGTGGCAGCCCTCGGCTCGCCAGGCGGCGATCAGCAGGATCAATGGCAACTGCTTTATCTGCTCCGTACCCTGGTGGGCGGCTATTCTCCACAACAGGCCATCGACGCACCGGCGCTACACACCACCTCGCTGGCCGGTTCCTTCTGGCCCCGGACCTGGGAACCGGCGGGGGTGGTAGTTGAGAACCGGCTGGGTGAAGAGGTCATTCAGGAACTGCAGCGTCGCGGACACCGGGTGAGCCGGGCCGGCGATTGGGCCCTGGGCAGACTCTCAGTAGTTGGCGTCGATCCGGAGACCGGAGTTTTCTACGCGGCAGCAAATCCGCGTGGCATGCAGGGATACGCCGCCGGGCGCTAGGCCCTGGGCACGGGAATGCCAAACAGTCACAATGACTTACACCAGCTGAGACTTGCGAAGAAAGAGAGTGCTTTGAAAACCACCGAGCTGTTGACCGACGCTTTCAATCGAATCGACGAAGAGGTCCGAGACGTGCTCAAGGGCCTGGCCACCCAAACCATGAATACTCAGCCCGCGGCAGCCGGTCGAGAACGTTCCAATTCGATTAGCTGGCTGCTCTGGCATCTCAGTCGGATCCAAGATGACCATCTTGCCGACGTCGCGGGCACCGAGCAATTATGGACCGCGCAAGGTTTCGCGGAGCGCGCCGGTCTGCCCCTGCGGGACGCCGATACCGGTTATGGCCACAATCCCGACGATGCTGCCTCGGTCGTCTTCGACAGCCCGCAACTGCTCTCGGAGTATCACGCAGCGGTGCATCGAATGAGCCAAGACTACGTAGCCAGCCTGAGCGATCAAGACCTGGATCGAGTGGTCGACACCCGCTGGAACCCGCCCGTAACACTCGGCGCGCGGTTGGTCAGCGTGCTCTCCGACTGCTCCCAGCACGTCGGCCAGGCCGCCTACGCCAAGGGGATGTTGGGTGGCTAGACGCTCACGCTCTCGGCAACGGATTGACCATAGCTCGGCTCGCGCTTCTTGATCCAGGCGATTACTACGGCGGTCACCGGCACGAACAAATACTGCACGGCAACCTTGTAGACGAAGCCGACAATTACGTAATTGGCCCAGCCGCCGACATCGGTAATACCAATCACCGGAGCCGCCACGGTGCAGAAGATCAAGGTGTCGATGAGTTCTCCAGCGCCCGAGGAACTCAGCAACCGCACCCAGAGCCGACGCTCACCCTGCCTGGCCTTTAACCGAGACATGATGAACGAATTGGTCAGCTGCCCGGCCAGGAAGGCAATCAGTGAGCCCATCACTAAGAGCGGTATTGGGCCGAGCACATTCTCCAGAGCCGCCTGCCGCGTATGACCGAAATCGTCGTCGAAACCGGGCAGGATGATGATAATCCAGTAACACAGTGAGGAAAATAGCGAAAGCGCAAAACAGGTGAACACCGCTCGCCGGGCAACCTTGAAACCGTAGATCTCGCTCACCACATCGCCGAGGATGTAGGCGAAAGGGAACAGGAAGAAGCCGCCGTCGGTGATGATCGGACCGAATTGCACGCCTTTCACAGCGCCAATACCGGAGAGCACCACGATCACCGCCATCACGGCGAGCAAGATGCCAAAATAACGACTGCCAAGGCTGGCGTAGTGGGCGGGTGCGCTGGTTTTCATGGGATTCCTGGGGTTTGAGCTATTCGGAAGCCCGTCTGCACCCAGGCCGCGCACCATTCTACCCATCTCGCCGGTGCGTCTCCAGCCCGGGCACCGCTGGCTGTGTCGGCGGCCCGGCAGAAACATTTGAGAAAGCCGGCCCGCGAGCTTAGTCTGCCGATCCGACCTTGAGCACCTGGCCACGGAAGAACTCAGGCTTGCGTAGATACATCACCAGCATCAGCACGGCACCGAGCAAAATCACGCCAATACCCAGGATGAAGACCAGACCGAGGCCCGCGATCTCTGAGCCGGAGCCGTAGCTGGGATCCATTGAGTCGACGGCCGTTTTGACGAACATCACCAACAGGATCACGCCACCGAGCAGCGGGAAGAGAAAAGCGAAAAAGAAGTCCCGCGCGGAACGCAGCCAACGCTTGCGGAAGAACCACACGCAGGCCAGCGCGGTGATCCCGTAGTAGAAGCAGATCATCATACCCAGTGCGGTGATGGTGTCCCAGAGTGCATTCTCCGAGATGATCCGGGTCAGCGCATAGAAACCGGCTGCGGCAATCGCCGAGGCGATGGTGGCGACCGAGGGAGATTTATAGCTCGGGCTAATCCGGCCGAAGGATTTTGGCAGCGCCCGATAATGGCCCATCGCGAGCAGAGTGCGGCCAGGCGAAACGAAGGTCGACTGCAATGATGCCGCCGAGCTGGAGAGGATCGCCAAGGACATCAGAATGGCGAACGGCCCCATCACTGGACCGGCTAGCACCGCGAAAATACTTGCTTGGTTCTCTGGGTTTCCGGCGCCGAGACCGGTATCACCGATACCCGCAAAGGATAGCGTGGCGAGCGCCACCACTAGATAGATCGCGACGATGATCACCACGGTAAGAGTGGCCGCACGTCCGGGTGTCTTCTCCGGGTTCTTTGCCTCTTCATTCATCGTCAAAGTGACGTCCCAGCCCCAGTAGATGAAGATTGACAGCGAGACCCCGGCGGCGAAATCGGAGAACGAACTCACCGCGAAAGGGTTGAACCAGTCTGCGGTGATCGCGGTGGCATCGAAAGCCGTTCCGGAGGACACATGAATAAAAGCCGAGACCGCGAACCAGCCCAGCACGAGTAGCTGGAAAGCCACCAGGATGTACTGGAAGCTTTTGGTGGTCTCCATACCCCGATAGGAAATCCAGCATGCCAAGGCAATGAAGACGAAGGTGGTGGCGATGTTCAGCGGTAAGTTCTTACTCAGCTCGCCGAGCTCCGGATTAGCAAAGATCTGCGCCAACATTAAGTAGAAGAAATCAACTGCCACGGCGGCAAGATTCGAGAGCACGATAATGGTCGCGGCAATCAATCCCCAGCCGCCCATCCAGCCGATCCACGGCCCGAAGGCGCGGCTCGCCCAGGTAAAGGAAGTACCGGAATCCGGCATCGCGTTATTGAGCTCGCGATAGCCAAAAGCGACCAGCAGCATCGGGATGAAGCCGACCAAGAAAATCGCTGGCAGATGCACCCCAACCACCGAGACAGTCGGCCCCAGCGCCGCGGTCAGGGTGTAAGCGGGGGCGATGCACGAGATACCGATCACCACCGCCCCCAACAGGCCAACCGATCCCGCCTTGAGGCCTTTTTCACTCAGACCTGTACTGCTCTTACTGCTCTTATCGCTCTTATCGCTCAGCTCCGTTGCTGAAGAATTGCTCATCGGACTCTCTTCTCTTTTCCTCGTGCCTTAAGGTGTGATTCGCGATTGATGGCCGCGCGGCAACACGATCATCGGCACCGGAAGTGCTCGCAGGATTCGTTGCGCTGTGCTACCCAAAAAGAGTGATCTGGCCGGTGCGAGTCGGCTCGATCCGATCAACAGGATCTCGCCCGGCTGCTCCCAAGACAGCGCGTCGATGGCCTGTTCAATGCTGTCGCCCTGCGCCACCACGACTTCCGGTTCGAGATTTAGCTCCGGCCGGGAGTCCAGCGCAGCGTTGAGCTTGCTCTGCAAGTTCTCCCGCGCGGCGGTTTGCACACCATCCAGTGGTAGCAGCGAGATCAGCCGGAGCGGCAGACCGCGGCGCTGCGCCGAGTCAAGAGCTAACTCAAGCACCTCGTCGGCACCGGCCCGGCTGCCGATGCCAGCGCTCATCCTGGTGATGGCTTCTTGATTCTGATATCCCTGTGGCACCAAGGCGACCGGCACCTTGGCCGCGTGTAAGAGCGAACTCGCCGTACTGCCCACGGTGAATCGCTTGAACAGACCGTGGCTGGCCGCACCGATCACCAGTAACGCAGCGTCAAACTCCTCGGCAGCAGCAATCAGCGCTTCGGCTTCGGATTCGCCGTGACGCAACTGAGCCCGAGCTGGCACATCGCTCGGCACCATCGCGAGCGCTTCGGCCAGCCAGCGTTCGGCCTGTTGCTGTACCAGAGAGGCTGGCGCGGGTGGGTAGACCGCCCCGAAGGGGGACTCTTCCGGCAGCACCAGCACAATCTCTAGCTCGGCCTCTTGCCGCCGAGCTAGCGCAATCGAAAGGTTCAGCGCCTCCTGCCCCCTGGCATTCGCCTGGTAGCAGACCACGTAACGCATCAGGCACCAGCCGATGATGGAGCCGACTGCGCCGGATTTACCGACGAGCTAGCCAACTCAGCGATGATATTAGTCGCGGTAGCCTGGCCAATGCGCACCGCGCCATCCACGTGCTGATAGCCCTCTGCGGCCAGATCGGAACTGGACCAGTGAATCGGCCCCACCGGAGTGCGTTGATCGGCACCGTAGCGGTGTAGGCCGCCCAGGTCATAGCTGGCGGCATAGGCACCGCGGGTCCACTCTTCGGAGCCCCAATCCGATTCGTAGTAAACCACTGGCTCCAGCGCTTGCGGGCCGAGGTAATTGGCGATCGACTGCAGAATCGCAGCTTTGCGCTCCGCCGCACTGAGCGTAAAAGCATGATCGGCTTTTTCGTCGGAAACAAAGCCCACTAGAGTGCCTCGCGGATCCTCATAGTTGGTGTTGTCGTACACTTCCTGCACTAATTCTGCGGCACCAAAACCGGTACCGGACAGCCCGTCGGCACGCCAGAACGGGGTGTCGTAGACAGCATGGACCTTGATCACCAGGCCGAGCGACTGATGCTGGTGCATCTGATGCTGGCGACGCGGCAACGGCGGATTGAAGGAAACCCGGGAATAGAGATTCGGCGGCACTGCCATCACTACCCGACGCGCCTCAACGCTCACGCCCTCGGCCTCCACCCGCACCGAGTCCTGCTGCCAGCTGATAGTGCGCACCGGAGCGTTGAGTATTACGTCCTCAGCTAGCTCGGCCGCCATTAACTCGGAGACCTGCTGCATGCCACCCACCACTCGCTTATCCAGAATGAAAGCGTCATCCACCAGGTTGCTGAACGAACCAGCGGAGGCCGACATCAGCACGGCTTGTAGAACAGAGAAGGCGTGCGCTGGCTTGGTCAACATGCCGCCGGCGATGAACAGACCGATGCAGTTACAGGCCTCTTCATCATCCGACTGCTGACGCAACCAGTGGTGAAAGGAAATCGTGTCGAGCTCACGGGCCCTGGGGTGCGCCCAGGGCTCCTCGGCGCCAATCTCGGCGGCCAGTTCATCCAACAGCACGGTGAGCTTCTCCATCTCGGCTGCGGTATGCGCCGAGACCGGGAACAATTCGCCGGTATAACGGGTGCGCTGCCCCTCGGCCGAGAGATAGACCGACTCACCCTCGCGATAGCGGCTAAACGTCTGCAGGCCGAGTTCTTCGAGTAGGCCGAGCAACGCGGTCTGATCAGGCGAAACCCACTGTCCGCCGATTTCGAGGGTGGCACCGTCGATCTGATTCGTCCAGGTTCGACCTCCCACCCGGTCCCTCGCCTCTAACACCACGACGCTCAGACCGGACTGGCGCAGCTTACGAGCGGCGCTCAGACCCGAGGGTCCGGCTCCGACAATGACGACATCTCTGCTCAATACGCTCATGACTCCCCTTGCAACTCTGCTCTCGGTAGCTAGTGCCCACTACCCGTATTACCGCCACAGCTAGCGACTACAGCTAGCTGCCTATAGTTAGGCGCCTGCCATTAGGCGTTGACAATTAAATGAATATAATTCATTTAATTGTAGCTTACGTCACATTTGGCAAAAAGGACAGCCTGCTATCGGATGAGATAATCGATTCTTGACTTCTGGAGGAAATAACATGGCGAGTGACCCGGCAGGGCGGCAGAGCGAGGTCCGCCGAAAGGCCGGTCGACCGACTAAGGCGGTGCTTGAGCTTGGCCGGATCACTCAGACCGCGCTCAAGCTGGTCCGTCAGGAGGGCTACCAGGGTCTCACCATGTCGGCGCTTGCCAAACGTCTCAATGTGGCGCCCTCAGCGCTCTACAACCACGTGCGCTCAAAACAGGAGCTGCTGATCCTGATCCAGGATCACCTGATGTCCTTGGTTGAGGTAGCCTGTTTCGACAGCAAGCCCTGGGATGAAGCCATTCAAGACTGGGCTCGGTCGTATCGCGACGTCTTCGCCCACCACACTCCGCTGATTCCATTGATAGCGGTCCAGCCGATTACCAACTCCCCGCAGACGTTGAGGATCTATGAAGCAGTGGCGCGGGGCTTTCAGCGCGCGGGCTGGCCTGAGGATGAGATCGTGAATGCCATTGTCGCGCTGGAATCCTTTATCTTCGGCTCGGCCTTGGACGTCACCGCCCCGGAGAATATTTTTGATGTCGGCGAGCTGCAGGCGGAGGCACCGGTGATTAGCCGTGCGGTGGCCAGCAGGGAAACTCGCTTTGGTCGCTACACCGCGGCCCCCGCTTTCGAACTGGGCCTGGCAGCAATCATCCAAGGCTTGCGCTGGCAGCTATCGACCTTGTCGGAGGGCCGCAGTACGATCTGAGTAACCATTCACACATTGGAGGATTCAGATGGCCACTCGACTCAACCCTTACATCAGCTTCAACGGCAAAGCGAAGGAGGCAATGGAGTTTTACCAGTCTGTACTTGGCGGCGAACTGACCTCCAGCACCTTCGGCGAATTCCAGGCACCGGTGGAGCCAGCAGAACTCGATTTGATTATGCATTCCCAACTGGAAACCCCTAGCGGCTTCACCCTGATGGCCTCGGACACTCCGGCGCATATGGGTGAACTCAAGGAGGGCAATAACTTCTCAGTCTCGCTCAGTGGCGACGACGATGCCGAGCTACGCGGTTACTGGGACAAGCTCACCGAGGGCGGCACCGTCTCAATGCCGCTGGAGAAGGCCCCCTGGGGTGACTCCTTTGGCATGCTCACCGATAAATTCGGTATCGACTGGCTGGTCAATATCACCGGCGCTGCTGAATAACAGGCAATAACTAGCGGAAGCGGAGAGCCGCGGCCACTCACCGCGCGGGTCGGTTTGAACACCACTTCGGTGCTCGGGCCGGCCCTTCGCTATTAACACCTAGCAGCACCCCCCAGCAGCACCCCCCCAGCAGCACCCCCCAGCAGCTCTGTTGGTAGCCGGTGCGCTATCGTGGTGTTAACACGTGACACGGGGTGCCCCGAAGGCTGAGAACACACCCGTCGAACCTGATCTAGTTCGTACTAGCGAAGGGATGTCGCGCACCATGCGCACGCCAGAACAACTCCTCAGCTTCAGCCAGTCTGCCCTGCTTGAACTGCGCGAACGCTCTCCCCTGGTGCAATGCATCACCAATACCGTAGTGACCAACTTCACCGCTAATGTGCTGTTGGCGCTGGGGGCAGCGCCCGCCATGGTTGACATTCCGAAGGAGGCTGGCTCTTTCGCGGAGCTTGCCTCCGGCCTGCTGATCAATCTCGGCACCCCGCATGCCGAACAGCGTGAGGCAATGCTTGAAGCGGTTTCGGGCGCTAACCGCGCGGACAGCCCTTGGCTGCTCGATCCGGTGGCGGTTGGCTCGTTGCCAGTCCGGACGGCACTTGCGCAACAACTCCGCGGGCTACGCCCTAGCGTGATTCGCGGCAATGCCTCCGAAATCATTGCGCTGGCCGGGAGCGGCAGGGGCGGGCGAGGCGTGGACGCTGCCGACGAGGTGGCGGCTGCACAAGAGTCAGCTATCACTCTAGCTGCTGCAGGGAGTGTAGTTGCGGTCTCCGGCCCGACAGATTTAATCCTTGACCAGCAGCAGCGGGTGCTCAGCTCCAACGGAACGCCAATACTGACCAGAATCACCGGCGGAGGATGCGCGCTAGGGGCGGTGATGGCGGCTTTCGCCGGATTGAGCAACGATCGGCTGGCCAGTACTGTCGCTGCCGTCTCGGTCTACACCGTGGCCGCCGAGATCGCTAGCAGTAACAGCCAAGGACCGGGCAGTTTCGCCCCCGCCTTCCTGGACAGCCTGGCCTCTATCGGTCCCGATGACCTGGCCGCCCGTGCCAAACTGACGGTTGTGCAGGTCGGCCAATGACCCTTGATCTTTCTATCTATCTGGTCACCGATTCGAAACAGGCTGCAGCACAGGGACGCCCACTCGCTGAGATAGTGCATCAAGCGGTGGCCGGCGGAGTAACCATTGTGCAAATCCGTGAAAAGGACGCCCCGGCGGCAGCTTTTCTCAAAACCGTGGGCGAGGTGGCAGCAGTCTTACCGAGCCACGTTCCACTGCTAATCAATGACCGAATCGACATCTTCCTGGCGGCTCGGGAATCGGGCATTAAGGTCGACGGCGTGCACCTTGGGCAGGCTGATCTGCCAGTCTCACTGGCTCGGAAGATCCTGGGCCCCGAGGCGGTCATCGGTTTGAGCGCCGGCACCGTTGAAGAACTGCGGTCGGCCGCCCAAGAACCAGGGCGCGTCGATTACATTGGCATCGGAGCCCTGCATCCAACTTCCACAAAGCTCGATGCCCCACCGGCACTGAGCCTGGCAGGCTTCAGCGCACTGTTGGAGTTCTGCACTCTCCCGGCGGTGGCCATCGGCGGCGTAAGGGTCGAAGATCTGCCCGGTCTCCGTCAGGCCGGGGCAGCCGGGGCAGCGGTGGTTTCCGCCATCTGTTCGGCGGCGGACCCCCAGCTCGCCGCCCGTCAACTCTCAATCGCCTGGCGAGGAAAAGCATGAGCAGTCAAATACTAGACACCTCAACCACCGAGATTCCCCGGGTACTCAGCATCGCCGGCACCGATCCAAGTGGTGGCGCAGGAATCCAAGCCGACCTGAAGAGCATTGCCGCGCAAGGCGGCTATGGCATGGCCGCGGTGACGGCCTTGGTAGCGCAGAACACTCAAGGGGTGCGCTCGGTACACCTTCCGCCGGTCGAATTCCTCGCCGAACAGCTCAACGCAGTCAGCGATGATGTGCAGATCGACGCGGTCAAAATCGGCATGCTGGCCAATCAACAGGTGATTGCGGTGGTCGCTAAATGGCTTGAGCAACAACGACCGCCGATTGTGGTGATCGACCCGGTGATGGTGGCCACCAGTGGTGATCGGCTGTTGGATGCCGAGGCCGAAGATGCGCTCCGGAAGTTGCTGAGGTACGCCGATCTGGTCACCCCAAATCTGCCCGAGCTTGCCATCCTCAGCGACTCGGCCCAGGCCACCGACTGGGCCGAAGCACTTGAGCAAGCAACCAAGCTATCGCTCAAGTTTCAGGTCGCCGTGTTGGCCAAAGGCGGACACCTCGATGGGGACCTTGCCCCAGACGCACTGGTTGAGGGAACCACGATCAGTCATTTCCCGGGCCGCCGGGTACAAACCAGCAATACCCACGGCACCGGCTGCTCGCTTTCCTCAGCCTTGGCGACCCGTCGCGCGGCCGGTGAGACCTGGCCGGAAGCGGTGCGGCAAGCCAAACGCTGGCTGACCGAGAGTATCCAGCACGGCGCAGACCTTCGAGTTGGCCAAGGTAGCGGTCCAGTCAGCCACTTTGCCGGACTCTGGCAGCGCGGCGGCCTGGAAACCGCACCGACCGCCGCTGAGCTAGAACAGGATTGGTGGCAGCGGATCGCCCCAGTCCGCGCCGATATTGATGCGCTTCCTTTTATCGATGGCCTTGCCAGTGGCACTCTAGAGGACTCGGCGTTCCGCTGGTACTTAGCCCAAGACGCACTTTATCTACGCGATTACTCTCGGGCTTTGGCTGAAGCGAGCCGGCTAGCCCCGACCACCCGAGAACAGGCATTCTGGGCAAATAGTGCGCACGGCGCGATTGTTACCGAACTTGAGCTCCATGAAAGTTGGATTCCGGCCGGAAACATGTTTGAACACCAGCCAAGCAAGACCACAACCGGTTACCTGAACCACCTTAACGCGGCGAGGGACAGCTACCCGATTCTGATTGCGGCATTACTGCCCTGCTTCTGGCTGTATCACGATGTGGGTACCCGGTTGCAGGTGGCCTCGCACCCCGAGCATCCCTACCGTAGCTGGCTGGAGACCTATGCTGACCAGTCCTTTGCCGAAGCCACCCGGCAGGCCATCGACTTGGTGGTGACGGCAGCGGCTCAGACTACTACCGAGATTCGTGCGCGGATGCTGCAGGCCTTCATCGTCTCCGCCGAGTACGAGCGAGACTTCTTCGCCGCCCCCTTGCGCTGAGCTCTCGGAGTGACCAGAACACCCCACTGTCAGTCAATTTGCAGCTAATTGACAGCTAGCTGGCAGGCTGCCAGCTGTGGATTCCCCTAGGGTTTTTAATAGCAATCATTTGTTGATTAGGGGACAACTACCACGAAAGGCAATAATGCGTAAAACTGTCAAAGCGACGATGCTTGGGCTGGCCGCACTTGGCCTCATCCTGACCGGAGGGGCGACCGCGAACGCAGCCGTACCTTCCCCCGAAATCGTCGGCGGGACCACCGCCAGCATTAGCGACTTTGCACCCATCGTCGCAGTCAATCAAGCCTCCAACGGAGATAACTGGTGCGGCGGCACGCTGGTCGCACCCACCAAGGTACTCACCGCTGCACACTGCGTGCTGACCAGTAGCGGCAGCAAGCGCCCAACCAGCTTCTTCAAGGTCAATGGTGGCAGTGCTAACCGGACCGGCGGACCCAACACCTCAACGGTGAGCAGTGTTTGGGCGAACCCGAACTATGCCAGCACCGGTGAGGGCGACTACGCAATTTTGACTCTCAACACCGCCTTCAGCGGACCGGTAGCCACGCTGGAAACCAACTCCTCGGTCTACGCCGCTGGCACCAACGCCACCGTGCTCGGCTGGGGCGACACCACCGGTAATGCCACCTACCAGGACAAGCTGCGCAAGGTGACCGTGCCGATCACCAGCGACTCCAGCTGCGCTTCGGCCTACGGCTCTGATTTTGATGCCGCCTCAATGGTCTGTGCCGGCCTGACCCAGGGCGGCAAGGACTCCTGCCAGGGCGACTCCGGTGGCCCGCTGGTCATCGGTGGCAAGCTGGTCGGCATTGTCTCCTGGGGCAACGGCTGCGCACTCGCTGGCTACCCGGGCGTCTACACCCGAGTAACCACCTACGCTGCCGATATCAAATCGCGTATCTGATCATCTCTGATTAGAAAGCAGGACGGCGGCTCCCACTTGGTGGGGGCCGCCGTCCTGCTTCGTGCCTATTTAGAGGAAGCCTAAGGCATCGTAGCCGTCGGGCTCCACTTCCGCACTCCGTGCAAGGAGGTCGCTACATACTGACAATTACCCAAGATTGCCGAAACGATACCGTATCCAGTCACCCCACCGCCCGGGGCGGCCGAGTAGACAGCACCACCCGAATCGCCAGGAATGAAGCCATTGCAGTCATACGCGCCGTCAAGATTCTGATCAGAGCCCATCATGAATAACTCACAATTCGGATACTGCGGCTGGCCAGCAATACCATAGGTCGCACAGAAATTCGTCTGCAAGACCTTATACCGACAAACCTGGCCGCTAGTCCGACCACTTGTGCACATACCAGCACCAATGCTGGGGAAGTTCCAGGAAGCCCCTACCACGTCGACAGAACTCTCAGAGCCAATCGGGCCGTTGTAAACCCTGGATTGATAGTTCGAGCCAGCCAGCAGCGAGAAGTCACCGTAAGTATCCTGGGTACCTACCCAGGTCGTGGTCTCGTGATGCCCAAAACTATACGCAGCACTCACTCCGCCGCCCTCAGAGTAGGCATTGAGATAATTGCTTTGAGTCCCTTGACGACAGTGCCCAGCGGTCAACCCGTAAGTAATCGTACCAATTTTAATCGGGAAGCTCAGTGAGCAGATTGCTTGAGAAATTGCTGATCCGGAGGCGTTGTACCACTGGTAGCCGGCCCCGCCATAGTGCGGTGAGGTGTCATAACGACTGGAGGCCGCCAGACCTTGGTTGGTCTGTTTACTAAACACCACCCGGTCACCAAAGCTGGCCGAAATAGTGCTAGCTGCCGGAACATCTTTGGCTGCGAAGGCCTCACTTTGCGGCACTACGCCGACCACCACGCTGTCTTGCGAGGCATCGATGCCTACCGACTTTACCGAGCTACCGGCTTTGCCGAGGTAGTCACGAACAATAGCGCTACGTGCCTCCTCAAGCTGCGTCATTGAATTTTTTGCCACCGTCAATCGGGTGAACTTCGATCGTGGATCTATTTTTGCCAGCAAGGCCTTGAGTTCCTTGACTGCGGGGTCCTCTTGAGTGGCGACACCAATATTGACCAGTCGAGAATCGGCGCTGAGATAACTACCCGAAAAAACTGCTGGGTGTTTGGCTAAGAAATCATTGATCTGATTGCATAGCGCTGATAATTCGGCGCTCGGCTCGCCAGCCATAGTCTGTTGAACCGAAAGAGGAACCGCGGCCGAGCTGTGGTTGTGATCGGTCGCAGCGGTGGCCGCAGGCGTCATTATCGCTCCGATTACGCCAAAACTAGCCAGCAGAGCCAGTGCCGATCTCTTGGAAAAAACAGCTTTCACAATATTTCTCCTCAAAAAGGTGGAGCATGAGCGAAACTTGAGTCAGCCCAGATCTCTGTCAACGACAGCCTGCAAACGCCTCGTCCGACGTCCCTGGCCGGCGCAATTGATACGTTATGAGAAAACTGCTGCTAACTCAGCTCCGCAGTTGATATCTCTTAGATTTCCATCAAATAGCGAATTTGGAACAAGAAATAATTGGAAGTTTTATTGGAAACTATTGGAAGTTTTTAAAGCAATAAGCTAAGTAGGCCATTTTTCACCCGGTCAGCCCAACTTAGTCGGCAAGGATTGATCGCTCATACTCAGCGCCCCACTGATCCATTGCCTGCACTACCCCGGCAAGGCTGAAGCCCAATTCGGTAAGCGAATACTCAACCTTGGGCGGCACCTGGGGAAAGACTTCTCGCTGCACAATGCCATCTGTTTCTAAGGCGCGCAGCTGCCTGGTCAAGGTCTTAATGCTCACCAATGGCAGCAGTCGATGTAATTCGCCAAATCTGCGAGTGCCCTGCAAAAGATGCTTCACCACGGTGAGCTTCCACGAACCGCCGGCTACCGCAATCGCCACCTCTACCGGGCAGACCTGGAGTGCTTGGCTGACACTCGCTCTCATCGGCTGCTCCTCATTCATCCATAGTGACAAAAATGACCGTACTAGACAATCTGTCTCTGTGATTCAAAGCTGGAATCATGGCGGAAAACAAAAACATCCTCTGGCTGAGCGCTCACCCTGAAGCACGTTCGCTGACTGGCAGCTTGCGCCGGGCCGGTATATCGCGACTAGCAGCTAGTGGGCATCGGGTGGTTGAATCAGATCTCTACCGAATGGGCTGGAATCCGGTGCTGCAACCGGTGCCGATGGCCGGGCAGCCAATCAGCGTGACGAGTGATACTCGTCGAGCGTTTCTGCAGCGCAGCCAACCGGAAGATGTCGCGCGTGAGCAGCAAAAAATCATCGAGGCCGACGCCCTGATCGTGCAGTTCCCGCTCTGGTGGTACGGCCTACCTGCCATTCTGAAAGGCTGGTTTGATCGGGTTTTTGTGAGCGGCTTTGCGTTCGGCAAAGACCCGGTGAATGGCCGCAGACTGAGATTTGAACAGGGGCCCTTCGTCGCCAAGCGTGCGCTGGCAATGACCACGCTGGGGGACCGGGCGGCCTCGATTGGCCCTCGTGGTAAGAGCGGAGAACTCAACGAGTTACTCTTCGGACTGCTCCATGGCACCTTCGCTTACACCGGAATGAAGGTGCTACAACCCTGGGCATTGCCGAGCGCCGATCAGCTGACCGAACAGCACTACGCCGAGGTCGAACGACGATTCCTTCGGCGTCTTGACTGCTTATTCAGCGATCCGGTACTGCCGTATCGGCCGCTCTACAGCGGGCAGTACACCCCCGATTGGGAGCTCAAGACGGAACTCAAACCCGCTGAAACCGGTCTCTCCGTGCACCTTGAGGGGCACCCCGAAGCGCCCGATTTCAGCTGAACTCCGGGCGGTGTGGTATTAAATTACAAGGTGGCATAATTTGGTGCAATTACACTGAAAACGAGCTTGACGCTGAGCACGCTATGCCGAGCACCGGAGTCTGAGTGCTGATCAATACTCCTACGACATGGTGTACCTGCATGTCTGCGGCAAATCGGTAGCATCAGCCGCGCTCAACACCACAGTTAGTGACTGCTGAATCAGTCACCGCTCGCTCAAGAATCAGTACTGAAAGGCAAGAACGACGTGTTTGAAGACATCGAGACGGCGAAAACCCATAGTTTTGCGTCGGACAATTACTCCGGAGCCCATCCGGAGGTTCTAGAAGCACTAGTCGCCGCCAATGTTCGGCAGCAGATTGCCTACGGTGAAGATGCTTACACCACGCGTCTCCAGGAGCGGCTCTCAGCAGAATTCGGGGTAGCCGCCGAGGTCTACCCCGTTTTCAACGGAACCGGGGCGAATGTGGTCGGACTGCAAACCCTAGTGCCGCGTTGGGGCTCGGTGATCTGCGCACAAACCGCCCATGTGAATGTGGATGAAGGAGGCGCGCCAGAAAAAATGGCAGGCCTCAAGTTGCTCGCCATCCCCACCGAAGACGGCAAACTCACCCCCGAACTGATTGACACCGAAGCCTACGGTTGGGGCGACGAGCACCGTGCCCAGCCCTCAGCGGTCACTATTACCCAGTCCAGCGAGGTCGGCACTCTTTACACCGCAGCCGAGGTTCGAGCCATCGCCGAGCACGTGCACTCCCTCGGTATGTCACTACATATGGACGGCTCTCGAGTGGCCAACGCGGCCGCGGCACTGAACGTTCCGTTGCGTGAATTCACCTCGGACGCCGGCGTTGACGTGCTCAGTTTCGGCGGCACCAAGAATGGCCTGGTGCTCGGTGAGGCCGTGGTGGTGCTGAATCCCGAAGCCTCCAAGGGTTCAAAGTTCATCCGGAAGACCAGCATGCAGCTCGCCTCGAAGATGCGTTTCGTCTCCGCCCAGTTCCTGGCGTTGCTGGAAGACGAGCTCTGGTTGCGCTCCGCGGCGCACGCAAATGCAATGGCCAGCCGGATGCGCACCGCCCTCGACGCGGCAATCGCCAATGGGCAAGCAGAAGGCCTGCGGTTCATGCACCCCACTCAGGTGAATTCGCTCTTCGCCCAGCTACCCAAAGCGGTGACCGAGCAGCTACGCACCAAACACCGCTTCTACGACTGGGATGAGGCCGCCGGGGTGGTTCGCTGGGTGTGTTCCTTCGATACCCAGGAATCCGATGTCGACCTCTTCGTTGAAGACCTGATCGCGGCGTTCAAATAGCGCCTCGGCCAGGCCTCGGCCAGCCTGCAAAGGCCACGGCGCTCAACAGACTTAAAGAAAAGACCCCGGTTCGAATTCGAACCGGGGTCTGCCGTGCGCGAGGGGGGATTTGAACCCCCACACCCTTTCGGATACTGGCACCTGAAGCCAGCGCGTCTGCCGTTCCGCCACTCGCGCGAAGTGTCAATTCCGCTTCAAGCACATTGCTCAATGGGAATCGCAGCGAAAATAAGCATAGCGGAAAGATGCGTGATCCGCCTAAACAGACCCCCGAAACCGCGTCATTTGGCGGTTCTTGAGAGCGTACAACGAGCTCTGCATTGCCGCTGCGAAGAACTTTCAAGCCGTGTCAGACGTTGACCCTTAGGCCACGCTTTAAGGTCTTTAACAGCTCCACCAAGTAGTATCTAGGCGATAAGTAATTCAGCGGGCGGTAACTGCTACCCGCTTTTCTGACTGTGTCTTAGACACCGCGAGTGGAAAGGAGGTGCCGATGGGAATACTCGATAACGTGGAGCGTGGCTTAGAAAAAGCCGTCCGCGGCGCCTTTGCCCGCGGTTCTAAATCCCAGGTACAACCGGTAGAAATTGCCAGCGCCTTGCGTCGCGAAATGGATGATAAGGCAATGACCTTGGCCGCGGGTCGCACCCTGGCACCTAATGTCTTCGACACTCGGTTGAGCGAAGCAGATTTCGAGCGAGCCCGCTCTTGGGGAGTGGCGCTCGCCGAAGAACTCTGCGACGTCGCCATTCGGCACGCCCGCTCGCAGGGCTACACCTTACAAGGGCCGGTTCGGGTCTCCTTCACACAAGAGCCGGAGCTCAAGGCTGGCCACTTCAAGATCATCTCCAGCACCGAGAAAACCGGCGGCAAGCCGCAACAGCAAGCTCAGCAGCTGCCACCCAGTTATCCCGGCGCGCAGCCGAGTCATACTCCGCGAAGGCCAGCCCCACCCGCGCCGCAGGCACCGGCCGCTGAAAACCTGCAAGCGGTACTGGATATCGATGGGCAACGTTACTCTTTGAATGCCTCCTCAATCGTGTTGGGGCGCTCTTCCGAGGCTGACATTCTGGTCGACGATACCGGGGTCTCCCGCCAACACCTGGAGATTCGTACCGCTCCGGGCCGGGCCACCGCGGTCGATCTGGGTTCTACTAACGGCAGTTTTGTGAATGGTTCCCGAGTGAACGGCAGCACAGAGCTGAACGATGGTTCGGTGATTTCTATCGGTAGAACCAAGATGATCTTCCGTTGGCTCCCCAGCAGGGCAGGTCGCGGATGATTGAAACCAGCACCCTGACCCTCACCGTCCTGCGCTTTGGTTTTCTGCTGCTGCTCTGGATCTTGATTTTCAGTATTGTGGCCGCCATGCGTCGCGATCTCGCGATTGGCCGCAAGGCGCGTACTGGTGCCCCAACGGCTCGACAAGTACGTAAACATCCAGAGCTTGTTGAGGAACCGCCAGCGCGCCAGCAGGCGCACCGCTTGGTGGTCATCGAAGGCCCACTGAGCGGCCAGGTGATCGATCTGGGCAACAGCCCGATTTTATTGGGCCGGGCTCAAGAGTCCACCTTGGTCCTGGAGGACGATTATGCCTCCGGTCGGCATGCCAGGCTATTTCCGCAAGGCAGCCGCTGGTTTATCGAAGACCTCGGTTCGACCAACGGTACCTATCTGGCTGATCAGCAGCTCACGCGTTCACTTCCGGTGGAAATCGGCGTCCCCGTTCGGATCGGTAAGACGGTCATCGAATTGAGGCCATAATGGCCGCTCCGCTACTACTTCGCTACGCCGCGCGCTCCGACGTCGGCAAGATCCGCGCAAAAAACGACGATTCTGCCTACGCCGGGCAGTTTCTCGCCGTGGTCGCCGATGGTATGGGTGGCCATGCCGGTGGTGATGTGGCAAGCGCCTCAACGGTGCTGGATCTCATCCATCTAGACCAGGACGGCTACCAAGGCAACGCTGGCACCATGCTTGCCGATGAGATTCAAACCGCCAATTCGCTATTGTCGGAAATGGTGCACGTCAATCCTAAATTGACCGGGATGGGCACTACCGTCACCGCGCTGCTGCTCTCCGAGGGACGACTCGAATTCGCCCATATTGGTGACTCCCGCGCCTATCGACTTAAGGACGGCGTTTTCGAGCAGATCAGTACCGATCACACCTTTGTGCAGCGATTGATCGACGAGGGCAGACTCAGCCCCGAAGAGGCCGAAACCCACCCGCATAAAAACGTTTTGATGCGAGTGCTGGGAGACGTCGACGCCTCCCCCGAACTCGATTTGACGAGTTTTGAAGCCTCGGTGGGTGAACGCTGGCTGCTCTGCTCCGATGGCCTGAACTTTGTCGAAACCGACGTAGTGGAACAAGTTTTCCGGCAGACCGCATCGTTGAGTGAGTGCGCCGAAAAACTCATTGAACTCACCTTGGCCGCAGGCTCGCCGGATAACGTCACCGTGGTGGTGCTTGAGGTAGCGGAAAGTACCAGCGACGACCTGCGTACCGATCAACTCGAGGTAGTGCCTCTGGCAGCTGAGACCCCGAGCGTGGTTCCGGCGGCCGCGCTGTCGGTGGATGAAGATCCAGATCTTGTGGCACGGCAAAGCGACCAGGAGTCACCGGGCGAAAACTCAGCTGGCGAAGAGTCAGCTGGTGATCAGCCGAGTGCTGTCGAATCCAGGCAGCAAGACTCGCTTGGCGCGCATATCGTTGCTGATGTGATCCGCGAGGATCTAGCACATCGACCACACGAGTTGGTTGGTGCTGCGGTAACCGCCGCCGCCGAAGGCAAGATTCCGCTGATCAGCGGCCGCTCCGCGTCGCGACGCGCGGCTGCAGTGCTCACCCACAAGCCAGAACAATACGAGGAAGACCGGGGGCCGGGCGAGCCACCCCGACGACGACGTTGGTTCGGATTAATAGCGAGCGCGCTTGCGGTACTGATCATTATTGGCGGTGCCTGGTTCGGCTATGCCTGGACCCAGACTCGCTATTATGTCGGCGAGTACAACGGGAAAGTCGCAATTTTCAATGGAATCTCTCAGTCACTAGGGCCAATCCAGCTCTCGCACGTCTACACCGAGACGGCCGTCACGGTAGATTCCCTGCCCGAATTCTCCAGGCAACGACTGCAACAGACACTTTCGGCCGCCACCCTGACGGATGCTAAGCAGATTGTTTCTGATCTACAGCTCGGCATTGTCAGTCCACCGGGTACCGGGGATAACCCGCAGCCAAGCAAAAGCCCGAGCAACTCCGCTAGTCCGGGTACGAGTCCGGCGAAGTCGCCACCGGCGACCGGGAATTCGGCTAAGTCAACCGACTGTCCGACAGCCACTGGTGGCTCAACGCCAGCTAAGCCAGTTAAGACTGCCGGACCCACACCTTGCCAGGGAGGTCGCTGATGAGTCAGGTCATCACCGTGCCCAAACCACGCCGGAATACCGAACTGGTGCTGTTGATCTTTGCTTTGATCATCGCCATCGGCGGCTATGCCTTGGTGGATATCAACCTGAACGTTCCGTTGGACTCAGATTTCTACCTGCAGGCCGCCATTCTCACGGTCCTTGGCTTGGCCATGCACATTGTGCTGCGAATCAGAGCTAAATATGCCGATCCAGTCATCCTTCCAATCGTGATTGCGCTCAATGGCATGGGACTGGCGATGATCCATCGACTGGACGTCGCAACGGGGGATAGTGCGGGAGCTCGGCAATGGTTGTGGACGTCGGTGGCGGCAATTGCCGCGATAGTGGTGATCTGGCTGCTGCGCGATCATAAGATCCTGCGCAGATTCACCTATATCTCGCTTGCGGTCAGTGTTCTGCTATTGCTGCTGCCGCTCATTCCCGGTATTACCGCAGGGGATGTGAATGGCGCCCGGGTCTGGATTAAGCTCGGTCCAGCCACTTTCCAACCCGGTGAGATCGCCAAAATCACGCTGGCCATCTTCTTCGCTGGTTATCTTTCCTCCAACCGGGATCTCATCCTCTTGGCGGGTAAGAAGATCGGCCGACTGCAATTGCCTCGCGCCCGCGACCTCGGACCAATGATTGTAGCCTGGCTGGCCAGCGTAGGGGTTTTGGTCTTCCAGCGCGATATCGGTTCATCAATCCTGTTCTTCGGCCTTTTCATCACCATGATCTATGTCGCCACCAGCAGGATCAGCTGGGTGATTATCGGCGCCCTGCTGGTCGCCGTCGGCGGCTTCCTGGCGGTCAAGATTTTCGACCACGTGGCGCTGCGGATCGATTCCTGGATCAATGCCTTCGACCCGGACGTTTACAACCGAACCCCCGGTGGCAGTGCGCAAATAGTCAACGGTCTCTTCGGCATGGCCAGCGGCGGGCTATTCGGTACCGGCTTGGGCCAGGGTGTGCCCCAAACCGTGCCATTCGCTAACTCCGACATGATCATTGCCTCCTTCGGCGAAGAACTCGGCATGATCGGCCTGCTCGCCATCATTATGCTCTACACCCTGTTGGTCACCCGGGGCTTCCGGGCCGCGCTGGGCACCCGCGACGCTTTCGGAAAGCTGCTGGCTTGCGGACTTTCCTTCGCCATTGGCCTGCAATGTTTCGTGGTCATCGGCGGTGTCACCCGGCTTATCCCACTGACCGGACTGACCACTCCGTTCTTGGCGGCTGGCGGCTCCTCTTTGCTGGCAAACTGGATCATTGTGGCGCTATTGCTGCTGATCTCCGACGCGGCGCGGCGGCCAATCTCAACCACTCCGCTGGCTGACGATCCGCAACCAGCGGCCGATGGCAACAGTAAAAACCCCACCATCAGTATTACTAAGGACTCGGCAGAGGCGGTGAGTACATCATGAATCAGGCTATTCGTTCTTCTTGGGTAGTCGCCATCGCACTGTTCGCGCTGATTCTCGGCTCGGTGACCTATGTGCAATTCTTTGCCGTGGACTCCTTGCGTACCAATGACTGGAACACTCGCAGCCTGGAGCAGACCTACTGCAATGAGCGTGGCGCGATTGTGGTCGGCGGCCAAGCCATTGCGCAATCGGTGCCCTCACCGGCAGATGATTCCTGCAAATTCATCAGGAAATACACTGATCCAGAGGTTTATGCCGGGCTGACCGGCTACTACTCAAAGGACTTCGGCTCGACCGCGCTAGAAGCCAGCCTCGATGAGCCACTAACTGGCCAGGCCCCTGAGTTGTTCTACGACCAGATCTCACAGATCCTCACCGGATCGCAACCCAAGGGGTCATCGGTGGAGCTCACCATCGATCCCAAAATCCAAAAGCTCGCCTACAGCATGATTCCCCAGGGCGTCACCGGATCAATTGTGGTGATGAACCCCAAAACAGGGGCAATTATCGCAATGGTCTCCACGCCGAGCTACGATACCAACCTGATGGCCGGCCACAACCGCAGTCAGGTGGCCAAGAACTTCAATCAGTTGACCAATTCGCCGCAGTACGCCAATTTCCAGCAGAATGGCAATATGTACGGCAGCGCAGCCTACAAACGCACCTATTCCCCAGGATCTGTCTTCAAATTGGTGGACACCGCGGCCGCACTGGCTTCGGGTAAGTACAACAAAGACTCGGTACTGCCCAACCCGGCGACGCTGAATATTCCGGGCGATCCGGTCGGTCTGCCCAACTACGTCAGCGGTGGTTGTGCGGCTCGTAGCCAGGCCAGCTTCGCCTTTGCCCTTGAGCAGTCCTGCAATACCCCTTTCGCCGGCATAGCGCTCGACCTTGGTCAGCAAGCCATTACCGATCAGGCAACTAAGTTCGGTTTCAATGACCCGAATCTCAATATCGCCAATAATTCGAACGTCAACACCAAGGCACCGGCGAGTAAATTCCCGGGCGGTAGTGGCGGCAACCTAGGACCGGCCGAACTGGCTCGGAGTGCCATCGGTCAGCAAGACGTCCAGGCCACACCACTGCAGGTCGCCATGATGACGGCAGCCATTGCCAATGGTGGCGTACAGATGAAGCCGAAGATCGTACAAGGCGTGCGCACCCCTGACCTGAAGCCGGTGGCCAGCTACGATTTCAAACCAGAAGTGCTGCGCCAATCCACCAGCCCGGAAATCGCCAAGCAACTCACCGAATGGATGACCAGCGTAGTGGACAACGGCATTGCCAGTGGAGCCCAAGTTCCGGGAATTAAGGTGGCGGGAAAGACCGGCACCGCGGAGACCGTGACTGATATCCCAGACTCGTCGAAGAATTCCTGGTTCACCGGGTTCGCGCCAGCCAATGACCCTCAAGTGGTGGTGTCCATCATGGTGCAGGGCCAGGACATTCTGACCAGTAATACTTTGACCAGTCCGAACGCAGCAAAACTCATCAAGGCGGTGTTGAACAAGTGAGACCTACATCAGGCATCACCTTAGGCGGCAGATTCCAGCTCACTTCGCGGATTGCCATCGGTGGGATGGGCGAGGTGTGGCGCGCTCAGGATCAACTGCTCGGGCGAACCGTGGCGATTAAGATCCTCAAAGAGGAGTACACCGGGGACCCCGGCTTCCTTGAGCGCTTTCGCGCCGAGGCTCGGCACACCGCTCTGCTGAACCACCCCGGTATTGCCAATGTCTTCGACTACGGCGAAGAGGGCGGTTCCGCCTATTTAGTGATGGAACTGGTGCCGGGCGAGCCACTGTCCACCATCATTGAACATGAACACGTGCTTTCCCCCGATCGCACGCTGAGCATCATCGCGCAGACCGCTCAAGCTCTGGCCGCAGCACACGCCCAGGGTCTAGTGCATCGCGATATCAAACCGGGAAACTTGCTAATAACCCCGGAAAACAAAGTCAAAATCACTGATTTCGGCATTGCCCGACTGGCCGATCAAGTGCCGTTGACCCAGACCGGCCAGGTAATGGGCACCGCCCAGTACCTGGCTCCCGAACAAGCCACCGGTCAATCCGCCACCGGCTCGAGCGATATCTACTCGCTCGGCATCATCGGCTATGAATGCCTGACCGGACATCGTCCGTTTTCCGGCGAATCGCAGATCGCGATTGCCCTAGCTCAGGTGAACGACGCACCACCGCCACTGCCGGATAGCTTGCCGCGCCCGGTTCGGGCCCTCTTGATGTCGATGCTCGCCAAGGACCCGGCGAATCGACCTGCCAATGCCACCAAACTTGCCGAAGCCGCAGAAGCGATCCGCAATGGCGATATTCAGGCGGCGCACGCTGCGGTTCCCGGCATGCTGCTCTTCGAGTCCAGCACCGGGCCGATCACCGCGCCGGTGGATTACGCCGGTACCGCGCCGACCTCAGTGGTCGGCGCCCCGGTGGCAAGCACCGCCCCAGCCACCTCCGCGCTACCTGCGGTCAGCCGTGCTGAAGCCTTAGCGGCCGAACGGCAGTGGCAACCGGAGGAAGAAGAGCCGGTTGAGGAGGCACCGGTGCAGCGTAAGCGGAGCCCCTGGACGCTGCCCCTAGTGGCTTTGATCCTGATTGTTTTGGTCGGCATTGGTGCCCTGATTGCAAATCAGGCTGGCCTGTTCGGCGGTTCAAAGCAAAGCACTAGCCCTTCGGTCAGTTCTTCGAACCCAACTAGTAGCTCGGCCTCGCCCACCACTTCAAGCACCGCGCCCACCACGCAAAGCACTCCGCCCAGCACTCCGACCCCGGACACCGTGACGATCCTGCCGGATCAGTATTTAGGTAAGCAGTTCAGCGATGTGCAGAATCAACTGATCGCGCTGGGTATGCAGGTCGACCCCGAAGAGATTTTTGACGACAGCCCGGCCGGTACGGTGCTGAAGATCTCCCCCACCGGAGCGGTGAAGAAGGGTGACGCGATTAAAGTTACCTATTCCAAGGGCACTGAGAAAGTCTCAGTACCCAGCTTCTCGGGGAAAAACGCCCAGCAGTACAATAACGAGCTGACCGCCGCTGGCCTGGTGCCGGCGATGACCAGTCAGCCCTCGGCTAGTGTGCCGGCTGGACAGGTGATCTCCGCCAGCCCGGCGCCTAATACCCAGGTGGAGAAGGGCTCAACCGTCAACTACATCGTCTCCACCGGGCAACCCACTCCGTCTAATCAACCCAGCACCAATGCGCCGACCACTGGCTCTTAAAGCAGCGGGCAGGGAATCGGTCGGCAGTGTTGTTTCAACTCATCCAGATAGCTCGTTCATCACGATCAGAGAGGAGTTCGCGTCTTGACTGAACCACGTGTGCTCAATGGTCGTTATGAATTGGACAAACTACTCGGCCGTGGCGGAATGGCGGATGTTTACCTCGGTAAGGATATTCGGCTGGGCCGCACCATCGCGGTCAAGTTATTGCGAGCCGATTTGGCGCGCGATCCGCAATTCCAGGCTAGGTTCCGACGCGAAGCTCAGGCAGTAGCGGGGCTTAACCATCCTTCCATCGTCGCCGTTTATGATACCGGGGACGCCTCCACCGACCTCACCGGCCATCAGAGTGAGCAGACCAGGGTGCCCTATATCGTGATGGAGTACGTCGAAGGACGCACGCTACGCGAGCTGATCCGGCAGGGCGATCTCAGCATTGATCACGCCATCGACTATGCCTTAGGTGTGCTCTCCGCCCTGGAGTACAGTCATCGAGCGGGCATCGTCCATCGAGATATCAAACCCGCCAATGTGATGGTCACTCAGGATGGCTCGGCCGTTAAGGTGATGGACTTCGGCATCGCCCGGGCTATCGCCGATTCCTCTGCCACTATGACGCAGACCCAGGCGGTGATTGGCACTGCGCAATACCTCTCCCCAGAGCAAGCACGCGGCGAAACGGTCGATGCACGCAGTGACCTGTATTCCGCAGCTTGTCTTTTCTATGAAATGCTCACCGGACGACCCCCCTTTATTGGTGACAGTCCGGTCTCAGTGGCGTACCAGCACGTTCGAGAGACCGCTGAAGCGCCGAGTCATTTTAATTCCGAGGTCTCAGCCGCGCTAGACAGCGTATTGGCGCGTGCCTTGCAGAAAGACCGACAGGATCGTTTTCAGGACGCTGCATCATTCCGGCGGGCGCTGCGTGCGGCCAAGGCCGGGGTAGAACTCAGCCCGGTTAAACCGCTAATTACCGATCAGCTGGCCGCTGAGGTGCCGACCAAACTGCCAGCTAGCCCGCCGCCGGTGGTATCGACTCCGATTAGCGAGGAAGGACCTGCCACCCGGGCGATGGCGAAAGTTCTCAGCGGTGGCTCACTCACCACCGAGAGCACCGAGGAGGAGCCCGAACAGCTCCCGCTGTCCCTGCTGGAATCCAAGGAAATCGACAAAGCCACTAAACGGCGTCGTCGGGCCTGGATCGTCACACTGTTCGTGGTGCTCGCCCTGGTCCTCGGTGGCGGTGGTTTCTATCTTTTCAACCAGATGACCGCGAAGCCTGCCGCCGAGCCCACCGTGCCGGTCCCTACGGTGGCCGGCAAGCTAGAGACCGACGCGGTGATCACGCTGAGCAATGTTCCACTGCGACCCCGGGTTATCCAGGTCAATAGCGACACAGTGGAAAGCGGAAAAGCGATCAGCACCGACCCTGCCGAGGGAACCGAGGTGCCACCAAATTCCGAGGTCACGGTGAAGATCTCCAAGGGTCCGGCTAATATCGTGATCCCCACTTCGCTGGCTAAGACCACTGAGAGCGCTGCACGCGATCAATTGAGGCAGATCGGACTCACCCCGGGCACCACTACGGTGGTCAATGACCCCAGCATTCCGCAGGGCCAATTGGTTTCCACTTCGCCCGCGTTAGGCAAAATGGTCGAGGCGGGCGCGATCGTGAACCTGAATATCTCGAGCGGCAAAGTGACGATGCCTTCGGTGATCGGCAAAACGAAGGATGAGGCCGCCAAAGCCCTCAAGGAAGCTTCGCCGACTCTGGTGGTGAGTTTTGTCGAGGAGGAGAATTCTCAGGTCAAAGCTGGGAAAGTCACCGGTCAGGACCCGGCAGCCAATAAGGACGTCGATCAAGGCAGCCCGGTGACCATCACCCTGGCCAAGGAACCGGAGAAGCCAAGCCCCACCCCGACGTCGAGCTCAAGCTGCACAGCAAGCCCCGGGGCGAGCAGTCCGCCGACTGACTGTAGTACCGACAGCCCCAGTCAGAAGCCTTAGCTGGTGCTCCTTGGACCGCTATTGCTGAGGCCCAAGGAGCCACAAGTTAGCGACGACTCGAAGCCGCGCTACTGATGGATCAGCGGGCTAAGTTTTGCGGAGGCTTCCGCCGCTCCGACCTTACCGAGTGACTCCAGCCAATTGCCAAGCATCCGGTAGCCACCTTCGGTCAACACCGATTCGGGGTGGAATTGCACTCCGAGCAATGGCGCGCTGCGGTGCGCCAGGCCCATAATCACGCCGCTAGCGGTCTGAGCGGTAATCTCCAGCTCGGCCGGGATGGTTTCACGAAGCGCAGCCAGGGAATGGTACCGGGTCGCGGTGAACGGGGATGGCAATCCTTCAAAAGGTGCCCCTCCCTGATGCTCCACCAGGGAGGTCTTGCCATGCATCAGTTCCGGAGCATGCGTCACGGTGCCACCATAAGCCTCCGCTAAAGCCTGATGGCCCAAGCAGACCCCGAACATTGGCTTCTGTTGCTCGCCGCACCAACGGATCAGCTCGATGCAGACGCCCGCTTCAGCGGGGTTGCCGGGGCCCGGCGAAAGCAGTACACCATCGCGAGCAGCGGCCAGCTCAATTGCCTCGTCAAGCGTCACGGCGTCATTTCGCACTACCGTGGTTTCGGCACCGAGTTGCTGCAGATAACCGACCAGGGTGTAGACAAAGCTGTCGTAATTATCAATGACCAGAATGCGAGTAGTCACGGTGAGCCAATCGTCGAGTCGGTGAAGGGGTTATAGAGCGACAGCCAGGGGAAAACCCAGATCACCAGCACGGCCAGCACCGCGGCGATCAGCATCACCGCGAAAATGATCCGCAGCCAGAGCGGCCCGGGCAAGGCTCGAAAAATCCATCCGTACACGGTGCTAACCCTTCTCTGCGATCTTCTTGACTTGAGCGGCGATGGCGGCTGGCGGTCCGGCGCTCAGCGGCTGCCACGATTCCATCACCGAATAAGCGATGATTCGTTCCTGAGCGCCAAAGCGTGGATTACAACTCGTCATGGTCATAATTCGTTCCTTGGCCTCGGCGCCCTTCACTGTCGGTACCGGCAGCAGCACACTGGTCTGAGTGGGCAGCACGATTTCGGTATTGCGGAACACATAGGTGTAATAACCGTCTTTGGTTTGCACGTAGATCTTGTCCCCGGGAACCAGGGTGTGAATGTTATCCAGCACCGCCCCATGGGTCTGCCGGTGACCCGCCACCGCAAAGTTACCGACCGCCCCGGGCATCGCACTACTTTGATAGTGACCGAGGCCAAGGGTGTCCAGCTCCTGCTGATCGGTTCCCTGCACAATCGGTCGCGGCTCATAGTTCGGTCCGAACCGCGGAATGAAGACTACCCCGAAGGTTTGCATATCATCCGGATGATCTTTCGAGACCACCGGGTCGCCGTAGTCCTTGGGTGCGCTCGGCGGCGTCACCGGGGCGTTGAGATCCTTGGCGAACTGCTGCACCGCTTGCTGCTGTGTCTGGTCAGCAGCCAGGTTGGTCCACCACAGTTCCCAGCCGACGAAGAGCATCAGAATCACCCCGAGGGTGATCAGTAACTCACCAAAAACTTGCACAATGGTGCGGAAAACGCCTTTGCGCTGCACCGGCTTGGCTCTGGCCGCGCGGCGTCCGCGGTCACGACGATCGGCTGAGTCGACCAGCTCATCGAACCCCACGTTCTCTGAGTTTCCCCCGGGTGATCTCTCCACTGCAGCTCCTGAATATTTCCGGTTCCGGTGCTACTGAGACCCGGCTCACGAATTTGACGCTAGAATTGCTGCGAGAAACCAAGTGGATCAACAGCAATCGTGCTGTTAGCAGGATACCAACTGCACTAGCCAGCCCGCATTTGCTGGTTCTGTGATTGTTTGCTTTGCTGCCCGCCCGTCAAGGAGAACCTGTGCCCGAGTCGAAGTCCCGTCGTCGCCCCGCCCGCCCCACTACGCCAGAGGGCAGCAAGGCGGTCAAGCCGAATGCCGTTTGGTACAAGCCGGTGATGTTCGGCTTGATGATTATCGGCCTGCTCTGGATCATTACCTTCTACATCACCTCCAATACGCCAACCCAGTTGCCAATCCCCGGCATTGGCGCCTGGAACATTGTGATCGGCTTCGGCATCGCCATCGTCGGTTTCTTGATGACCACTCGCTGGCGCAGCTAAACCAGCTCGCTGTCTTAGCCATCTCAAGCCGTCTTAGCTGCCCCGCTGCCACTCTCTAGAGCGGGTGATTCGGCAACGGACCGCTGTACTGGCCCACCGGACGAAGCCGCAGCGCGGCCTGACCGTATTCATCCATAATGTGCGCCAGCCAACCGACAGTGCGAGCATGCGCAAAAATTGTCTGCCCGGCGTCGCTGCGCATTCCGGCCCCGATCATCAAGACCGCAATGGCAAAATCGACATTGACTAATTGCTCGGTCCTAGCGCGCACCACGCTAATCACCGCCGCTGCCGCGCGCATGGCCTCCTGATAGTGCGAGCCGCTCTGTAATAGGCCGAGCAGGGCACCGGCGCGCGGATCTCGGTGCTGATAAATTCGATGCCCGAACCCAGGAATCCAGCTGCCGCCCTGTCTACTTCCTCTGCTCAGTTGCTGCGAAATTGCCTGCTCCGGAGTGCTGCCGTCAATAACCTGCCGGAGCATCCCGGCAGCATCAACACTGACCGAGCCATGTAGATGAGAGTCAAAGGCGGCCAGTGAGGAAAGCAAGGCGGCATAAGGGTGAGCCCGGGCGCTAGCGGCTACTCGGGCGGCCAGTGTCGAAGCAGCTAAGTCGTGATCCACTAGCAGCACCAGCGCGGTGTTCATTAGTTCGAGATCCAACGCTTCTGCCGGGCGATCAGCTAATTTCTCCCACAGCTGCTCAGCAATATTGTGGCTCAGCGCTGCCGGACCGGGCAGCGCTTGCACGAGCAATCCAATGATCCTCCGCCCGAGTGCGGCTATCGACTGGTCTCCCAGGTCCCGCTTGAGCGAATCGTGGCTTGCCGCGAGCAGCAACGCAAGCTGCATATGATCAATGCCGCGGGCCTCAGGACCCAATGCATGCTGGCTTTGACGCACTGCGGCAATGACCTCGGCCGAAGCCCGAAACGGCTCGCTGCTGTCGCTGGGTTGGCTGACTGCTCCCCAGAGCCAACTTGCTACCTGCTCAAAGCTATACCGGGAGGCTAGCTCGGTGGCTGGCAAGCCACGAAGGTAAAGCTGATCGTTCTGCAACAGGGTGATCGGGGAATCCAGCACCATCAGCGGGGTGCCACTCAAGGTGTCGCCGCTCTGCGCCCGTTCGGCTGTCTGACGACTTCTTGACCGGGCCAAGGCCTCAACTTCCAGGGGGTCAAAGGTCGAGCCCGAATGGTCAACGGCGCGTTCGCTGCTAATCAAGCCACGCGAAACATAGGCGTAGAGCGTCGCAGGCTTGACTCCGAGCCGGGCTGCTGCCTGCGCGGTGCTCAATCGTGTCATGCCACCACCTTCTATTGATTGAATCAATATTGATTACTCAACAGTCAATATTGATGATTGCATATCGACTATGCAGACGGCAGCCAGACTAGATAACACGCCGCTAGAGGTTCCTCGCGGTCTAAGTAATGTAGTGGTCACAGAAACGATGCTGAGTGATGTCAATGGTCAGCAGGGTTTCTACCATTACCGGCAATACTCGGCGATTGAGCTAGCCAAATATAAGTCGGTGGAGGAGGTCTGGCATTTATTGCTCTTTGGAGAATTGCCTGGCGCCGAGCAGCTCACCGAATTTCGGCGGCGGATCGCCCGGCAGGCAACTCTCTCACCCGAACTCATTGATTTGCTGGCCTTGCTAGCTAAGCCTCGCAGCGCCGCTTCGCCTGCCGAGGCTGAATTCGATGTGCTCGCCGGGTTGCGAACCGCACTGGCCTTCGAGGGTAGTCGAGCCGGGCTCGCCCCGCTCTATGATCTCTCCCGCGAGGAACGGATCGAATCACTGATCTCACTGGCTGCAAAAGTCACCGGCATCGTCGCGGCCTTGCATAGACTGCATCGAGGCCAGCAACCTCTCAGCGCTCAGCCGGCCCTGAGCTATGTGGAGAACTATCTTTATCTGCTCAGTGGCGAACGCCCCGAGCCCGCACACACCGCCGCACTCAGCAACTATCTAGTGGCAGCTATCGATCATGGTTTCAATGCCTCCACTTTTACCGCTCGGGTGATCGCTTCCACCGGAGCCGACGCCGCTTCCTGTCTGGTCGGCGCACTGGGCTCGCTCTCCGGGCCGCTGCACGGCGGCGCGCCGAGTCGCGCCCTAGACACCTTGGACGCCATCGGCTCGATAGAAAATATCGATCCCTGGATCACCGAGCAGGTGTTAGCTGGCAAGCGGATTATGGGTTTCGGTCACCCCGTCTACCGCACCGAGGATCCGCGTTCGGCCTTACTGAAGCAGGTAGCCCGCAGCTTTGGCGGACCAAGAGTGGATTTCGCCGTCGCTGTCGAGGAACGCATTCCGGTCTTGCTGGAGCAACTCAAACCCGGGCGCGAATTACACACCAATCTGGAATGGTATGCGGCCATTGTGATGGAAATCTGCGGCTTGGAAAGGTCGCTGTTCTCCCCCACCTTCGCGGCAGCTCGGGTACTCGGCTGGTGCGCCAACGTGCTCGAACAGTCAGATGATTCGAAGATCTTCAGACCATCCGCTCGTTATATCGGTCCGTCGGCGCCCCAGCCGCTACCCTGAGCTGCGCATAGAAGCCGCGCAGCTACCGTCGCGGACTAACCGGCATGACCGGCATGACCGGCATGACCGGCAAAACGATAGCGGAAGCCGCTGCCGTCATCGGCACTGACCACCACATCGTAGTAACCGCCCAGCAGCGGCCAACTCAGCGATTCACTGTCTTGGGCAGCGAGTTCAACACTTTTGTGCTGCATCGCGAAATCGTTTGACTGCAGGGTGAAGGTGAGCTTGCTGGCACCCTGATTCGTCAGCACAAGCTCAAGGGCACCGTTGCTGACATTCGCCGTCACCGCAGGAATTGCGGCTTGCCCGGTGGCATTGACGTTCCCGGCGAAACGACGCAGGAAACGATCAGGCCCGTAGACACTGACATCGTAGCTACCCGCGACGGTGCTGACTTTCCAATGATAGTCGCGCGGTGAGCTAGCCGAGACATCGAAGGGGCGTGCCGCAAAGGGTTGCTGGTCATTGAGGTAAAGCGCCATCGAGACCGCCTGTTGACCGGCATTCCGTAGTGCCAAGTTGAGCGTGTCCTGCTGTTGGTCGACGGTGAGATTTGCGTTTTGCAGATAAGGAATCGCACGTCGCTGCCGGCTGCCGCTCTCCTGCTGAGGTGCTTTCTGCTGGCCAGTCGCCGGGATCTTAATCGCTGGTTTCAACATATCCGCATTAGCGGCAGCCACCAGGGGCGCAGTGTCAGGCAGCTTCGGAATTGAATAGTCCGGATGCGCGAAGTCGAAGCAGCTGGTCAGATCGCCACAGATCTCACGTCGCCAGGCGGAGATATTGTGGTCCTTCACGCCGCTCCAGGCTTCCAGGAAGCGAATCACCGAAGTATGGTCAAAGACCTGCGAGTTCACCCAGCCGCCACGGCTCCAGGGTGAGACAACCGTCAGCGGCACCCGAACCCCCAGCCCGATCGGTAGTCCCTCAACGAATTCATCAGCGGTACCCGGCTCGGGCGTCGGCGGAACCACATGGTCAAAATAGCCATCGTTCTCGTCATAGTTGATCAGCAAGACGGTGTTCTGCCAGGTCTCCGGATTGCTGAAGATCGCCTGCACCACCGCATTGGTGAAGTGCGCACCGTAGTCCGGGCTAGCAGCCGGGTGTTCAGACCAGCCGTAGGGCGCGACCACATAGCTCACCTCGGGCAGCGTGCCAGCAGCACAGTCTGCACCGAAGTCAGCGAGCAGGTGATTGACATCGAGGCCCTTGCCCGAATCGGGCTTCCAACCATCGTGCAAGCCACCGTGGCTAGCCAGGGCCCTTAGCTTCGGATCCTTCGATTGCAATGAGTCGTGATATGCCTGGAACAGCCAGAGCGGGTTATCACCGTAATCTCCGACATAGGGGTGCGAGCCGGAATCGCCAACTTCGTCATTGGCATAGGTTTTCCAGCTCTTGCCAGCCTTCTCAAGTTCCTCACCGTAGGTGCCCCAGGAATACACCGGCTTGTAGTCGGCGGGATTGCTGGTGGCCGGGCCTCCCTTGCCGCCGGCGGCATTGATACTTCCGGTCCACTGGTAGAGCCGATTCGGCGTAGTCGGGCCGGTGACCGAGCAGAAATAGTGGTCACAAATGGTGAAGGCATCGGCCAGTGCGTAGTGATAGGGCAGATCGTCCCGAGTGAAATAGCCCATCGTCTGCGGTGTCTTGGCGTTCACCCAGGCGTTCCAGGCTCCGTTGTTCCAGGCTTTGTGCCCGCCCGACCAGGAATGATCTAGACCACCGGCGTTCTGTGAGTTGTACTTCGCTGAATCCAAGTGGAAGGGCAGCAGCACCCCGCCGTCTTTGCGGCTCGGGGCCGGCTGTGCCAGCACCGAACCGTTATTGGGTAGCTCAAGAGCTTGCTTGTCACTGAGCCCACGAACCCCGGATAAATTGCCGTAGTAGTGATCGAATGACCGATTTTCCTGCATCAGGATCACCACATGCTTAACGTCGGCGATGGTGCCGGTCAACGCGGCAGCGGTTCGAGCCTGCTGTGCGGCGGCGGGCGCCGCAGCATTAATACTGGCCACCCCGGCGGCTATCGAGGCGACACCCAAGGCGAGCGCGGCCCGTCTACTCAAACCCGGTGGTAGCTGGCTGGCACTCATTTGCTCCGGCTGCAGCGGCGGCGCTGCGGGCCAGCTAATTGCTGGATTGCTGGTCTCTGGTTTCTTCTTGCTCATGATTCACCTTCGATTGTCTGTCCTGAGGGTTGGAATGCCCACCGGATCGCCCCCACGCGACGGATAGCCGCAAGCAACCTAACCGAGAAATCTGAATACTTTCTGGGAGCCTGCCGAGCCTGCCTTTGAAATAGCTGCCCGTTACTGGGAAGCGTCGAGAATGGTTCATCATGAGTTCACGCACTCTTCGCTTGATGGCCAGCCTGGCAAACCATTTCCCGCGTGGACGGTCGGGCCCTCTGCTTCAGTGAAACTCCTCGCAACCGAAATCTGGCCGCTGGTCTTGGTTTGAATGAGAAGATCGAGGTATGACTGACCAGCAAAGCCCGGGAGTGCTCTTTGTCTGCGTTAAAAACAGTGGTAAATCTCAAATGGCTGCAGCACTAATGCGGCAACTGGCCGGGGATTCGGTGGCCGTCTTCAGCGCCGGAACGCACCCTGGCACCGGGCTCAACGCCCAGTCGGCCGAGTCGCTGACTGAGGTCGGCGCTTCGGTCGCCGGCGAGCAACCGAAACCAGTGACCGCGGAGTTGTTGGCGCAGGTGCGGCTGGTGGTGCTGGTCGGCTCCGAGGTAACCCTGGAGACGCCCGGCGTCGAACAAGAACGCTGGCTGACCGACGAGCCCTCGGCCAGAGGTATCGAAGGGATGGCGCGGATGCGCTTGATCCGCGAGGATATTGCCTCCCGAGTCATCAAGCTTTACCACTCCCGGTTTAGCAACCGGCAAGAGCGCTGAAGGGTGGTGAAGAATGGCCGCATTGCGCTTTGACATCACTGCACTACTGGCCCCTATCGACCCGCAGCTCGCATCGGTCGAAGCGGAACAGTTGATCCTAAAGTACGCCGGTAGGCACGGCCGGGCGTGGAACCGAGGCACCTTCATCTTCCGTTTGCTGGTTCTCATCGTGGGCGTTGGTTTGCTTGCCGCTATCGGCGTGATGTGCGTACAGCTTTTCTTCGGCGGCGCTGGTGCGAACATTTTTACCTGGCTAATCGCGGCAGCGATGATGGTTCCACTAGCGGTCTCGCAGCTACGCCGCGCGAAGGCTGACTATCACGACGACGAGGCACGCTGGTACCGTCTCTCCCGCTTCGCCACGGCCAATGGCCTGAGTTATCTGCCAAGCGAGCAGTCTCCTAAACTTCCCGTCTCGGTATTCCGCCACGGCGGCTCGATGGTGGACATCCTCAGTTCGGCTTCACCGCTCACCTTCCAGGTCTCGAACTACAGCTACGAGACGACTACGGCGCGCACCAGGATGCCGCACACCGCTTGCCTCATTGCCTTCGAGTCGCCCGCGGGTGCGCCGCCAATGACGCTGGTGACTCGGGCTGGAGACGTCTGGGGGCAGCCCGCAGTGCCACCACGTGAGCAGCGTGAAATGAAGCTTGCAGACGACGCCATGGAACACTTCCGAGTGTATTGCGAGCCCCAGGACGAGGCGGCGGTGAGGCGGATAGTGACGTCAGAAGCCCGCGCGGTCGTAGGGGAACTGGCCGGGCGCTGCGATATCGAGATCACTGCCGGGCGGATCTTCATCATCGCGCGCCACCAGCTTTCCCTGACGGAACCAGCATTCTGGAACTGGCTGTCCGATCTCTCTCCGCTGATTGAAACAGTCTGGTCGCCATCGGCTAGGCAGCCGACGGCGGAGGAAGAAGACCGATGGGAATCGCACCGAATTGAGCGGGCCAGCCTCTTCGCACCCGCCCGCTCGGGAAAATCTTTCGCCATCGGCTGCCTAATCCCCGCCGCGATCGGCTTCGTGGCCGCGGCTGCCACCGCGCGTTTTGGATAATCAAACAGCCCGACGGGCTCTAGCTCTGGGCCACTTGAAAGCCATGTCATGACCCATGGGCGAGTGCCTGCCTCACGGTTACTTTCTCGGTACACACCCTGTGCGGAAAGTTATCCACAGTGTGAATAACTCTGTGGGGAAAATCTCAGACTTCCGCACTTTGCCCGCCCGGGGTTATCCACAGGTGTGGAATTACATGTGTGTAACTTATTCACCTTGTGGAGAAAGTTGTGGGGAACTCTTGAAACCTCTCTACTCCCATTCATGTCTCGAGATGGGTGCCGGAGCCAGCACATCCAGCGGTTTGCGCCTTCTCCCCGGCACGGCTTGTGATCATCCCCCAAGGGCCTTAACTCAGTTTGTTCAGTAGGTCGGTTGTGGCGGTGCTGGGGGTAGCAGCAGGACATTCCGCTGATTCTTCCGCATTGCCAGCAGAACCGAACTGAGGATGAGAAAGAGGACGCCTCCGGCTAGCAAGGAAATGCCTAAGACTGTCGACAACCCACGAGGCTCTGCGCTTGAACCGAGACTGAGAAATACGAGGCCGAGGATTGCTGAGATGAGAGCGATTGCTCCGATCACGGCGATGACTACTAGGTAGCGTCGATAAGCTTGCCTGCCATGGAAACTCGGCCGGATCCCGAATCTGTTGCTGGTGTACTGCGCCCAGCGCTGCCCAGTCCACCAGCGGTGTGTGTCGTTTCTAGCGACCGGGTACCAGCCACTACCCGGGGCTTCCTGCTCCCCCGGTAATGGTCGAACCAAGTCAGCAACTAACGGCTCCCCAGTAGGACTCGGCGTCCGGCGCACTGCTGTTGTTTGCGCCGCCATTGCTAGCCATAAGACGGCCAGCAAGAAGGTGGTAAGTCCGTTGATCGAGAAGCTGCGAGTCAAAGCACCCAAGCCAAACTGGGCAGCGGCAAGGAAAAGGAAGAACACCCCTAAACCCCAGGCCAAACTCGGCTGCTCAATCGCAGCCCAGTCAGTGCCAGGCACCCCTTTCCTGAACCGCATTCCCGTCCAGAAGTGACCGTCCCACCACCGCACGCTGCCATTCCTGGTCTGGTACCAGCCGGGCACCGGAGTAGCTGGCCCGGACTGCGCCACGCTCTCGTGCTCAGTCCACTGGGTGCCATCCCACCAGCGAAGCCGTCCCGGCGTTCCCGCGTCGTACCAACCAGGTGCAGCACTCACTGTGACCTTCTCCCCTTATTTGACCAGATGCGACTCTTCTAAATCTATGCCAGGTCGGCGACTTTGCTAGCTCTTGGGTCTCGAATTAAGTACCATTTTCATGACGATCAGCTCCTGACCGAATGGCCATGACCAAACAGTCGACCAAACAGTCGAGGCGCTTTCCACATTTGATAGCCTAAGAGGACGCCGCCCAGCACCGTCTTGAGGGAAAATCATGAACTGGAAAAGAATCACCGCAGCAACAGCCATCGGAGCGGCCCTGGTGGCCGGTACAGCGCTACCGGCATCGGCAGCAACCACCACCGTGCGAGCGGTACAGAACGTCACCACCTACAGTCACTGCATGGAATTACTCAATAATGTGGTCCGCACCTACAACAATGGCGGCTACTATACGGTAACCGCGGCTTGGTGCTTTGGTGAGCGTCAGCTCAACGGCAGCCTGCTTTACGCCGGCAAGGTCACCCTCCAGAAGAAGTAGTCAGCACCGCATAACACCAACCATCACCGGGAAACATCACTCAGCTTTCTCGTTCCCCGGTCTTGCTTGGGCGGTCTTTGACCTCAACGCGGCGAGCTCGGATCGCTCCGGCGCGTAGCCAGCCAGGAAGAGGTCAACGGCGGGTGCGGCGGGTCGATCAGTTGGCTGGCCGTCGAGCATGCTCGCGTTCAACGGTGCGCCTATTACCAGCCACGTGAATTGGTCCGCTGCTGCGGCGGCGTCATCGAGGGTCAGCCTCCCCTCCGTCGAGATGAATTGAAGCGTCGCTGCGAGGTCGCCAATATTGGTGTTCCAGCTTTCCTGGAGATAATCCGCAGCGACCTCCGGATGCGCAGGGGCTTCGGCGGTAACCAGGCGGCGCATTGCCAACACCGGCGGGCTCAGGATGCCACGCTGCATAGTTTCAGCCAGCTCAATCAGTCCCGCGCGGATTTCCGGGTTCATTCGAAGCCGCTCCAGCGCTGGTCTCATGGCATTCCTCCCGGCAACAGACCAGTGCCTGACCACAGCCGCGTAGAGCGCAGTCTTGGCCGGATGCTCCCGGTATAGCGAGGCTTTGGAGATGCTGGCGCGCTTGGCGATCTCATCCATGGAGGCTCGCTCATAGCCATATTCCAGAAACACCTCGCGAGCAACAGAGATTAACTCCTCCCCGGTCTTCCCCGCGGGTCTGCCCTGAGCGCGCAACTTCGACGTCATGAAATCAAGTTTAGTACTTGACAGTTCTAAACAGAGAAACTCCTTTAGTACTAATCGGTACTAAATGGAGGTCAGGATGATCATCGTCGGAATCGCTATCGCTACCATCGCATCATTCATCGCATCCGCGGCACTGTACGCCATCCCGCCGGTATCGGCGTTAGTGTCCGGCGCCAGCACCCCCCGAGCTGGGCTCTCTCGCGCCATCCAGATGATCTCTGTGCTGCTACGCAGCCTGATTGCATCATGTCTAGTAGCTGGCTTAATGACGGCTGCACATTGGCAAGGAGTTGGCGCCGGGGCCTTATTAGGGCTCTCGCTGACCGCACTACCGCTGATTCTGCTGATGGGGGGCGTGGTGCACGAGAACACAGCAGTTCCGGTCGCCGGCGTTCACCTGCTGGATTGGGCGATTAAGCTCACCCTAATCGGCATCATTATTGGAATTTTCCGCTAAAAACCACGAACGGAGCATTCGACCATGAAAGAGACAACACCCCTCGACCTGACCTTCACGGCGACGCTCGGAAAGGTGCGTGAAGGCGATACGTGGACCTGCGTGCAGCTTCCGGAATCGGCGGCAATCTTCGGCACCCGCGGCCTGGTAAAAGTGGCAGGCACCGTCGATGGCGTGCCCTTCCGTGGCGCGTTCATGGCCCTAGGAGACGGCACTCACAAACTGCCGGTCGCCGCAGTGATCCGGCGGCAGATCAAAAAGACCGACGGCGACGATGTCACCATTCACCTCACCGAACGCTTGAATTGATCTGCTGGATCGACCTAAAGTAGCCATCCGGCGAGCACACTGAATCGCTGACAGCTCGCCAACGATTCATTCGCGCTCGGGTCGGTAAACCTGGGCTATCACGCCGCCGTCGAACCGGGTACTGCTGATTAATGCCAAATTCAATGGTTGAGCCAGATCTGCGAAGATGGGCAACCCGCCGCCGAGCGCCACCGGGTGCACTGCGAGCCGGTACTCATCGACTAGGCCATGCTGAATCAAACTGCTCACGAAGTTCGCGCCGCCATGCACCAGAATGTAGCCGCCCGATTCCTGCTTGAGTCGGCCCACTTCCTCCGCCAAGTCACCATTGGCAACCCGGCTTGCATTCCAACTACTGGCCCCGGCCGAGGCCGCTACTGCAGGGGGCACCTGAGCGTCGAAGGACTCCTGCCTGGTAAAGACCACTTTCGGAATCTCATTCATTGCCGCCGCCATCTGATCGGTTCCGCTCGGCCAGAAATTGGACATAATCCGATAGGTGACGCTACCCATGGCATGCAGACCAGCCTGCTGGATGGTCTCCAGCACCCAAGCGGAAGAGTCCTCACTTCGATGACGGAACATCCACTCAGAATCACCGTGCGGTCCGACCACATAACCGTCGAGAGATATCGACATTTTCACAATGAGCTTGCGCATACTTGCTACTCCTAGTCTCGAATTTATCCAAATGGTTCATCTAAGCGGTTGGCAGAGTGCACTCGGAGGCAAGCCCGACGATGCTGCCTGGCTCCGTCGCCTGACTCAGAGAATGCTCCTTCTCGGCCGGCCCGTCAAGCTCAACCAGGCAGTCAAGCCTTGCGGGGCGGCTCACCAGCCTGCTTAACCAGACGGTCCCCGAGTTGGAGTTCATCCCATAAATCACGATCAACTTTGAGCTTCCCGGTTTGGTCCTGATCAGTGCGGACAACCACCCGTCGGTAGAGGTTTGAACCGTCGAGAAGTCCCCGAGATTTTTTCACCACGGTGCCGCTCCAGGCGTCTTCTAATGGCATTTTTTTCCTCGTCTCAGCTTGAATAAGATCAAGGTTATCGTCGATAATCTTGATTCGCAATGGGTATATTGACAGTTATGCCCTATCCAGCGCGCACCGATCGAACATCGATCGTCTCGGCAGCCATCGATGAGCTAGCGGAAAGTGGTTTGGATAGCTTGTCCTTGCGCGCTATCGCGGCTCGTCTGGGGGTCCGCCAACCCGGCCTTTACCATCACTTCAGCAATAAATCCGAGTTACTCGATGCCGTCGCCGATGAAGTGCTTGAACGCTGGCACACCGCTCGGCTGCCGCGAGAGCAAGAGAAGTGGGATGAGTTCATCATCCGGAACGCACAGAGCCTTCGCCGAGCACTGCTGAGCATCCGCGATGGCGCGCGGCTACTCGCTTCGACCGGTTCACGCAGCCCAAACCCGCAGAATGCTATTGCCCAAATTTCGTTACTCGAAAAGGCAGGCTTCAGCGGAACGGAAGCCGTTTTGGCGCTGATCGCGGTTTCTCGTTACACGATCGGCGCTGCCATTGAGCAGCAAACCGCAAGGGACCGCGGGGAAATTCTGATCCCGAAAGACCATCAGACACCACAGCTTGAGCGGCTTCGCGAGATCGCTCAGCGCGTCGGCGAACTCGGCCAAGACCACGAATTCAATGTCGGCTTGCTCGCTCTGGTGCGGGGACTCGCAGTGGGTAATCGCTGAACTTTCATAAAATTTCTCAAATCTTCTGTTCGGCCGGTAAAGATCTCCCCGGATTCGGAAATGTAAGGGATGTTGGCAGCCAGCATTCACTTATTCGTTTCATCCCAAGGAGAATCATGTTCACCACCCTAAAAAGGCAGTACAGCGTGCTTGGTGTTGCCGCGCTCGCGATTCCCGCCCTACTGCTCGGCTCCAGCATGGCGCAGGCTAACCCGGCCGCGCCCATTGTCGATCGGGCTGCGCATAGCAAAGCTATCGTCGAGTCGAAAAACCCAAAGTTCAGCATTTACCGGACCAACTCCGGGCTGTTCTCCTTCAAGCTGCCGAAGGGCTACACAGTCAAAGAACAAGCCAATCAATGGCTAAGCGAGCAGCTTGGTCGGCAGGTAGTCGATATCTATATTTACTCCGCAAAGGGTCTGCAGATCGGTTACTTAGCCGAACGTTATTACGCTGACGGCGCCAGTGGCCCGGCACCCAAACAACTCATCTTGGATCAGGCTGCCACGCCGAATATGCACTATAGCCCCGGAGCTACCATAAATTATTATCTGAGTTACAACAGTTATTCTGGTTTTGGCGAGGTGACGATGCGGCTCGAGGACCGGAACAAAGGCAGCTATGGGGTCGCCCCTTCCCAATTCGAGGTGACCGGGAACTTCATCTCGGTTTTCACCGTCAATGTTGCTAATATTCTCGGCGATATCAGTTCACCACAGCAGGTCAAAGCGTGGCAGCACACCGCGCAGTACGCAGCTCTCAAAACTATGCTGAGCTCCCTAACGGTCAATTGAGCCATCGTCAGATCAATCGGCATAGTTCGCCTAAATATGACGCCTAAGCATCGCCACGGCGCACCGGTAGAGCTCAATGAAAAAGCCTGAGTCCATGTCAGCGGAACAGGAATTCATTGAGCTCTACCGGGCGTTCCAACATCAAGTCCACAACTATATTCGTCGCCGAGTCTCCGCTCCGGAAATTGCCGAGGAACTCGCCAACGACGTCTTTAGAATTGCCTGGCAGAAGCAGGGCAAAGGGGCCGAGCCGTCAATTGCCTGGCTGCTCTCGGTGGCGCGCAACGTGATCGGCAATGAATATCGCAGCGGGCAGCGCCGAAAAGAGCTGGTGCAACGACTATCTGAGCATCTCCAGCTGAACAGCCAAACCAATAGCAACACGGCAGCTGACAAGGTAGCTACCGGCATCGCCAGACTCCGGCAGCGCGATCAAGAAGTGCTGCTGCTGAGCTACTGGGAAGAACTCAGTCTGGCCCAAATAGCCCGAGTGCTTGGCTGCTCCGAATCAGCAGCCGGAGTACGGCTATTCCGGGCTCGCAAAGAGTTGGCGAAAATACTTTCGCCGCAGTTGACATCCGGAGGTGAGGACTGAGATGGATCGTCTCGAACAGCTAGTTCGTAGCGTGAATCCGGTGGCGAAGGAGGAATCTCCGCCTCCGCTGGCCTTTTTTGACACACTCAATGAGCCAGCCGTGGAACGAATCTCCGCCCCACGGACCAGCGTTCTGCCCAACACCGGCCCGAGCCGGGCGCGGCGATCCTGGTTTGCCATTGCAGCCGCCGCCACGGTGCTGGTCATCGGGGTAGCTCTGGGAGTGATCTTTAGTCAGGCAACTCTGCCACCGCTGCCACCGCCAGCAACCCAACCGTCCAGCCCGACTGCGCCAGCAACCGACAGTCAGGCCCAGCAATACACCACCTACACAACACGTTCTGGGCTGTTCTCCTTCAAGCTGCCGAAGGGGTTCACGGTAAAAGAAACCCCTAGTCTGGCGGGCAGCCAGGCAAGTGGGGGCAATGCGGTGGAAGTCGCCATCTACGCGGCCAATGGCATCCAGCTCGGTTATCTCACCGAACGGGTCTCCGGTGATGGCGCCTCCGGTCCGGCACCGCAACAGCAGGTGCTGGACCAGCAAAAGACGCCGAACATGATGTACAACGCCGGAAGCACGGTGGGTTACTACCTCAGCTACAACGTCTATTCCGGGTTCACCGAGGTGACTATGCGACTCGAGGACAGGAGCAAAGGCAACTACGGCATTGCCCCGTCTCAATTTGACGTATCCGGGAATCTGAAATCCAGCTTCGCAGTCAATGTTACGAATATCCTCGGCGAAGGAGCCGGCTTAGTAGAGTTGAAGGCTTGGCAGCAGACCGCGCAATACATGGCCTTGAAAACCATGCTGACCTCATTGACCAGGCACTGAGCCTAGAGAGGGGTGCCAGCTTTAAGGGGTCGGCTCGGCGGGCATCCTGTTTCAACGCACCTTTGGTCCAGTAGCGCCGGTGGTCTAGGGTGCGAAGGAGAGCAGAACCGATAGCCGGAGGAGAAAAATGACCGCGACGCCTGAGAATGCAGCCAACTCAACTGATGAACCATCAGTTGTCCGCAATGACGAAGCCGGACGATATGAAATCTATCTGGGCGAGAAACTTGCCGGTTTTACAATTTTCCTGGATACCGACCAGCAACGGATCTTTCCGCATACCGTGATCGACGAGGAGTTCTCCGGCCACGGCCTAAGCAGCATTCTGGTTCGACAGGCCCTCGCCGACACTCAAGCGGCCAAACGCAGGATCGTCGCGGTCCGCCCGGTGGTGGCGCGATATCTACAAAAACATCCGGAGCTTCAGGACTCCGTCGATCCGGTGACTCCGGAAGTCATCTCGCTACTACGCTCACTGAGCTGATCCCGCCGAGCCCTTCGGACTCCGGCCCCTCCAGATCTCAGGACTGAGCAACGGCACACTAAACCACAACCACAACCACAGCTACTAGTAGATCCACGGGTTCCCGACAAGCTGGAAGTTAGCTGACAGTTGACTCTCAATCTTCTGAAATGTGGTCTTACGCCGCCACTAAACCGATATATTCGACTCCACCCGATAGCAGCAGTTTGGTCCTCAACATCCGCGGGACTAGCTGAACCGAAGGAGAGTCATGAAGAAAACAGCAAAAATTCTCGCCTCTGCCGCAGTGGTCGCGGCAATGTCGGCAGGGGTGCTCGGCTCATTTGTCGTACCGGCAAATGCTGCCACGCCCAGCCCGGCGCCGGAGATTATTGGCGGCCAAAAGGCCAGCAATCCGTGGGCCTTCCAATTGGCGACAGTGGACCGCTCTACCGGTAATGGCCAGCTCTGTACCGCGGAGGCATTGAGTAACAGCTGGGTACTCACCGCGAAGCACTGCGTCTTGAAAGACCCTAACGACACGACGTCGGTCGCGGCTGCAGCTGACATCTTCATCGTGAAGACCAACAACACCGCAGATATTCAGGACCCGGCTAAGCGGGTCTTCGCCGATCAGGTCAAGGTGTGGTCCGGCGGCGATCTCGCCTTGGTGCACGTCGGCACCTCAAATGGCCTCTCCTCCTACCCCACCATTGGCGCCAGCTACACCCCGAAAGCCTCGGATGCCGGCGTGATCCAGGGCTACGGACTGCGTAAAGAGGGCGGCATTCCGAGCTGCCCGATTGAGCCGGTCCGCGCAGATTGGCTTTATAAGGCGAATGTCACCGTGCAGAAGGCCAGTACCGATGCCTACGGCGGAACCGCGATCCTAGTCAAGGGTGTCAACGGCATTGCTAACCACGGCGATTCGGGCGGCCCCTTGACGCTGGCCAGCTCACCGAACCAGATCATCGGTGTCACCTCGAACGGGCCGGGCAACTGCTCCAGCAGCACCACTTCGACGGTGAACTACACCAACGTTACGCTGACCGCTCCGCGCGCCTGGATTAAGGCCACCGCCGGAGTTTGAGCTATTCGGTCGTCGGCTCAGGAGACTGGGCCGACGACCGGCTGAGCGGAGCGACACCGCGCACCCTCAGCCCTGGGGGTCAGCCCGGCATTCCCATGAAATAGTTCAGCTCTACTTGGAATCCGCAGCGGCAGCGTAAAATTTCGAATCCGCTCAGTCCCGACTCTGTTGACTCAGCTAATGACTGGCCTGCTTTAAGAGCCTCCCCACAGTGCGCCAGAGTAGTACCGCGTAAGTCCCGCAACGGCACATCACCCAGAAAGATCTGACGCAAATCCGTCCGGTCAATGGTTTCGGTATAAACGCAATCGCATTTCAGGCAACTGTACTCAATGTGCGCCAATGAGTGGTCAGTTCGGTAGAGCAGGATACTTTCGACCATCAGAGCTGCTGTGGCCCCGCAGGTTGAGCAACTAATCGCCGTCGGCTTGATTTCCCGCTTAGCGCTGTCTCGCTCGTCGTGATTCCTGGTTCTATCGATCACATGCACGACAACTCCTATGTAGGTAGCGAGACTAGCTAACTATATTCAACGCTACCCAAGAAGGATTGTCTAGATTTCAGGAATTGCGGAGCGCCTCGATCAGCTCGGTCTTTCGCTGCGAAGAATAGCCCTTCAGACCAAGTTCTTTGGCGCGTTTTCGAAGCTCAGTAACTGTCCAATCTTCATAGTCACCGGCCTCGCCTCCGCGTCTGCCAATGACCCCTCGCCCCTCCTTGGCCGCCGCATTGGAGATCCTGGCAGCTTTCTGTTTAGAGGCACCTTCCTCGCGTAGCTTCTCGTAGAGCTCCTCATCCTTGAGGGATGGGTTCTTCTTCGCTGGCATCAGATCACCCTCCATATTCGGGATCGCGAGAACTTCTCTGATCTTGCCCTGACTTACCCTTCCAGCCTCGTTGACTTAAGGTCGCTAGTCAAGCTACCTTTCTGAGGAACATAATCGCTAATGATGTTGCTATTTTGGCAACCGGCCGTAGAAAGCTGCCGAAGCCACCGCAACATCAACAGAAAACATCGCTAAGGAGTTTCTCATGGGTTTTATCGGATGGATCGTACTCGGTTTGATTGTCGGCGTGATCGTCAAGGCCATCATGCCGGGCAAGGTCGGCGGCGGCTGGATCACCAGCCTGATCCTTGGCGTAGTCGGGGCAATCGTCGGCGGCTGGATCGGTAACCTGCTCTTCAACTCCGGCAAGATGGAATTCTGGAACCTCGGCTCCTGGATCTTGGCCATCGTTGGCGGCCTAGTGGTTGCGGGGATCTACGGAGCCATTACCGGTCGGAAGGCAAATAGCTAGAAAGCCGGAAAAGTAGCTAGAACAATAGCTACGACTCACATGCGGAGGGGAGAACCTCAATGGCTGATCAGTACACTTTTCAGAATCCGGTAACCCGGTATCCAAAGGTTTCACCACCCGAGCAACACCAGCCTGAACCCGGTCTGGATGCTCGCCTAGATCCACGCGCGGATCTAGGCGAGCAATCCTATCGCGGTACCGGCAGACTGCAGGGCCGGAAGGCAATCGTCACCGGCGCCGACTCCGGCATCGGCGCAGCCACTGCTATTGCCTTTGCTCGGGAAGGTGCCGATGTGGTGCTTTGCTATCTGCCCGACGAAGCAGAAGACGCCGAGCGGATCGCCACCCTAGTCGAGGAGGCGGGCCAACGCGCGGTGCCCTTCCCGGCGGACCTCAAAGACCCCGAGCAATGTCGAGAGCTGGTGAAGACCGCCGTTGAACAACTGGGTGGTCTGGATATTCTGGTGAACAACGCTGGAAAGCAGATCTCTGTGCAGAACCTCGGGGACCTGCCCAGCGAACAATTCGATGAAACGTTGAAGACGAACCTCTACGCAATGTACTGGCTATGCCAAGCGGCGCTGCCGCATTTGCCCGCCGGCTCGACGATCATTAATACCACCTCGATTCAGGCCTATAAGCCCTCGGCCCATCTGCTGGATTACGCACTCACCAAGGCCGGTATTAATAACTTCACCAAAGGCCTGGCCCAGCAATTGGCGCCTCAGGGTATCAGGGTCAATGCCGTTGCCCCTGGACCAATTTGGACACCGCTGCAAGTCAGTGACGGTCAGCCCAAAGAGGCATTACCGGAGTTCGGTCACGATACTCCGCTCGGCCGCGCCGGTCAGCCGGCCGAGGTGGCGCCTTGCTTTGTCTTCTTGGCCTCTGCCGAATCCAGCTATGTCGTCGGCGAGACCCTCAATGTCAATGGCGGGACCCCCTCGCCTTAATTCATCAGCAGGGGAGTCCATGAGCGGCGAGCGAACCGAACAACCTCACGAGGGGCTGACGGACCAGCGGCATGAAAGCGGCGATGAGAAGTCCGATCGAAATTGGCTTGAGCTGCTGCAAGAGCTTCGAGTTTTACAGACCGGGGTGCAAATTATCGGCGGCTTCTTGCTGACCTTGCCGTTTCAATCGAAGTTTTCGGAATTGGATAGCGCTGGCCGAACGCTTTATCTTTCGCTCGTCGTGATCGCTGCACTCGCTACCGCATTAACCTTGATGCCGGTAGCGGTGCATCGTCGACTCTTCCGGCATCACCGAAAACTCGCGGTAGTGAAAACGGCAGATCTGACCGAAAAAGTCGTACTGGGCGCTCTTGGTCTGCTGATTGCTGGCGGCCTCGGCCTGGTCTTCACCTTGGTTCTTGGCGACATTGCGGGCTGGGTAAGTTTGGGGATTTTCGCCCTCTTCCTGATGCTGCTTTTAATCGTGGTGCCCTTCTCTTTTCAACGCCAATCCCGCACCACCCTGCAACGTGACTGAGAAATCATCAGGAGGCGCGCGGGTGAAGCAACGACTGACCACGGCTGACCTTGAAACACCGGGTATTCAACGGATCAAGCGCGGACGAGGCTTCGAATACCGGGATGCGCAACGCGGCACTCTCGATAAAGCGACCAAGGAACGCATTCGCGCCTTGGTGATCCCACCGGCCTGGCGCGAAGTCTGGATTTCGCCGCTTGCCACCGACCACATTCAAGCGGTCGGCACTGATGACGCTGAGCGCCGACAGTATCTCTACCATCCCGATTACCTCAAACAAGGAAGCCGAAAAAAGTTTCGGCGAGCGCGCAAGCTCGGTCACCGAATTAACCGGCTGCGCCGCGTCCTGCGACAAGAATTGCGTCAAGGGGACGATGACCAGCTCCGGGCGCTGGCACTCGCGGTGTTATTAGTCGATTATGCCCATATCCGGATCGGCAACCGTGCCTACGCCAAGAATCACGGCACTTTCGGGGTGACCACACTGCGGTGTGAACACCTGAGCATCCAGGACGGCACGGTAATCCTTGATTTCCCCGGCAAATCCGGGCAGCGCTGGCACCTAAAAATTAAAGATCAAGAGCTTGCAGCTCAACTCTCCCGGTTAGCGCAAGGCAGCCCCCGGGAATCCCTCATCGCCTATCAAGGAAAAGAAGGTCGCACTCCACTCAGTCCAGATGAAGTCAACAAGCACATCAAAGACTTGGCGGGCAGACGCTTCAGCGCCAAGGACTTCCGTACCTGGCAAGGCACGATGACCGCGGCACGTACCCTGCGAAGCGCGGACAGCGACGACGAAGCAGCGTGGGCGAAGGCGACTCAACAGGTCGCTTCAGTGCTGAACAATACGGTGGCGGTGGCTGCCTCCGCTTATATCGATCCGGGTTTGCGGAAGCTACATCGCCAAGGCAGCCTGCAGTCCAAACACCGATTGACCGATGCCTGGCTCGCTCAAGCGCTTAGTGGGCACTAGTAACTAACTGATTCAAGCCTTCTGCGACAAGGCGCCGTCTTGGATCGAACTGATCATTGCCTCAAGAAATCGCTTCACGGTTTGTAAATCCCGCTCGCTGAATTCAGAAGCGGCCTGCAAGATATGGTCAACGCGACTAAGTAATGCTGGCTGCATCGCCGTACGAGCTGCCGCGGAGGCCCTAAGATATTGACCGCGCCGATCCTTGGGATGCGGCTCACGTTGCACATAGCCTGCTGCTTCCAGGCGTTTGATCAGCGTCGTCGTCGATGCTGAGGTAATGCCGAGGTGAGCCCCTAAAGCACTCGGACTGACCGGCTCGTCCCGATCAGCCGCTACTAGCAAAAAACGTAACGCCGCCAGGTCCTTATCCCCGATATGAAGCTGCTGCCTGGTCTGCTCAGCCACGGCAAGATCAGCGAGCTTGAATTCGCGCAATAGGTCTAGCACTGCGAGGGGCAGTTCGTCCTGCTTCTCGCTCCACATACTGTGGATGATTTCGAGCGCCATATTTCCCCCAACAGTCCTAAACATCTAACCATTGACTCAAGGTAGCTAGACAAGCTACCTTTCTTTTATCCATATATCTTACCGGACTTCCAGCACGCTTCGAAGCATCAGGACAGCAAATTTCGAATTTTTGAGACGCTGCGGCATAAAGAGAAGGCACCCCATGAGCACCCATCAAAGTCGCGAACAGCAAGAACTGGCGGTCCTCAAAGAGAGCCTGCGGACCGCCCACGCCGCTAAACGACGCAGACAACAACCCAGTCGAACCCGGACCGCCAAACAGAGCTCGGATGAAAGCCGGGAGACGCCACTAGAGGCTCCCGAAAACTGGGAACCAAGGATTGGAAGCTAAACACCCTTAGCGCACTGCCGCGAACCATAACACCAACGCCCCGTCGGCCCATAAGAGCTGGCACCCTTGAGCCAGCCAGCCGAATCGACTACGATCTGTTCAACAGTAGAACGACGTGTTCTAATATCGAACAATATGTTCTGGCAGGCTCTCAACCGAGCCTCGACATCGGCGTCGGAAGGGTCAGCCTCATGCAATTCCACCATCACGGCTACGTTTCGGGTGATCCCCGGGTGCAAAACGCTGCCGCCGAGGGCCTGCACCGCCCCGATGAGCTCCCTGAGCAGATGGACTTGCTGATTGTCGGCTCGGGTCCGGCCGGCATGCTGCTAGCCGCTCAGTTATCCCAATTCCCGGAAGTCAACACGCGGATTATTGAGCGTCGCGAAGGACGTCTGCCGCTAGGTCAGGCGGACGGCATCCAACCGCGTAGCGTGGAAACTTTCCAGGCCTTTGGCTTTGCCGAACGGATCGTGGCCGAGGCCTACAATATCGGTTACATGAACTTCTGGACCCCGGACCCGCAACAGCCGGAAAACATTATCCGCACCGCGCGCACCGAAGACTACGCCTTCAAAATCAGCGAATTCCCGCACCTCATCGTGAACCAAGCCCGTGTGCTTGACTACTTCGCGGAGGCCGCTGCGGATGGCCCAGCCAGGATCGCACCAGATTATGGCGTCGAATTCCTTGGCCTCACGGTGCACTCGGAGGGCGAATATCCGGTTGAGGTGCGGTTTCGGTACACCACCGGCGAACGCCTCGGTCAGGAGCGCACGGTGCGCACCAAGTACGTCGCGGGCTGCGACGGCGCCCGCAGTGGGGTGCGGGAAGCTATCGGACGAAAGCATCTCGGCGCCGTTTCGTTGCATGCCTGGGGGGTGATGGATGTGCTCGTGAACACCGATTTCCCGGACTGGCGGACCAAATGCGCGATCAATTCCGAGGCCGGAAACATCCTTCACATTCCGCGCGAGGGCGGCTATCTCTGCCGGATGTATATCGACCTCGGTGAGGTTGCCGATGACGATAATCATCGCGTCCGGCAGACTCCGATTGAAGAAATCATCCGCAAGGCCAACGACATCCTGCACCCCTACACCCTTGACGTTAAAGAGGTCGCCTGGCATAGCGTCTACGAGGTTGGTCACCGGGTCACCGATAAGTTCGACAACGTGCCCGAAGGCTCGACCCAGTCGCCGCGGGTGTTTCTCACCGGCGATGCCTGCCATACGCACAGCGCCAAAGCCGGTCAGGGCATGAATGTCTCAATGCAGGACGGTTTTAACCTGGGCTGGAAGCTCGGCCAGGTATTGACCGGGCGCAGCCCCGAGAACCTGCTAGCCAGCTACTCGGCTGAGCGGCAACCGGTGGCGCAGCAACTCATTGACTTTGACCGCGAATGGTCTTCCCTGATGGCGCGCAAACCGGAAGAGATCTCCGACCCGCAAGAACTGGCCAACTACTACCTGGCGACCGCCGAATTCCCCTCCGGCTTTATGACTCAGTACGGACCTTCAAGCATCATCGGCAGTGCGACCCACCAGTCTTTGGCCGAGGGATTCCCACTGGGCAAGCGATTCAAATCAGCCGAGGTGGTCCGCGTCTGCGACGGCAATGCGGTTCATCTGGGCCACCATGCTAAGGCCGACGGCCGCTGGCGTATTTACGCCTTCGCCGACGCCCCGACCGCTGGACAAAGCTCAAAGCTGGCTGAGCTTGCCGAATGGCTGGGTTCGGCAGAGTCACCGATCCACCGATTCACCCCAGCAGAGGCTGATATTGACGCCATCTTCGATCTCAAGGTGATCTACCAACAAGCCTACGAAGAGGTCGAAATCCCGCTGGTGCCCGACATCTTCCTACCTAAAACCGGGCCACTCGGACTAACCGACTGGGAGAAGATCTATGCCGCGGCTCCCAGCGCCTGGACGACAAGCAATATTTTCGCCGAACGAGGCATCTCCCACGATGGTGCCATCGTGGTGGTGCGACCCGATCAGTACGTGGCCGCGGTGCTGCCGCTGAACGCCCGAGGTGAGCTGACCGATTTCTTCGCGCAGTCCTTCCTGGAGCGCCGGAACCTCAGCGATTCGGCTCCCCATCGGCCCTAAGCACGCAACAGTTCAAAGACCTCAATATCCCACCCCAGTGCTTCGCTCCTGCTGATCGTCCACCCGGCCTGGGCGGCAAGCGCACCGAATTCGGCAGGGCCGCGCCCGCCGGAGGCGGTGCGCACCTCCCGGAACACCAGCTGCTGTCGGCCGTTGGGACTTAAGCCATCTGGCCGCAGCCCCTCGATCACTAATAGGCGTCTGGTGTGTTCGGCGTAGTGCTGTAGGCGGGTGAGAAGCTCGGCATCGCTAAACAGTGACAGCTCCAGCACACTGACGATCAATTCGGCAGGCTGCCAACGAGCACTGAAGCCAATCGGACCGCCCGGCTGCGCACCCTGATCGACCGTGCTGTGGCGAGGACTCTGGCTCAGATCAGCACGGAAGGCTTCCAGGAAGATCGGCTCCTCAGTGACCGACCAGCTGATCGACGGCTCAGCCAACTGCAAGTCCGCAGCCAGGGCGGCACTACCTGGACCGGTCAACGTCACCCGCTTCAAGCCGTGCCACAGACCGAGTGGTAGCAAACTGGCGGAAACGAATCTGATCCGTTCCGCCTCCTCCACCAACTCGGCGGCAATCTCCTCGCTCTGCAAAGCCTGCTGCCGCAAGGTCTGGCCGTGGTGGGCTGACCAAGCCGAGATTCCCTCCCTGAGTGCCGGACCTAGTTCCTGCATGGCAAGCACTGTCTGCGCGTAGAAACCTTCATATTTCTCGCGTTCATGCTCATCTTCCACCAGCTCTTCGGCATAGCGGCCCAGATTGAGGATGGACTCCACGCCGGGCGCTGAACCGTCCACCGCTGAGCTCAGCAGCACACCATCCTGCTCCAACTGATCGAACAGCACGGCTAAGCGGGGCAGCGGCACGCCGAGCGTCTCGGCGAGTTTTGTCCGGCTCAGCCCGGCTGGTGCGTCGGCGAGCGCGTCCAGCATGCCGAGCTGCAAAGCAGCGCGCAGCACAAACCAGCCAAGCGGCGATGCGGGTTCCCCGTGACCGCTGGTGGCTCCGGCCACCAGCGGTACACTGGGAGCCTCGCCCTGCTCAGCAGGCGCTGCGGCGACGGACTGCCCCGAAGCCGAGGGCTGGACTTCCTCCTCTTGATGCCAGTAGCCGGTGATATTGATATGGGAGGGCGGCAACTCTAGAATTTTCCGCGCGAAACGACGCAGTCCAAGCAGAGTGCGGCTTTCCCCGGCGGCCCAGAAATACCCGGTTCCGGCTGGCGCTGGCTGAGCGCGCACCGCGGTCTCGATCAGCTCTCGATCCGTCGCCGAACCGTGTAACCAGAGCACTTCGTCCTGCGGGCCAAGATTCAGCTCTTGCTCAGAGGATTCGGTGGGCACCACGATAATCGCTCGAACCGCAGCCTGACTGGGCCGCTCAGCCAGGAACCTGGCGATCGCGGGCAGCGCAGTCTCGTCGCCCACCAGCCAGATCCAGTCCAAGTCATCCGGCAGCAGTGTCGTGGACTTCGGGCCAACCAACCAGACATCGCTGCCGGGCTTAGTGCCAAGCGCCCATTGCGCGGCCGGCCCGTCGCCGTGCAGTACGAAGTCCAGGTCCAGCTCACCGAGTTCTGGGTCGAAGCGGCGCGGCGTGTAGTCCCTGGTCTGCCGATGCTCGGAGACCGGCCAGTCGATCCCTCCGGACTGCTGAACCGGCAACACCCCGAGTTCGGGCTGACTACCCTCAACTACGGTAGAGCCAAAGATCAGTTTGACGTGATCATCGAAACCAGCCGAGTCAAAGGCCGCGAGCCGCAGGCCATCTCGTTCCCGGACGGCCAGCTCCTCGCCGCCGAGGGTGACCCGCAGCATGGTCTCAGAAACTTTGGTGCTGCGCAGTACCGAGAGGTTACGCAGCACCAAAGGGTAGGTGCGAAGTTCGTGATGTGCCATGGCTCAGCTGAAATACTTTTGGAGCTGGTCAAGCAATGCCATCGACTCGTCATAGTCACCGCGCACCACCCAGTAAGGCAGTTGGTACATCCGGTTCGCGGTAACGGCCGGCAACTTGGAATACGGCGATTTAGCCTTCAGCTCGTCCAGCTTAAAGGTGTCTCGGTTGAAGCCCATCACGAAGACGGTCGGCATGGTCAGGTACTTAGTAATCTGCTCCGGGGAAAGCTTGAACATATCGCCGCCCTTGGTGTAGGGCTCGAATTTGTACTGCTGATAGAGCGGTGCGGGCTTGAATCCCAGTTCCTGCAATTCGATCGGCAGTCCCTGGTCTTCCATCAGCACATAGGGCTTTGCATCGGCGGTGATCGAAAGGTAGCTGACCGGCCCGGGTGGTAGCGTGATGGCTGCTTTCACCTCCTGCTTGCGCTTTTGGTAGGCATCCAGGTGATGCTGGTAGAGGTCTGGCTGGCCGAAGACATCGGTGGCCAGGAACTTCAGCTGTTCTTGCCAGGTGGTGTATTTCTTATTGACCATCACAGTCGGCGCAATATCAGTTAGCTGCTGGTAAACATCGCTCGCCTGCGCATAGGGGAATCCCATACCGCCAGCAATGATCAAATCTGGTTTGGCGGCCAGGATAGCTTCCAAATCGAAACCGCTGGACCCCCAGGGCAGGAAGCTGGTTCCAGCCTTCTCGGCGTCTGCTTTCCAGAATTCGGCGAATTGCGGGTCCTTGGCATCGGTGAATTCCGGGGTCATTGCCTTGACCGGGGCGCCAAGATCGTAAAGATAACCAGCCAAAGCAAAGTTCAGCAACACCACCCGCTCGGGTTTGACGGGTATTGAGACATCACCCTTTTCGGTCTTGACGACACGCTGCGATCCCTCGCTAGCGGCAGTACCGCCCTGGGAAGCGGAGGAACAACCGGTCAGCAAAGTGACGAATGCTAACAGTGCGGCGAGAAAGCCTAGCAGCATTCGGCGCGATGCATGGCGAGGCGCAAGGACAGAGGCAGGCACAGAGACTCCCTGAGGCAGAAAATTGATTACTTAGCTTAGCCTAAGCTAAGTTTGAACTGTGCACAAAACTACTTTTATCGAACTGCTGCGAGTAGCCCGATCGGCCCAACATCCTCAGTTAGTAGGGACTGTGTTGGCATGAGTGGCCTCGCGAACTCATTGCAGAGTTCGGTGAATGTCCCGGAGGAACCAGGCTTGGGCTCAGCTCCAGAGCGGCAACGTCGCTGGTACGGCTTGGTCATCGCTCTTTCGCTGCTGGCATTGATCGGCCTCAGCAGCTTGCTGATCGGTTCGGGCTGGGTGCCCTTTGACCGGGTCTGGCAAGTGCTGCTGGCTCCTGATGATTCGATGGAGAGCACAATCGTCTGGGACTTCCGAGTCCCCCGGACGCTACTCGGCCTGCTGGTGGGCAGCGCAATGGGCGTGGCCGGAGCACTTATTCAAGCGCTAACCCGTAACCCCTTAGCCGATCCAGGCATCCTCGGCGTCAACGCCGGGGCGGCTTTCACCGTCACCCTGGGGGTCGCTGTCTTCGGTATCACCCAGATCTCCACCTACCTTTGGTTCGCACTGCTCGGGGCCGTGTTGACTACCCTGGCGGTGTACCGGGTAGCAGCCCGAGGTCGGGGCGGGCCAACACCCGTCCGGTTGACCTTAGTCGGCATTGCCGTCGCCGCAGTACTGAGCGGAATCTCCAACACCCTGGCACTGATTGACCCGAACACCTTCGACCGAATGCGTTATTGGGGTGCCGGGACCATTGCGGACCGGCCCGCGGGCACCATTCTCGCCGTGTTGCCCTTCATCGTCGGTGGGCTGGTTCTCAGCGCCCTGCTGGCCAGACCACTTAATGCGATGGCGCTGGGGGAAGAGCTTGCCACTTCCTTCGGTACAAGCATCCTCCGAACCCGGCTTGGCTGCATCGTCGCCATCACCCTGCTTTGCGGTGCAGGAACCGCAGCGGCCGGACCAATTAGCTTCATCGGTCTGATGGTGCCTCATCTGGTGCGCTGGTTCACTGGGCCCGATCAGCGCTGGATCCTGGCCCTCACCGCCCTGGCCGCCCCAGCCCTGCTACTACTCGCCGATCTGCTTGGCCGGGTGATGCAACAGGGCGAACTTCAGGTCGGCATCGTCACAGCTCTGATCGGTGCGCCGGTACTGATCCTGCTCGTCCGTCGGCGCCGGCTGAGCGAACTATGAGCGCGGTGGGATCACCAAAAGTATTGCGATTCAGGGGCCTGAGTCTGCTCTGGTCGAGCCGGTCAATGATCCTGCTCGCGGTTTTCGCGCTGCTAATCCTCGGCTTCGCAATGCTCGGCCTGACCCTCGGCAAGGCCGGGCTCGGGCTCGACCAGGTCTGGGCGGCGATCACCGGGGAGTCCAGCGCGATGATCCGGAAGGTAGTGCTCGAATGGCGGGCACCGCGCATTGTGGCGGCAGTGCTCTTTGGCGCGGCCCTGGGGATCAGCGGCACCCTCTTCCAATCCCTGGTTCGTAATCCGCTCGCCAGTCCGGACATTATCGGCTTCAATACCGGCGCCTTCACCGGCGTCATTGTCGTGATGTTGTTGGGGGGCAGCAGCTTCGCTGCCATGTCCCTCGGGGCACTATCCGGCGGCTTACTGACCGCCGCGGTGATCTACGTGCTGGCTTTCCGGCGCGGGGTGCGTGGCTTCCGCTTCATCATTGTCGGCATTGCCGCGAGCGCCTTCCTCTCCTCGCTCAATACCTGGTTCTCGGTCAATGTTGACCTCGATACCGCATTGCGCGCTGCTTCCTGGGGTGCTGGCACACTCCAGCTGGTCAGCTGGGAGCAGCTACTGCTCTCTAGCCTAGTGATCTTGCTGATCAGCATGTTCTTACCGCTGATTTCACGATGGTTACGGCAGCTTCAAATGGGTGACGAGGTGGCCGCGATGGCTGGCGTTCCGGTGGAGAAAGCGAAGGTGGTGATCATTGTGATCGGCGTCGCGCTGACCGCTGTAGTTACCGCAGCCGCCGGACCGATTGCCTTTGTCGCCTTAGTCGCACCGCATATCGCTCGCCGACTCTGGCGGCAGCACAGTGCACTCGGCTTGCTTGGTTCGGCGGCGGTCGGCGCCTTACTCCTGCTGGTCTCCGATCTGCTGGCTCAACACGCGCTCAGCGGAGTGACCCTCCCCGTGGGCGCGGTCACCATCTGCCTGGGTGGTTTATACCTGGTCTGGCTCCCACTACGAGAGGTTGAGCGAAAGTGACGCATACCATCACCGCCACCCGCCTTGCCGCGCAAGGCCTGTCCGTCGGCTACGATGACACCCCGATCATTGAAGACCTCGATCTACGCATTCTGGAGGGCGAGCTAACAGTTATTGTGGGTCCAAATGCCTGCGGTAAATCAACGCTGCTCAAAACACTCGCTCGGGTACTCCGGCCGGGTCGGGGCAGTGTGCTGCTGGACGGCCAAAGCATCCATTCGCTGCCGCGTCGCGAGGTGGCGAAAACCCTGGGTTTCCTGCCGCAGACCGCGACATCTCCGGAAGGTATCACGGTCGGCGATCTGGTCGCCCGTGGCCGCTACCCGCATCAATCGGTATTCTCCCAGTGGTCGAAACAAGATCAGGCAGCGGTCGAGCAGGCACTTGCCGACACCGGGACCACGCAGCTGCGTCACCGCTATGTCGATGAACTTTCGGGCGGCCAACGACAGCGTGTCTGGATTGCGATGGCCCTGGCTCAGCAAACTCCGCTAATTCTGCTCGACGAGCCAACCACCTTTCTCGATATGGCCTATCAAATCGAACTGCTCGACCTGATCCGCGAACTACAGCGACAGGGCCGGACGGTAGTGGCGGTGCTACACGAGCTCAATCTGGCCGCTCGTTACGCAACCCGGATCGTGATGATGAAGGCCGGACGCATCGAGGCCCAGGGCACCCCCGCCGAAGTGCTGAACGCAGAGCGCTTACTCAGCACCTTTGGCCTCAACGCCCGGGTCATCCCAGACCCCGACGACGGCACTCCGGTGATCTTGCCGCGCTGAGCGAGGCAACCTCAGCCGGCTTCATTAAAGCGCACATCAGGTAGTCCGATGACGCTAATCCCATGCGCCCTCCCACTAGTGAACAGAATGTCCGAAGGCCCGCTTCCGCAATCGGCTTCTTCGCACCGCACCGGCAATCAACGAGGCGATGGCACTCAGCAGAATTGGCAATAAAACAGCCAAAATTAGCAGCATCATGAGCGACAAACTGAAATCTGGCATCAGCGCGCCGCCGAAAATATACAAGGGGAAGAACAGCACTAAGAGGATCAACGACAGCCACGACAGACCGGGTAACTCACGGATCGCAAGCCACGCTATTGTGAAAAACAGGGCGGCTGACCAACAGAATACGCCAAGCAGCCAGCGGAACAGGCCCTGCATTTCCGTTGGCAGGTAGCGCGGCATCGAGCCCGGCGCATTAGCTAACTCGATATTTCCGCTGAGTAGACCGAAGCCAAGAACTAAGAGACCCAGTCCCAGCAGAAGGCTGATCACGCCAAGTACTTTCATCCTATTTTCCTCGGATTTTTCTCCGGTTTTCCTCAGGTTTTCCTCAGACGCCTTGAAAGCGGCGAGCTGAAATGAGAACTCGACTCCGAGCATACTGGAATAACGCGGTCCGGCATGGGAGTCGCCACCGAAAGCCTCGTAAACTAGACCTAACGGAATGGACGGGGGCCGGAAGTGGTACAGACACCTCTTATTGAGACAACGGTATCGGAGCTATTGGCTGAGCTGGCTGCGCTCGAAGACCCAAGGGCTCGCGCGGTGAACGAAAAGCACGGCGACGACCATGGCATTAACCTTGGCAAGCTGCGGGCCATAGCCAAGCGACTTAAGACCCAGCAGGAGTTAGCCCAGGAACTCTGGCAAACCGACAACACCGGTGCCAGACTCTTGGCGCTACTGATTTGCCGACCAAAGTCTTTTAGTGCCGAGGAACTCGACACCATGTTGCGCCAGGCCCGCGCGCCCAAAGTGCATGACTGGCTGGTGAACTATGTGGTGAAGAAGAACCAGCACGTCGAGGACCTGAGACTGAGCTGGTTCAATGATTCAGATCCAGTGGTGGCCAGCGCAGGCTGGGCATTGACCGCCGAGCGAGTGGTGAAGAACCCCGAAGGCCTCGACCTGTCTGGCCTCCTGGATACCATCGAGACCGAGATGAAGGACGCCTCGGACCGCCTGCAATGGGCGATGAATAACTGCCTGGCGCAAATTGGCATTGGCTATCCCGAGTACCGTCAGCGGGCTATCGATATCGGTGAGCGACTGGAGGTGCTGAAAGACTATCCAACGCCGCCAAACTGCACTTCGCCCTTCGCGCCGATCTGGATCAATGAGATAGTGCGTCGCCAAGAAAATCCCTGAGCCGCCACGGGTAAGCCAGACACTCCTCCTCGCCCCCACCCCAAACAACCCATCCCTCCGCCGCCGAGTGTCGAGATATGGGGGCTTATTCTGAGGTTTTAAGCCCCATATCTCGACACTCGAGGTGCTACCAGGGCACGAGTGGAGGCTTCGCGCTGGATCGCATCCGCGGTTTCCTCCGCGCTGAGTTCCGAGGTGTCGAAGTACCAGCCGCAGTCGGCAAATTCCGCTTTCATTTCTGCGCGTAGCTCGGCAAAACCATAGTGAACTCGCTCCTGCGCTTGGCGATCGGCGTTACGCTGAGTGGCAACCTCTATTGACGGCGCCAAAGTCACCAGTAGCACCGGCCGGGGGCGGAGTAGGCTGAGCATCAAATTCAGCACGCCACGATTTGGCAACACATGATCGAGCACGGGATAGAAGCCAAATTCCGAAAAGTTATTGGCCAGCGCGCAAATATTATGCGCCCGGAGTAATAGCTGACGTTCAGCCTCCGCCCTGGGTTCCGCGTTCACCGCGACGCCGCCGGAGACAATCATCGGACTCACGTCGTCGCCTTTGACATGCGCCGAGCGGGTCATCCGCTCGCAAAGCAAACGCGCCACCGTGGACTTTCCGGCCGCCGGCGTGCCGGAGAGGATCAAACACCCAGCGTTATCAAAATGACTAAACATCTCACCTAGTTTTCTCGATCAGCTATCTCGGACAGCACTAAACCAGTCGCTGCACACCCGTCGAGCGTCGAGGGTGGTTGGGTTCTAATTTACCGTCGCGCATGCTGGCTACTGTATCGCTCAGCGGCACGAACTCGGTGTCATGAGTGACCATTACGGTGGCTACCTCGAATTCCTTGGTCAGCCGAACCAACAACCTCACAATTGACTCGCTGCGCTGGTGATCCAGGGCAGCTGTCGGCTCATCGACCAAGAGCAGCCGCGGGCTCCCCATCAGCGCACGAGCAATATTTACCCGCTGCCGTTGGCCGCCGGAAAGTTGGTGTGGAAACTTGCGCATGCTGTCACCAAGCCCGACGAGTTCGAGCAGTTTAACCGCCTTGCTAGCAGAGGCTTTCGCGGATTTGCCGCGCAAGCGATCAGCAATCACCAACTGCTCCACGGCAGTGAGGGAAGTGATCAGGTTGGGCTGTTGAAAAATAATCCCGACCTTCTCCCGACGTAGCCCACTGAGCTCCCGCTCGGCAAGCGCGGCGGCACTGACGCCGTCAATCACTACGGTTCCGCGACTAGGCTTTATCAGTGTGGCTGCGACCGCCAAAAGGCTAGACTTCCCAGAGCCTGAAGGTCCAATCAGGGCGCACATCTGACCTTTTTGAACAGCTAGGTTAACAGCGTCCAAAGCGATCACCTGCCCGTCGCCATCCGGGTATGCCAAGGTGATATCGATGAGTTCAAGAGCCAGGTTTACTGACATCTATTTTCCTTTCACTGGGACTTCGAGTGAGACCTCGACAGGACGCGATGAAACTTACCTGCTGACTCATGCCGATTTAGTTGCCGCCAAGCGCAATTAAGGGATCAATCCTGGTGACCTGCCCTACTGCGAAACCGGCACCGAGCAATCCGAGCAAGATAACCCCCAGCATTGGCAGCAGTGTGCTGCCAGCGTTCAGTGAGAAGGGCGCGGCCTGAGCTGCAAGTAAGCCGCCCAAGGCGCCAACTCCAGTGCCAATCCCAGCCCCCACCAGCAAAACTACTGCTGCCTGCGCGATAGCATCGCGGAGCAAATATCCGCTAGAAGCGCCGATCGCCTTAAGTACCGCAATATCGCGGGTCCGCTGAATGGTCCACACAGTCAGAAAAGCAATGATCACCAACGCAGAGATACCGTAGAGAAAGGCCTGCATCAGCAGGAGCGAACCGTTCTCGCTTCGATACGAGCTCAGCGCCTGAAAAGAGCCCGTGCGCGAAGTACTCACCGTACCGGCCTGTGAGTTCATCGCGGTCTCGTCAACGCTGGTGTCCGGCCGGTAGCTAACCGCTGCCACGGTGCCGACCTTGCCAGCATCGAGGTGCGCGATTTCTCGCCAGCTAGCCAACGGTAGCCAGACCACACTGGTATGCGAGTACCACTGATCGGGTACTATCGCGGCAACTGACAGTTCTTTCCCGGCGATCAGGACCTTGTCCCCCACCGCGAGCGCAAGCTGCTTTGCCAAACCTTGCCCGATCACCACGGTGTCCGAACCGAAACCCACCGGCGCCAGCCCGCCCGTCGGCGATACTCCGAAAAGCGCTACGTTGCCGGTGCCAGCCCCGTTGCCGGTTTGTGCCGTCTGAAGACGAGCCTGACTAATCCCCAATGCTTCGACCGAGGACACCCCTGGCGCACTTCGCCAGTGCGCTAGCTGGGCCGAACTCACTTCGCTCTCGGTGAAGGACGCTTTCGCTTCGGCACCAGCAGGAGCACCGAAAACAATCGAATCCACCGCTCGAGATGTCTGCCCGTCACCCTCGGCAGTGCCGAGCTTACTCAATGCGGACGTCGACTGATCAGCGAGTCCGGCGGTCAGGCCAGAGAGCATCACGAGCAGCAGCGTGATCAGAGCAACTACCCCGCCCATCAGGACAAAACGACCCTTGGCAAAACGAATATCCCGGATGGCGAGAAACACGATGTCCTTCTTTCGCTCAGAAGCAGCGGCCGATCGGCCCTTTTTCCACTCTCCCGCGCTATCGGCACGCCGACATCGTGGACTTGGTCGATCTCTCTATCAACCATTCGGTTGATCCGGCCCAGCTAAGCACCGGTTAAACTGAGCAAGTGCCCGCCACCAAGCTTCCCGGCAGCATCGGGACGAAAAAATCAGCCGCTGAGCCAGCTGCAGCGACGCCGACGCTCACCATTTTGCGTGTATTGCGGGTGACGCTGCACGTGGGCTTCGCAGCGCTGCTCGCCATTGCTGTCTTTCGACTACTGAACAAAGAGGGACAGCCCCTTCGCTACCTCTTGCTCGGACTCGCCCTGCTCTTGGCCTGCGTTTACCTGTTTGGCACGGTGCGCGAGAAACGTTTTGCCGCCGCCGAGACGCAATCTGATCCGAGGCGCTATAGCTGGCTTTGGCTGACTGTGATCACCACGCTGTGGGCTCTATTGCTGATCGGGAATGCTGATTTCAGTTGGCTCGCTTTCCCGCTGTTCTTCCTGCACCTGCATTTACTGCCGCGAGCGCTCGCATTGCTCAGCATCTCGCTCATTACTGTTGGCGTCATCGCCGCCCAGTGGGGCGCCAGTGGGCTGCCGATGCCGCAGCTCGCCATGGTTTTAGGGCCACTCTTCGGCGCTGCATTCTCGGTGGTCACCGGAGTGGCGTACCGAGCGCTCTATCGCGAAGCAGAAAGCCAGCGCCGAGCGGCCGATGAACTGCGGCGCACCCGGGCTGAACTCGTAGCCTCCCAACGCCAGGCTGGAGCGCTGGCAGAGCGAGAGCGGCTTGCCAGAGAAATCCATGACACCCTGGCCCAGGGCTTTTCGAGTATTGTTCTGGTGGCCCGCGCGGTCGAGCAGTCGTTGGCGACCGATGATAGTGACACCGCCCTTGACCGACTCAGGTTGATCGGCCAAACCGCAGCGGAGAATCTAGCTGAAGCCCGGAATTTTGTTCGCGAGTTATCTTCACCGCAATTGCTCAATAGCTCTCTGCTGGAGGCCCTGCACCGGCTGACTCGACAAATCGAAACCAGCGCCGCTGCCCGAGGCCAGCAGTTGAACTGTATTCTCGAAACCGATGGAACGCCGCTAGAACTGCCGCAGGCCTATCAAGTGACGCTGTTGCGCGCTGCCCAAGCCAGCCTTGGCAATGTGATCGAGCATGCACAGGCTCGGCGGGCGGTGCTTACCTTGGCGTTTCAGGACAATGAAGTCACCATGGATGTCTATGATGACGGCATCGGCTTCGACGCCGCTGCGCCCGCAGCTGTCGGCCGGGCCAACGGCACTGGTTTCGGCATTCACTCGGTTCGGGAACGTGTAATAGCGCTAGGCGGTGCTTTCGCCCTGGAATCTGCATCCGGTGGAGGCACCGTGGTAGCGATCCGGCTAGGCCTGAAAAAGCATATCGAAGAGGCTCGATAGGGTGGGAATGACTGATATCGGCGTTCTGTTGGTCGACGACCACCCAGTGGTTCGCGCCGGATTACGCGCCATGCTGAGCGGTTTCGACGGCGTCAGCGTGCTCGCCGAAGCCGCCGATGGTGATGCCGCACTTCAGGAATTACACCGGCTGGCCGCGTTGGGCGAAAAAGTGCAGCTGGTTCTGATGGACCTGCAGATGGGCGACGGCCTGGACGGGGTAGCCACGACAGCGAAGATTCGCCGACTCGCGCAACCTCCGGCCGTATTGATCCTGACCACCTACGACACCGACGCCGATATTCTAGCTGCGGTAGAAGCCGGGGCAAGCGGCTACCTACTCAAAGACGCGCCACCCGAGCAGATCTTGTCGGCGGTGCTGGCAGCTGCCGCCGGGCAGAGTGCGCTTACTCCGCGAGTCAGCGCACTCCTGATCGAACGAATTAGCAATCCGAGCATCAGCCTAACGAATCGAGAGGTTCAGCTGCTTGAGTTGCTCTCGACCGGTCTATCGAACAGAGCAATTGCGCAGCGAGTATTTATCTCCGAGGCAACAGTGAAAACCCATTTGGTACATATTTACGACAAGCTCGGCGTAGACAATCGAACGGCGGCAATAGCGGTAGCGACTCAACGACGAATCATTCGCGGCTCTCAATAGGCTGGTTTGCGGAGCGGGCAGCAAACAGCACCGCTCCGCAAACACTCATCGAGCCTGTTTGTAGGTCAAAGCTCGCCGAGCAGCTTGTTCATCTGATCTATTTCTGGCTGTTGATTCTTCATGATGCCCTGCGCAAGCTGCACCGCCTCGGCGTTCTGACCGTTCTGCTGTTCGGCCTTCGCCGATTCCAGCGCACCCTGATGGTGCGCGATCATCTGGGTCAGAAACAGTCTGTCTGCGGCAGTTCCATTCGTCGCGGCAAGCTTCTTGAGCTCAGCCGCGGACATCATCCCGGGCATTGGCATTTCGGCCGCCATCGTTTCGGCTTCGCCCCAGCTTGCCAGCATTGACTTCATCTTCTCGATCTCCGGCCCCTGGGCGAGTTTAATCGCGGCGGCCAAATCTCTTATTCGCTGGCTGGTCCCCTTCTTGGCAAGCATCGTGTTACTCATTTCCACCGCCTGCTGATGATGCACGATCATCATCTGCGCAAACATGGTGTCGGCGGCATTGTGCTGCCCGGCCTGGGCAGTGCCGGTGCCCGTGCTCATCGAAGCCGAGCTAGTCGCTGGCGTTGAGGCGCCGTGATCCATGCCGGGCATGGAGCCGCCACCGGTAGCTGTCGAACAACCAGCAAGAAATGCTGTTAGCAGCAGGCCAGCAGATATCTGGGTAATTTTTCGTTTCATCGTTCTTCCTTCTCAAAAGTCGTCTGGACGTCATTCCCCACCTGCCCAATGACAGGCGTACTGGCGGCAGAAGCCTCGGTAACCCAGGATCGAGTAACCCGGGTTTTAGTAGCCCGGGTTTTAGCAACCGAGTGCGGCCAGAATGTGCTGAACGGCGCCGGTTTATCTACGACTAATGGAAAGCTGCAATAACGACGGCGGGTGAGCCGGACGCCCCTGCGCGGGAAGTGAAATCTCATCGAGCCGTTCAATGCCGAGGGTTAGTCCCAGTTCGCAAGGTTGCGGTTCAGTGAGCTGCCAGCCCGGGGTTGGCAGCGGCGCGCAGGAGGCCGCCATTGAGTGGTCTCCGGCATCGGGATCAGGACAGCAGACCGCTTGGCTGGTCTCGGCCGGGCTCGAGGCGGCGTGATGCGCCATTCCGGCAGAACCACTTTTGATCACTCCACTATCCGGCTGATGCAAAGCCACGCCGGAAGAAATTGCTATTGGGCTAGGTCCCATCGACACGGAATGCATCGCCAGCAAGCCCAGACTTAGTGTCAGGATCAGGAACAGCAGCAAGCAGCCGCGGCGAGACGGAGCGGGCCGGTTGGAGCCTTCGAGCTGCATCGTCCTTGAAACACCCGCCTCATTCCTGTCCCGCCGACTGACCCTCCTAAAAATACCCCAAGAGGGTATATATCTCAATTAGGAATCTACTTCAGAATCGGTCAACGAGCCGTGCAGATGCGCCCTCTCACCGTCGCTACTCAAAATAGTTAGAATCTCCACTGGCCCTTCATGGGCGCCAATGGCGTGGGGTGTCATGGTAGAAAACTCGGCAGCATTCCCAGCCTCCACCAGCATGGTGCGCTCCCCCAGCCTGAGCTCGGCGGTGCCCGAAAGCACAATGAACCAGTCTCGCCCCGGGTGCACGCCAAGCTCCGTTGCTTTGGTAACCGGTGTGCTGATCCGCATTTTGGCAATTGACATCTGGAAGGGGTTTCGCTCTCGCGCCAATGACCAAATGGTGGTGCCCAGCTGCTCGACCCGCCGCGGACGAATCACCACGTCATTTCCGTCAGAGGATTCAATCAACTGATCGACAGTCACCTCTAGCGCTTTGGCAATCGGCAGCAACTGATCCAGCGCGATCCTGCGCGAACCGGTTTCGATCCTGCTTAGATTTGAAGGACTCAAGAAAGTCCGTTCCGCCAGGGCATCAAGCGACCAGCCTCGGGCCAACCGGAGCACTCGAATTCGCCGCCTCACCAAGGAATCAATATCCACATCTTGCTCCATAAGCAATATGATATGCGATTTGAGCAATACGCTTCTAGGCTTGAGGTTATGGCACACTCAGCTCACACTCACCAGCACGGAAGCATCGCCGATTTACTTGACCTGGACTCAGCCGTCTTGCATCGGGAACTGACCGCGACTCTCGACTGGTTGCAGGATCGCAATGGTCAGTTGCCGCCGAGGAAAATTCTCGATCTCGGCGCGGGCACCGGGAACGGCACCATCGCTCTGGCCGAACGCTTCCCGGCCGCCGAGCTTCTCGCCATCGACTTTTCCGCAGAGTTGCTGAGCGGGCTGCAGCAACGAGCCGAGGCTAAGCAACTCGGCGACCGGGTCTCGACGCTGCAGCTCGATCTCAATGATCATTGGCCGGAACTAGGTCGGTTCGACCTAGTCTGGGCAGCAGCGTTCCTTCACGAAGTTGAGCACCCGGAGGCCGTACTAGCCAAAGCTTTTCAACTACTGAGGCCGGGCGGCCTACTGGCAATCAGCGAAATGGCCTCGGCACCGCGTTTTCTTGACCATGATAGTGATAATGGTTTTGAGGAACGTTTGCAGCAGGTTTTACGAGCCCGCACTGCTGGACACAATAATTACCCTGATTGGTCTCAGCAGCTCGCCAGCAGCGGTTACCTCGGCGTTGAAAAGAGAGTGCGCCGGGTAGATCTTGCGCTGGCAGCTGAGCCACTAGGCGGCCGCTACGCGCAAAGCTATTTCAAGCGAATTCAGCCCACCGTGAGCGATAGCCTCTCCGACGCCGACCAGGCCCGTCTGGCACAACTCGTGGGCGAAGGACCTGCCAGCCTGTTAGCTCGACCAGATTTGCGCCTGCGCACTGAGCGAACTGCGTGGCTAGCTAACCGCCCAGAGACACGGCGTTAAGCAGAATTCTCAGGGACTTCCCGCTTGCCGCGATGCCCGATGATCCAGCCGACCGCGAGCGCCAACACCGGAATAATTCCGAGGATGACACTCACTCCAACCGAGGCGGCGGTGACCAGGGTGAAATTCTGAATCACCAGCCACAGTGAGACCGCCAGACCTAGCACCGCCAAAACAGGTGCCACCGTGGTCTTCCAGCGAGCCGCCAGTCGCGGCGTGGATCTACGGTTGAAAAAGACCAGAATCGCGACCGAGGTCAGCAACATCAGCAGCACCATACCAACCGTAGAGACCCCTGCCATCGCGCTAAACACACCCACTAGCGGGTCAAGGCCGAGCACTGCGAAGATCGCCAGAATCAGCAGCGCGGTACCGCTCTGCACGATTGAGGAGATAGCCGGAGAGTGGTGCACGGGATGGGATTTACCCAGCGCGCCGGGCAACTGTCCCTTCCGAGAGAGCACAAATTGATATCGAGCAATCACATTATGAAAAGAGAGCACGCAGGCGAACAAGCTGGAGAGTAGCAGCACGTTCATCACGTCCCTGACTACCACTCCGGTATAGGTTTCGGCAGTATCCAGCAGCATATTTGCCTCCCCATTCAGGGTCTGCTGAGCTACTGCGACGGCCTGGCTTGGACTGACCCCTTCTATTATCGCCCAGCAGGAAAGGGCATAGAACACACCGATAATCAGCACAGCCAAATAGGTAGCACGAGGAATGGTGCGGGCTGGGTTCCTCGCCTCGTCACGGAACACCGCCGTCGCTTCGAAGCCGATGAATCCGGTGAGCGCAAAGAGCACCGCAACTCCCAGCGGCCCGGAAAATACAGCTTCCGGGGTGAATGATTCGGCGCTAATTCCGGCCGCCCCACCGTGTAGGAAGATCGCCGCATCCATCACCACCACCACAGCGATTTCAAGGATCAGTGCCACCCCGAGCACCTTGGCGCTCAGTTCGATATGACGGTAGCCGAGGAAGGCGACCACCAGCAGCGCGAGCAGCGCATATCCCCACCATGGCAACTCCGGTCCGCCAATCCGTCGAACCGCGTCGTTCACTGCCCAGCCCAGATAGCCGTAGACACCAAGTTGGATGGCGGTATAAGAAACCAGGGCGGTGAAAGCCGCACCTTTGCCGAGCCGATTGCCCAGGCCGGCACTGATATAGGCATAAAAGGCACCGGCCTCCTTCACGTGTGGCGCCATGGTGACAAAGCCGACGGAGAAAACCAGCAGCACCACGGCAGCAATAATGAACCCCATTGGCGCGCCAGCGCCGTTTCCTTCGCCAATCGCAAGTGGCACATTTCCGCCGATCACCGTCAGCGGTGCGGCGGCAGCAATCACCATGAAGACAATGCTGCCGACTCCCAAACGCCCGGAAAGGTTGGCGGTCCGCGGGACCTGCTGAGCGATATTGCTGTCAGTCACCATATTGCCCTTCGTTGCTGAACAAGGCTGATTAGTAGAGATCCAGTCGCCGGTCAAGGAGGTAAGGGTTTTCTCGTTGCGCTCGAGTCACCACTGAGGGATCGACCTCAGCGAACAGAAGAGCAGTTTCGGTCGCGACAGAGTCAAGGACTTGAGCGAAGGGGTCAACGATCCGGCTCCGGCCAACGTAATTCAGCTCTGCCTCGCTGCCCGCATGGTTCACATACGCCAGATACACCTGGTTTTCCCAGGCTCGAGCCCTAATAACTTCTTCGGCAACGAATTCGTAGGGCGTCATCTGGGCGGTAGGTACCGCGATCAGCTGAGCGCCGGCAGCGGCAGCGGCACGGGTAGATTCTGGGAATTCCACGTCATAGCAAATCAGCATGGCAATCTTTACGCCGCGAAATTCGACAACTGAGACGAGTGTCTCGCCCGGAGTGAAGTACTTCCGGTCAAGTCCACCGAAGAGATGGGTTTTTCGGTGCCGGCCGAGAATTGCCCCGTTGTCATCAATGAATACCGCGGTGTTGTAGATTTGCTGACCAGCTTGTTCGGGCACCCCGAGCACGATGGCAATACCTTCGCCGGCCGCTATTTGCCGCGCCTCGGTGAGCAGATCTTGACCAGCTAGCTGATAGGTCAAGTCACCGATGTTGTAACCGGTCAGGAACAACTCCGGAGTGATCAGCAGCTCGGCACCCGACTGGGAGGCCCTCTGAGCCGCTACTGATAGTTCGGCGAGGTTAGCCGCCACATCACCCGGCGTACCTGCAGTTTGCAGAGCCGCAATTTTTAGCGCCATGACCGCCCCTTTCTTGAGGGAGACGATACCAGTGCGGGCCGGGCAGCCTGCCAGCAAAGTCATCCGGAACAGCGCCGGGTTCGGACAGAACGTCCTTCAATTAGCTTCGGCTGTTACTGCGCTGATCTGCTACAACCTTGCCACTCGGCGGTGGGGAGCTTATTCCGGCTGTCAGCTTAGTGGCGATGATGCCTATGATCACCACTAGTCCGCCCAGAGGTTCATTCCAATGCAGCGGCTCAGCCAAAATAATCATTCCTAGGGCCACTCCTATCACCGGCGAAAGATAGGTGACCATTGAGGCAATCGGTGCACCCCAAGCAAGCAAAATATTGGTATTCCAGATATAAGCAAACCCGGTGCCAACTGCGCCCAACAGAAGAATACTGAGGCCGATCTGGGGACTGAGCTGGATTGACTGAGCACCGGCAAAGGGCAGTACCAGGAGCATGATCACCGCCGCAACACTGACCTGACCGGCGGCAAGGACGGTGCTGTCGTAGCCGCGATGAGCAATAAAACGTCTGAGGTAGACATAGGCCACGCCATAGCAGACTGCTGAGCCAAGGCAGGCCAGTTGCGCTGGCAAGCTCATTGGATTCCCTTGATCGCCCAGGTAGCGCCAGGGCGCGGAGAGCACAATGACCCCGAGCGCGCTGGTCAGAATTCCCAGCGTTTGCCAGCGATTAAGCCGTTCCCCGGGCAACGCCGCCGCGGCCACCAGCAAAGTCATGATCGGCGTGACGGCGTTGTAGATGCTCGCCAAACCTGATGAAAGGTATTGCTCCGCCCAGGCATAGAGCAGGAACGGCAAGACGCAAAGCAAGAGCGCGACCACCACCAAGTGTGCCCAGATCCGCAGCTCCCGGATCCACTTTCGCTTCGTAAAAACCATCACCAGCGACAGCGCCAAAGCCCCGAAAAATAACCGCCCCACCACCAATTGCACCGGTGAGAGGCCGGTTAGGGACACCTTCATGAAAAGAAAGCTGGAGCCCCAGGCCACCGAGAGCAGTAGGAACTGCAGACCCACTTTCCATTGCCCGACGGGCGCACTCGCTTGACTATTCACCTTTTCATCATCGCCGTCGGGCAGCCGCCCCGCTGGCGGGAATCGGACGGCTCATTCGATGCTTGCCAAGCCACCTCACCATTGCAATTTCCCGGAATGTCCGCTTTGTTGTAGGTTCGGTTCATGGCCAGAATCGTCCTCGGATTAGACGCGGAACAACGTAAACAGCAACGCAAAGATGCGCTGTTGGATGCCGCACTAGAATTATTTTCCTCGCTCGGCTATTCCTCCACCTCGATCGAGCAGTTGTGCCAGAGCGCTGGCGTGAGCACGAAAAGCTTTTACGGTATCTTTGCGGACCGGGAACAGTGCTATCTAGCTCTTATGCAGCGCTGCAACACCACCTTGATTCGCCGCATGCAAGAAGAGCTACGCCAAGCACCCGAAGCTGAGGACGCGGGGCGGGATCGTCTAATTTCTGCTCTGGCACACGCCTTCGGTGATGATAGGCGTCACGCCATCGTGCTGTTCGGGCACGGAGCGGCAACCACTCCCGCCGTCGAGTTAGCGCGCCGAAAGATGTTTCTGCGGTCCGAGGAGTATCTGCGCCAAGCTTGGGGACACTATCGTCCGGGCTACGTCCCAGCGGAGGGTTTGACCACAGGGGTAATTGGCGGTCTGCGCAGCATTATTAGCGCTTGGGCGAGTTCCGAATGTCAGCCGGAAGCCCCCAATCAGCAACAACTACATCGCGCCCTGCAGAACTTCCGTCGATCCATTCAGTTAATTGACTGAGAACTGACCGAACACCGGGCAGAGCCTAGAAAGAGTCAAGTTTTTCGTCCAGCTCGGGGTATTTTTCGGTCTTCGGCTGCTCAATAATCTCGCCCCGGACAATCACCAACTGCGGATCCGCCAGGGCCCGGAAGCCCGTCAAGGGATTGCTGCCAACCACCAATAGATCCGCAGCTTTGCCAATCCGCACCGAACCAGTTTCCTGATCGATGCCAAGAATCCGCGCATTTGCCTCGGTGGCAGCGTGCAGTTCTGCTGCTGTGCTCAGTCCGCCATAACGCACTACATAGTCCATTTCCCGCCAGGTGTTGTAGTGCGTGACGTAGGTCAGGGCCGAGTCAGTACCCATCCCGATGGTGATGTCGTTATCGCGTGCGGTCTGAATTCCCTGCAACATCTCCTCATAAATCATTTCAGCGTTCGCCCGCACAATATCGTCAATGCCGGTCACCTGCTGCTCGAGTTTCACCAGCGGCAAACAAGCTTGCAAGGTCGGGATTAGGGCAGAGGAGCCGTGTAGAGAGCGCGGGTTGTGCTTGAAAAGTTCAATAATCTCCTGATCCATACTGCTGCCGTGCTCAATGGTGTCTACCCCAGCCCGTAGCGCGGCTTTCAGCCCCTCCGGGCTCTGCGCATGCGCCGCCACCACAATCCCAGCGTTATGGGCTTCCTCGCAGATCGCCGTCATTTCCTCTTCAGTCATTTGCGGCCTGCCAGCTTCGCCAATCGCCCGCGCATCGGTGACCCCACCGGTGGCTGAAATCTTAATCGCGGTGGTTCCGGCCCTGAGGTTAATCCGCACGTTCCGCCGAGCTTCCCACGGAGAATCGCTGATCAGGGCGATCTGCGGCGCGCCATGGCCTCCGCTGATCGCCAGCAACGGACCTGAGGCGAACACTCGGGGGCCGAGGTAATCGCCGCGCTCGATCTCATTCCTGACCTCCACCGCCTCATAACCCACATCGCCCAGGCTACGCAGCGTGGTCACGCCGGAGTTCAACTGGGTCAGAATATTGGTCCGAGCTCGCTTTTTCACCACCCTCTTGCCGATAAAACTACGCATGAAGCCGGCCACCAAGTTCTCTGCCGATTCGCTGGTCAGCAGCGGCGGGAGCGGTTTGCCGTTCGAAAACAAATGAGCATGGGCGTTGATCAGGCCGGGCAGCACAAAACGCCCGCTGAGGTCGATCTGGCGATATCCCGACGGCACATCCAGTTCGCTACTCGGGCCGATATTCTCAATCATTCCCGCGCCATTCACCACAACTGTGGTCTCTGACAGCGTGCTGCCCTCGCGATCTCCCACGACGACGCTGGCATTGGTTAACGCGAAGGGCCTGCTCATAGTATTTCTCCTTCTTGGCTAGCGATCTCCAGTTGGGTTTAGTTCGGTGACGGTTCTTCGACTCGTCCGCCCGGCTGGCGACCCCGCCGACTCCATGGTTTGTGGATCACCTCAACGATGAGTGCCGCGACTTTAATACCGATACAGATACTGACGAAAGTCGTCAGCGCAGCGGAAAGAGCAGCGCTGTCGAAGGTGGCGACCGCGACGAGGCCGACGGTGCCCGGCACGAGCAACAAGAACGCCGGTTGAAAGGATACGGTAGCCGGGATAGACAGCGTGAAGCGCTCCAGAATACGAGCGAAGATGAACAGGAATCCGGCCACGATGCCAGCCGCAGCGACGCTACCCAACACCGGGGTGAGCAGTACCAGCAGGGCGTAAGTACAAGTCATCGCGATAACACTGATCACGATCAAAGAGCGGCCAGCCCCGAAGAAGAGTCCTATTCCGATGGCCAAGATCGCCACCCCAATCCAGGACAGCCAGAGCGGCGGTAAGGCCGCCCAGCCGTTATTGTCTGCGCTAATGTGAGCTATCTGTCCCACCAACGCGGCCGATCCGGGGTCGATCTTCAAGCCGGTGAGGGCGGCACCGGTGGAAATACCGACCGCCATAAAGCCAAGGCTGATCAAACCGTAGATCAGCCTTGCCGAGCCGGTGACGATATCGGCGGCGGTGAGCTCCAATAATGCATTGGTAATCAGCGCACCAGGCACCAGAATGGCCACCGGGGCGGAGACCGCAAACAGCGGCACCGAGCCCAGACCGAAGACTGCCGCCAGCGCGCCAACCAGCAAGGTGGAGCCCAGCGCCGTGACAAAGGGCAAGATAGCGGCCGCTCCGCTGCGTCGATGCGCCAGCACCGCGATCAACCCGACGAGCCCGCCAACCACGGCGGCCACTGCAATCGCCCACCAAGCACAGCGGAAGAGAATAGCCAGCCCGGCGGAGGTGAGCGCGCTTCCCAGCATCCAGGTGAAGACCGCATGACGACGAGGGATTCGACGAATTTCGGCCACTTGCCGTGGAATCTCGTTGATGCTCAACTCACCCGAGCTGAGCCGCTGAACTAAGCGATTCGCGTGTGCCGCCTGCAAAAAAGAAAGCTCACCAGAGTGGGTATTGGCGAGCTTTGCACCACCGGTTTCGGGATCGCTGACAATGACGATTTCGGGCAACACGGTAAAAGCGAGTCTTTTGAACCCGGCAGCGGCCGCCACTTCGAGTAAGGAGTGTCGCACATCGGTGACCGAAACACCTGAATCAAGCAATAGCACGCCAAGGTCGCCGAGTACCCGGGCCGCCGGGTCATCGAGATCCATACCTTGTGTCGGCAAAAGCCGCCCTTTAGTCACACCGCTGCCTTTCGATACACCAGAGGAATCCTGAATCAATGTGATGGACCGAATTCACGCTCATCTTTTCTTGGAACTTCTAGCTAATCAACTGTCAAAAGAAAATTGCAATACTGATGAGGGGCTGACTTGACCGGCCTAGATCGTTCATCGGGCGTCGCGTGTTACTGCCGCACGTCACGCGGTCGCGTAGGCACTCCAGAGCCGAGCATACTCACCGGCCGCCGCTACCAACTGCTGATGGGAACCTTGCTCGATCACCCGGCCCTGCTGCATGACCAGAATTAGATCGGCTTCTCGGGCCTGGTCTAAGCGATGCGCCACCGTCACGCTGGTGCGACCAGCCACCACTTCGCTCACCGCCTGATCCAAGGAGGCACGACGGTCCCTGCCGGACTCAGCGGTCGCCTCGTCGAGCACCACCAAAGCGGGATTCGCCAACAGCACCCTGGCCAGCGCCAGGTGCTGCGCAGCACCGTCGTCGAGTTCCAGGCCCGAAGCCCCGAGTACGGTTTCCAGCCCCTCCGCCAACTCATGAACCCACCCAGCGCCGACCCGATCTAGCGCCGTGAGCAGCTCCTGCTGGCTTGCCCGCGGAGCCGCGAGTCGCAGATTTTCAGCCACACTACCGGTAAAAAGGTGCACCTCCTGCGAGACCAGGTACACCGAACCTGGAGAGTTCTGACGTAATTCTGCGGCCGACCGACCGGCGATTTCGAGCTCTCCCCGTTGCGGTTCCAAAATTCCGGCGATTAATCTGGCCAGTGTACTTTTACCGGAACCACTCGTACCCACCAGGGCGACCCGAGCACCCGCGGGAACGTCCAGGCTAATGCCGCGAATTGCCGGTCGATGCGGATAGCTGAAATGCAGATCGCGAAGACGAATGCCAGGTGCAGCGCCGATTCCGACCGCACTCGCCGCGCTGGACTCCGCTGTGCCCAGCCGAGAAATCCCGACCAGTCGGGCCAGCCCGACCACGGCTCGCTGCACATCGTCCAAACTGGTCAATAAGTTTCCGATCGGGTCGAAGAGCCGGTGAAAATACAGGGCCGCGGCGGTGGCCGCACCGATGCTAATTGATTGATTGGACACCAGCCAGAAACCAGTGACCAGGATTGCCGCCAGGCCGACAAATTCAGCGGTATTGAGCCAGCCGTAGAAGCGGTTGCGCAGCCGAGCGCCGTCTCGCTGTCGTTCGATGGCACGTTCGCTACGTTCGGCGATCACCGCCAAATGATGTTGCTGTTCGCCACGGGAGACCACGGTTGCGGCACCGTGTACCGCCTCAAGGATCGCTTGTCCACGGCTGGCTTCCAAGACCCGGAGCTCGCTGTAGACCGGTTTTGAGCCACGCAAGAATTGCCGGGTGGCGAGAATATGAATCGGCAGACAAAGCAGCCCGGCAATCGCCAGTCGATAGTCGAGAATCGCTAGCCCCGCCACGGTCAGCACAATGGTGAAACAAGCACCGATAATCTTCGGTAATGCTTCCGATCCCGCTTCGCTTACCGCCTCAACATCACGGGTGACTCTTGAGACGACGTCCGAGCTGCCAGCCTCATCGAGTGCGCGCACTGGCAGCTCAACGGCGGCAGCGAAGACCTCTTCACGCAGTTCGGCGAGAACCTCCTGGACCAGCCGAGCCAAGGCGCGGGCCCCAGCGAAAGTTAACGCTGCAGCAGCAACGGCCGCCGCCACTAAGGCAGCGGTGATCCAGGCCAGGCCGCTGCCCCAGAGCAGCGAGCCTAAGTCAGTATTTGGCTGGGGTTGCGAGACCGCATCGACCAGGCGGCCGAGCAGGGCCGGCGCGGTGAGTCCACTTGCGGTCCCGGCCAGCAAGAGCGCTAAGGTGCCTGCCAACCGCCAGCGCCGCCGCAACAGTCGGCGCACCAGGTCTCGGCGAGTCTGGCCAGTATTGGCAATCGGTAATAAGCCGCTGGGCTGTGAACCGTCTTCGGGCTCCACCGTCAGCTTTCTCACCGCGCCTCCTCCTCGCCGCTCAGTGTCACCACGCGGTGACAGACTCTTAATAGCACCGGGCTGTCGGTGACCAGCACTGTAGTTCGTCCTAGCGTTCGAAGCCCCTCCGCAATTCGGCGCTCGGTCGCCGAATCGATGGCTGTGGTTGGCTCGTCAAGCACCAAGACCGGGGCTGTTGAGTGCAAAGCACGCGCCAGCAACAGTCGTTGACGTTGGCCACCCGAGAGCCGCAGGCCGGCTTCGCCCACCTGAGCATCCAGTCCGCCCACTTGTTCAATCACGTCGTCAAGTGCGGCACGTTCAAGCATCTCCGTATTGATGGAGATTCCCGGCGGAACCAGATTTTCGTTGAGCGAACCAGAGAACACGGTGCCATGATGTGGCTGCGCAGTCACTGCGGCCCGAAGGTTCTCGGGGCCAAGGTCAAGCGCGTCGGCGCCCAACACGGTTAGCTCGCCAGCCGCCAGCGGAACTCGGTAACCGAGTCGCTCGCTAAAAGCACGGGCGCGTGCCGGGCTGCCCGCCACAACACCGACTAACTCCCCCGGATAGACGGTGAAGGTTGCGGAGTCGCTGTGCAAGACGATGGCCGGAACAGACTGATCGCTAGGGAACTCTTGATCGGCTGTTAGCTCATCGATGACGGTCTTTGTCCTTTCGGACTCAGCCTGCCCGGTCCGCGCCAAGGGCAGTAACTCCGGCTGAGCATGGAAGGTGTGCAAGCGTCGAGCGGATGCCCGCTTATGCGACCAGGACGAGGCAAAGGTTCCCGCATAGGCCAGTGCGCCCTGCAAATATTGCGCCAGGCCCAACACGGTGATGAGCTGCCCAATGCTAATCGCACCATTCAAGGTCAGCACACCTCCGGCGACGGCTATTGCGGCGAGTAGCAATCCGGAGAGCAGCAGGCTGAGAGCCGAGTAGGCAGCCAGCGTCTGGGCGGCGCGCACCGCACCTTGTTTCGACTCAGCGCTGGCCAGCCGATAGCGGCGTGCGGCTTCGCGCTGCGCACCCATGCCGAGTAGAACTCGCAGGCCAGCCATCGCATCTGCTGCCACTTCGCTAGCCCGAGCCGCCGAACGCTGCTCGGCCAAGCCTCGGGCCTCAAGCGGCATTGACAGCCTATGCATTCCCGCCACCACAATCACCGATCCCAGCAGGACACCGAGCCCCAGCGGCACCGAGATGAGCAATAGTGCGGTGACCGAAGTCGCCACCGCGGCCAGTACCGAACCTTGTTCGGCAATGCTCCAAGACACCCCTGCAACCCGGTAAGCATCAGAGGTCACCAGGGACAGTGCCTCGCCAGCGCTCTTCCGTTCGGACAATCCGCGCGGGTTAAGTAAGCGGCGGAGCACCGACTGACGGAGATCGTGTTCGGCGCCGCCGTAAACTCGCACCATGGCCAGTGCACCACGTTGATAAGACCAGGAAAGTGCGAGGAAAATCACAGCCAATACGGCTAAACAAACCAGCAACATCAGCTGATTTCCGGGCACTAGGGCAAGGTCAATGGTGATGCCGATCATGATCGGCACCGCCGCTTCGCAAAACTCGTGAATGATGAAGGACGCTGTGCTGAGTGCTAATCGCCACCAGCGACCGCGATGGAAGAGTGCGAATGCGAACAATCGGCCCGGACTCTGAGGCGATCGTTCGTGCGAGGTCTGCGCTGCGGGGAACTGCCTAGCCATACCGCCTCAGCGCCGCGCTAAACGGTGCGCCGGGGCCAGCCTGACGCTGAGCCGCTGAGTCCTCACCTTTGGACTCCGCAGCCACTGACAGTGCCGAACCCGCACGCTACGGAACCGGGGAAGCGGGGCGGCGCCCCGGGAATGGTCTCGCACGGACCTCGAACTCCTCATCAGACTCAATGATCATTACTTTATTAGGTAAGCCTATGCTAAATCTCTGCCAAATTTTTCCGCGCACTACGCTTGGAGGATGACCGAGAACGCCTCCGACTCGTCGAACCTGCAAAATAAGAGCGACAGGGAAGCTAAAGAAACTGAGGAAACTGAGCCTGACAAATCCGCGACCGAATACCTGCTCGCAATATTTGCAGGGTGCGCCGCCGGAATACTAGGCCTGCTGCCTTGGCTGCTCAGCGGCCAGAGATTGCCACTGCAAAATCTCTGGCAATTAGACACCCCCGCGAACGCTATGCCGATTGCTTGGCTGCCACTGAACCAGTACATGGTGACCGACCTGCTCGGGCTTTTGCTGGTTGGCGCCTTAGCCGCCGGAATCATCGCCCGCTGCTGGCCGGCGCGCCGCCGTCGATCAGCAAGTTGGTTTGTTGGTTTGGGCCTACTCGCAGTGCAGATTGCGGCCAGCCTGCAGAGCTTTTATACGCTCGGCTCGGGCCTAGAACTCTCTGCGCAGAGCGGACGATTGGTGAATGGCTACTTCTACGGTTTGTTAGTCGGCGTGATAGCGACTGTGCTGATTGGCCTCGCAGTGTTCGCCCTGCTGCGCGCTCAGAATCCGGCGTCCAACGCCTTGGCTTTAGGCCTTGCTGCGGTGCCGCTGGCTTCCTGGTTGGTGCTATGGTTCGCTTACTTCTCGCCGATTGCTCAGACGCCGCAATGGTTACCTTACCTGCAGCGTTGGTCCCCCGCGGTGGTTATTGGCCTGGCGCTCATCTGGTGCGGGACCAGGCCAGCCATCCGGTTGATCGTCTGGGCAGCGAATCTCTTGTTGCTCTGGTTGCTGCCAGCCCTTTTTACCGCGCTCAGCGCGGCCCTGGGCTCTCGGGTGCTTGCTGGTGATCCCGTCGAAATGGCGAACTACTTCATCGAGGTGCTGCGAGCCGCGCTTGGCTCGCTCGACACAGCTCTATTACCGGTGGCTTTAGCTCTGGCGATAGCCGTTGTCGGCAGCGTGATCCGAAATCTGCTCGGGCAACGCCACCGGCCAAGCAAGCCCCGGCACTCCGCTATTGGCTAATCGGCTCAGTGACTTGGCGTACTGCGCCGACTGGGACAATTCATCAGCAATAACGCCACTACTGGGAAGAGGAAAAGCCAGAGGTTCGGCAACCACCAGGCAGGGTCGAATTGGCAGCGCAAGGCGTAGAAATTCAGGGCCATCAGGCCGGCAGCGCTGGTCAGTGCCAGTGAGATTGTCATCAGTGTCGCTGCCGAGGGATGGCCGAATCGCGCCAGTAGCAAACTTGCCAAGCCAGTACCGATGGCGATCAGGTCGAGACCAAGAAATGACCAATTCCAGTCTTGCATAATGGCTTCGCCACCAACGCTGATCACCCCCAAGGCGGAGGCCACCCAATAGCTCAAGAAGCCGAGATCGGTCCACATCATGGTGCGCTTTATCCGCACCTCCCGGCGGAGCTTAGTCATCGGTAGCTCCCCCGAGCATCGATTCCAGCACTTCCCGAGCCGCCGAGGTACGTCGAGCATCGGGGGCTGCCAGGCCCAAGAAGGCGGCTAGCCACCAGCCATCAATGGCTAATCGGACCACGGTGGTAATGCTCGGATCGATGCCGTCATGATCAAGCATTTCCTGCCAACGCTGAAAATGCTTCCGTAGCACCTCAAGCAATGAGGAATCGAGAGCGACGGCGGCGAGTAAGCCAGTGCTTGCCGTGGAGCCTTGAGCGGAGCTCTCAACGTCAAGGGTTGCGGAGATATAAGCTCGCGTTTTCGCTCCGGGCTCCACACCAGCAGAATTGAGCGCCTGATCAAAGGAAGCGACCATTGCGTCTACCAAGGCAGCCAGTAGCTCATGCTTAGACCGAAAATGATAGCGGAGCCCGCCGACGCTCAACCCTGCCTCTTCAGCGACTGAGGAAATCGTCAAAGCTTCAGCGCCATCTCGCGAAATGACTCTTCGGGCGGCGGCCAGAATATTCTGCCGGACAGCCGGTGTGTTGCTATGCATGTTTTTACTGTACCGCATGTGCGGTACAGTAAAAACACATATAACTCTTTCGAGTGAATTGGGGTTGCCATGCTCGCCTGGCTATTTCTTACTGGAGCCATTGTCTTAGAGGTCGCGGCGACCCTTTCCCTGCGCGCTTCGGATGGGCTGAGCCGCTGGCCCTGGCTAATCCCCACTGGGATTGGTTACCTCGGCGCCTTCGGATTGCTGGCTCAGGTATTGAAAATGGGGCTCCCGGTCGGCGTAGCCTATGGCGTGTGGGCCGCAGCAGGCGTCGCGCTGACCGCACTGCTCGGTTGGCTGATTTTCAAAGAACCGCTGACTTGGCCAATGCTCATCGGCATTCTCTTAGTCATTGCCGGGGTATTACTCATCGAAACCGGTCAGCAGTCGAACTCTCATTGAACCCTGGGGCCATTTCCGACCGCGAGCGCTCTGCCTCAACGAGGCAACTAACCGCCAGCTGCTTAGATCGCGATCTCCTGACGGAGTTCGACGATATTGTCGCCGGTTACTGAAACCTGCAGGGATGGTGATTTAGTCAGGTCGGGATAACTGGCCAGCTGCTCGAAGACCACGGTGCCGCTCGCCGCAGCGATAGTGCAGCTGTAGTTTCGAGGACTCGTTCGCTGGCATTCCCAGCCTGCCGGTATCTCGGTTTGCTGACTGGCAAAGACCGAGACCGCGTCAAGCCGAAAATTGACTCTCAGGGAGGTGACCGTGGCACCCTCCGGCAGCACCAGAGTTGTCAGCAACTTGCGGCCACCCAATGGCAATTTCTGCACCTCGGTACTGCTGCTCACCAGCAGCTTCTCCGGGTTCGGCAATTCGGTGTTCGGATTAGTCGGGGTGACCGGGGTGGTCGGCCCTGGCGTACTGGGATTTGTCGGGGTCGACGGATCGGTCGGCTTGACCGGCACCACCGGCTTAATTGGCGAAACCGGTTTGACCGGGAGCACCGGCTTGCTCGGCTGTATTGGCTTAGCTGGTGTACTGGCAGCTCCACCGGCCAGGGACTCATCGAATTCCTGGCCGGCCTCGGTCAGCTGTTCAGACCCGCTGTGCAGTGCACCATCATTCGCCACTACCTGCGGGGTCTCGGCTGATAACACGGGCGTGACTAGAGATTTGGCCGGACTGACCGGCAAATTCGATAGCGGACTGCTAATCGAGGAAGGTGCCGGCTGGGCTCCTGCCGACAACGCATCGACCTGAGATTGGCTTGCGTGCTGCCCGAGAGCTTCGAACTTTTGAAGATCGGTGTCGTTGAGCTGCCCCTGCGCACCCGGCAAAACCGATTGAGCCGCATCGGCCGGCAGCACCGACTGCTGAATTGTGGAGATAGGCCCAACCAGGAAAGCGGGAATTGCGATTGCCACTGCTATCCCCGCTGCAGCGGTCAACGCCGGAGCGACCAGCCCTGCAGCAGTGTGACCGGCCCCCTGACCGGATCGCAATAACTGTCCAAGGCCGCGGGCAATCACACCATGCCCCAAGGCAAGCTGAGCGGCCGCCGGTGCCGTCGAGACAGTGCTTTGATAGGCCAACCAGCCAATTCCGGCAATGGCTGGCACCAGCGCCGCACGCAAGGCCGGGGTGGAATCACGCAGATTCGCCAGCACCGCGGTGCAATGTCCACAGTTGTCCAGGTGCGCCTCGACCTTGCTCCGAACCGGAAGGCTGAGGGTTTTTGCAGCATACTTTGCCAGCTTGGCTACATAGGGCTGGCACTCAGGGTTTTGCCCCGGCACCACATGCTGTTGCAGATAACTAGCTCGCAGGCCGTCGCGCGCCCGCATCACCAAGGCCGAGACCGAGTTAGCACTCATTCCCATCCGCTGGGCCACTGTTTGGGTGCTCTCCTGCTCCACATCGAGGTACCACAAAACACTTTGCCAGCGTTCGGGGAGCGCGGAAAATGCCTTGACAATGGCGCCGGATTCAAACTCTTCGATCAGCCGATCCGGATCAATCACCGGCCGGTCGAGAGCTTCCTCTTGCTCAGGCAATCTGGTTTTGGCGGAGGCCTTATTCCGACTGTAAGAATTACGTCGCACCGCGGTCAGCAGATAGCCGCGGAAAAAGTTGTCGGGTCCTTGACCGGCCTTGAGCTTGCTGAAGAGATACGCGAAGGAGTCAGCAACCACGTCCTCGACATCGCTGGGATTATCGAGAATATGGTGAGCAGTACCGATCGCCACCGCACGATGTCGCCGATAGAGTTCATCAAAAGCACGGGCATTACCGCCCCGAACCTGCGCGATCAGTTGACCGTCGCCCTGCTCTTCGCGCGTGGTAGTACTCAAGTCCAGCCCCCCCGGGTGATTGCTTGCCTCAACTAGTAAGTACTGGCGAGTAGCGATTCGTGACGCAAAATTCGGAAAAAACCTTCGTTCTATCAAGCATTCAAAAAAAGTTGAACGAAAATACGTCACTAAACCGCACACAGCGATACCCCTTGATATGGACGTTCATAGACTGTTCGGCGCTCGAGAGCTCAACCGCGCTCAAGACTTAATGCTTCGCTGGCAGCAACTCTCGCTGGCTGAATGCTGGCGATCAAACGGCGACTGGCGGAGTACTGAGGCTGAGATATCCGCCGAAATGATTGCCGCTGAAGGCCAGGTTTCGGAGCCACTGGCCCACCAGCTGGGGAGATCTCGCGCTATGACTGGGGTCGGCATTTCGGAATCCGTGCATGATTTCCGCCTGCTCTACCAGGCGGCAGCCAAGCCAGTGAATCTAGACTCGCTGCAAGCCTTTGTCGAAGGCTGGGTGACCGGCTGGGATCCCGAACCGGTAATCTCCTGCACCAACCCACGGACTGGCCTGGCTACCACCGCGCACCTTCACCGCCTGGTTTCTGATCTGCTCCGGTCACCGGAAAGGTCAGCGCAATACCTACTCGCGGCTGTGCGGTTCACTCAGCAGCCGCCGAGCCATGGCGTCAGATCATGGGAGTTCGAAGCCTTATTGGGTGAGATCTGCACCCAGCGGCTCGCCGACACGGCAGCCACCCTGGCCTATGATCAGGGCGTTTTGCTGGTCTTAATGAGCCGTTCAACTGAGAACTTCACTGCACTACTCAATCTTCAGGTGGCCCTGGTCGAGGTGCTGGGCGAGACACCAGGTGTAACCACCCTGGAGCATCAGGCACTCTCCGAAGATGCTCGAGACACCTATTCATTTCTGGATAGTTTCCGTCGATGAGCCGTAACCAGAAAACCAGCCCGGACAGCGGAAGTTTCCTGAGCTGGGGATTTCGTCGAAGCAAGCTGAGCCGCTGGGGCACCAGCTGGGCAGCGGCCCGTGCCTTCCAAGCCGGCAAGGTAGTTTGCGTTGTCCAAGAAAACAAACGCTACTACCTCGACCCGGTGCGGTATCGCTCAGGTGCTCATTTCCGCGCCTCTCTGCTCAAGTTGCGTCACGATATCGTCGGAAAAAAATAATTTAGGAAATTTTCGTCACTCTTTGATCGGTTGCCCCACTTCTCTGATAGCACCGGAGATTTTCCGGGGCGTGATCGACCGTCAGTCTGCCGCTATTGGGGGGCATGCGGTCAATTCAAGGAGTAGATATGAAAGAACACTCTCCCCTGACGATGAGAATTCGGGGGGCAGCAAAGACCGGTGTGAAAACCGGTGCGGCTGCGCTAATCGCAGCCGGGATGATCACGGCTGGGGCATCACTTGCCTCAGCCGCTCCGGTGATTTCCCACGCAGACTCCAACCTGGTGTCCGGCTCCGTACTCGGTACCACCATTGGTGCTCTCGGCGCGGTTAGCGTGGATAACACCGGCCAGCAGTCCACGGTCACCTCAGGCGGGGAAGGTGGTATCACCATTCCCGGCCCGATCGGCCAGATCCTGACCCTGCAAGGTCTTGGACGCTATGTTGAGGCCAGCGCTGACGGCAGCTCCGACGCTTACGCCGGCGGAGTCACCGCCTCGGGTACACCGGGTTCGTCGACCGCTTCCTTCAACATCAAGCCGAGCATCGTTGGTCTGCCTGATGTTTTCACCGCGCAGTTCAACGTGGGTCAGTTCTCCTCAGAGGCCCATCTGGATGCCAACGGCAATCCGACCAGCTCGGCAACGGTCTCCATCACCGATGCCGTGATCGGCGGTAGCGCCGTTGACGCCCTGCGAGGTCCGCTGACTGCCTTGCAGACCGCCTACAACGCCCTGGGCGCTTTGGTTCCCGGCCTGACCCCGTTCACCAACCCGATTGGGCCGAACGGCATCACGATTGGTCAGGACCAGTTCCTGAATGCCATGGGCGTGCCGAGCTGGGAACAGGTTCCGCCGAATACCGACCTGGTGAAGCTACTACCGCAGTTGATGGCCGATAAGATCAACTCCGCCGTTGCCACCATTCTCGGCCCGGCGCAGGCTGCGGTAAATGCACTGCCTTTCCCGCTGAATGTTCCTGCTAAGGCTGCCTTGGCAACCTTGCAGACCGCTGCAAACACCGTGACGAACCTCGCTGCAACCGCTTTCACCGGCGTTGCATCGACGCTGGGATCGTTCGTGATCAAGCCGACTGCGACAAGCGCCAATGGTGCTTACACCCAGTCGGCAATCAAGGCGAGCCTGTTCCCGGGTCTGGCCGGTGGCGCCATGTCGATCTCATTGGCCAACTCGACGGTTGGCCCGAACACCTTGGTGCCGACCGAACCTGGTCCGGCAGTCTCACCGCAGGTGCTGTTGATCGGCCTAGCTGCGTTGCTGCTGGTAGCGGGCGTGCTCTTCTTCGTGCGTCGTCGTGATAACTCGGCAACCGCGCAGGGGCAGCTCTAATGTACGGCGCAAATCCGGGCGGCGGTGCCGGCCCCATTGTTGGCGCAGTGACCGGTGGTGGCGTTTTAGCCTCAACCGGTTTCAGTGGCGGTCTGATCGCGATCATTGCCGTGGTGATGATCGTGGGCGGCCTTTTGCTGATCCGCGGCCGCAAACACAAGGCCTCGGCTGAGAAGAACTAGCTGAGAACTGGTCCGGCGGGTCGTCTCTGGGGGGACCCGCCGGATCTCAGCTCACAAAATTTTGATCTAAAGAAACGGAAATTGTCATGGGTAAGCACAGCACGGGAGACGAAAAACGGGGAGGCGTTAATTTCGCCTACGTCTCCAGGGTTGCCCTAGCACTACTACTCGCCTCCGCTGGGGTTTTGGCAGTAGTCTTCAGCAACATTGTTAGACAGTGGGAAGCGGCCGGCTCCGCTCTCGCGATGAGTTTTGTCACTCCCGGTAAGTCTTTTGCGATCGGTCAGGTGGCCTACTTCGGGATGGGCACCGATACCCCACGAGGTATCGATATCACCGAGCTCTGCTCAGCTATTGTGGTGGTCGCACCGTTGCTGATCTTGGCAGCTCTGATGATGCTGCTCAAGCGGTTCAAGGTTTCCACCGTACTGATCGCCTTGGCCATTGGTCTTGGCATTGTGGTGGTCGCCAATCTGCTCCGGATGGCGATGATCGCCTTCGGCTGGGACCGCTTTGGCCAGCAGGGCTTCAACGCCGTGCACCTGGGTTACGGCAGCATCTTCGCGCTGTTAGCCTTCGCCACCGGCATCCTAGTGTTCCTGCGGCTGTCCTTCGGTAAGAAACGAATCGCGCGATGAGCGCTATTGCACAGGGCATAGCTATCTTTTTGATGATTAGCTTCATCGCCTACATCGTTTCCATTGTGGTGCCCTACTTTCGGCGCAAACCTAATCCAGCCGGCGACTCAACAGAATTCGAATGGCACTTCCTGATCCCTTGCCGGGACGAGGCAGCGGTGATCGGCAATACCATTGATCGGGTTACCGGCACCTTCCCAAACACTCACGTCTGGGTGATCGACGACGATAGCGAGGACGCCACCTCAGCCATCGTGCAAAGCTATGCCGAGCGTAATAGCTTCGTGCACTTGGTGCAGCGGAGGCTGCCGAATGCCCGAACGGGCAAAGGCGATGCCTTGAACGCCGCTTATCACGCGATGCTCCGCACTCTCGGTCCCGAGGTGGACCCGGATCGATTGATCGTCTGCGTGGTTGACGCCGACGGCGAACTTGCCAGCAACGTGCTCGAGCAAGCCGCCGGCCCTGATGTCTTCGGTAATCCCAAGGTCGGTGCGGCTCAGACCTCGGTCTGGATGAAGAACCGCGATGATCGCGAGCCGCTCGGTCCGGGCAAGCCAATCCGCAACTTCTACACCCGCGGATTACTGCGAATGCAAGATATTGAGTTCCGCACCGTGATCGCGGCCATGCAAAGTCTGCGGGAAAAGACCTCTTCCGTCGGGCTTGGCGGTAATGGGCAGTTCACCCGACTTTCGGTTTTGCAGAAAATTGCCGAGGAGGCGGGCGAACCCTGGCATGGCGCGCTGCTCGAGGACTATGAACTCGGTGTTCACGTGCTGCTCGCCGGCTACGAGAACCGGCACATTCTGGAGTCCTATGTGGCTCAGGAAGCACTCACCAGTACCCGTCGGCTGCTGACTCAGCGCACCCGCTGGGCCCAGGGAAATATCCAGTGCATTAAGTACCTTCCGGAGATCGTCAAGTCCAAGCACTTTTCTAATTCCGGGGTGGTTGAGTCCTGCTACTACCTGATCCTGCCTTTCCTGCAGATGATCGGGCTGCTGGCTTGGATAGTGTTCGCGGTGCTGTTTTTCATCAATTTGGCTTCCGGTGGCGGTCTCTCCTTCGACTTCACGAATATTGGCTGGGTATTGCTGATGAGCCTGATCTTCGGCATCCTGCCGTTTGCCATGTGGGGACCGATCTATAAGATCCGCTGCGAACCGAAAGCCAGCTGGTGGCAAGCCATTGGCTGGAGCATCGGGATGTGGCTTTACGTCTACTACATGTACATCTGCCAGGTGCGCGCCTTCTTCCGTATCTTTAGCGGTCGGAACGGCTGGTTGAAGACCAAGCGCAACGCAGAACTCCACCTCGGCGGCCCGGTCGCCAAAGACACCTAAGATCTTCGCAAGGGAACATCATGAAAAAAATTGCCGCTATCTACGGCACCCGACCGGAAGCCATCAAAATGGCTCCGCTGATCGCCGCGCTCAAGGCCGATAATCGCTTTGAAGTCACCGTGATCGTCACCGGCCAGCACCGAGAAATGCTTGATCAGGTCAATTCGCTGTTTGGCATCACGGCCGATCACGATCTCGATATCAGTAGCCCGGGCCAATCGCTGACCAGTATTACCACCAAGGTGCTGGAAGGTCTTGCTCCGCTGTTGACGTCGCTCGCCCCGGACGGGGTGATCGTGCAAGGCGACACCACTTCGGCATTCGCCGGCGCGCTGGCCGCTTTCTACCAACAGATTCCGGTCTTCCATTTAGAAGCTGGACTGCGCAGCGGAAACATCATGAACCCTTTCCCGGAAGAAGCTAATCGTAAATTGATCAGCCAGATCGCGGCGCTGCACTTCGCCCCCACGGCGGCAAACCGTGAGGCCTTGCTACGCGATGGCGTCAACCCGGACGATATCGTGGTGACCGGAAACACCGTGATTGATGCGCTGCTGCACACCGCACAACTGCCCGGCGACTTCACCGACCCACAGCTGCAGCAGGCGACCGAGGACGCCAACCGGCAGATCGTGCTGGTAACCACTCATCGGCGGGAAAACTGGGGTGAACCACTGCAACAAATTGCCACTGCGATTGCCGAGTTAGCTCAGCTCTATCCCAGCACTGGTTTTGTGGTGCCGATGCATAAGAATCCGGCGGTCCGCGAAGTATTGCAATCCACCCTGGCTGGGCTCAGCAATGTCCACCTGCTGGAACCACTCGATTATGCCCAGTTCGCTCGGTTGATCAACCGCTCGCACCTCATTCTGACTGACTCCGGCGGAGTTCAAGAAGAAGCTCCCTCGCTGGGGAAGCCGGTATTGGTGCTGCGCGAAACCACCGAACGCGCGGAAGGCGTGGAGTCCGGAAACGTCAAACTGATTGGCACCAACGCCGACCGCATTGTCAAAGAAGCCCGGCTGCTCTTGGACGTTCCCGCCGAATACCAGCGAATGACCGAAGCCGCCAATCCCTACGGCGACGGCACCGCCGCCCTGCAGTGCACCACGGCACTCGCCCAGCACTTCGCGTTGAAAGCTCTCTAAGCCCCAGGAACTGTCATATTCCTGGTCCCAAGGGCGAGGTTCCCCCTCGCCCGGCGCGGTTGATCCGTTCCCCAGATGGACACCGCGTTACTTGCCGCAAGTCCCCACTTGCGGCAAAGGTCGGTGGAGCGTGTGACCCCAAGCTCACGCTCCACCGGCCGTTTCAGTCTGGGTTTCAGGCCCCAGGCCGGATCCGAAGCCAGCAACTAGGATTTGAGCGTCGGCATCGCCAGGCCGAAGACCTCTTTAAGGCCGAGCCGAGCAGCATGCATGCCCGACATCCCGTGCACCCCTAGCCCGGGCGGTGTGGAAGCGGAGCAAAGATAAACCCCTGGTATCGGAGTTTTCCATGGCTGTGCGCTGAACACCGGACGGGCCAGTAGCTGGCGCAGGTCAACGGTTCCAGAACCAAAGTCACCGCCGACATAATTGGCGTTGTAACTGGCTAGCTCCGCCGCCGTGGTCACCTTGCTGTGCAGCACGGTGTCACGAAATCCGGGTGCAAAACGTTCGATCTGCGCGGTGATCTGCTCGGTCATATCCCGATCAGAACCGGCCGGCACATGACAGTAAGACCACAGCACATGATGCCCGGCCGGGGCTCGGCTGGCGTCGAACTGACTGGGCTGGGAGAGCAACACATAGGGCCGCTCCGGGTGCACGCCGCGCGCCACTTCAGCTTCGGCGCGAACCGTATCGGCCCGGCTACCAACCGCGTGCACACTGCCTGCCAAGGCTAGTCCAGGATTTTGCCACGGCACCGGCTCGGAAAGGATGAAATCAACCTTGCAGGCGGCATTGTTGTACCGAAAGCGGCGTAGTGCGTTCTGATAGTTCTGCGGCAACCGATCCCCCGCAATGGCGAGCAGCGATTGCGGAGAAACGTCGAGAAAAATCGCCCGAGCCGGTGAAAGCTCGGCGAGAGAGGTGATTTCCTGTCCGGTATGCACTCGCCCGCCATGCGCTTGCAGGTCGGCCACCAGTGCCTCGGCAATGCGTCGTGAGCCGCCAACCGGGATGGGCCAGCCGGTGGTGTGGGCCAGATGCCCTAGGACCAAACCGGCGGCCGCTGAGACGAAATTGGGGAGTTTGCCCACCGAATGCGCGGCGACGCCGCTCAACATGGCCGGCAACTCGGCAGTGGCGAAGCCCGCATTCCAGCACGGTCCGCCTTGCCAAAGCGCACCAAGGCCAAGGTTCAGTGGACCGGTAATTCCGGCCGGCACTCGCAGTAGACTGCCCAGCGCGGTTTTCATCACCGTTTCGGAATGCTTGATCAATGGGCTGATCAGCCTGGCGTAGCGGCTGCCGTCCTGGCCCAACTCAGCCACCGTGCGCTCAAAGTCTAGGTAGGCCAAAGCCGCCCGGCCATGATCAAGCGGATGGGCGTAGGAAACCTCAGGCACCACCCAGTCAAGACGCGAGCCCAGTTCGAACTCTTTGAAGAACGGCGAGGCGAAGGCCATCGGGTGAACGGCCGAGCAAATGTCATGCCAATGATCAGGCAGGATGCTCTGCCGGGTTCGGGTGCCACCGCCCGGCTCGCTTTGTGCCTCAAAGACCTCGACCGAAAGGCCGGCTCGGGCGAACAGCACAGCCGCAGCTAAGCCATTCGGCCCCGAGCCGACAACCGCAACATCTGTCATGACGAAGCGTCTTGGACAGTCACCTTCGGTTTGTCCTTAGCAGCTTTCGGCGCAGTAGCCTTCTCCGCGGTCGGCTTTTCCGCATTCGGCTCGGTAGCGGTGTCGACGCTGGCCTCGTCTGCGTTCCCTACCTCATCTGCCTCGCCTTCGAGGGGTTCCTTCGATCTGGCCCGCAACATGGACTTCCGGAAACTATCTCTGATCCGGGCGCCGATCGACTTCCAGGTGCGATCCCTAATGAAGATGAAGTCAATCGCGATCATTGTCAGGGAGAACCAGGGCAGTCCCATCAGCACGGCAATACCGACGTGGAAGGACATGATCGCCAGCAGCGCCACGATCCGGGTCGGCCTGGTCAGCAGCATCAGCGGGAAGCACATCTGAATGATGATCGATCCCCAGCTAATCGCGACCACCACCGGGCCCCAGAAAGTGAAAAGATCACTCAGTGCCGGCCAGGTGCCGAAACGATCGGTGCTCAGGGGGCTATAAATGGCCCAGCCGTTCTGCCAGGGCTTGCCGCCAGCCTTATAAAGCGCTCCGGAAACGTAAACAAAACACACCTGGGCGGTAAGCACCACCAGGGCAAGATTATGGAAGAGGCTACCGATCTGGGCGTCGAAAAGCGGTTCACCCTTCCACTTACGCACGATCCAGGCGGTTTCCGGCTTGGCTTGATACTTCCTCCGACGGCGCCAGTCCAGCGAGATCCGAGCGGCTGGGTCGGCAAAGAACAGGAAGATCAGCGCGATTCGGTACATATTGTCGCCCTGGTCGCCCAACATGTCGTTCGCCTCGATAAAGCTCACCCAGAGCACGAAATACACCGGCAGCACGAACTTGAAACGCCAGCCGATGGTGAACAGCACGGCCACTGCCATCAGCAGCAGATAGCAGAGTGTGTACACCGAGTCGTTCAGCATCACGTCGTGGAAGAGGCTGAAAATCCAAATCTTCGGAAAGTCGCTCTTGGCGACCATCGCCTCCAGATTCCAGGCCGCGCCAGCACCGAAACTGTAGAGCCGAGTATTGAAGTTGAAGAACAGCAGACCGAAGCCGGTGATGCCCAAGACAATTCTGGTCATCGCCAGGCCGTAAAGAGACTTCTTGCCGTCCAATAACCAAGACTCAACAAAGTCATAACCTTGTTTGAGCACCTTGCCGATGACGCCAAAGAACTGCTTCCACAGGCTGGCAATAAAGAGTCCCAGGCCACGGAAGAGATTTCCCAGGCCCTCGCTGAAACCGTTGCCGGCCGCTGAGGCAGATTCCGGTTGCTGGCTAACTTTCGCCGGTGCGACGTTTGCCGGTTTCTTCGCCGTCGACTTCTCCGGACGTTCGGTTTTCGACGTCGTCATTTCTGCAACCTATCGTAGGCAGCCTTAAACACGCTGCTGAAGTCTTCGTCGGACTGCCCGGGCGCGGTAATCAGGCCCCGCCAACCAACATCGGCAATCTGCTTGGGCTGTGGCTCCTGGCCCGGGGTGTTTCGATTCTCGAAGGGGGTGACGTTCTGTCGGTAGACCTGGAATTGCACCTGCGAAACCTTATCCCCCCAGACCGCCTTGGCGACCTGGGTTGAATAGGCGGTGATCATGTATTCGGAGCCCATATAGGCGGGAACCAGGTTTGCCGAGGGGTAGCTCTTGAGCTTAGCGTCAAGGCGATTTCGCCAGTCAGTTCCGTTGAAGTAGCCGAGCTTCACAATGACCTTGTGATCGGCGGTCAGCGCATCCCAGTTTCCTTTGAACTCGGAGGCGAGCTCGGTGCTCTGGATGCCCGCGCGGGGCGGGAAAAGGTTGTAGTGGATCATCGAGATCTCTACCTTGGTGGCGTTCACCCAATCGGTGGTTTCTTGCTTGCCGTCTTTATCCACCTTCGCGCGTACCAGCAGGGTGTAGTCACCGTTGATGGGCTCAGGGGCAAAGACACTCCATGACTGGCCGAAGAAGGGAATCATGTAGTTAGTTAGTGCGGTGCCCGGCACCACCTGTCGTAGCGGCGATGGTGGGGCGATCCAGAGGAATGAGGCAAAAATATGCCAGGCGGCGAGGAGTACCGCGACAATCATGGTGGCGCGTACTATTTTCTTCCGCGCTGGCTTTGCTGCTTCGGCCATTGAACTACCCTTCAACACGACTGTGTGCTGACCGAAAATACCGGCCAGCACACAGTCTATTTCTTTTGCGTAACTGCTCCTAGCTCAAAACAGCTTCGGAACATCATTCAGCAGAAAGTGTCGGCTAACTTAGATCGACAGGCTCTCTTCTTTACGCTTACGCACTGCCAGAACGCTCACGATCGCGGCACCCAGCAGGAGCAGCAAAGCGCCGCCAGCCGCGAACCAGATCGGGTTGCTAGCACCGGTGTTCGGCAACGAGCCATCCGCGCCCCCATTGCTATTAGCAGCGGAGGAGGCATTCGTCGAAGCTTCCGAGGAAGCAGCAGCGGATGCATCAGCCGAAGCGGAAGCCGAAGCAGTTGCCGAGGCCGCAGCAGAGGCATTGGCCGAAGCCGAAGCCGTTGCAGCAGTGGAAGCAGCAGCGTTGGTATTCGCAGTGGCCGTGGAGGTCGCAGCAGCATTCGGGTTAGCGGTTGCGGCAGCGTTCGGATCAGCGGTTGCGTTCGCATTTGCAGCTGCCGAGGCAGTGCTGGAAGCATCAGCCGATGAGGTAGCCGTCGCAGCAGCCTGAGCAGCAGCGTTAGCGTTCGCGGTAGCAGCAGCCGAAGCAGCAGCGTTAGCGTTCGAGGTTGCATCGTTGTTCGCAGCAGCCTGAGCAGCAGCCTGAGCCGAGGAGTTGGCGGCCGTGGTCGAGGTTGCCGAAGCATCCGTCGAAGCGGTCGCGGTCGCAGCGGCCTGAGCAGCAGCCTGAGCGTTAGCGGTCGCAGCAGCCGAAGCAGCCGAGGTCGCATCAGCATTAGCGGCGGCAACAGCAGCAGCCTGAGCAGCAGCATTAGCATTCGCATCAGCCTGAGCCGAAGCGGAAGCCGAAGCAGCAGCATTCACATTAGCGTTAGCATTAGCCGCCGCATTCGGATTAGCCGCAGCACTTGCGTCCGCAGCAGCAGTAGCCGAAGCCTGCGCCGAGGAGGTAGCCGTCGCTGCAGCCTGAGCTGCCGAGTTGGCGTTAGCGGTTGCAGCAGTCGAAGCAGCAGCGTTAGCGTTCGAGGTTGCATCGTTGTTCGCAGCAGCCTGGGCCGAAACCTGAGCAGCAGCGTTGGCGGCCGTGGTCGAGGTTGCCGAAGCATCCGTCGAAGCGGTCGCGGTCGCAGCGGCTTGAGCAGCAGCCTGAGCGTTAGCGGTTGCAGCAGCCGAAGCAGCTGTAGTTGCATCAGCCTGGGCAGCAGCAACAGCAGCAGCCTGAGCAGCAGCATTAGCATTCGCATCAGCCTGAGCCGAAGCGGAAGCAGATGCAGCAGCATTAGCGTTCGCGGTAGCAGCAGCATTAGCATTCGCGGCCGCGTTCACCGAGGCATCAGCCGAGGAGGTAGCCGTCGCAGCAGCCTGAGCAGCCGAACTCGGATTAGCATTCGCGGCGGCCGATGCGGTGGCATTGGTCGTCGAGGATGCGTCGTTGTTCGCGGCAGCATTTGCAGCGGTCAATGCCGAAGCGTTAGCCGCCGTGGTTGCGGTAGCCGAAGCCGAGGTCGAAGCGTCAGCGTTTGCAGCGGCCTGAGCAGCAGCATTAGCGGTCGCATCGGCGGCAGCGGTAGCCGAGGTCGAAGCGTCGGCGTTAGCAGCGGCAACAGCGGCAGCCTGAGCAGCAGCGTTAGCATTCGAATCAGCCTGAGCGGAAGCAGCGGCCGAAGCAGCAGCGTTCACATTACTGACCGCACCACAGTTGATACCACCGGCATCGATGGTGGACTTCACATCTGACTTCATCACGCCGAGCTCAGCATTACCCAAGCCGTTCGGAGCAACAATCGGGATCGCCAGCAGCTGAAGAGTGGCGGTAGCGCCATTCATGGTTGCCGAGGCATTAGTTCCATCAGGAGCTTCTACGATGTTCTGTAGACCCTCGTAAGAGATCGAACCATTGATGATCGACTTCAAAGTCGCACCGATTGGACCAGCGGAATCGAAAACAGTGCCAAGATCCAGGGTTAGACCCGGGTTCAAGGTGATGTTGGCAGTTCCGATGTTCACCGACATATTCGGCATCGCCGGCACAGTCACCTGAGCACCGTTCGGCAAGCCGGTAGCGGTCGCAACAATGGTTGCGGTCGGAGCCGGGTCAGTGGTGCCACCCCATGAAATACCCAGCAGGCCATTGAACAGTTTCACGTCCGCGAAGTTCCACTGCGAAGTGGTCTTCACGGCGAGAGCCGTCGGGCAAGCCGGGGTCGGTGCAGCGATCAATTCAACCTGACCACCGTTCTGACCCAGGTCAGCTTCTCCCAAGGGGAAAATATTCACCGGAAGCGGAACCGGGACCGGGAGGCCTGGAACAAGCTGCAAAGTCCCCGTGTTGTTGTAGGAGGAGGCCAGCAAACCACCGGTAGCTGAGGTGACAACCGAGTTCCACTGGCTGTTCACATCGCCGGTGAAGGCGTCCAGGGTACCGATCGGACCAAGGTTAACAGCACCGAAGTTCCGGTTTACCGGCCCGCCGGTGACCACCGTAGTGGAGAATGACTCCGCCGGAGTGATGCCGATCGGCGCGCCAATAGCACCAGCAGCAACAGGGTTACTACGAGCGTAAGAGCGAGCTGTGGGATCGCCAGTGACCTGAGCAGGAACTGCATACTGTCCGGCACCGGTGCCAGCGTAACTGGCAAGACCTTGGCTGTCCGCGATGGCGATAGCCTCAGAAATGTTCAAACGGGCCGAGATTGCATTGTTGAGAATGTCTGCTGCGGCAAAAGCACCATAGCTTCGAACCGCACCACTAAAGTTTCCGACCGGATCTGCAGCCATTGCTCCAGGACTCGCGGTCACCATCATCGCGGCGGCCGCGACGGTAGACACCGTTGTAGTGGCCACCACCCGACTCCACCGCTTGCGACGTTGCCTAACGTCTATCGATTTTTGCATGTTGTTCCCAGTTTCTTTTCAAGGCCGATGAATGAGGTGACTAGTACCCATTCTTCGGACCAGTAAGGCTCACTGCCGAACTAGGAATAGGTGACAAGTGCACAAAACCTTGTACAGAAGTCCTACCCCCAGAACAACAGTAAAAGCAGCCGTGGATCCACAGCTGAGTCAAATCGTACCATTAGGAATTTTTTAGAGTCTAGGAAGTCCTAAAACAATCATTCGGTTCGGTTTAAAAGAACACTAAACCAACAAAAACCAGATTAGGAAAATCTAACTATTTCGAATTGCTAGGGGTGCTCATCGGGAAGGTAACAATGTCATTAACGCCCGGCGGAGTGATGTTCGGGCTGCCGGCGAGCGCCTTGATCGGCACCACCGTTTCCACCTTGCCCGGGTCGACGAACGAGACTGAGGCAATATTGCCAGCGGCGTCGAGAGTCGCCACGTTTGTGGTGTTGTTCGCCTGCACCACATACTGGGGGCCGAGCTGGCTGCCAGCCTGTGGCGGCAGCAACGAGGTAGCCTTCGTTTGGCTAGCACTTGCCAAAGTGAGCAAGAAGTTCGTGTAATCGAACTGAGCGGCAACTCGCTTCCCGGTGTCCCCGGTGAGCACGACGAACTTGCCAGCCCCAGCCTTAGCCACCAGATCAGCCGGCAACTTGAAGTCTTTCCAGTATTGCTGTGGGGCTTTCACCCAGGTGGTCGCATCAGTTCTGATCATCTCAATCGAATAGTCCTTGGCGGTGATCAATGCTCGCCAAGACTGTGATCGTGGATCCACCACAATGGTGCTCTTCATAGCAGCACCCGGCAGCTTAATAACTGGTGTCAGCTGAAACCCCGGAACCGCAGCAAGCCGCTTTTGTGCCTCAAGGAAGACCTTGGTCTGCGCAGCGGTCAGGCTTGAACTTGGCTCAGTGGAGGCACTAGCGCTCGCCGTTGCACTAGCGCTCGAGCTGGGGCTCGAGGAGTTCATAGAAACCGCTGTTGAGCTAGCGGGCGCGGGCGCTGACGTCCCTTGGCAGCCGGCCAGAGAAAGCCCAATAATCGCCAACAGGACGAGCGGAAGCCAGCCCAGACCGCCTCGTCCGCCTCGGGATCTGGACTGCTTGACTGAGCGTGAGTACACGGCCGCCACCCTATTTAACCAAGTCCCAAATCGGAGTACTTCAGCTGGCAGCTTGTTTCAATCCTGTCCTTATTCGCCGTCAAAGCCTTGGTCAGCTCGGCATTGAACTTAGCCAGTTCAACAAGGAAGGAGCTATTGCCAACGTCCTGTCCATAGACCACGAAGGCATCACTTGCCTTCTTGGCCGCATCCGCTACCGGCTGCCAGCCACTGCCCTTGTCTGAGACCTTAGCAAGCTTGCTGAAGGTCCGCTGCATGATGTCCAAGCGGGGCTTTATCTCACTCCTGGTCTGCGCCACCGAGGTGTAGTACCCCTGCTTAGTTAGTTCACCCAGCTTGCTGAAAATTGCACACTCATCGCTCGCTCCCGAGGGGTCGATCAACGGATCAGTCCGGCTTGGCAGCGAGGAGGCGCTGGGATTTGGTTTCGACAAATCGACGCTCGGGCTGGTGCTTGAACTCGGACCGGGTTGAGGGTTCGAGTTACTACACGATGCCAGTAGAAAACATAAGCCAAGCAAGGCGGCCAGGATCGCCAACTTGGTAGCGCCGCGGCCGCGTTCAGCGAGCCTCAAGCGTCGGCTAGCCAAGAAACGTTGCATAGTTGATCCCTTTGTCCTGCTTCGTCGCAGTAGTAGCAGTAGTAACTGTTGAACTATCTGGATCAACTATAACCGGCACCGAGCAGCCTGTAATTTTCTGGCGGTTAATCGTGAAGATCAAACCAAGAACGCTGGAGGTGTGTAAAAAATCTACATTTTCCTCAATCGTCGAAACATAAATCCACACCCTGTATTATTTCCTTCTCGCTATGCAAATTGAATAACTGAGGAAAAATGAGAGTAAGTTTTGTAAACTAAAAAACCGTTTTAGTTCTTGATTTCGCCGGGAAAGTTTTTTGCAACAGTGATTCGCATTAATTAACCCATCTCGCTCCGATGAACAAAGGACCAGAACCCTCACCGGCCAAAACCGCGAAAGAAGGCTACCCCAAGCTGCGAAGAGCGCTGATCGGACGGCCGCGAATTCCGAACCGTTATGCCATCACGCCCGGTGATCAAGAGAGTTCTGCGCTGGGGACTCTCGGAGCAGACGCACAGTTCAGGATGCCGTCGCCACTACCGGTCGCGAGCTGGTCTGACTCTTTGGCTATCTACTCACGCGGCTAACCAGCTCCCAAAGTCAGCTGAGTCAGCGGGGGCCCGAACCCGCCCGGACATCGCAGGTGGTTCACGCAGACCGACGAACAAGCCCTGACCGCGAACCTCGGCCCGTTGCGCTGGCAGAGTCCCGGGAATTCAGTTTGGGTACCAACCAGCCCAACCGGTGTTGCAGAATTTCGACCTCACTCTGCGAACGGGGAGCAGTGCAGGCTTATCGGTCCCGCGAGCCCTGGCAAAAGCATTGCGCTGGCTGCTAGCCAAACTTCAGATGGCGTCGAGTGATTCGCACGGCCAAGCAGGATACCGGCAAGCTACTCAGCCGCGCGCCAAAGCCACCGCAATGCTTCGGGTAGCAGCACGCCGCCATGGTTAGGGCTGTGTCCGCCATCGCCGAGCACAAAACGAAAATCATAGCCTCGCTCGGCCAATGCGGCAGCAACTTGAAGGTTCTCACTCAACCAATTCATTTCGGCGGCATTCCAGTTGAGATCACGGTGCGCAGCCTGCATGAAAATTCGTAGCGGTTTGGCAGCCTCTTCGCGAATAGCCTTCGGATAGGGATTACCGGCCGGCATTTGAGCGAAACTGCCGAGAAAGCTGATCGCTCGACGAAATTGGTCCGGACGGGTCCAGGCCGCTGTGAAGGCACAGTCTCCACCACTACTGCCGCCGCAGATTCCCCAGTCTCCGACCGCATCGCTGACGTTGAAATCCGCCCGGACTTGAGGAATCACCTCTTCTAGAAGGAACCGAGCGTACTTGTCATCGTCGCCGTCGTACTCGACGTTGCGATTTCCGGGCTGGCCGGGGTCGACAAAGACACCAAGCATCACCGGAATTTGTTGCTGATGAATCAAATTATCAAGCACAATCCCGCCGCGAACTTCCCCCTCCGGATCCTGATAGAGCGTGCCGTCCTGGAAAATCATCAGCCGAGTCGGTGTCTCGGGCGAATACTGCTGCGGCACGTGCACGGTGAAATTGTGGCTGATGCCAGGAAAAATTCTGCTATCCGTGCACTGATAGCTGTGCAGCGTGCCTTCTGGAACTCCAGGCTGCCGCTGTGAATCAGGGCCATGCACGTAGCGCACCGGAGCGGAGTCGACCGCACGGTGAAAATAAGGGATCTCAGTCATCTCAGGTCTCCTGGGCTACCGCCCAATAAACTCTTTCTCGGCACCCACTTGACCTTCCTGGCAAGCCTTGATCAATGGTCTCAGTGCCAGTTCCAGCGCCGCAGCGACTACCGCGGTCAGCAAAGCACCAATAACGGTGAAGAGCACTCGTTGAATATCGACTTCGAGCACACTGCCGTTACCCGAACTCAGCAAGACAACAGCCGCGGTCAGCGCAAAGGCATACACAGCATAGTTTGAATTTTTGAGTTGTAAAAGGATGGTTGCAAACAAGGCAAGCAATCCTGCGGTGGTGAGCACCGCAGGGAAAGGCAGCAGCACAGCCAGGATGGCTGCCGCCAAGCCGCCGCTTACAGTGCCCAGCGAACGAGTGATGATCCGCTGCTTGGTCTCGGCAAAACCCGGCCTGGCCACCACCAGGATAGTGAGCAGAATCCAGCCCGCATTCGGGCCAGGTAACCAAAGCGAGATAGCAAGGGTGGCGGAGCCGAGTAACACAGCGAGCGCGACGCCATACACCAGGGCGTCCGCAGCGGCCACCCGCTCGGGCTCAGATCGTGGCAACCCTTTGAGGAATGCACTACTCACCAACAGCGCCCAGAAGGCACCCAGCAATACCACCAAGGCGGGTAGCACTAGCTCGCCGAAACCGCCGGAGAACCACGTCGGGCTCGGTGTATCGATCGTGACTCTTTCACCCACTAAGAGCGAGGCTGGCCAGATGCTCCCGATCACCGCAACGGTGTGCCAACCACGGTAGGCGCAGCAGCCAATGCCAAGCCCTACTAACACCATCAGCATCGCCGCCGCCCAGGGCCAGGGGTTCGCTAGTTCAACTAAAAACACCAGGAAGCCAATCAGCCCGCTGCACCAAGCTGCCAGCCGGATACTGATCAGCGAGGCAAGTAACACCGGGATCACGCCGATAAAAGCCAGCAAGGCGAGCGGTAGAAGTGGGGTGAGCGCAAGGACCAGCGACGGTACAGCAAGCAGCAGCACAATCGCGCTCAACTTGAGGATTTTCACCGGATTGCTCCGATCCGACTGCCCGTACCGACGGTTAGTGTTTCGGCCATAGCTGTGAGTATAGGGTCAAGGCACCGCCATAAGTTGCCTCTAGTCAGCTGCCGCCCTAAGGCATTGCAGCTTGACTCGTTGTTGCCCAGCGGCGAGCGCCGGTTTTGTGCCGATCAGATAGACATCAATCGCTGAGGACTTACTGGCAGTCAACAACACTCCGGCCTGCGGGAAGAAGCCTTGCACGGTAGCGAGGGAGCTCAACTGGACTGATGACCCCGACAGTACTACCTGGGGTTGCGGACGGTTAGCGACCGGCGGCACCGGTTTATTGCCGATCAGCAGCACCTTAATGCCCAGTTCCTTGAGCTGTTTGGCGGTTTTTGCCGCCAGTCCCGAGGTTGAGGTTGAATTGTAGACATTCACCGAAACTTCGGCGGCCTGCAGACTGGCTATCGGCTCCGTCGGACAGGATGCAGACTGAGTTGGACGCCCGGGCAGGGCATTCGAAATCCCGAGACCTACGGCTGCGGCCAGGCCAGCTGCTAAGAGCACCGAAAGGCTCAAGAAGATCAGCACACTCCGGGTAGGCGATACCGACTGCCCGCTCACCGACCGCCCGCCTTCGACAAGGGAGTTTCCCCCGGTAGTTCCCGGATTGAGTCGAGCAGTTGCTTTGTCGCCGCCATCGCGTCCTTAGCTGCCTGACCGGCACCTTGCACCGCGCCGACCACCACCAACTGCTTCCCACGAATAACGGTGTTTGCGGCGAACAGAAATACCCCACGAGCCTCGTTACTGGTCCCAGTTTTCAAACCAATGACACCATCCACGCCGAGTAGGGTATTAGTGTTTTCAACCGGTCCATATCCCGGCAGCACGGCACTGGGTTCGCCGACAATAGCGGCCAATACGGGATTTTTTAATGCCGCGGCGGCGAGCAAGCTCAGATCACGGGCCGTGCTGGTGGTCGATGGGTCGTAACCGCTGGCGTCGCTGCCCACCGTGGTCGAGCTAAGCCCTAGCGATTTGGTGTACTCGGTAGCGGCGTCTCGGTAGGCCGGCAATGAGCCGAACGCCCAGATGGCCAAGGTGTCGGCAATATTATTGGCGGAGGGCAATAACATTGCCTCGAGCATTTGCCGCTGGCTGAGCTGCATACCTTGGTAGACCGGCAGCACGCTGCCGTTCATCTGCTGGTACTGGTGATAGAGCTGCACATCGGCCTGATCCAGCTCAATAAGCTGACCGTTTTCACCGGCCTTTAGCGGAAACTTCTGTAGCACGGTAAGTGCAGTAATCACCTTGGCTGTGCTGGCAATCGGGGCCGGTGACTGGTTCGGCTTGTTCAGCAGTGGCTGCGCAGCGTCCAGCGGCATGATGCCCGCGGCCGCGGGCACCCAGTCCACTGTGAAACCAAATTCCGGGCTGCTCGTCGAACCCGACTTGGCCTGTAGACCGTCGATGCTGAGCGCACAGGCGCTAAGTGCGGCAACTGTTGACAGCGTTACCAGCAATTTCCATCCTGCTGTTTTCCTCATGCTTTCACGCTATGAGGCCAGTTTCCGGGCTCGGCTACGGCCAAGTCACCGTTCTGCTACAGCTGAGTGGAGGACGATCCGGGAGAGGTTGGCAGAGTAACAGTAAAAGTGCTGCCAGTGGATCCGCTACGCACCGAGATACTGCCGCCGAGTACCCGTAGGTTCTCCTTCACCAGACTCAGTCCCAGCCCGGTGCTACCTCGATGTCGAGAGAGATCGGACTTATAGAAGCGATCAAACAACTGAGGCAACTCATCCGGCGGAATCCCGGCGCCGCTATCCTCGACCGCGATCTCGCAGTCATCGCCCAGCGCGCTGAGTATTATCCGAGCCTTTCCCCCGCCGTGATTGAGCGCATTGGATACCAGATTGCCGATCACCACATCGAAGCGCCTCGGATCACTCTCGATCCATGATGATCCTTCGGATTCCAAACTGACCAGAGTGAGCCAACCACGTTCGGTGATCAGTAGCTGGAGCCGTTCAGCAACGTCGAAGCGCTGTCTTTGCAGCGAGATCTGCCCAGCGTCAAGGCGTGAGATTTCCAGCAAATCCTCGATCAAAATGGCGAGCCGACGGGAAGCAGATGCGGTGAGTTTCGCCGCCTCCGCGGTGTCTTCCGGGGCGGTATCCGGACTATCCAGCACATCGGCGGTGGCCAACATCGCCGCGGTGGGAGTGCGTAGTTCATGGGCGACATCCGCAACGAATCTTTTGGCTCGGGCCTCAGAGGCTTCCAACTCCGTCATGCTCTGATGCAGTCGGCTAGAGGTGTCATTGAAACTGTTGATCACTCCGCTCAGCTCGCTGACCCCACTCGGCTTGATTTCTGCCGCCTCCCCGGAAGCACCAAGGTCTTCGACAGCTTTCTGCAAACTCAGCACCGGTCGGAGTAGCTGACGCGACAGCAACACCCCGATGAAAGCCGCTGCGAGTCCCACCGTCAGGGTGAGCAGTCCGGCATTAAGGGTGAGTGAATTGATTTGGGCGTCCTGTTTGTCCAGCGGATACTTTGCGTAAAGCACCACGGTCATCACGTTCTGCGTTGCCTCACCGGGTTCAGGGCCAACATCAGAGGGGGTGGCTGAAGGCGATGCGGGTGCCGAGGTCGGTCTACCACTGCCAGGCACGGCTTCGGGCCGTCCGGAGCTTTCGAAAATGTTCACCTGTTTCGCCATACTAACCAAGTAGTAGGAAACTCCGCCTTCGCTGATTCGAGCGAAGCTAGGTACCACTCCAGCGAGGCCGGGTGGCCGGAAGCTCTCGGGAATTTCACTCATTGGCAACATGCCGTGGCTAAGTCCAAGCGCTGGCAAGCTCAGCACCGTCGGCCCTCTCAGACCAAGTAACTGATTAAAAATCTGTTCGTCGGTTTGCGGCTTGCCGGCCACGCTGTCCCGCTGCCAGGAACTGGGCAGGTTTTCATAGATGGCGTTGAAGTCATCGAGCAGCCGGTTTTGTTCGGCCTCTAAGATATTGGCCCGCGCCGACCAGGTGGTGGCCGCCCCCACGGTACCCGCTGCAATCGCGGCAATCAACGCGAAGCCTACGCCGAGCCGAAAACTCAGGCTGCCAAAAAGTTGCTTGACTTTCTTCATTTTTGCTGGTCGAAGCGGTATCCGAACCCTCTGACAGTAACCACGATCTGCGGATGAGCCGGGTCATCCTCGATCTTGCTCCGCAGTCTTTGAATCGAGGCGTCAACCATCCTAGATTCCAGCAAATATTCGACCCCCCACACCGCTTGAAGCAGCTGTTCTCGGCTGCGCACCTGCCCTGGGTAGCGGGACAGCTCCAGCAATAACCGGATCTCGGTTGGCGAGAGCGCGAGTTCCGCGCCGTCTTTGCTCACCTGCAGGGCGTCCCGGTCAATCCTGAGCGAGTGACTGAGCACCACATCGGGTTCATTCTCGTTCTTTTCCACCGCGCCACGACGCAGCACCGCCCGGATTCTCGCCTCCAGAATCGCTGGCTCGACCGGTTTCACCACATAGTCGTCAGCACCTGCTTCCAGTCCGAGAATCACATCAACATCGTCGCCCCGTGCAGTCATCATAATGATCGGTAACTGACTGCTTTGCCGAATGAGCCGGCAGACCTGCAAACCATCGATATCTGGCAGCATCAGGTCCAGGATGACTAGCTCCGGCGGATTGCCGCCAATTGCCTTGGCCACCCCTTCAGCGCCGAGGAACACTCCCTCCACACTGTGACCGCGCTGGCTAAGCGCCAGCCGGAAGGCAGCGTTAATCTCGGGGCTGTCCTCGACGATCAAGATCTTTGCCAAACCAACTCCTGTGACTTCTGGCGACCGCTCCCGAGCAGCCGGAAATCTCAACCACGGCGCTCCGCTGTCGCCAGTCTAAACTGCGCTACTGCCCGATGTGCGGGGTTGTTACCGAGCTGTCGCATAAGTGCTGAGAACTTGTTACCAACTTACCCCCTTGCACACATACCCCATGAGGGTATAAGTTTGAGATCTGAAATACCTGAGGGGGGTACCATTAGGTATCACTCAATGGAATGGGAAGAACATGTCTGAAACTGCTGCACCACACGGATACATCCACAATAAGGACGACTACCTTCGACGACTCCGTCGGCTTGAGGGTCAGGCTCGTGGCCTGCAAAGGATGGTCGAAGAAGAGAAGTACTGCATCGACATCCTGACACAGGTCTCGGCCATGACTAAGGCGCTGCAATCCTTTGCCCTCGGTTTATTGGACGAACACCTGGATCATTGCGTGCTAGATGCTGCAAAAGCTGGCGGCAGCGAGGCAGAGATCAAACTCAAGGAAGCCTCCGACGCCATTGCCAGACTGGTCAAATCCTAGACAAGGACACCTCACGCTAGCCGCGTGAAAACCGAAAGGAACACCCCATGAGCACCACCGCCAACTACACCGTCACCGGCATGACCTGCGGCCACTGCGCCGCCTCGGTCACCGAAGAAGTCAGCGAGATCCCCGGCGTGAGCGATGTTCAGGTCGCGCTGGAAACCGGCGTGGTCACAGTGACCAGCGAGCAACCGCTGGAGGAATCCCAGGTCCGCGATGCGGTCACCGAAGCTGGCTACCAGCTGGTATGAGCACCTCGGCGAAACTTCTCGGCTTTCTGGCTATCCTGCTAGCCGCTTTCGCGCTGGCCTTCGGAATCGGAAAGCTCTTTGCACCGCTGAACACGGTTGATCAGCCGCAGCATGCCCTGAATAGCTTCGCCGCGAATAGTTTTGCCTTGAATTTCATCCAGCCCAACTGAGGAAAGGGACCTAGTGGCTAGCACGGTAACACCCAAGTCACCGCTCATCTCAGAGTCGGCGCTGCAGAGCATCGAGCTCGACATCACAGGTATGACCTGCGCCTCCTGCGCCAATCGAATCGAGCGAAAACTCAATAAGCTTGATGGCGTTTCTGCCACCGTGAACTATGCCACCGAAAAAGCCAAGGTTAGTTTTCCGGAGAGCGTCAGTACCAGCGATCTGGTAAGCCAAGTTGAGGCCGCCGGTTACCAAGCACAACTCCCCGTTCCAGCGTCGAGCACATCGCAAGCGCAAGCGCCGGATGCTACCTTGGCGCTCCGCAATAGATTGCTGATTTCGGCCGCACTTTCGGTCCCGGTGGTGCTAATTGCCATGGTGCCCGCCTGGCAATTCACCTACTGGCAATGGCTCTCGCTGACTCTGGCAGCCCCCGTCGTGGTTTGGGGTGGCTGGCCTTTCCATCGAGCTGCTTGGCAGAACCTGCGTCATGGCTCCAGCACCATGGACACGCTAATCTCGGTTGGCACCATCGCCGCTCTTGGCTGGTCGGTTTACGCACTTTTTTGGGGTAGCGCCGGGATGCCGGGAATGACGCACCCCTTTGAATTCACCATCAAACGCTCCGACGGTTCGGCAAATATCTACCTGGAGGCCGCCGCCGGCGTAACCACTTTCATTTTGGCCGGACGCTATTTCGAGGCCCGTTCCAAACGCCAGGCCGGCGCCGCGCTGCGAGCTCTACTTGAACTCGGCGCTAAAGAGGTGACGGTACTACGCGAGAGCCCGGCCGGCGTCACTGAGGAAAAAATCGCTATTGAACAGCTCGCGGTGGCGGATCGCTTTGTGGTGCGACCAGGCGAAAAGGTAGCAGCGGACGGAGTGATTGAGACTGGCAACTCGACCTTAGACGTTTCGATGTTGACCGGCGAATCATTACCGGTCGACGCCTCGGCTGGCGATCAGATCGCCGGAGCCACTATTAATGGCGCCGGCCGATTGATTGTGCGGGCGACTAGGGTGGGTGCTGATACCCAGTTGGCCAGAATGGCGCGACTGGTGGAAGACGCGCAGAACGGCAAAGCGCAGGCACAACGGCTCGCTGATCGAATTTCCGGCATCTTCGTGCCGATCGTGATTGGCTTATCGGTGGCTACCCTGGGCTTCTGGCTCGGTTTCGGCGAAGGCCTCTCAGCTGCCTTTACCGCCGCCGTCGCGGTGCTCATTATTGCCTGCCCCTGCGCGCTAGGACTGGCAACACCTACCGCGCTGCTAGTTGGCACTGGCCGCGGCGCACAACTGGGCATTTTGATCAAAGGCCCAGAGGTCCTTGAATCCACCCAGCGCGTCGACACCATTGTGCTGGACAAAACCGGCACCGTGACCACCGGTCGAATGAGCGTTCTTGAGGTAGTTGCCGCCGATGGCGAGGCCGAAAGCACTGTATTGCGGCTGGCCGGCAGTCTGGAAAACGCCTCCGAGCACCCCATTGCGCAAGCAATTGCGGCTGCTGCCAAGGCCCAGCCCGGCGGCTTGAGCGCGGTCGCGGATTTCCAAAATATCGAGGGCCTCGGGGTGCTGGGCGAGGTAGCGGCAGAACGCTCAGATAACCAAGCCGCGGTTCCGCGCCGCGTTGTTGTGGGTCGGCCGCAATTACTGGATGACCAGGGCTACCACACTTCAGCCGAATTGAGCGAGGCGCTGAAGCGGGCGCAATCCGCTGGCGGCACCGCCGTGCTGGTGGGATGGGACGCTCGGGCTCGTGGCCTTGTGGTGGTAGCGGACACGATCAAAGACAGTTCGACCGAGGCGATTTCGCGGTTCAAAGCACTCGGTCTAAAGCCGATCTTGCTTACCGGCGATCATCGACATACCGCGCAGGCGGTGGCCGAACAGGTCGGTATTGACGCCGACTCCGTGATCGCCGAAGTATTGCCGGTGCAGAAAGTTCAAGTGGTCAAGGAGCTACAAACTCAGGGCAAGACTGTCGCCATGGTGGGCGACGGCGTTAATGACGCAGCAGCGCTAGCCCAAGCGAACCTCGGCCTCGCAATGGGCACCGGCACCGATGTGGCTATCGAGGCCAGCGACCTCACCTTGGTGCGCGGCGACCTGAGAGTGGCTGCCGACGCAATCCGGCTCTCCCGTCGCACCCTTTCGACAATTAAAGGAAATCTGTTCTGGGCCTTCGCCTATAACGTTGCGGCCTTGCCTCTCGCCGCGGCCGGCCTGCTGAATCCAATGCTGGCGGGCGCTGCGATGGCTCTCTCCTCGGTCTTCGTGGTGAGCAATAGTCTGCGATTGCGTGGTTTCAAGCCACTGAGTCGCTGAGCCAGGGGTAGCTAGGTTTTCCGCCCCTTTGACACGAGACTTCGCGCGTCGGCTTCGCCGCCACGCGGGGAGCTCGCGAGGCGGGGCTCTAAAACCTAGCTACCCCTGGCTAAACGTCAAAACGCTGTGCCTTGACTCACTATTTTTAACATTGATTTATACCCCCTAGGGGTATATTTTGGAGGTATGAACATGTCAGATCAACACCAGCAGATGACGGAATCCGGCCAACAGAGGACCGAGGACCATGATCAACATGTGCATCACGATCATCCGGCGCATCAAGCGAGTGCTGGACACTCGGGGCAGATGAACCACTCGGAGCACGATGGTCAAAGCGGGCACGGTGACCATGTGGCACAGTTCCGTAGGCTGTTCTGGATCATGCTGGTGATCGCCCTCCCGGTGGTGCTACTCAGCCCGATGTTCGCGATGATCATTGGATACTCACTTCCCGAACTAGAGTGGTTGAGCTGGGTGCCGCCGGTGCTCGGCACGGTGCTCTACCTCTGGGGCGGCAAGCCATTCTTAAGCGGCGCACTGAGTGAGCTGAAATCCCGCCGGCCCGGCATGATGTTGCTGATCGCGCTGGCCATCACGGTGGCTTTCCTTTCCTCCTGGGGCGCCACGCTGGGCCTGCTAGATCACGAACTGGATTTCTGGTGGGAACTCGCGCTGCTGATCGTGATTATGCTGCTGGGCCATTGGATCGAAATGCGTTCGCTAGCTCAAACCTCCTCGGCACTCGATTCACTCGCCGCGCTATTACCGGATCAGGCCGAGCGGCTGGAGAACGGCGAGGTAGTGCTAGTTTCCCCGGCCGAGCTGAAAGTCGGCGATCTGGTGCTGGTCCGCCCGGGTGGATCAATCCCCGCCGACGGTAAAATCCTGGAGGGCAGCGCCCAAATCGACGAATCCATGGTGACCGGCGAGTCTCGCCCGGTAGCGCGTGCTCAGGGAGATTTGCTGGTGGCTGGCACCGTGAGCATAGACTCCGGGCTGCGTCTCGAAGTCACAGCGGTTGGTGAGGATACTGCGCTGGCCGGAATTCAACGCTTGGTCACCGAAGCCCAAAACTCCTCCTCCCGGGCGCAGCGATTGGCCGACACCGCCGCCGCGTGGCTGTTCTGGTTTGCTCTCGGCGCCGCCGCAGTGACCGCCCTGGTCTGGAGCGTGATCGGTCTACCTGATATCGCGGTGGTACGCACCATCACCGTGCTAGTCATTGCCTGCCCGCACGCTCTAGGCCTGGCCATCCCCTTGGTCGTCTCGATTGCCACCGAGCGAGCTGCCAAGGCCGGAGTGCTGGTCAAGGACCGGATGGCGCTGGAGAGTATGCGTACCATCGACACCGTGCTCTTCGACAAGACCGGCACCCTGACCAAGGGCGAACCGGCGCTGAGCCAGATTGCGAGCACCGAGAGCTACCCCGAGCAGCAAGTGTTGCAGTTAGCTGCAGCAGCCGAATTCGCCAGTGAACATCCCTTAGCGCGGGCGATCCTGAGCACTGCGCAGGCCCAAGGGGTGGAGATTCCGCAGGGGACAGATTTCACTTCCTCTCCGGCCGTTGGAGTCAGCATTCGCCTCGCGGGCGAACAAATCAGTGTTGGCGGCCCGGCATTGCTGGAACAGCATGGGCAAAGCGAACTGCCCGTCGCAGAGCAGTGGCGCGCTGAAGGCGCCATCATCTTGCATGTGCTCGCCGATGGAATCGTGATCGGGGCGCTCAAACTCGTCGATGAGATCCGCGAGGAGTCACGCCAGGCCGTTGCGGCTTTGCAGGCCCGCAATATCCAGGTGGTGATGATCACCGGCGACGCCGAAGCAGTGGCGGAATCGGTGGCCGCCACATTGGGAATTGACCGGGTCTTCGCCCGGGTGCGGCCCGAAGACAAGGCTGCCAAGGTCAAGGAACTCCAGGCGGAGGGGCGCAAGGTGGCGATGGTCGGTGACGGGGTGAATGACGCACCCGCTCTGGCGCAAGCTGAGGTTGGCATTGCCATTGGGGCCGGCACCGACGTCGCGATTGCTTCCGCTGGCGTGATCTTGGCCAGCGATGACCCACGCTCGGTGCTCTCGGTGATCAAGCTCTCGCAAGCCAGCTATCGCAAGATGAAGCAGAACCTGTGGTGGGCAGCTGGCTACAACCTGCTCTCGGTGCCGCTCGCGGCCGGGGTGCTGGCACCTATAGGCTTCGTGCTACCGATGTCGGTGGGCGCGATTCTGATGTCACTCTCCACCATTGTGGTGGCCGCCAACGCGCAGTTGCTGCGACGGCTCGACTTAGCCCCGAATTCGGTCCAAGATCAGCTTTAGTGGCTGCACCACTTAGCAGCCCAACAACAGTGCTGAGATATCCTGGCTCCGTTTTAGAACGGTAATCTGGTGCAGCTGCTACGGGAAGAGAGGAGACCGAGATGCGTACCCTCTACCTGGTCACCCATCCGGAAGCCACTCATCACACCGAGGGTCTGGTCGGTGGCTGGTACGACTCCGAACTAACCCCAGCCGGGGCGCGAGCTGCGGTTGCAATTGCTGAAGAGCTACGAAAAAGAATTCCTCAGACCGCCGACGTCGAACTCTTCAGCTCCGATCTGAAACGCACCGTTGCCACAGCCGAGGAGATCGCTCAGCGATTCCGACTAACGCCGATGCTTGATCGAAGACTGCGGGAAAAATCCTATGGCGAGGCGGAAGGAAAAGCGGTCGGGTCAACCCCCGGCTACCGACCGCCACCCGCCGAGGGCGATCGATTGCACTATCAGGATGGGGTTCGTGGCGCAGAGACGATCGCAACCTTCGCCGCGCGGGCATACCAAGCAATGACTGAGATCCTTTCTCGCGACTGCGAGCATCAAATCCTGGTGACGCACGGCGGCACGGTTACCTTCCTGATCGCCAGCTGGATCAAGATGCCGCCCGAGTCCCTGGGGTATGTGAATTTCCGAGCGGCCCCGGGCAGCATCACCGTATTACGCGAGGATTCAGCCTCGCACCATCGCCGAGTGGAGAGTCTTGGCGAGGTGGGCCACCTCGTCGAAATCAGTTGAGTTCCCGGTTCTGGTGTCAACTGAGCACCATCAACTGAGTACTATCGGGTAAGCGCGGCTAAAATTCTGAAGCCATCGAAAGGAACAGTAAATGACCTCCGAACCTAGCGCCGCCCTAGAGGCAGCAATCCGCGAGGGCTTCGAACGGCGTGATCGAGAAAATATGGCACCCACCATTGACTACTTTGAACGCCTGCTCGCTGAGCACCCCGATAATCCCTTCGTGCTTTACGAAGTCGGCGGGTCTTATGACACCGACGGACAGGAAGAACGAGCGGTCAGCTATTACGAACGGGCCTTGGCCGGAGGCCTGAGCGGGGACACCCGACGCCGCTGTCTGCTGCAATACGGCTCGACGCTGCGGAACCTGGACCGCTTTGCCGATTCTCTGGAGGTCTTTGCCCAGGCACGGGCCGAATTCCCCGAATCTGACTCGCTCCGAGTATTTCAGGCGCTCTCACTACACGCCGCTGAGAAATATGACCAGGCCTTGGCGGAGCTACTGCTGCTCAGCGCTGACCGGATCGATAGCGACGAAATCAGGCGTTACGAAGCGGCGATCCGTGGCAATGCCGAGTATTTAAAGGAGCGAAGCAGCGGATTGGCGGATTAAGCCAGTGGTGGGTTGTTGCCTGATCAGCAACAACCCACCAACCGGCGACCGATCCACCGAAGTGGGCCGGCTATCGGGCTAAGGCGCTAAGCTAATGGCCAAGATCTGACCAGCATTGCCGAAGTTCTGACCGGCCAGGACGAACTTACCGCCCTGAAGCTGCAAGCTCATGCCGCTATTGCGGTTCACCAGACGATACTGTTTCACACCGGAAATACCGGTGACCGAGGCCGCTGCCTGAGTGCTGGGCGAAGAGCTAGCCGTCAGGGTGCTAGGGGTATTGGCAGTCACCGGTTGCAGGTACCACTGATCGCTGCCTCCCGGGGTACCGTTACCACCGTTGCCGGCCGCACTGAACTCGGCCAATGCTGCCCCCAGTGACGCCTGAGCGCCCTGCGCCCTGGCTGCCGCAGCACCGCTAGCGCCGATTTGCAGGTACTGTCCGGTGGAGACGTTTTGAAGGCGATAGAAGCCACTGTTGTAGGCGGCGTTGCTTTCGTCCTTGACCGGAACAATCTTCCATTTATTGCTCCCGGTGCCGATAACGAGCTGGTTGCTGCCGAGCGAAAGCTGGTAGCTGGAAGCTGGATTGATCGCGTTGCCGGTCGAATCCAAAGGCAGTCGCCCCACTGAATAGCTCGGCTGCGAGGCACTGTGCGGAGTCTGCGAAATCGTCGAAACCGTCCGGGTCAGCGCCGAGAGGGTCCGATAGGTCCGACCGCTCACGTTCTGATTGCTCAGACTGCCATTATCGATACCCGATAGATACGCGTTCGTGGTGCCGGCTGGCTGTTTGCCCACCGGAACCCAGCTGTTCGGCTTGCCCAAGTCAGCGGTCTCGTAGACGTAGCCGTTGTAGCTCACCGCACGGTAGCGCTGCGAGTAAGCGTTATAACTAATAATCGATTCCTCGATCCGGAACTCTTGGACATAGAGCCGTTTCGACGCGGCGTTCTGATAGATGCTCTTGCCCGCCGAAACGAGCTGAGACCTGCTATCACCACTGTTATTGGTCACCGTGATGTTGATCTTCTTATCCGCGGTCGGCTGCACCAAGACGGTGGCGCCGATAGCCGGGTCATTGAACTCCACCTGGCTCACCGCCTGCCCACTGGCGTCGGTCAAGGTACCGGCCACCGAATTTGCTTGGTACTTGGTACCTTGCGGGGTGGCGAACTCGAAAATCCCAGTGCTCGGCACCTTGTAATTAGAGAAGTACAGCGCGCTGCCGTCAGCACCACTACCTTGGTAGCTGACCAAATCTTGGGCCGCGTTATAGGAGGCATCAAGGTCGAGCGAACTGCCGATCATGCCGTCCTGACCGCCGAGTCCAGGCTCGGTCCATTTACCCTTGGAGTACTTGTTCCAAGTGCCGGGTGCCATCTTGCCGCTAATCGGCGCCCTGGCCATCGAGAACCATTTCCCAAAGGCTGTGTAACCCGGTTTGGTCATAATCTGCTCGTTGTAGAGCAGATAGAAGTAGCCGCTCGCATGGTCGATGAAGAGCCGCACCCCGGCGATGCCGTATGACCAGGTATTGGCCGGAAAAGCTGTGCTATCGGCGACGCCATTGTGCTGGTAGGGAGAGGTGACGATGGCACCCTGATAATCCCAGGTCTTGCCTTTGTCCGATGACGAGGCCATCAGAATCCGGTTGTAGTGAATCCCGCTGCCGACCCGCTCATTCGGAGTCGGGTTACCGGTCGCCCAAGGATTGAATTGGAACTCATCATTGACAGCGCCGTACCAGGTGCCGGTTGCCGGATCTACCCAGATGCCGATCACATCGCAATGATCATCCTGATACAGCGAGGGGGCTGGGTTCACCGGCTTCTGATCGACCTTGTAGCACAGCGAGCCCGGCTCGTTCATGTGGGTATTGGCGGTATTAAGGGTGGTTGTGGTGCCTAGCCCGCTGCTGACCGTACCGAGGTCGGAATTGGTGTAAGTCTTGGTCACCGAATCGGTAGTCGAAGGATCGGTGGGTTTGGTGTAGAGAGAGTAGGAGCTAATCCAGTGGAATTCGCCATCATTATCGACGAATGCAGAACCGGCAATATCCCCGTTCAGGCCGCTCTTCAGGGCAGGATTGGTGGTACTTCCATAATCAGGAAAAGGCTGCGTCGGCGCAGCACTCGCCGATGATGGCGCGACGAACGATAGAACCAGTAGGCCGAGGGTCAAAGACGCTAACCCGACTCGGTGTTTAGTCAGTGATCGTGTGGATCTATGGACGGTGTGAGACATGACATTACCCTTCGATGGGTGGATGAAAATGTTGTATAGTAAGCGCTTACTATGGCAAACATAGTATGTTTAGCAACTACCACTGTCAATAGTTCCCGGAATTAAAGGGTTTCCATGACGCCAGTTCATAAAGTGATCGGATGATTACACGTTCTGGCGAAAACGTTTACTGATGAGTTTGACGCCTGCTCCAGCCGGAGCGGTCGGCAGCGCTACTTAGATGGCGCGAACCGAGTCACGAATCACCACATGGGTTCCCAAAGTCGAGTTTGCCGACTCAGAACCATACTCAAAGCGACCCAAGGCCGCCTTGACTGCCTCACGGCCCAGGTCTTCCAACGGCACATTCACGGTGGTCAATCGCGGTCGCACCTCTCGGGAGACCGGGATATTGTCGTAGCCCACCACTGAGATATCCTCAGGCACCCGCAGACCTGCCTCCGCGATGGCCTCCATCGCACCCACCGCGACCAGGTCATTAGCACCGAAAACCGCTGTGAACTCAGTCTTTGAGGCCAGGATCTCGCGCATCCGCTGATACCCAAACGGTCTACCGAATTCACCGAGATGTACCAGTTCCGGGTCCGGTGCAATGCCCCGAGCTTGTAATGCTCGATTAAAGCCCTCGAATCTGGCAGCCGTCGTGGAAAGGTTTGCCGGGCCACCCAGGTAAAGGATCTTCCGGTGCCCCTGAGAAATCAAATAATCGGTGACCGCGAAGGCACCTCCCGAGTTATCGTAATTAACACTCACGGTTGGTACCTCCTCGCCGAGCGAGGGCCGACCACACAGCACCAGAACCGAGCCGTTTTCGGCCAACGCCTTCGCTCGTGCGGCCATTTTCTTACGATAGCCAGCATGATCCGAGGCACCGCCCACCAAAATCACGGCGTCGGCACGTTGCTCGCGCATTAGATCCACGATGGCGAGTTCCCGATCACGATCCGCCTCGGTGGCCATAATCAAACACAAACGGTTCTCCGAGCTAGCCTGCCGCTCAACACCGCGGGCCACATAGCCGAAAAAAGGGTCAGCGACATCGGCGATCACAATGCCGACCGTTCGGGTGGTGGCACCAGCAAGCGCCCGGGCGTGAGCATTGGCAACATAACCCAGCTTTTCAACGGCATCGAGCACCCTGGATTTGGTTGATTCGGCCACCGGATAATTTGCGCTGAGCGTCCTAGAAACGGTAGCCACCGAAACTCCGGCCTGGGCAGCCACATCGGCAATGGTGGCTACTGGTCGGGAGTTTCGCGCCGCCGATTGAGGCTCGGTTGTGGATGCACCCATCCTCACATTATGCAATCCGGGAGAGATCATTGACGATTACCGGGTATTGGAAGTTCTGCCCCTGCGCCAGTCGGTGCAGTTCGGAAATAGCTTGCCTGCCCAACCGTCGCACCTCATTACCCATCGCGCCGGCGATGTGCGGGGTGATAAAAACATTGGGCAATCGGTACAGCGGCGAGTTGCTGGGCAGCGGCTCCGGGTCGGTGACGTCAAGGAAGGCGTCAAGTCGTCCGGAACTCACCTCCGGGAGCAAAGCGACCGTGTCCAGTAGGCTACCGCGGGCGGTATTGATCAACACGGTGCCATCGCACATTGCCGCCATCTCTGCGGCACCAATCATCTTGATCGTTTCCGGGGTAGCCGGGGCATGCAGGCTCACCACCTGCGATTGCCGACAGAGCTGCTCAAGTTCGACTTGTTCGGCACCAAGGGCAGTCGCCTCCGCGGCCGATAGATAGGGATCGTAGACAACGGTTCGTAACTCAAAATTTTTCAGTAACTCAAGCACCTTACGCCCCACTTGAGAAGCACCGACGACGCCCACCGTCACGCCAAAGCTACCCACCGGCGGCATCCGGCGAAGATCACGGAAGGAACCCCCGCTACGCAGCTGGTGCTGGAATCGGGTCGCCCGCTTGAGTCCCATAATGACGCTCGCCACCGTGTACTCGGCCACCGGGACTGCGTTCGCTACCGCCGCCGAAGACACCTGAATACCAGCACTGAAAACCTCTTGGGCCAAAAAGGTCTTGACAGTGCCGGCGGCATGCACGACATACCGCAGCTTAGGCATTGCGCTCAGCTCGGTAGCGCTAATCCGCGGTGTGCCCCAGCCAGTAATCAGCACCTCGAGTTGCGCCAACTCTGCCGGGTCAACCTCGGCGAAGCTCTGGATTGGCTGAGTGTCGCTCAGTTCAACGAGTTGGCTGAGCTCAGCCCACTCAGCAGCGCCGAAGAGCTCACACGATGAATCTACGTCCATCGCCAACAACGCACGAAGGCGATGTGGTCTGGCCAGCTCCCGCGTCATCTCGCATCCTCCCTGGGTAGCCGGTAGCGGCTCGCTGCAATTCTCAACGACCATCACCGCCCCAATCATTAGATAATTTAGTAAGCGTTTTCTAGAAAGATATTCAACCACAAAGTGCTTGCTACAGCTACATTCCTCAATATTTAGGCGAAATTAATCTGAAAAACTGTTATTGACATCACATTCTCTTCCAAGCATACTGGGGACTTAGAAACCGCTTACTATGCTTTCGTCGCCGATCCAAGGAGCTGTAGAGTGACCGTGCTGAATGCGCCCCCGCGGAGCCACGCCGCCGAAGCAGCCACCGAACCACCGGTGCCACAGCTGCGAAAACGCTCCTTCCGGCAACGCCTGAAGCGGGATCGAGTAATGCTGGCGCTGGTGCTGCCGGGCTTCCTGTTCTTTGTGGTCTTCAACTACATCCCCCTGCTGGGCAATATTGTTGCCTTCTTGGACTACCGTCCCTACCTCGGCTTCATTGACAGCGTCTGGGTTGGTTTGGAGAACTTTGCCGCACTGCTCAGCGACCCCGCGTTCTGGCAAGCCTTCCGCAATACCCTGGTAATCACCTTGGTACAGCTAGTGCTGTTCTTCCCGGTACCGATCCTGCTCGCCTTGTTCCTGAACAGCATCATGTCGAAGCGGCTGCGGAAGTTCATTCAGAGCGTGATCTACCTGCCGCACTTCATTGGTTGGGTGATCATCGTGGTGCTGTTCTCCGAAATGCTGGGCGCGGGTGGGGCGTTGACTCATTTCCTCGAATCTCTCGGGCTGCCCGGCTTCAATGCGATGAACACTCCTGAGTTCTTCCCCTTCCTGATCACCCTGCAGAGCATCTGGAAAGATGCGGGCTGGGGGACCATCATCTTCCTAGCAGCCATCGCCAATATCGATCAAGAACTCTACGAAGCGGCCGCAGTTGACGGCGCGAAGGCCCGGCACCGACTATTCAACATCACCTTGCCCGGCATCTTCCCGGTCATCCTGCTGCTGTTCATCCTGCAATTGGGCAGCATTCTCTCGGTTGGCTTCGAACAGATCTTGCTGCAGCGCGATAATGTCGGGCCGCAAGCCGGTGAGGTACTTGAAACTTACGTCTACTTCAACGGTATCCAGGGTGGTCAATGGGGAATCGCGGCCGCCGCCGGACTTATCAAGGGCGTAGTTGGCCTGGCCTTGGTGCTCGGTGCCAATAAGCTGGCCCACAAATTCGGACATGAAGGGATCTACACCAGTGGCAAACAACGTCGTTGATCGCCCGCTGCGGTGGCGGAACAGCAAGCGCAGCGAGCGCCCCACCTGGATGGAAAAACCGCACCCAGTCAGCTTGATATTCAAGCTGCTGGCGATCGCATTAATCATTTTTCTGACCCTTTACCCGATGCTCGCGGTGCTCGGCACCAGCTTCTCCGGCCAGGCTGAAATAGCGCAGAACAATGGCTTGGTGCTCTTCCCCCTGCATCCCACCTTCGACGCCTACCAGACCATCTTCTCCGGCGGCGTGGTCACCAGTGCACTCCTCAGATCGCTACTGATCACCATTGTCGGAACCGCTGCCTCGCTGGCCATCACCGTGGCAATGGCTTACGGCCTGACCAGGCGAGACCTGGTTGGCGGCAAGTTCTTCCTCACCGCGGCACTTTTCACCATGCTGTTCAGCGCGGGCATCATCCCGAATTTCCTGGTGGTCAAGGAGCTGGGCTTGCTCAATAATTACGCCGCTTTAATCCTGCCGGTGATGATCTCTGCCTTCAATTTGATTGTGATTCGTTCCTTCTTTCAGAACCTCCCCCAGGAGCTGATCGAAGCGGCGCGAATCGACGGTGTGGGCGATTTCGGCATCCTGATCCGGATCGTGCTGCCGCTCTCCAAAGGTGTGCTGGCGGTAATCGGCCTGTTTTACGCGGTCAATTACTGGAATGCCTTCTTCAGCGCGATGCTCTATCTGGACGCCGATCAATGGCCACTGCCGATGATCCTGAGGCAATATGCCCTGCTCGGTCAACCGATGACGGACGGCGCAAATACTGCCGAAATCGCGGCCCCATCACAAGCCATCCAGATGGCTGTCGTGGTGATCAGCCTGATCCCCATCGTGCTGGTCTTCCCTTTCCTCCAGCGTTACTTCACCAAGGGCGTCCTCACCGGCGCCGTCAAAGGCTGAGTCCTCAGCACCAGGCCAGCTAACCATCCCACTACCGAAGGAAATCATGACCGAATCCTTGAGCCACAGCAGCCGCCGGTCCTTTCTGGCACTGGCGGGACTGAGTACCGCATTCATTGGCACTGCCTTCCTGACCGGCTGCGGTCAACGCACCCCCTCCGGCAACGTGACCGGAGGAGATGTCACCCTGCCTCAGTACACCCCGGCCAAAGATTTTAAGCCTGACTTGGCTGGCACCAAGGACGGTGTACCGGCGGCCTTCTACAACTATCCGAAACCTTACAAAACAGTCAGTACGCCACCGCTCAAGGGCCAAAGCTACAGCGCCACGACGCTGCTCTTCGGTCCGGTAGCCAACGCTAAAAACAACAACCCGGCCTGGCAGGAAATTGAAAAACGCCTCGGCGGCAGCATTGAACTCACCGCGGTCTCTTCCGACGACTACGGCACCAAGCTGAATACCCAAATCGCGGGTGGCAACCTACCGGACATGATGTTCAACGATGGCGCCGCGATTCCCGATATTGTCAGCTTCCTGCAGTCCAGTTGTGCCGATCTGACTCCTTTCCTCAGTGGCGAAAACATCAAGGCTTACCCCAATCTGGCAGCGATTCCCGAGGTCTATTGGAAGGCCTGCGTACAGGCCGGGAAGATCTATTTCCTGCCCATCCCGCGCGGTCTGACCGGAGGATCCGGTTTCTTCAACCACACCCTGCTGAAGCAGGCAGGCATTGAATCAACCGAGCAGATCAAGAACAAAGACGATTTCAGCTCAGTGCTCAAGGAACTCACCCGGCCACAGCAGAACCAATGGGCGCTAGGTAGCACCGGCTTCGGCCTGCCCACCCTGCACCACATCTTCCGCACTCCTTACCAGTGGCGCTTGGATCAAAATGAATTGGTCAAGGACTTTGAGACCGACGAATATCTGGCGGCGGTTGAGTACGCTGCGGGCCTCTACAAAGCCGGCTATTACTGCCCAGGATCGGACGGCTGGACGAAGAGTCAGATGGTCAACGCCTTCGTCTCCGGCAAGGTCACCATGATCTACGACGGGCTGCCCGCCTACCTGAGCAGCACCGGTTATGCGGTCTCACTACCCCAGGCCAACTCCAGCTACCGAGCGATGCCAATTATTCCGTTCGGGCACGATGGCGGTAAGGGGCAGGCCTGGATCGACAACGTTGTAGTGGGAACCACAATGTTCAAGAAGAACGACGAGAACAAAATCAAAGACCTGCTCTCGGTGGCAAACTTCCTGGCGGCACCCTTCGGCAGCGAAGAGTACCTATTGATCAACTACGGCATTGAGGGCACTGACTACACTCTCGACGCGAAAGGTAATCCGCAGGCCACCCCGCAGGCGCAGCAGCACACCGGGGTACCGTGGAAATTCCTGGCCGCTCCGCAGCAGGCAATTTACAGCCCACTCGGTAAAACTCCGGTGGACACTCTGCATGCTGCCTATACCAAACTCATTCCGGGCGCCTCGGTGAATCCTTGCGCCAATCTTTTCAGTGCCACCGATGCGGCCAAGGGCAACGTCCTGAGCAAGGGCGTCACCGATACAGTGAAGGGCTTTATCGCCGGGCGGCAAAGCATGGACGACCTCAAAAACTCGATCAACAAATGGAAGCAGTCCGGCGGAGACACTATCCGAGGAGAATACGAGAAACTACTGAGCAAGTAACACTTCTCCCCGCACCGCGACCGGCCAATCTTCAAGGACACTTTTTCACCATGTCACCGTCCCCTTTTGCCTTACCTGCCCTCGATCCCGTGCTATCCGCGCGGACCGGTTGGACCCGAGAGCACTGGTGGCGCACCGCCGACCGCTGGCTGGCTCCGGTGCTTGCCGCCGCCAGTCCTGGACACGCCTTGCCGGTGCTGCCGGGCCGGGTGACGCGCGACGGCGAGCGTCGGGAGAGCATGGAGTTGATTGGCCGCAGCCTGCTCTTGGCGGCACCGCGGATCGCTGGTGCCCATCAGTCCACTAGCTCCGCCGAAGAACGTGCCGACGGTGAACGGCTTGCAGCCTGGTACCGACAGGCGCTGATTAGCGGAACCAGCCCGGATGGGCCGGAGGCCTGGCCACTGGGGGTTTCCTGTCGGACGCCCTTGCAAGGGGTGACCAATTCCATCGTGGAAGCCGCCAATATTTCCTATGCCCTGGCGACCGCGACTGAGCAGCTCTGGGAGCCGCTCAGCGATTCCGAAAAAGCTCAGCTGGCCGCCTGGCTGCGTCATCACGCCTCGCTAGAGGTCTGGCAGAACAACTGGCAGCTTTTCCCGGCGCTCGCCGAGGGCTTCCTACGTTCGGTGGGTGAGGACGTCCGTGGGCTGCATAACTCCCGGAATGTGGCGAGAGTTGAGGGTTGGTACACGAACGAGGGTTGGTACACGGACGGTCCGGAACACGCCTATGACTACTACAACGCTTGGGCTATTCACCCCTACTTAGAGGCCTGGTATCGGCTGACCGGAACCACGCAGAGCGCGGAAGGGCAACGCCATCTTGGCCGGCTGAGCGAGTTCGTCGCAGGTTTCGGCAGCTTCGTCGCCGACGATGGTTCGCTGCTACATTTTGGTCGCTCGCTCAGCTATCGCACCGCTGCCCTGGCCGCACTGTGGAGTGCAGAAGCGGCCGGGGTAAACCCGCTCGGTCCGGGTGAGTCCCGAGCCCTCGCCTCCGCCGTGCTCAGCCGATTTATCGATCGGGGTGTCGGGGTCGACGAGCCGCTGAGCTTGGGCTGGTACCAGCCCCACCTCGGCAGCTGCCAAAGCTACAGCGGATTCGGCTCGCCCTTCCTGGCTGGTATCGGCTTCTCAGGCTTAGCGCTGCCAGCCGATCACCCGGTCTGGACCAAACCCGAGCCGAGCGCTGAGACCACCAACGCAGCCGCCGTCATCCGTTCAGTGCCTGACCTCGGCTGGTCGCTGGCGCGTGCCGATGGCGTGGTCAGGCTGATTAACCATGGCAGCGATCACTGCTGGTTGCCGGTGGAGGGAGGCGCCGACCCGGACGATCCGCACTACGCTAAATTCGCCTATTCCTCACATACCGCACCGGGAACCGGTGCCGCCTGGCGGGACAATATCGACGGCCATCTGGCGCTACTGAATGCCGACGGCGTGGCCAGCCGCCGTGCCGCACTGCGCGGAACTCGCAGTGAAGGCGCGATCAGCGGATCTGTTCAGCTGCCACAACTCAACGGCAAGACCCTGCCCGGCAGTGCGGTGCTGACCGTGTCAATTCTGCACGCCGACCATGAGTTGCGCTGCCACCTGGTGTACGGGGCGGAGCATTACAGCCTTCGTGAAGGCAGCTTCGCGCTGGCCGCAGAGCAACCACCGGAGCTGAGCATCGAAGGCCTCGCCGCCCGGCTGGAAACCGCCGAGCTGCGTAGCGGGCTGCTCGGCCTGCACGGCTGGCAAAGCATTAGCTCGGCGCGCTACCAGGGGTGCAATGCGCTCGGTGAGCACTCAGCAGTGGCCTTCCTGCAGGCCACCGGCTCTCCGGGTCCTACGGTATACATCGCGCTACACAGCTTGGGCCGCAGCGCACCGCCGCGCCAGGCTGCCGAGGTAGTGAGGGTCGAAGTGGCGGGCTCGAGCGTGCACTGGAACTGGGTCGACGGGGAATCCGGGACGGTCGACATTGCCAGCTTTGTGCCCTGGGACGGCGTGCTCAAAGGATTCAGCGAAAGGGTCATCGGGTGATTGAACTCAATTACGGCGCGAGCCGACAGCAGCCCCGGCAAGATGCCGCGATGCAGCGGTTTCGTGAGCATCGCTTCGGTCAGTTCGTGCACTGGGGGCTTTACGCCATGCCGGCCGGCTACTGGCAGGGCACAGAGTATCGTTTTGCGGCGGAATTTCTGCAAAAAACCGCCAATATTCCGGAGCCGGAGTGGGCGGAATTGGCTCAGCAGTTCAGTGCTGAGGCTTTCGACGCCGATGCCTGGGCCGCTCTGGCAGCTCGCAGCGGGGTCAAATATGCCACCTTCACTACCAAACATCACGATGGCTTCTGCCTCTGGCCGAGCCAGTACACCGACTTCCACTCCGGAAACACGCCGGCCGCCCGCGACTTCATCGGCGAACTAGTCGCGGCCTATCAGCGACACGGTATTGATGTCTACCTCTACTATTCAGTGCTGGACTGGCACCATCCGGATTGGCGCTATCGCCTGGAGAGTGCCGAGGATCAGCAGGCCTTCAAGCGTTATTTGGATTTTGCCATGAACCAACTGGTGGAATTGGCGCAACGTTACCCCAGCGTGAAGGGTTTCTGGTTCGACGGCACCTGGGACGAATCGGTAAAGGCCAATGGCCGCTGGACCTGGGAAGTGGAACAACGACTTAAGGAACTCATCCCAGGGCTCATCGTGAGCAGCCGACTGCGCGCCGATGACCTGGGAGCCCGGCATCGTGATTCAAATGGCTCGCTGATGGGTGACTACGAGAGCGGCTATGAACGTCGGCTGCCAGACCCTTGGGACCGCTCGGTCTGCGAGCAGGACTGGGAGGCGTGTATGACGATTCCGCAGGCCAGTTGGGGCTACCACGCCGGGCCCTGGGCGAAGCGAACTCGGAAGAGCGCTGCGGAGCTGATCGATATGATCGCGCACTGCACCTCATTAAGCGGGAACTTCCTGCTCAACTTCGGGCCACGCGGCGATGGTTCTATTGACCCGGAGGATGCCGCCCTAGCCGAGCAGATCGGCAATTGGCTGGCTCAGAACGGGGCGGCAATCTACGGCAAAGGCGTGGCCACGAACTGGAGTTACCCAGGCTGGGGTTATTACACCCAGGAGGCGGATTCGGAAACCGTGTATGCGGTAGTGACAAAATGGCCAACCGCTCGTCGGCTCCGCTTGCAGTTGCCAGCGGGTGAACGGTTACTCGCTGCCACCCTCTTGCGGGAACCCGCCCTGCAACTGAATCCTCAGGAGCTGGAGACTTCGCTTTTCGAACTTGAGCTGGGCAATAGCTCGGAGGAGACACTGGTTTTCGAGCTGACCACCGCAGCGGCAGAGGAGCAGAGCTGGACCGAGCCGAATCCGGATGTGATGGTCTAATGCCACTAGCATTTTCTACTCTGGGGTGCCCCTCCGCGAGCCTCGATGAAGTATTCGAATTGGCGAACCGCTTCGGCGTCCGCGGCCTCGAATTGCGTTCGGGTGACGACCAACTCGTGCACCCCGGGCTGAGCCCGGCCACCCGCACCGAACTACGCAGACGCTGCCAAGCCCAGGGCTTGCATCTGCTCAGCGTAGCCAGCTACCTGCGATTACTCGGTGGTGGCGTCGACAATGACCTCGACGATGCGGAGGCGCAACTCACCTTGGCCGCAGATCTGCAGGCCTACGGTCTCCGAGTCTTTCCCGGCGGTGCGACAGATCAGCCGGTAGACACCCAGAGCGATCAGGATTTACTGAAAAGCCTGTTACTGCTCTCTGAGCGTGCCGCCGCTCTGGGCGTCAAAGTGCTGGTAGAGACCCACGATCAATATCGTCGCGGTCGGGACCTGGCCCGCGTGCTGCTACAACTGGACAAGAGCCTTCCCGGCCACCAAGTCAGGGTGATCTGGGACCTCAGACACAGCTGGCAAGCGGGCGAATTGCCCTCGGAGACCTACCAGTTCCTCAGGCCCTGGCTCGGTTATCTGCAGCTTAAGGATCTACGGTCCAACGGAGAACTGGTCTTGCCCGGTCAGGGTGAGCTTCCGTTACGCGAGACGGTCGCGCTGCTCGGGGCGGACAGCTGGTATTCGCTGGAGTGGGAAGCGGCCTGGCACCCGGAATTACCTCCACTCGGCGCTGCCCTTGAGGCACTAGCTGAACTCAAACTTTTTAGCCAAAACGACACTGAGCTGGTCAAGAGAGGACCACAATGACAACGACTGACCTCAACCCCGGGGCTAAGAAGACACTCAAAATTGCCGCCCATGGGGTGACCGGCCGGATGGGCTATCGTCAGCACTTACTAAGGTCGCTGCTACCGCTACGCGAAACCGGGCTGCTACTGGAGGACGGTAGTAAAGTCGAGATCGAGTTGCTGATCCTTGGCCGAGATCAAGGGAAAATCAAAGAGCTCGCCAGCAAGCATCACATCGCGGAATGGTCGACCGACGTCGCTACCGCGCTCACCGACCCATCGGTCGACGTCTTCTTCGACGCGGCCACTACGACGATGCGACCCGACCTTTTGCACCGAGCGCTCACCGCGGGTAAACACATTTACTCCGAGAAACCCACTGCTCTCGACTCAGCTACTGCGATTTCCCTGGCCCGCGCCGCTGCGGGCTCGGAGCGCACCAGCGGGGTGGTGCATGACAAGTTGTACCTGCCCGGCCTGGTCAAGCTTCGTCGGCTGATCGACCAGGGATTTTTCGGCCGCTTGCTGTCCCTGCGCGGTGAGTTTGGTTACTGGGTTTTCGAAGGCGACACCCAGGCTGCGCAACGACCCTCCTGGAACTACCGGAAAGAGGACGGCGGTGGTATTACCACCGATATGTTCTGCCATTGGAACTACGTACTTGAGGGCCTGATTGGCCCGGTGCGCAGCGTCGACGCCAAGATCGTCACCCATATTCCGCAGCGCTGGGACGAGCAGGGTAAGGCCTACCAGGTCACCGCTGACGATGCTGCCTACGGCAGTTTCGAATTGGAAGGCCCCGATGGCGGCCAGGTAATAGCTCAGATTAACTCCTCCTGGGCGGTTCGGGTGCACCGCGATGAACTGGTGGAATTCCAGCTGGACGGCACCGAAGGCTCGGCCGTCGCGGGGCTTTTCCACTGTGTCGCTCAGCACCGGGCGAACACTCCTAAACCGGTCTGGAATCCCGATCTGCCGGTCGCCGAGTCTTTTCGCGAGCAGTGGTTTGAGGTGCCGGACAATGCCGCCCTGGAGAACGGGTTCGCGGCACAATGGCAGGAATTTTTGCGGGACTGTCTGGCTGGCCGGAAGCATCGTTTCGATCTACTCTCGGCGGCTCGCGGCGTGCAGTTGGCCGAGCTCGGCCTGGCGGCCAGCAGCGAGCGCCGCACCGTCGATGTACCGGAGATCGGCTTATGAGCAACCTCGGCCAGCTCGACGCGGCACCCCGTACTGCTCCGGTCTTCAATTCGCGCCGAGCCTATGCGGCTGCTCATGTGGTGCCCCAGGCCGAAGCTGAGAACACTCCGGGCGGCGCGGTGAAACTCGACTGGGACGCCACCTTGCGAATCCGGCATCGGCTCTGGCAACTCGGACTTGGCGTGGCAGAGGCAATGGATACCGCGCAGCGCGGTATGGGCCTGGACTGGCCGAGCAGTGCCGAACTGATTCGACGTTCCGCCCAGGAGGCACAAGCGGTGAACGGCCTCTTGGCCTGCGGAGCTGGCACCGATCAACTCGATCCAGCCAGCATCGGCGACGGTGGCGCCAAGGCTCTGAAACGCATTCTGGCTGCTTACCGGCAGCAAATCGATGTGGTGCAGAATGCCGGTGGAACAGTAATTTTAATGGCTTCTCGTGCTTTGGCTAAGGCAGCCAGGCATGCCGATGACTATTTCACGGTGTATTCCACCCTGCTTGATGAACTGGATCGTCCAGCGATCCTGCACTGGCTGGGCGATATGTTTGATCCGGCCTTGCGCGGATATTGGGGTTCGACCGATCTGCAGAGCGCCGAGCAGACCGTGCTGCAGATCATCAGCGCGCATCCCGAAAAGGTTGATGGCATCAAAATGTCGCTGCTGGATCCGGGCCGCGAAATCTCATTGCGCCGTCGTCTACCACTCGGCGTCAGAATGTACACCGGAGATGACTATAACTACTCATCGCTTATCCACGGCGATGAATACGGCCACTCGGATGCACTGTTGGGCGCCTTCGCAGCGATTGCCCCGGTGGCATCAGAGGCACTAGCGGCCTATGACCGCGGCGAACCGGAGCAGGGCCGAGCTCTGCTGGCCACTACCGAAGAGCTCAGCCGGCATATCTTCGCCGAACCGACCTACTACTACAAGACCGGCATCGCCTTCCTATCCTGGCTTAATGGCGATCAACCGGGTTTCCAGATGGTGGCCGGACTGCATGCCGCCCGCTCGGTGCCGCATTTGCGCGAGCTGCACCGGCTGGCCAGCCTGGCCGGGGTGCTCAAGGATCCTGGTTTGGCCCGCTCCCGGATGGACGACTGGTTGCGAGTCTGTGGAGTGCAGCGATGAGCGCCGAATCACTGACCAGGTTCTCGCTGAATACCGCCACCATTAAGCGGAGCTCATTAATTGAGGCAATCTCGTTGACGGCCCACTCCGGCTTGGGCTGGATCGGGCTCTGGCGAGATCGGGTCGCCGAGGTGGGCGTCAAGGAGGCTCGAGAACGGTTGGACGACGCCGGCCTGCGGGTCAGCTCACTGTGTCGCGGCGGTTTTCTGAGTACCAGGGACCCTCGGGCCAGAGCGGAGGCACTAGCTGACAATCGGCGGGCCATCGCTGAGGCGGCCGAACTGGGAGCGAGCGAACTGGTGATCGTGGCGGGTGGGCTCTTTGACTTCGCGGGAGCCATTGCGGGCCGGGCCTCGGCAAATCAATATCCGGTGCTCACTGCCGGCGAGAAGGATTTGGCCGATGCCCGCCAACGGGTGGCCGAAGCGATCTCTATCCTGGTTCCCGAAGCCCTAGCCCACGGGGTCCGGCTCGCCCTTGAGCCTCTGCACCCGATGTACGTGGCTGATCGCGCGGTGCTCTCCACGCTGAGCCAGGCGTTGGACCTGGCCGAGCAGTTCGATCCGGCCGCGGTGGGTGTGGTGGTTGATAGTTTCCACGTTTTCTGGGACCCAGCGCTAAGACAGCAGATTCTGCGGGCCGGCCGGACTGGCCGAATTTCCAGCTACCAGATCAGCGACTTCGTGCTGCCGTTGGCGGCCGATAGCTTGCTCTCTCGCGGTTACCCGGGCAGCGGTTATATTGACTTTGGCACCATGACCCGATGGGTCACAGAGGCAGGCTATCTCGGGCCGGTGGAGGTTGAGATTTTCAACCAGCACATCTGGGACAGCCCGGCCGAAGAGGTGATCCGCCGAGCTAAGCAGGGCTTTCTCAGCCAGCTGCAACCGGCCCTCAGCTCCCTCAGCTGAGCTTTGGCATGGTGAGGATCAGCTAGAGCTAGCCAGCACGGCTGCCTCTGTTCGACTGCTTGCGCCAAGTTTGCGCAGGATCGCCGAGACGTGCACGCTCGCGGTTTTTGTGCTGATGAAGAGACGCTCGCCAATTTGGCGATTACTTAATCCTTCAGAAATTAATGCCAGCACCTGAGCCTCCCGCGCGGTGAGTTGCAAGGAGTCTGCTGGGCCGCGTTTCCTGGACTTACCTTCGACGGCCAATCCGGCCAGTTCCGCTGCGTCGAAGGCGTGTTGTTCGATCAGTCGCGCGCCCAGCATCCTCGCGCCGCTAATGGCCTGATCGAACTCCCGCTGGGCTGCCTCCCGCTCACCCCGGGCAAGCCAGGCTAAGGCAAGTCGATATCGTGCATAGGGCCTGAAGATGGCCTGCGCTTCGGCCGCCTGAAGCTGCTCGACAGCGGCCCGCCAAAGCTCCGGATCATCACCGATTCCGGCGGATCCGCCAAGCTCGGCGTCAAAAATACTCCTCCAGCTGGCAGCGGTCGGCCAAAAGGCGCAATCCTCCAAAAGGTTCCGCCATTGTGCCTCGGTGGCTGCAAGCTCTTCGGCTGAAAGACCGGCCAGACTACTTTCGATGGCAAAGCCCGAACCGGAGACTCTTTCCCGTACCCGGGCGAGCAGCCGGGCGGCGATTCCCAGCAGAGGCAGATCATAAGCTGGTGCAAAACAATGTTCAACGGTCAGGTACCGAGTTTGTTGCCACGCGGTTTCAAGGTCCCCAGCGGAGAGTAGAACTTCTATTGTGGCCCGAGCGCTCTGCATTCTGGTTTGCAATTCTTGCGCGGCAAGCCGCTCCGTGGCGGCACGCCAGCCGCGGTAGAGTTCCATCGACCGTTCGGGGTCTCCCTGCCAGAGTGTAAGCAGCATCTTGGATTGCCGCAGGTAGATCTGGAAAGCTAGTGGCGGTTCTAGCGCCAAGGTGCGATCCAGCATCTCCTCGGCCTCGGCCCAACGCCCCAATGCCATGAGCGGCTCCACCGCATTAGAGGCCATAATGGCTCCCGAGCTGCGTTCAACGCCCACCGCCTTGGCGCGTCGAATGCCTTCAATGGCAAGTTCCGCAGATTCCTCATAGCGACCCAATAGGTTGGTCATATCCGAGGCGTTGACCCGATACCTCAGCAGCGCGCTGGCGTCACCTTCGGCGAGCGGTTCCGCAGAAGCAAGGGTTTTTAGTCCTTCGTCCAACTCGCCCAGTTGAGCCAAACTGCAACCCGAAATGCTGGCAGCAATAGAAAGATCCCGTGCGGAATGACCACGCGCTATCCGCTCGACCTCGCCACTGACCCGAATCGCTTCCCGGTAATTACCCATGATCATCTGCCGGGCAGCAATGTTATTGAGCAAACTAGCTCGTAAGTAGGCGGGAGCATCGGCAGGTAGCAGGGTAAGCGCCTGCTCAAGCAGTTCAAGGCTTCCGGACCTGCTAATGGTGGTCAGATACATAGCTTTATCGCGCAGCAATTTCACCTGAGTCAGCGCCTCCCGCGGCTCAGGATCGGCCAAAGCGGCATCGAGCGTTGAAATAGCACGGTCGCTGTCCCCGGCGTTCCGCAAGGCGCTGGCGGCACGCCTCATCAGTTCAACTCTCGATACTCCGGCGAGCTCGGCGGCATCCGGCAACTGATCCCAGAGTTCAAGTAAACGTTCGGCGAGCTGCGCCTCGCTGGCGAAGGCATAGCCGGCATGTGCTTCCTGCATGGCGGCCACCGTGGCTGGGAAGGCTTGTTGGGCGTTTCGAGCCGACATCCAGTGATAGGAGATCTCGGCAGATGACGGCACCGCAGTCGCAGTACGGGCTAGTTCGACGGCGTAACCGGCGTGAAACCTCAGCCGCTCACCGGGTAATAAGTCGGCGTAAATGGCTTCCCGCACCAAAGCGTGCCGGAAGGTGTAACTATCCGCCTCGGCGATCAACACACTCTCCGACACAGCCTCCCGCAAGGAGAGTTCAAGTTCAGCCAGGTCACCGTCGAAGATCCGCTCCAGCAGCTGATGATCGACTGACATCCCGCCCACCGAAATCAGCCGAAGTACTTTTTGAGCCAGCGTCGAAAGCCGCTCGTAACGTGCCAGCAGAAGTTCCCGCAGAGTATCCGGCAAGTCATCTCCGCTACAGGTTTCATCAAGCCCCAGCAGCTCTTCAACGAAGAAGGGTACCCCCTCACTCCGTTCAAATACTCGATCTATCGCGGCACTCGCCGGTGCACTACCCACAATTGCCTGCGCCTGAGCGGCCACCTGATCTCGGGAAAGCCGGCCAATATCGTGTCGCGCAACCCGTCGGGTGCGATCCAGCTCGGTCAGGAAGCCGCGCACCGGGTGGCCGCGTGGTACGTCCTCACTGCGATAACTCAGCAACAGCATCACTCGATCACAACTGAGCGCCCGCACCACAAAGGACAGTAATCGCAAGGTAGCGGTATCCGCCCAATGTAAATCCTCAACGATCGCCACTACTGTGCGTTTTTGAGCCAAGGTTTCCAGTACCACGGCCACCGTTTCGTGTAGGCGGCCCAGACCCCCGGAACCAGAAGAACTCTCTAGACTGCCGATCTCCCCGTTCGATGCCAGCGAGGGTAGCAGTGCGGCCAGGGTGTCCCTTCCCGGACCGGCGGCGTCCAGTACTGCAACCGCGCCCAATTGGCCGACCAAATCCCGTAATAGATCGATCACCGGAGCGTAAGGAGTGGCAACTTGGCCCAGGTCCACACATTGACCCCGAATCACCAAGGCGCTGTCTTTCACTTCTCGACGAAAGTCGGTGATGAGCCGCGTCTTACCGATTCCCGCCTCGCCACTGAGCACGATGCCACGCGGTTCCCCTCCGTCAACCACCTCGAAGAGCTGCCTTAGCACCGAAAGATCGGCCTCGCGGCCGATCATCGTTGGGCTGCTCACCGGTACGTTCATCAATTCATCGTTTCATAGACCACCGACGCGGAGTCAATGGTTGCTAAGCGAATCTAGTCAGCATTATCACCGTTCCTGACGGCTGACCGGCTGCCGCCTCGCAGAGTGAGCTACTGGGTGGCTTTGAGCAGTGCGGCTGCTGAATCACAGTTCGGCAGCTGCCCGCTGCGCACTCTCCGCCCGGTCGCAAGACCCGCGATTAGCCGCTCAAGCCAGTTATGCTGTGACCTCGACAACCTGCCTTCCGCTGCCGCCTCCTTCATCATCCGACGAAGCTCCAATTCTTTGCGCAGCTCTCGCTGCTCCGCCTCGGCTAAACTGCTTGAAATCTGGGCTGGGATGATATTCATCGTTCCTCCTATGGACTGTCCCGATGAACTCAATATTTCTCTCTAAGGTGGCAGTGCTACCTCCGGCAAGTGCCCTATTTTTTGGAAAAAATCCCTACTATTCACCGCTGAGACTAGGTAGTTTGCGCCGTAACTAGCCCCGAACTAGCCCCGAGAAAACACCGAGAAAATTCAACTCGGCAGCAAACTACAAGCGTGTAAGTTATGCCCAGTTGTGAATAAGCCTGTGGATAACTTGCTGCTGTGTAGCCACGGAGTCACCGCAGTGTTGCTGGCGTAGAGCTGTGAATTTGCTGAGGTTGACTTTGCCTGGGCTGAGTCGATGTAATTGAAAGGACTTACGCCAATCGTTGGCGTTTCCGACATGATGGGGATTTAGCATGCCGATAACCAAGATCAAACCCGGCCTATCACGATTTTCAGCACTGACTGGGGTAGCTGCCATCGCCGTATTCGCCCTGGTCGGCTGTGGTGGAGGTGGCTCAACCGCTCCTACTAGCACGTCTAGCGAAAAGACCTCGGCAAGCGAGCAAACGAGCTCCAGCGAGGAAAGCTCTTCGAGCGAGCAAAGCAGCAGTGACCGCTCTCCTGAGAGCACCGCCTCAGAGAGTGCGAGCAATGCTCCTGCCGATACCGGTAAGGCTGGTGCCCTGACTCCTCCTGGCACCAAGCTGAAAGTCGGCCAATCAGCTAACACTCACGCCAATACCGGCAAGGATCCCAAGGATGCTAAATACAAAGAGGCCACTTACACCACCACGGTAACCAAGATCGTTGCCGGTGGTCCTGCGGACCTCTCAAAGTTCAAGGACGCGGCTAAGTATGCAGGCCAAACTCCCTATTATGTCTTCGCCGACCACAAGCTCACTTCGCTGAACAAGCCCGGCGTGGGTTTGAGTGCACCGTCCTTAGATGCCCAACTCAAAGATGGCACCGATGCCCAGAAGCTGCTCGTTATCGGTAGCTTCGATCAGTGCAAGACCAAGTCTTTTGAAACCACTGGCAGCGGTGACACGCTGAGCTACCAGGTGGGTAGCGTCTCCACGACGTGCAATATTTTCCTGGCTCCGAAGGGCGATGCGATTAGCTCGGTGAGCTACGACGACCCGCGCTTCAGCTACGCGAGTTACAGCGACAACCAGTACCGGGACAACCCGATCATCTGGACGAAGTAACTCATAACAATAGCGGCGGCCCCTCCGACCAATCGGAGGGGCCGCCGCTATTGTTATGGCTGTCGTAGTCGTCATGCCCACGACATGCTGGGGATAACAGTGCTACGGGGCCACGGTCCCGTCAAACTACACGGTCCCTCAAACTACATGGTCCCGTCGAACTACACGCCTGTAAGTTATACCCAGCTGTTAATAAATCTGTGGATAACTCAGAATTGGTAAAGCTGGCTAATCTCGTGCAGCGCAGCGGTCCGCCAGACCGTGATGACCAACAGAATGAGCAACACAGCCAGCACACCGCCCCATTGCAAGACCCGCTGGCTCTTCCCGGCCGGGGCATAAATCAGCACCAGGCCAACCAGAGCCCCGCCGATCAAGCCGCCAAGATGGGCTTGCCAGGCGATATTGGTACCGGGCAAGAAGCCGATCACGCCATTGATGACCAGTAGCACCAGAATCTGCCGGATATCACCGCGGCGCTTTAGCTGCAGTACGAAGAGAGCGCCAAAAAGACCAAAAATAGCGCCGGAAGCACCAACGACGCCCTGACCTGGCTCACCCAGCAACAGCACGCCGACCGAACCAGCTAGGCCCGAAACCAGGAACAACACCGAAAACCGAAGTCTGCCTAGCACCGGTTCCAGTACAGTCCCCAACACATAAAGCGAATACATATTCAACAGGATGTGCAGCAAGAACCCGGTGGAATGAGTGAAAATCGAGGTCACCATCCGCCACGGCTCAGTCTCGGTGGTGACCGGCGCATAAACGAACTGGCCAAGCAGATTCAGGCCCGGAATCCACTCACCGATAAACACCAGCACGCAGATGCCGATCAGGGTAAAGGTCACCACCGGCCGCCCAGCACGGGCCAGCCCGCCAAAAGCACCGCGGCTAACTGGTGCCGTCTTAGCAGTCTCTCGAACGCAGTCCACGCATTGAATTCCGACGGCAGCCTGTCGCTGGCACTCGGTACAGGCTGGTCGGCCGCACCGCTGACAACGCACGTAGGCGACGCGGTCTGGATGTCTCGGACACACCGGGACTTCGGCGCCTTGCCCTGATGCTGCCGTCGGAATTCCGTAACTCACAGTTTTTATACCTTTGGTTTTAGTTTCAGAGCTTCTCGATGGTCACGGAATTGATCACCACGTCCTCGAGCGGACGATCACCACGAGCGGTCGGAACGGCCTCAATTTCGTCCACAACGGCCTTGGACGCCTCATCGGCTACCTCACCGAAGATCGTGTGCTTGCCCTGCAGATGCGGGGTGGGCACAGTGGTGATGAAGAACTGTGAACCATTGGTGCCATGACCCATCTGGATGCCGGCATTCGCCATCGCAAGCAGGTAGGGCTTGTTGTAAACCAGTTCGGGATGAATCTCATCGTCAAAGGTGTAGCCCGGACCGCCGACGCCCTGGCCGAGCGGATCGCCGCCCTGCAGCATGAACTGGCGGATAATGCGGTGGAAGATCACCCCGTTGTAGAAGGGTTCATTGCTCTGTTCCCCGGTGCCCGGATGAGTCCAGGTCTTCTCGCCGGTGGCCAGGCCAACAAAGTTCTCAACGGTTTTGGGTGCGTGGTTACCGAACAGGTTCAGCACGATGTCACCGTGATTGGTATGAAGGGTCGCTTTTGCGGTAGGAATAGCAGTCATAACGCAATTCTTCCACGTCTAGATCGCAGTTTGCCCGGTTCCACTGAGAGCGCAGACTCGCAGGCCGGACCTAATCGACGTAGGCTAGGGAGAAATCCACAAATTGGGAGGTAGTTGTGAAAAAGGCAGACCAGGTAGCTCGTGACTTTGATGAAACCTTGAGTAACGGCGTCGAAGCCGCGCGGAACTGGGCGGAAAAGAGCATTGAATCCGCGTCCCCTAAGGTTCAAGAGGGCCTGCGTAAAGCGGCGCAATTCACCGCTGATGGTGTGGCCACGGTGACTCCCAAGATTCAAGAGGGCTTAGAGAAATTCGGCCCCCGCCTTTCCGAGGCGGTGGATGATGCTGCCCCGAAGATTGCCGAGGCGTTGGAGAAAGCCACCCCGGCCCTACAAAGTGCCAAGGACAAAGTGGTTGAGGAATATCTACCACTGATCTCGGATAAGCTCGGCGATGCCGCTCAGGCAGTGGGTAAGGCACTCGACGGAGCAAATCAGAACATTACCGAATACGTGAACGAACACGTTGAACCCGCCGCAAGCCAATTGGTCAGCAAGGCCTCAGACGCCGTAGCTCCGGTGGTCAAGCAAAGCAAGGGCGCCTTGAAGAAAGCGCAGAAGGCCGCCGAAAAGGCCGCCAAAGAAGCGGCCGATCAGCTCAAGCGTGAGCAGAAGAAGGCCAATAAGTCCGGCGGCAAGGGCTGGATCGTGTTCGGTATCATTGCTGCCGCGGTGGCGGCTGGTGCCGCAGTCTGGCGGGCCTCTCGTCCGGTTGAGGACCCTTGGAAGACCCCGGTTCCGGTCAAGCAAGCGGCAGAGAAGGCGACAGAAACCGCAACCGAGGTGAAAGAATCCGTCAAGGAGCAGGCAGAGAAAGTCACCGAAAAAGCGGAAGACGCGGTTGACGAGGCCAAAGATAAGGTTGCCGAGGCCGCGGATAAGACTAAGAGCGCGGTAAAGCACAAGGCTGAAGAAGTTAAGGCGGGTGTCGAGGAAGCCGCCAAGGACGTGAAAGACGCCACCGAGAAGTAAATATCGCCGCTTCCCGGCGTCTCGATGCTAAGTTTGGTACATAATGCCAAGCGACATAGCCGAGTCCGGCAACAACTCAGCGGCCCGCGGCTCGTCCGCGGGCCTGCCGAGTGTATCCATCGTGATACCCGCCTTTAACGAGGAAAGCGTGATTCGGCAGTGTTTGATCGCTGCCGTTTACCAATCGGTACCGGCCGATGAAATCATCGTGGTGGACAATCGTTCCACCGATTCCACCTGCGCGATTGTCGAGCAAATGCAGCTGGAATACCCCGAAAGCCCTATTCGCTTGCTGCACCAGAACGAAGAGCAAGGACTGATCCCGACCCGGAACTTCGGTCTCAACCACGCCAGCGGCGATGTCCTGGGGCGGATTGATGCTGATTCCGTGCTCGAACCAGACTGGGTAGAGCACGTTCAACAGGCCTTCCGGGACCAGCAAGTTTCGGCGGCCACTGGACCGGTGGTCTATTACGATATGCCGATGCGTCGCTTCGGATTAAAGGCCGACGATAAGATGCGTCAGCTCATGCTGCGGCTGGCGAAACATCAGTACCACTTCCTTTTCGGCTCCAATATGGCGTTGCGCCGCAGTGCGTGGTTGGAGATTCGTGCTGAAACCTGTCGGGATGAGAAGGATGAGATGCATGAAGATATTGATCTTTCGCTGCATCTGGCCGATCACGAACTCAAGGTGCAATATGTCCCGGCGATGGTAAGCGGCATGTCCGCCCGTCGACTGGAGGATTCGCCCCGAGACTATCGCTACTATGTCAGCCGCTTTGAGCGTACTTATAAGGCCCACAATGTGAAAAACCTGGCCCTCAAAGCGCCCATGGTGGTGTTCTTCTCGGTGTACTTCCCGGCCAAGGTACTACGTGCTGTACACACCGCCAGTGTTAATCAAATGACCCGCCGGGGCGCTCTCAAGCCCTGAAATCCCCTCTCACGGTACTCAGCCGCGTCCTCCGCTACTTCCACCACCGTCGAGTGTTTATAGCGGCCAGTCGGTGTGTTGATAGGGGACGGCGACAATCTGGTTCGAATCCTGGTAGACGATTCTCCCCGGCGACATTGTCCTCAGCTCAGTCCACGGCACCTGGTACCGATCAAGTAATTCCAGGTACTGCTCGGTCATCTCCAATAGCTGCTGGGCACCAGCTCTAAACCAGGAACACGCCCCCGGGTTGAGCACCGGTCATAGCATTCAGCTTGCACGCTCGAGGGATCCAAATACAAGGCGTTCGCCCAATCATTCGTCTTTCGAAGCCAGCGCGCATCAGGGCTGCTGAGCATACCTTGCCGATGCAGGCCATTGGCCATCGCAAACACCCCAGGATACCGACCATGACGGTTAGGAACCGCGCTCTGGAAACGTAGGTAGCTCACCGGCTTAGCCTATCCAGACCTCAGGGTTCGTCAAACGATCTGCGCGGAAAGAAAAGGGCCGATCCGGTGTGGATCGGCCCTTCGACGGTGGAGGCACGGGGACTCGAACCCCGAACCCCCTGCTTGCAAAGCAGGTGCGCTACCAATTGCGCCATGCCCCCGTCAGTGCTGGAAGCTATTCAACTTTATCAGTTGCTTCGTTCCAGACGTTCTTTTGTGCATTGGAATCCTGAAGTTTTTTTCTCAGAAAAATCACACCAGCCACCGCAGCTGCGATGATGATCAGCTTTTTCATCGGACCTCCTCAAGATTCCGTGGGCGTACCAGGACTTGAACCTGGGACCTCTTCGTTATCAGCGAAGCGCTCTAACCGCCTGAGCTATACGCCCCCACGACCCTCTCGGGCCGAGATAAAACTCTACCGCAAACTGCCGACCTCTCCAAATGGACCGCAGTGAAGACCCACACCCTCAAGGACTCCGCACCGAGGCACGCGCCGAGGGAAGGTCTGGGGACTTCAGTCGTCGGTCAGGGTAACCCCAATACCGCCGACCAAAGTGGCCGAGATGTTGTACAACACGGCGGCCAACATGGACAGCGCGGTCAGCAGCACCACGTTCACCACCGCGAGAATTACCGCGTAGGAAGCAACCAAGCCAAGCGAGGCAAAGGACTTAATATCGACCTTCCCACCCTCACTGCCCTGGAAATCCTGCAGTAATGAGTTGACCCGGTCGAAAACACCGGTCAGATCCAGCACACCCCAGAGCACGATGGCTGCCACCACAGTGATGATGCCAAGTGCCACCGAGAGCAGGAAGGCCATCTTGAGCACCGACCATGGATCCAAGCGGGAAACTTGCAGCCGAGCTCGGCGCACTTTGCCCTTGGGAGCTGGCTTCACCAGGCCCGGCCGTGCCGCCGCTGGCTTAGTGGCCGAGGCCGGCCTCTGGGTAGGACGCGCCGGCGCGCCTACTTTAGCTCCGGAGTTGTTCGTGCTCAATCGTTGCCTCCCTCGTCAGCAGCCGCTTGCTGGCTGGCATTATCTGGCTCAGCTTCACTCTGGCTTGCCGTTTGGTCTTCAGTCAACGGTACTTCATCTTCTTCGCTCTCGCCCACTAAGCTCTCCAGACCACGTTCGCTGTTTCGTGCGACTTCAATGATCCGATCGTTCTTATCCGGCTTAGCAAAGATCACGCCCATGGTGTCACGACCCTTAGCGGGGACTTCGGCAACGTTAGAACGAACCACCTTGCCGCCTTCCATCACCACCAGCACTTCGTCGTCATCTTTCACAATGAGCGCGCCGACCAAGTCACCGCGATCCTCAACCAGTTTGGCAACCTTAATACCCAGACCGCCTCGTCCCTGGGTACGATATTCGTCCACTGCGGTGCGCTTAGCGTAGCCGCCCTCGGTGACCACGAAAACGTAGGAATCATCGGTGACCACATCAGCGGCCAGCAACTCATCGCTTTCCCGGAACTTCATTCCGGTCACCCCTGAGGTGGCGCGGCCCATCGGACGCAGTGCCTCGTCGGTGGCGGTGAAGCGAATTGATTGCCCCTTGCGGGAAACTAACAGCAAGTCGTCGGTCTCGGAGACCAGCTGAGCGGAAACCAGTTCGTCTTCGTCGCGCAGGTTGATCGCGATCACACCGGCGGTCCGGTTGGTGTCGTAATCCTCCAAACGAGTCTTCTTGACCAAGCCGTTCTTGGTGGCCAGCACCAAATACGGCGACTGGGCGTAATCTCGCAGATCGAGAACCTGAGCGATCTTCTCCTCCGGTTGGAAAGCCAGCAGATTAGCCACATGCTGCCCCTTAGCATCCCGGCCAGCTTCTATCAGCTCATAAGCCTTAGCGCGATATACCCGGCCCAGGTTGGTGAAGAACAGCAACCAGTGATGGGTGGTGGTGACAAAGAAGTGTTCGACGACGTCGTCGCCGCGTAGCTGGGCACCCTTAATGCCCTTGCCGCCGCGATGCTGGGAACGATAGTTGTCGCTGCGGGTGCGCTTCACGTAACCGCCGCGAGTGATGGTGACCACCATTTCCTCTTCGGGAATCAGGTCTTCCATGCTCATATCACCGTCGTAGCCGAGCATGATCTGGCTGCGCCTGTCGTCACCGTACTTCGCCACGATCTCAGCGAGCTCCTCGCTGACAATGCCACGCTGCACATCCTCGGAACCAAGAATCCGGTTGTACTCGACAATCCGGGCCTCAATCTCGGCGTGCTCATCCAAGGTCTTCTGGCGTTCCAGCGCAGCAAGTTTTCGAAGCTGCATATCCAAAATAGCGTTGGCCTGCAGATCGTCGATATCGAGCAGTTCCTTCAAGCCGGCCCGTGCTTCTTCTGCCGAAGGAGAACGACGGATCAAGGCAATTACCTCGTCCAGGGCATCCAGCGCTTTAAGCAGACCACGCAGGATGTGTGCACGAGCCTCATCCTGACGGAGCAGGAAGCGGGTACGACGCACAATGACTTCCATCTGGTGCGTTACCCAGTGACGAATGAAGGCGTCAAGGCTCAGCGTGCGGGGCACGCCGTCAACTATGGCCAGCATATTCGCGCTGAAGTTCTCCTGCAGCGAGGTGTGCTTGTAGAGGTTGTTGAGCACCACTTTGGCCACCGCGTCGCGTTTGAGCACGATCACCAAACGCTGGCCAGTACGACCTGAAGTCTCGTCACGCAGATCGGCAATGCCGCCAATCTTGCCGTCCTTGACCAGTTCGGCGATCTTCACCGCGAGATTATCCGGGTTCGCCTGGTACGGCAGTTCAGTGACCACCAGGCAGGTGCGGCCCTGGATTTCTTCGACATTGACCACGGCCCGCATGGTGATTGAGCCACGACCAGTGCGATAAGCCTCTTCGATACCCTTATGCCCCAGGATCTGGGCGCCAGTGGGGAAATCCGGGCCTTTGATCCGCTGGATCAGCGCCTCAAGCAGTTCTTCCTTGCTGGCGGTCGGGTTCTGCAAGTACCACTGCACGCCCTCGGCTACTTCGCGCAGGTTATGCGGCGGAATATTGGTGGCCATACCCACCGCGATACCTGAGGAGCCGTTCACCAGGAGATTCGGGAAACGGGCCGGCAGGATGATCGGCTCTTGGTTCTTGCCGTCATAGTTGTCTTGGAAATCGACTGTGTCCTTGTCGATATCGCGGACCATTTCCATCGCCAAGGGCGCCATCTTGGTTTCGGTATAACGCGGTGCAGCGGCACCATCATTACCCGGCGAACCGAAGTTCCCTTGACCCAGCGCCAAGGGGTAGCGCATGGTCCAGTCCTGGATCAGTCGAACCAAGGCATCATAGATCGCCATGTCGCCATGTGGGTGGTACTGACCCATCACCTCGCCGACCACGCGGGCGCACTTATTGAAGGACCGGTCCGGCCGGTAACCGCCGTCGTACATCGCGTACAGCACCCGTCGGTGCACGGGTTTCAAACCATCGCGCACATCGGGTAGCGCACGACCGACAATAACCGCCATCGCGTAGTCCAGATAGGATCGCTGCATTTCAGTCTGCAGATCGACCTGTTCAATCCGGTCTGTCAGATCTCCGCCAGTTGCGTCACTCATCTTTGTCTTCCTCTACTAAAAGTCTGATCCGAAATGTCGCTTAGATGTCCAGGAACCGGACATCCTTGGCATTTTGCTGGATGAAGTGTCGACGGGACTCCACATCTTCGCCCATCAGCACCGAGAAGGTTTGATCGGCGGCCGCCGCGTCCTCCATGGTGACCTGCAACAGGGTGCGATGATCGGGATCCATCGTGGTGTCCCAGAGTTCGGTGTAGTCCATCTCGCCGAGGCCCTTATAACGCTGGATGCCGTTTTCTTTCGGAATTCGGTGACCAGCGGCCAGGCCCTTGGTCAATGCCTCGTCTCGCTGCTTATCGGAGAAGACATAATCATGGGCTGCATTGGACCACTTGATTCGATACAGCGGTGGCTGGGCCAAGTAAACGTAGCCACTTTCTACCAGCGGACGCATATAGCGGAACAGCAAGGTCAACAACAGAGTAGTGATGTGTTGGCCGTCGACATCGGCATCGGCCATCAACACGATCTTGTGATAGCGCGCCTTCTCGACGTCGAAATCCTCACCAATGCCAGCGCCAAAGGCCGTGATCATGGCCTGTACTTCGGCATTGCCGAGGGCGCGGTCAAGCCGAGCACGTTCAACATTCAAGATCTTGCCACGCAGCGGCAAGATCGCCTGGGTCTCGGGGTTGCGGCCACGTACCGCGGAACCACCAGCGGAGTCACCCTCCACGATGTAGATCTCGCTCTTCGAAGGATCCTTCGACTGGCAGTCCTTGAGCTTTCCGGGCATCCCGCCAGATTCCAAGAGGCCCTTACGGCGAGTGGATTCGCGCGCTTTCCGCGCGGCCAAACGAGCCTGAGCAGCCTGGATGGACTTACGAATAACGTCACGCGCCGGCCCAGGATTCCGTTCTAGCCAGTCACCCAACTCATCGGTCACCACCCGCTGCACAAAACCCTTGGCTTCGGAGTTACCGAGCTTAGTTTTAGTCTGGCCTTCGAACTGCGGTTCGGAGAGTTTGACCGAGATAACCGCAGTGAGGCCTTCACGGATATCGTCACCGGTGAGATTCTCATCCTTTTCTTTAATGATGTTTTTCTCACGGGCATAACGATTGATCAACGAGGTCATGGCAGCACGGAACCCCTCTTCGTGAGTACCGCCTTCGTGCGTGTTGATCGTGTTGGCGTAGGTGTGCACGCTTTCTGAATACGCGGTAGTCCACTGCATCGCGAGTTCCAAGGCGATCGAGCGGCCGTCGTTATCCTTGTTCTCGCTCTCGAAAGCGATCACATCAGGGTTAACGACCTCAACCTTCTTGGACGAGTTCAGGTAGGTAACGTAGTCGATCAAACCATTGTCATACTGGTAAATCACCTGACGGTGACTCGGCGTCTCCTCGGCCGAATCCTCATCCGTGGCGATTTCCTCATCAACTTCCTCAACCACTCGCTCGTCGGTCAGAGTAATTCGCAGCCCCTTATTCAGGAAGGCGTACTGCTGGAAACGAGCCCGCAGTGTCTCGAAATCATAATCAGTGGTTTCGAAAATGGCCGGATCAGCGTAGAAGGTCTGGGTGGTACCGGTCTCTTCGGTCGGTTCCCCCTTGCGAAGCGAACCAACCGGCTTACCGCCATCCTTGAAGGACTGATACCAAGTGAAGCCCTGCCGTTTGATCCGGGTCTCCATTTTGGTGGAGAGCGCATTCACCACTGAGACGCCCACCCCGTGCAGACCACCGGAAACCGCATAACCACCGCCACCGAATTTACCGCCGGCGTGCAAGATGGTCATCACCACCTCGACGGTCGATTTACCTTCGGTGGGGTGCATATCCACCGGGATGCCACGGCCATCGTCTTCCACCCGGACGCCACCATCAGCTTGCAAGGTAATCTCAATATGCGTGCAGTACCCGGCCAAGGCTTCATCAACTGAGTTATCGACGATCTCGGTGATCAAGTGGTGTAAGCCACGGGGCCCGGTCGATCCGATATACATGCCGGGACGCTTACGAACAGCTTCCAAGCCTTCCAAAACGGTGATGTCGCTAGCGCCATAGTCGGAATCTTCAGGCGAAACATGGGAAGTAGGCTTCCCTTGTTTCGCCAGTTGGGTCGCTTCTTCGTCCGTGGGTTCCGGATTCTGCGGGTTTTCTGAGTTGCTGGTGGACACAGGCGTGCTCGACCCCTTTATTTTGTTCGTAGTTCTGACACCATCACCCGGACGCAGCTGACGACCGGAAAGATGTAAAACGGCTAAAATAACTCTTAAGGACTATTCTACAGGGTCTTGAAGTTTTAGAGCTAAAACCGACACACAAATGCCCTTGAACAGCCTGTAACCCCGCTCAGGACGAATTTGAAACTCGCCGTATGGGTCCTAGACAGCTCGTGGAGCTCTCAAGCTCTCACAGCGCTTTGTGCGATTAGCCGTAGGTATCTCGAGGACCTCTGCCGTTAACCGTTCGGCTGCCCTTGCGCCAATTAGGTGCGGTTGGGGCTAGAACATGTATTTTGGTCACCACACCAGAACCTAAATCACTGTCAAAACGAGCCAAGAGGGAGGTCGAAAGTAACCTGAGCTGGGTCGCCCAACTGGTCGAATCACAGCGTACATGTAACACGGTGCCCTCGAAGGATTCCGGCTGACAGTGGGCTGCGATCTCGGTGCCCACCAGGCTATCCCATTGCGCCATTACCGACCCAACGGCCACCGGAGAAGTCCAGCCCCGCTCTGCGACCATTCGATCAATGATTCCGCCAAGCCCTTGTGGGTCTCTCGCGGATTGCCCTGGGCTGTTACGGCGAGTCGGGTTTTTCTTCTGCTGACGATGCGCGGAGGCACTGCGAACTCGCCGTTCGCCGCGAGCGGAGGCAGCCTGTCTCATCCGATTGAGTGCCGCTTGAGCGGCGTCTAATTGTTCGCCTAACTCTTCGGTTTCGGCTGTTCCGGAATCGGGATTTCCAAGCCGCGCCGCAGCGGATTGCGTCGCCGAATCTGTGGACTCAGTGGCTCCATCTGACTCCGGGGGTTGATCACTGACCATCGATAACACCAGCGGAAATGACACGAATACGCTGGCCGCTCAGTTCGGCGGGGATATCGTCCTCAACCGCAGCGGTAACCAGTACTTGCTCGGCGGAAGCAACCATTTTCGCCAATTTCGTGCGTCGAGCAACATCGAGCTCGGCGAATACATCGTCCAGAATCAGGATCGGATCGGATCCCAGAACACCTTGTTCAGCATCGTCGCGCAGCACCCGATACGAGGCGAGTCGCAGTGCTAGAGCAACTGACCAGGTCTCACCGTGGGAAGCATAGCCACGCGCCGGGGCATCACCTAGTTGCAGCTCTAACTCATCACGATGCGGTCCGATCAGGGTAATACCGCGGTCCATCTCCCGCGAACGCGCCGCGCTCAAAGCGTTCAGATAACGATCAGTCAGTTCCAGCTCGCTCAGCTCAGCTAGACCCTCCGCTTCGGTAGCTTCAGTCGGAGTCGAGTCGTTATCCTCCTCATAGCCGGTCAAATTGGAGCGATATTTAGCGGTCAGTCCCTTTGAGCCATCGGTCAACTGAGCATAAGCCTCGGCAAGGGGTCCTCGTAACCCAGCCAGCAGCTCTAGTCGAGCTGCCAACAGCTGCGCTGCCGCAGCAGCCAGATGTTGATCCCAGACTTCGATGGTGGAGACGAACTCGGGGGTAGCTTGCTTGCGAAATCCGCCATGACTACGGGCCGATTTGAGTAGTGCATTGCGCTGCTTGAGTACCCGATCGTAGTCGGCGCGCAGGCCAGCAAAGCGAGGATGCAGTAATTGCAGGAGATCGTCAAGAAACCGCCGCCGATTCCCCGGATCTCCCTTCACCAAAGCCAAATCCTCGGGCGCAAAAAGCACAGTCCGACAGAGCCCCAGAATGTCTCGAGCCCGCACCGGGTTGGCCCGGTTAATTCGGGCCCGATTTGCTCGCCCCGCATTGATTTCGACCTCGAGGCTCAATCGCTGCTGAGCACGTACTAAGGCACCGCGAATAATCGCGCGCTCCGCACCGAAACGGATCAGCGGCCCATCCTGAGAAACCCGATGGGATGCCAGCGAACTGAGGTAACCCAGGGCTTCAATCAGGTTGGTCTTCCCCAGGCCATTGGAGCCGACAAAAACTGTGACGCCAGGTGCAAGCTCAAGATCGACCTGCGGATAGCTCCGAAAATCGGTCAGCGAAAGCTTTTCTAGATACACACTACTTAGCGGGTTTCGTGGCGTGGCCACCGAACTGATTACGCAGCGCAGAAACCATCTTATTTGCCGGTGAGCTGTCCTCACGAGAGGCAAATCGAGCAAAAAGCGCCGCGGTAATCGCTGGTGCTGGCACCGCGTTGGCGATCGCCTCTTCAACCGTCCAGCGACCTTCACCAGAATCTTCGACATAATCGTCGATAGAGGCCAGACCGGGATCTTCTTCAAGGGCTTTGACCATCAAATCCAGCAGCCAGGAGCGCACTACGGTGCCCTTCTGCCAAGCCCTGAAAGTACCGGGGAGATCGGTAATGATGTCTTTCGCGGCGAGTAACTCGTAGCCTTCGGCGTAGGACTGCATCAGCCCGTATTCAATGCCGTTGTGCACCATTTTGGCATAGTGTCCTGCACCAACCGCACCGACGTGAACAAAACTATCGGCCCGCTCGCCTTCCGGTCGGAGCGCATCAAACACCGGCAGCAGGCTTTCGATATCAGCATCACTTCCGCCGGCCATCAGGCCATAGCCATTTTCCAGGCCCCAGACTCCGCCAGAAACTCCGCAATCGACAAAGCGGATTGATTTTTCAGCAAGCTGAGCAGCATGTTTCTGATCTTCGGTGAAACGAGAATTTCCACCATCAATGATCAGATCACCCGCGCTGAGCAATGAAGCCAACTGATCAATCACAGAATCGGTAATCTGTCCGGAAGGCACCATCACCCAGACAACTTTGGGTGAAGGCAACGCTTCAACCAGCGCTTCAACTGTCGCCACGTCGGTGACCTCAGGGTTCCGGTCATAACCGGTTACCTCAATGCCACCTTGGCGCAGCCGGGCGCGCATATTGAAACCCATTTTTCCAAGGCCAATCAGACCAATGTGCATTTTCAAACTCTTTCGACGGGGAATTATTGGTTAGGCAAACGGACCGGCATCACCAGGTAGCGATAATCGTCCTGATCGTCACCGTCGATGTCGTTTTGCGCCGTCATCATCACCGGTTTAGGCGCGGAAGTGAAAGAGAATCGGACAAACTTGCTCTCGAAGGCACCCAATCCTTCGCTCAGGTAATGCGGGTTGAAAGCCACCGTGATCTCTTCGCCGGACAAACCTGCTTCCAGGGCCTCCGAGGCTTGAGCATCTTCGCCGGTGCCGGCGTCCAAACTTAGTTGCCCGTCGGTGAACGCAAGTCGCACCGGGGTATTCCGCTCGGCCACCAAGGCAACACGACGGACCGCTTCCACCAGCGATGCCGTTTCAACCGTGGCATGAATGGGCGTGCTATCCGGGAAAAGCGAGCGAATCTTGGGATAGTCACCATCGACCAGCAACGAGGTAGTCCGACGGCCGCCACTTTCAAAACCGATGAGTTCGGAGTTGTCAGAAAGCGCGATATTGATATCCCCTGCTCCACCCAGGGTTTTTGCGACCTCACTGAGGGTCTTGGCTTTGACCAGAGCCGACGTTGAAATGCCGGGCACGGCCGGTTTCCAGTGAACTTCCCGCATCGCCAAGCGATAGCGGTCGGTAGCTAGCAGGGTAATCAGGTCATCCTCAATCTCCAGCTTCACGCCGGCGAGGATAGGCAGCGTGTCATCCTTGCTGGCTGCCACCGTAACTTGAGCAATAGCACGGGCAAAAGCATCCCCGGGAACCGTTCCACTCAGCTGAGGTAGGGCCGGCAATTCTGGGTAATCTGCTTCCGGCATGGTGGCCAAATTGAAGCGCGAGTTCCGGCAACTCAAGGTCACTTTCGACCCGTCGGTGAAAACTTCGACCGGCGCTGCCGGCAGGCTGCGGCAAATATCGGCGAGCAGGCGGCCGGACACCAAAATGGTGCCTTCCTCAGCAATATCTGCTGGGATTTCTAGTCGAGCAGAGATCTCATAATCGAAACTTGAAAGACTGAGGGTGCCAGCTTCGGCCTTGAGCAGGAGCCCTGAAAGCACCGGAACCGGTGGCCTGGGAGACAATGCTCGAGCGGCCCATCCCACCGCATCGTTGAGAACATCCCGTTCGACTCGAAACTTCACGGCTAGGGTGCCCCTTCTCTCCAGGTTGCTGCTCCAAATGACATACTCCCAAACAGCTTAGCCGCTCCCAGGGCTCATTCGTCTATGTGGTTCATCTCAAAGCTTCAAGCTCAGCTCTTTGGCAGGTCAGCTCGGCTCAGTTCAGGTGAGCTTAGATCCGAAAAGTGTCTAGTTTCGGTGCAGTCTGATCTGGGTAGTTGTTTTTTGGAAGAACAAATTAATTGGGATTCGTAGTGTTAATAACAGTTGTGGAAACTGTGGATAACTCGGCTCTTCGGCTGATTCTCGGAGTTTTAAGTGTGAACAACATGTTGGTTCAGTCTGTTGGAATGCACTGGTCTCGGTGGACAAACTTCCTTGTGTTTACTGGCTTCCACAGATCTGGCCGGGTTGTTAGCAGAGTTGACCGATTTGTCCACGGCGTAATCCACAACCTTTTCCACAGCTGTTAAAAACTATCCTTCAACTTGAGCTTCAACCTTCGCGCTGCTGTTGTTTGATCAGATTGGTGAGCTCGGTGACCTGGTTGAAGATAGTGCGGCGTTCAGCCATCAGTTCGCGGATTTTACGATCGGCGTGGATCACCGTGGTGTGATCTCGGCCGCCGAGTTCCTGGCCAATTTTTGGCAGCGAGAGGTCGGTAAGTTCTCGACAGAGGTACATCGCGATCTGCCGGGCGTTGACCAGGGTACGGGTTCTCGATTTGGACTGCAGCTCTTCAAGGCTGAGTTTGAAGTACTTGGCCGTTTGACCAAGGATTGTCGAGGCGGTGATTTGTTGATCTCCCTCGTCGGTAATCAGGTCCTTGAGCACTGTCTCCGCGAGATTGACATCGACAGGTTGGCGGTTCAGCGAGGCAAAGGCAGTGACCCTAATCAGTGCACCCTCGAGCTCACGAATATTTGTCGAGATCTTAGAGGCGATGTATTCCAGCACATCGTCGGGGGCATGCAACCCCTCGCCAATAGCCTTCTTGCGTAAGATCGCGATTCGCGTTTCCAATTCAGGAGGCTGCACATCGGTGAGTAGTCCCCACTCAAAGCGGGAGCGCATTCGTTCCTCGAAGCCGGAGAGTTGCTTCGGCGGAAGATCGGAGGTGATCACAACCTGCTTATTGTGATTGTGCAGGGCATTGAAGGTATGGAAGAACTCTTCCTGGGTGGCCTCTTTGCCGGAGAGAAACTGGATGTCATCGATCAGCAGGATGTCGACGTTGCGATAGGTGGTCTTGAAGCTCGTGCCTTCGTCATAGCGGATCGAGTTGATGAACTCATTGGTGAACTCTTCCGAGTTGACGTATCGGACCCGAATCCCGCTATAGAGTCGGCGAGCATAATGGCCAATGGCGTGCAGCAGATGGGTTTTACCGAGTCCTGAGTCTCCATAGATAAAGAGCGGGTTGTACGCTTTGGCGGGTGCCTCAGCGACTGCCACTGCCGCGGCATGTGCAAAACGGTTGGATTGACCGATGACGAAGGTATCGAAAATGTATTTCGGGTTCAGCCGGCCAAACTCATTCGAGGTGCTTGGTGGTGTTGGCTGAGGACGCGCCTCTTCCTCGGTATTGTTGCTGGATTCAGCTACCTCAGGATTGGGTTCTTCATCAACTAGTGGTGCCAGCTCGGTATCTATACTGATTGCACACAAAATGTCCTCACCGAAGATTTCGCGGAGCGCCAGCTCTAAGGAACCTTTTATCTGGTTCTGCAGCACTTCACGCGTCAGTTCATTCGGTACCGCGACCAATAAAGTTGAGCCGAACAGTCCCTGCGCCTGCGCCAGCGTGATGAATCCTCGTTGTCGCGGGGAAACATGTTCATCAGCCTCAAGAAGCTTGACGACCTTACGCCAAGATGTCGCGACATCGTCTTTACCGTCTGTGCTCATGCTTTCCCCGCTGTCTTAGTTACCGGACCTGATGCAGATGACCGAGTACCAAGGACTCGCTGCGTAGGGTCATCCATCAAGAGTAGGGGATTGCCGAAGCAACTGGTAGCGCCCTCAACCATCGTAGACTGCTTGTGGATAACTCGTACTACAACCCGGCTATTACTGATGCCTAGGCTGTTGACGAATGGTTTGAGGCAGCTTGTACTGAGAGCCTCAGTTTGACTGAGTGGCTCGCAATGGCCTAACGTTAGGAAGTCCTTTGTGCCTGCTAATAGGCACGCGATATTTCAGCGTCGGCCTGTTTCTTCCCCAGTCGCAACAGCCTCGGCGCGTCCACGATTTTCTTGGAGTTGACACCGTGAGCAAGCGGACTTTTCAGCCGAATAACCGCCGTCGTGCCAAAAAGCACGGCTTCCGTCTGCGGATGCGTACCCGTGCGGGTCGCGCCATTCTCGCCGCACGTCGGTCTAAGGGACGTGTGGAGCTGTCGGCTTAGGTCGATTTTCTCGGGCTGGTTGCATGCTCCTCGTTCTGTTTTGAGATCAAGGATCTGACGTGCTGCCCGCAGCTAACCGCATCCGTTCGGCGAACGAATTTTCATATACCGTCCGTTCCGGCGTCCGATCAGGGCGCCGGAACTTGGTGTTATATACGGTCGTTGAACCAACGGGACCGAGTTGCGTTGGCTTCATTGTCGCTAAAACAGTGGGTAACGCGGTAGTCCGTAATCGGGTAAGACGGCGTTTGCGTGCGGCCGCGGCTCAGACCATATCTGCGCAGCCGAGTGGTTTGAAGATCGTGGTCCGGGCGCTGCCGGCAGCTGCAGCTGCTAGCTGGCCAGAACTGCTTAAGGACTATAACTCGGCGTTGCAGATGAACTTGGAAAAGGTCAGGCGATCGGATTCGACACGATCCGAAGGAAAGGTGAGAGATGGGCAGTAGCGTATTGCGGTCACTGCTCGCTGTCGGCCGCCTGATCTGGAACCTGCCCCGTAATGTTCTGATCGGCTTACTCAAAGGCTATCGGTTTTTGATTTCGCCGCTTTACGGTCAGGTCTGCCGCTACTTTCCGAGTTGCTCGGGTTACGCCCTTGAAGCAGTTACCGTTCACGGTGCCGTTCGGGGCAGCTACTTAGCGGTCCGCCGATTGCTGCGCTGCCACCCGTGGAGCGCCGGCGGCATTGATCATGTGCCGGCTCACCGACATATAGAGAAGAATTTTGCCGGGCGTTCAGTCGATCAGACGCCTCGGATCGTGATGCTTAACCATCCTGAGCGTTACCTTGACCACCCGCACGACGGCAACGGCTCATTGAGTCGAGCGGCCTAAGCCCTAGAGGGGAAAAAGCGAATAATGGATCTCTTTGGATTCTTCGGCACGATCCTGACACCATTCAAATGGCTGGTGTCCTGGATCATGTGGGCCTTTCATGAAGGTTTCACCTTCATCGGGCTGCCCAGTGGCTCCGGCTGGACCTGGACTCTTTCCATCGTCGGCCTGGTGTTGGTGATCCGGGCAGCGCTTATTCCGGTTTTCGTGCGTCAAATCAAGGCGCAGCGCGGTATGCAGGCCTTGCAGCCCGAGATGAAGAAGCTCCAAGCCAAGTACAAGGGCAAGACGGATCAGCTTTCCCGTCAAGCAATGGCGCAAGAACAGATGGCCTTGTATAAGTCTCACGGCACCAACCCGTTCTCGGCGTGTTTGCCTATTTTGATTCAGATGCCGTTCTTCTTCTCGTTGTTTCAGGTGCTGTCCGGTGTTTCTCACGCTAGCCAGAGCAATCAGGGAATCTTCGCGCTGAGCGCGGATCAAATCAAGCAGTTCGATAATGCTGATATTTTTGGCGCGCGGCTTTCCGACGCATTCCTGCCGATGATTCAAAACGGTAACCCGAATGTCTCGGTGATCATTCTCTCGTTGATCATGATCCTGGCGATGATCGCTTCGCAGTTCATTACCCAGAAGCAGATTATGGCGAAGAATATGAATGATGAGGCGATGGCCTCACCGTTCATGCGCCAACAGAAGATGATGCTCTACATCCTTCCCCTGGTCTTCGGTGTGGGCGGTATTAACTTCCCGATCGGCGTGCTGATCTACTGGACCACCACCAACTTGTGGACAATGGGTCAGCAGTTCTTCGTGATCCGAAGGATGCCGACGCCTGGATCCCCCGCCTATCGCGAATACATGAAGCGGCGCGAGGCAAAGGGGTTGCCGCTGATCAGCAATATTAAGAAGTCGGAACCTGAAGCCGAAGTGGTTGAGGAACCTAAGGGCCAGCGGGTGCAGCCGCAACGTAAAAACCGAAAGAAGAAATAAATATGACCGCCGAATTGCCCGTTGAAGACGCCGTAGTGAGTGAAGATGCTGAAGAGCAGGCCCCGGCTGCCAGCCGCCTCGAAGAAGAGGGCGATGTAGCCGCTGATTATCTTGAGGAGCTGCTCGATATCGCGGATATTGATGGCGATATTGATATTGAGGTGCGCAATGGCCGCAGCTATCTTTCCATCGTTGCCGATCAGCAGAGCGAGTCGCTGACCGGCCTGGTGGGACGAGATGGTGAAGTGCTAGAGGCATTGCAGGAGCTGACTCGACTCAATGTGCTCTCGGCCACCGGGCACCGTTCTCGACTCGTGCTGGATATCACCGGCTATCGCCAAGAGCGCGCGGGAGTTCTGGTTCAGATCGCGCGGGACGCTGTTGAGAAGGTCAAGCAGGGTGAGGCATCGGTTTCGTTGAAACCGATGGGTGCTTATGAGCGCAAGATCGTACACGACGCCATTGCTGACCTCGGCTTTGTCAGCGAATCAGAGGGCGAAGGTGCTGGCCGGCATATTGTGGTCAGCGCCGCCGAATAATTCTCGTGTCGGAGATGGATATTGAGACGGGCCGAGTAGCCACGCAGATTTTTGCTGACCGGCTTGAGTTAGCGGAACGCTATGTTGCGCATCTGGCCAGCTCCGGTATTGAACGAGGGCTTATTGGTCCCCGTGAGGTTCCTCGATTGTGGGACAGGCACGTGCTGAACTGTGCAGTCATCACCGAGTTCATTCCGTCCGATGCGCATGTTGCCGATGTTGGTAGCGGTGCTGGTCTACCGGGCCTGTGTATTGCTATTGCTCGACCGGATCTTCGGGTGACATTGATTGAACCCCTTGAGCGGCGGGTGCTGTGGTTGGAAGAGGTCATCGCGGACCTGGGGTTAAGCGGTGTTGAGGTGCTGCGGGCGCGCGCCGAGCAGGCAGTACAAAGCGTTGATTGCGATGTGGTCACCGCTCGGGCAGTGTCGGCCTTGGACAAACTGGTGACTTTAACGCTCCCCTTGTTGCACGGCAATGGCCAGCTGCTCGCCATTAAAGGCCGGAGCGCGCAAGAGGAAGTGGCTGCAGCGGCTAAGGCAATTCGTAAACTAGGTGGTCGCTCCGCTGAGGTGCTAGTGGCAGGTGCAGATGTGCTTGCTGAGCCCACCACGGTGGTTCGTATTCAAGTGGGCGAGCCTGGCCCGGTAGGCTAGAACTGTCGATATAGATCGACCGAACTCTGGAAGGTGCGTCGAGTGACCAAACGCCCGGTTATACCGCAGCGTATACCGACTTTTAGCGCGCTCAGCTCGACCATTTCAGGGGTTAGTCAATCTAATTCAGTAGATAAGCTTGGTGAGTTGATGGTTTCACGTGAAACAAAGTCCACAAAGAGTGTGATTGATGAGGTGGACGATGATAGTCCGATCGGTCGTGAGCTAGCTAACGAAACTCGACGTCGAGAGAAGCTACTTGGACGGAAGTTGCCTACACCTGGCCGTACTCGGATTATGACTGTCGCTAATCAAAAAGGTGGGGTCGGTAAGACGACCACCGCTGTGAACATTGCCGCCGCACTCGCGGCGGCGGGTTTGCAGGTTTTGGTGATCGATATGGATCCTCAGGGCAATGCCTCCACCGCCTTGGGTATCAACCATCGCGCTGAGGTCGAGAGTATTTATGATGTGCTCATTGACGATGTACCGCTTGCAGAGGTGGTGGCCGCAAGTCCGGATTTAGACAATCTGTATTGCGCCCCCGCGACCATTCACCTTGCCGGGGCCGATTTGGAACTTGTCTCTTTGGTAGCTCGTGAGCAGCGTTTACGTAAAGCGATTGCGGCCTATGTGGATTATCGTGAACGTGAGGGCCTGCCGCGTCTCGACTATGTTTTTATTGACTGTCCGCCGAGTCTAGGTCTGCTCACGGTCAATGCGTTTTGTGCCGCCTCAGAGGTTCTTATTCCTATTCAGTGTGAGTACTATGCGCTTGAGGGCTTGAGTCAGCTGCTCAATAATGTCAGCATGATTCAGAAGCACTTGAATGGTGACCTTGCGGTATCCACGATTTTGCTAACAATGTACGACGGTCGAACGAACCTTGCCGCTCAAGTAGCTGCCGATGTCCGAGAACATTTCCCCGATCTTGTGCTCAAGGCGGTAATTCCCCGGTCTGTCCGGATCTCGGAAGCTCCAAGCTTCCAGCAGACGGTGATGACCTACGATCCCTCCTCGACCGGCGCGCTGGGATATTTAGAAGCCGCAGCTGAATTGGCCGAACGCGCTAACTAGAACGGTTAGGATTGTATCTACAGGGATAACAGTCCGATCCAGCTAGTTAGGTGTTTTTGTGGCCGAAAAACGTACAGTCTCCGATAAGCAGCGCCGCGGTTTGGGCCGTGGTCTTGGTGCTCTCATACCCTCAGCCGATGTTTCACGTGAAACGGAAGCAGCAGGCTCCCGTCCGGTGGATCTCTTTTTCCCGGAAGGAGCGGCAAAAAAAGCCGCTCCTACTAAGGTTTCACGTGAAACAACCGAGCTTGTCGAGGTTCCCGGTGCCGTCTTTGCCCAGCTAGCGCTTAGTTCTATTCATCCGAATCAGAAGCAGCCCCGCTCGGTCTTTGATGAAGATGATATGGCAGAGCTGGTGCATTCGGTGCGTGAGATTGGCGTACTGCAGCCAATTGTGGTGCGCAAGAGCAGTTCAAAGGGTAGCGAGTCCTATGAGCTGGTTATGGGCGAGCGACGCTGGCGAGCTAGCCAGCTAGCTGGCTTGGAAACCATTCCCGCTATTATTCGCGAGACGTCTGATGATGATTTGCTTCGTGACGCGCTTTTAGAGAATCTTCATCGCAGTCAGTTGAATCCTCTCGAAGAGGCAGCCGCCTATCAGCAGCTATTGGAAGATTTTGGCACTACTCATGAAGAACTGGCTGACCGGATTGGTCGATCCCGCCCCCAGGTTTCGAATACCCTGCGCCTATTGAAACTACCGCCGGTAGTGCAACGTCGAGTGGCGGCGGGCGTGCTCTCCGCCGGCCATGCCAGGGCGTTGTTATCTCTCCCTGACAGTGAGGCGATGGAGAAGCTCGCTCAGAAGATTGTTGCGGAAGGACTATCTGTGCGAGCGACTGAGGAAGCGGTGGCACTCTGGCAGCAACCCAGCGGCCGCCGTCCGAGCGCTGAGCGGACTTCCGCCCGGCACGAACGCCTAGACTTTTTGGCAAGTTCACTTGCGGATCGTCTTGATACCAGCGTCAAGATTTCTCTTGGTGCGCGAAAGGGCAAAGTCAGTATTGAATTTGCCTCTGTTGAAGACTTGAATCGAATTATGACTGTATTGAATCCAGAAGGCTAGCTCTGGCGTAGCTCAGTAGCGAACAAAAAGAGCCGGTGTTTCACGTGAAACACCGGCTCTTTTCTATAAGTGGTTACTTCAAGTAGTCAGCAAATTCCTGCTCAAAAAACGGCTTTGGTTTGGCGCCAATCACTGTGTTCTTGAGCTCACCATTAGCAAATAAGAACACGGCTGGGATGGAGGTGATTCCGTATTCCGCAGCGACAGCGGGGTTCTCATCAACGTCCACTTTAACGACCTGGACCTTATCAGCGTATTGCACTGAAATATCGTCCAAAATGGGCCCAAGCTTACGGCAAGGACCACACCATTCTGCCCAGAAATCAACAATAACCGGTTTCTCTGAGTCTATTACTTCGCTCTGGAAGGTATCGTCGGTTACGGCTTTGGCGTTGCTCATGATGCGGCTCCTTCAGAGTCGGTAAGGATCAAATCGAGTTCTGATGTGTCATTCTTGTTCAGGCTTGCCAAATAATGCTCGACGTCGAGGGCGGCCACACAACCTGAGCCGGCAGCGGTTACGGCTTGGCGATAATGCGGATCAATCACGTCGCCCGCTGCGAAAACGCCCGGCAGATTGGTTCGTGAAGAACGACCCTGAACCGCGATGGTGTTGTCCTCGGTGAGGTCAAGGACACCACGGACTAGGTCAACTCGAGGATCGTTGCCTATAGCAACGAAAAGACCGGTGACCGGAAGGTCAGCCTCTTCGGAGGTCTTCAGATTGCGCAGCTTCACTCCAGTGACTTTAGTGTCACCATCAATACCGATCACCTCGCTGTCCCAGATGAACTTGATCTTGGGATTATTCAGGGCACGATCCTGCATGATCTTTGAAGCACGCAGGCTGTCGCGGCGGTGGATCACGGTGACTGAATTAGCGAACTTTGTCAGGAAGGTGGCCTCCTCCATCGCGGAATCGCCACCACCGACCACAGCGATCTCCTGGTCTTTGAAGAAGAAACCGTCGCAGGTGGCGCACCAACTCACGCCACGACCAGATAAGCGCTTTTCGTCATCCAAACCGAGCTCGCGATAGGCCGAGCCGGTTGAGATGATCACCGTCTTGGCCGAGTACTTCTTACCGGAACCTGTGCTGATTTGCTTGATCTCACCATCCAGCGAGACCTCGGTGACATCGTCGTATTCAATCTGAGCGCCAAAACGTTCGGCTTGCTGCTGTAGGTTCTCCATCAAATCGGGACCCATCACACCTTCGGGAAACCCCGGGAAGTTCTCCACATCGGTGGTGTTCATTAGCTCGCCGCCAGCTGTCACCGAGCCGGCAATTACCAGCGGTTTCAGGTCTGCGCGGGCTGTGTAGATAGCTGCGGTGTAGCCGGCCGGACCAGAGCCGATAATGATCACATCGCGAACGTCACTCTGGGTGGTTTCAGTGCTCACGGAAGCAGAACTCCTTGTATGGTGATGAATTACTTCGGCCGGTATAACAGTCTGAGTAACCGGCTTATTCCAAGCTGAGGCTTGAGTACCAGCCTACTTGATGGTGATCTCACCGATTTTCAGCGCATAGGGGTAGGTGCGCGGTGACTGCAGCTTTGGCAACTGGGTGAAGTTGATAATGACATACTGGGCCTTGCTGCCAGCCGGTGCCGGAACGGTGATATTAGGTCCGGTGAAGCTTCCGGTGCCTATTTGTTTTGCACCGCTCAGGCTGGGTTTAGAGTTTGTCAGCACCTCGAAGCTGCCTCCAGAACTCCCAGACTGGGCAATACTCACTGTGCTGATATCGGAGATTTCCTTCAACTGAACCACCAGGGCAATGCTCTTAGCAGCGCCGATGAAGTCATCGTTGCTGAACTCGAAGGTTTGCCAGAGGGTGGCAGGATTCCCGTCGAAGAGATTGGCTAGTTTGCCTTCGGGGAAGCTCGACGCGTCCTTCATATCTTGAACCTGCTGGGTGACGGCGGCAATTGATGGAGCAACCGTGGGTGCTGAACTGGTGGGAGGAGCGCTACTACTCGGTGAAGTCTGGCTAGTAGTTGGGCTTGACGGACTGGGCGCGGCTTGATTATTGGTGAAGTTACTAATGATGGGTACCACCGCGAAGATGACCGCGAGCGCCAAAATCACCAATAGAATGCCACCGACCAGCCAGCGCCCACTTTTCGGTGCGTTGGCCTCATCGTCGTCAAACCCTTCGGTCACCTCATCGCTTTGCTGACTCACTGATGCCACCGCGCTGGCGGGGAAGGTTCCAGGCTTGCGCCCCTCTGGTATGGATTCCCGTGCGTCAGAACTAGAGCTGCCCACAATGGGTGCCGGGCTCAGCGAGGCTTCCTCATCGGTCCATTTTGAGACTTTGGGTTTGGCAGCTACCTCGGGTGCGGTGTCAGTTGCTGGTGTAGCTGCCGCCGAGCGAGGTGCCACGGCTGGCGGTGGTGGCACGGGCACAGATGATTTCGATGCTCTATCGGTGGTCGGCGTTTCAGGGATATATGGAGTGTTGTCCTCGTAGACATAGTCGTAGTCCCCAGCGACTGGTTCGCTGGGCCGCTCAGCACCGAAAATATCGACTCCGAGCGTATCGGTGAACTGCGGTTCAGTATATGGAGTGGTCGGAATCAGTAAATCGAGCAGATCGGCGGCTTGGCTCTTGCTCGCGATCATATAAGCGGTGCCCTCGCCCAATCCCAGGTCCAGGATCTGGAATCCCGCATGTCGTTCACCGGTAGCTACTTCACGGGCGCCCTGAGTGAGGTTCTCGGCATTTTCAGTGCCAGCGATGACAATACTCACCGGACGATTTAGCACCTGGTCGACGCCATCAAGGACCTGATCGCCTTCTGCGGACACCAAAACGCTGGCGGTGACTTTGTAGCGACCGCCAAGTACCGTACCGACTTCTCCAGACTGCGACAATATGCTGCCCTCCTTGGCTTCCGATCCTATCCGATTGTTGACCTCAGTCGCAGGAAATAGCGGCTCTAAGCATCGATCTAAGAGCCACCTTGTCTCGGGTGCAAGGACCCGAGATCCAAAACTTCAGTGAAGTGCGGCTCGACAAAGGTGTCGGTTTGAACAATAAGGTCGAGGAGTTCATCACTCGTGGTGTGGGTAGCAACTAGGTAGGTAGCACTCCCACTGGTCCAAATATCCAGAATGAGAAGTGCCTCAGGATGTTCACGAAGAGTCAGGATTTCGCGGATTCGGAGCCGTAAAATCTTGGCTGCCTGCGGTGTGGCGGCAAGCACCAGGATCGGTCGGTGCAATAACGAGTCAACGCCTTGGTAGACCGATCCACCGTGCGCTGAGGCAACCGCGATATCGCTGATGTCATATCGTTGGCGCAGTTTCACGGTTTGCTCGACTGGCCGTTCCTGAGCTGCAGGTGCGGCCTGGACCGGCGGTTCTGGGTCGCTGAGCGCCGATTCAGAGGACTCCTTGGGCAGATCGCTTCCGCGGCTCGGTGCAAATCGGGAAAGTCGGCCGAGAATCGGGGTTAGTAGGGTGTCGAGCTCGCGATTCCGCATCATCTTTAAGCCGAGCCAATAAACCCCGGCCATTACTATCCCGACTACCGCCAAGGTCACCAGGGCGGTGAGAGTGGAACGCCAGGCGAAGCCGTCGAAACTTCCTCCGATGAAGCTACCGCCCCCCATGGCGGCGAGCACCAGTGCTCCGACAATGGCGGCGAAGACGGCTGCCACCAAAAACTGGGTGTGTGAGCGCACGATTCGGGCGACTTCGAAATCGCCGATCTTACGACGTAGCACCGATCCGGAAAGGAACGGCGAGATGATATTTCCGGCCGATACGGTGGCTAAGAGTGCGAAGATTTGAAATTCGCGCGGAACCAGCAAAACCGCCAACGCGGTGCCGATGCCGAAAATAATCAGGAAGGCCTGCAGGATGAAAGGGGTGCGCGCATCTTCGGTGACATAGAAGACGCGGTTGAACATGAAATTCAGGCTAAGGAAGGGTGAGCTGATGGCCAGGATGCAGACCGCAATACCCATTGATAACGCGGCTTGATGATCGCCACCACCCATCACTGTGCCGATCTGGCCGGAAAGCACGATCAGAGCGGCAGAACCGAACACGGTGATCGCACCCACGGTCCGGGTCAGTTGGGAGACTGCACCCACAAAAGCCTTCCGGTCATCACCGCTGAAGGCGCGTGACATTCGATTGAAGAAGATGGTCGCGACCGAGAGCACAATAATCGAATGCGGCAGGATGTAAATATCGCTGGCCCGATTGAATAAGAACAGCCCAGCGGTGTTCTCTACGGATTTTCCGTCCTGAGCCTTAGTGGCACCGGTAGCGACCCAGGTGATTAGCAGGTAGGAAAGTTGCCCGATCACCATGGTGCCTAGCGCCCAGCCCGCGATCTTCCCGGTATGTGAGAAGCCCATCCCTCGCCAGCCCCATTTGGGTCGCAATTTCAGCCCGAGTCGACGCAATGGCCAGAGCAGGATGAGTGCTTGTAAGACCACACCGAGGGTGGTGGTACCGGCCAATAGCATGGTCTGGGCGCTGCTCCAGTTATCTACGGTAGGAGCGGGGTGGTCCTTGTTTTGGCCTCCCCAGAGCGTGATGAAACTGAGAATGCCAGCGATCGCAACGACGTTATTCAACACCGGTGCCCAGGTGTAGGCACCGAAGCGGTCATTGGCGTTCAGCGCTTGACCCACCAGAGCATAAAGGCCGTAGAAAAAGATTTGCGGCAGCAGCCAGATCGAGAAGTGCACCGCGATCACTTGCTGCCTGCCCTCGAACTGGGTGAGTAAGTCGACCAGGAAGCTTGAGCAGAGCGTGAGCACGACGGTGATCACCAAAAGACAGAGCACCCCAAGCGTGAGCAGCCTGCTGAGATAGTCAACACCTCGGTCAGGCAACTTACTAGCTTTAATGATCTGCGGTACCAGTACGACGTTGAAGACACCGCCAGCGAGCATAATGTAGAGCAGGTTGGGTAGGTTATTAGCGGCATCGAAGATACTCGAAAGCGGACCCGTTGCCGCCAGGGCAACAGCAATCAGAGAGACTTTGACCAGTCCCAGTACCCGCGACACTAGGGTGCCCGCTGCCATCACTATGCCGGAACGTGCAGCTGAGGGCTGAGCAGCACGACCTTCCGCGCCTCTCACATTCTTAGAGGTTGACATCTCCATCATCATCGCACAGCCATTGCCGGCTGTCGGGTAAGCGGATGCTACTGGTGCTTAGGCCAGTTACTATTCGCCAGATCGGCGATTCGACGCTCATTCGGGAAGGAAAGTCGTTTAGCTAGATCACCGAGCTCCACCCAGGCCACGTCGATCGCCTCATGATCCGGATCGTTCTCTATGGTCAGCTCGCCGCCGGTCGCGCGCAGCAGGAAGTGATGCACCGTTTTATGAACCCGGTGCCCGGTCACGGTGAACCAGTAATCAATGCTGCCCAGCGGGGCCAGAATGTCACCCTCGATGCCCGTTTCCTCGGCAATTTCGCGGACGGCTGCCTGTTCATGCGTCTCAACGCCTTCAGGGTGCCCCTTGGGCAAGCACCACTCGACCCGGCCACCTCGGTTGAGCCTGGCAATAATGGCCACTCGGAGCCCACCGTCGTGCCGATCGACCACCACGCCACCAGCCGAAACTTCCTCAACAGTTGGCAGCGCGGAAACACTGCTGAGCGGTTGCCCGGCAGCCTGCTGCCCGCCCAGTGCCGAAGGCAAGGGCGTGCGCTTGGGTGCACTAGGAACCGGGTGGGTCATGACTCCCACTCTAACGAAATCTGGCAGGATATAAGGAACTATGATGCAGGTTCTGAACAGCTCCACACTCGATCCGGTTGTCCTTGAGCTGGGACAACGCTTTGTTGACGCCGGATTCGAGCTGTCCTTGGTGGGCGGCCCGGTTCGCGATCTTTTTTTGGGACGCCAATCGCCGGACCTAGATTTCACCTCCAACGCCACCCCGGATGAAATCCTCTCGGTGGTGAAAGGCTGGTCGGATGCGGTGTGGGAGATTGGCCGGGCCTTCGGCACCATTGGGCTCCGTAAGGCCGGTTTCATCATTGAAGTCACCACCTATCGTGCTGAGGCTTACGATCCGGACTCCCGAAAGCCAGAGGTGGCCTTCGGGGATTCCTTGGAAGCGGATCTGCGTCGCCGTGACTTCACCATGAATGCAATGGCGCTTCGCTTGCCGACGCTTGAACTAGTTGACCCCTATGGCGGGATTAAGGATCTGCACGCGGGCGTTTTGCGTACCCCGGGTCGGGCCGAGGACTCCTTCTCGGACGATCCCTTGCGGATGATGCGCGCTGCCCGATTTGTTGCCCAATTGGGGGTAGCACTCCACCCTGAGGTGGAGGGAGCAATGATTCAGATGGCTGAGCGAATCCAAATCATTTCCGCTGAGCGAGTGCGAGATGAGCTAATCAAGCTGATTTGCGCACCGCAGGCCAGGTTGGGTGTCGATATCTTGGTCAGCACCGGACTGGCGGATCAGGTATTGCCGGAGGTTTCCGCTCTGCGGCTGGAAACGGATGAGCATCATCGGCACAAAGATGTCTACCAGCATTCGCTACAAGTACTCGAGCAGGCCGCTGCGCTGGAGTCTGGACCCGATGGCCCGGTGCCGGGTCCCGACTTCGTGCTGCGTTTTGCGGCTCTGATGCATGACGTCGGTAAGCCGGCCACCAGGCGCTTTGAAGCGGCCGGCGGCGTCAGCTTCCGGCACCACGACGTGGTGGGTGCGAAACTCACTGCGAAGCGAATGAAGGCGCTTCGTTTTGACAATGACACCATCAAGGCAGTGGCCCGTTTGGTCGAGTTGCACATGCGTTTCTACGGATACGGTGAGGCGGGTTGGACCGATTCTGCGGTACGCCGATATGTTGCCGATGCCGGAGAGTTGCTGGAGCGCCTGCACCGTTTAACTCGTTCTGATGTGACCACTCGAAATCAGCGAAAGGCTGAGCGGCTGGCTTTCGCCTATGACGATCTTGAAAGCCGGATCACTGAGTTGGCCGCCCAGGAGGAACTGGCTGCTATCCGGCCCGATTTGGATGGTGCGCAAATCATGTCGTTGCTGGGAATCCGTCCCGGTCCTCAGGTCGGGCAGGCTTACAAATACCTGCTCAATGAGAGAATGGAAGACGGCCCGCTGGGTGAAGCGGAAGCGGAACGGCGGCTCCGGTTGTGGTGGGTAGAGCACCAGCCTGTGGACCAGGCGGACAATACTAAGGCAATGGAAAGCGGCAATGAGCACTGAGTCAGTTCCCTGGGATCACGTTACTTTGCCGAAATTGTGGCTACTGCGACATGGCGAAACCGAATGGTCGCGTAGCGGCCAATACACCGGTTTGACTGATTTGCCGTTGACCGAACGAGGCGAGGAACAGGCACGTTCGGCCAGGCCTGCTCTTGCCGCGGTCAATTTTGACCTAGTTCTCAGTTCACCCTTGCAGCGAGCTCGACGTACTGCGGAGCTTGCCGGGTATCCTCAGGCCGAACTCGAACCGCTGGCTCATGAATGGGATTATGGCGAGTACGAAGGGGTCAATAGTGCACAGGTACGCCAAGAGCGTCCCGGCTATTTGATCTGGAAAGACGGGGTGCCCGGCGGGGAGACTATCGATCAGGTCGCGGCTCGGGCGGATGCCGTTATCGCTCGAGTGATCAGCCCTCAGACGGATGGACCTTGCGCCGGCGAGGTGGTGCGGGATGCGCTGTTGGTAGCCCATGGTCACTTTCTGAGAATCCTTACCGCCCGCTGGCTGGAGTTAGATGCTCGCGAAGGGAAGCACTTCGTGCTCGGAACCGCAAAAGTTTGTACGCTCGGTTGGGACAAGCACACTCCGGCAATTGAACAGTGGGGGCTCTAGCTCGCTGCCGAGAAAGATTTTAGAAATTTTTCAGCTAATTTACAGATTTGGTATTGAGCACCGGCTTTAATGCTGTATGTTATTAACAGAAGTTCAGCGCACTCGCCTGGACCACCGCCACCAGATGAAAGGAGACCTTGAAATGGATATGAAAATTTCCCAGGATGCGTACGGTATTACCGGCAACGCCGTCATCGAGGCTCCTCTGGGTGGCCTGCTCAGCGCTTCGTAGCTGCAGCCGCCTTACGGCACTCTCGATGAATGGCAGCGTTGGCTGCTGTATTGAATCTTATCGACGTTACTAATTCGCGCCCGTTTCGTCCGTAACACTGTTTATTAAAGCAGTGTTAATTGTTGCGCCAAATTCAATTAATTAAACCAATTCTCGCATTCAATAAAATACAACTGGAGTTATTGTGTCTAACGCTCATCGCACCCATTCATCATTCAACGAACGAGCAGCTAGGGAGGTGACAGCCATGAGCCCCATGCCTTCGATCTCATCGATCAAGCGAGTCTTCTTCTCGCCCGTCGACGCCGAGCGTGTGCAACGTCAGCGTGATCGGGTGGAGAACGACTTCCGCTCGATGAACATCATGAATATCCGCTGAGTCTTCCAAAGGAGGCTCTGATGGATCAATCAAAGCCAAGCACAACGCAAACTGTGCAAGAGGCCCACGCCGCCCAGCGTGGGCTTCTTCGTTTAACTCGACACGGCTCAGCTATCTTCGAGAAGCCCAGGTTTGGTGCTGACGCTGGGCTTCAACCAATAAATCACTAAGACGATGATTCCCGCGATGGGTACCAGGAGCCAGAAGATGTTTTTCCAGTTGTAATCCGCGTCTCGCAGGCGCCGAACGGACACGGCTAAGTTGGGTAACAACACGCCAATTCCCCAGAGACTTGTCAGCACCGCGCCAAGGCTTGAGCTATCGCCGATGGCGAAAACGCTGAAAACATTCAGCGCCGCGGCGACCAGCAGATTGAAGAGCATCCACCACCAGAATTCGGGGAGCGTGGCGCGGCCAGCGAAGTCGGCATACTTACGGAATCCGGTCTGAATGGCTTCGGTAAAAGACATCGCACATCCCTCGGTTCTTGGCCCCTCGCGGTGATGGGTTGAGCAATAGTTTATGCCGTGCCCAGGGCGTGGCGGGTCACGACGCGAAGGAAAGCTGTTTGATGGCCTCTGGAGCATTTGGATAGCAGGCGAAGGTGCGGGCGGCCGACCACAGTGTCGACCGCCCGCGCTTGAAAGCCCTCAGCTATCTAGGAACCGGTGCTAATCATTGAGATAGGAGTTAAGCACCGCGCCGAACTCATTTGCCGCCCAGTAGTTGGTGAACTGGTAGTAGGGGATGTCGTTGTTATCGAAACCGTTGACACCGACTAGGGCGTAGCCCGAATCGTCATTGGGATCAGGAGAGAGCCAGCCGCCGCCGCTGGAGCCGCTGCCCAGTCGGCACTTAATTCCCTTGCTGTTATGGGAAACCCACTGATCCGCTTGGTAGGTGTAGTCGCTCTTGAGGTAGCCGCAGGTCTGGAGTAGTTGCCCATCTGCGAGCCGGGAGATCTCGGTGTTTGACCGAAGCGGCTCATCAGCGGACTGTCGATCTTCGTTCCACTTTTGTGAGACCTTGGTATCAACATACGGGTAACCCATATTGATGTACTGGGTATTGCTGGTGAAGAACGACGAACCGGTCATCTTGACTGAGGGGTACTTGCCGTTTTTCGGATTGAGGTTGCAATCCAGATTGGCGATGGCCCAATCGTAGGAGAAGTCATCGGGGTATTGCTCGGGAATGTAGTAGTTCGACTTCACCGTGCAGCCTGCGTAGTTCGGCGAAGCGCCGTTGTTGTATTGCAGGTAAAAAGTGTAGCCCGAGCTGGTGTTCTCCAAGCAGTGTGCATCGGTCACAATGGTGTGCGGGCCGACCAAAGTCGCACTGCAGTATTCGGGGCCGACCAGCTTGCCAGCCCAGGCGAAAGGATCCGCCGATTGATCCGCCGGTCGATAGCCGTCGACCAGTGTGGTGTAATCGTCCCCCTCGGAAGCGTTAGCGGGTATTGCCATTACCGAGCTGGCGCCCAAACATAGCACGCCGATAGTCATCAATATTGCACTTTTAGAGAGCTTCACGGTACCTCCTTGTAACGTGTTAATGCTGCTTTAGTGGATTCGTTATTGACTACGTCTAGGACGCTCCAAGAACCCCCAACGCTGGTGTGGCTCGTAGCCTCGTGACGCAAGAAGCCTCTTCTTGCGTCACGATCTGACGAACCCCTTCCCCAACTTCGCGAATGTGTCCCAGATCACATATTGACAGCCATCCAGCTTAATTGCAATTACAATTGCAGTTCAAGATTTAGTTATTTCGCTTCGTAATAACTGCTGCTGTCCACTAGTTGTTATGAGGCGGCCCGTGGTTTAGCTGATTCGAATCGTTCGGTCGCGGGCAGAAACGCTGTCTGATCAGCTCCAACGGCTAAGCTCGGATCATGCAGCGACCTAGGGGTATCGATATCCCCAGCAGAGACGACAGCTTGCTTGCCAAGTCAACCGAACTGATTGGCGGGCCACTGGGCGAACGGACCTCACCGGGCAGGGTTCGCACTGGTTTCTTCAGCGTGGAGCGGGTTTTGCTGCTCATGGTTTTGCTCTCCGCAGTGCTGGCCCTGATCTTCAAGGACCACTGCAGGCAACTCGGTTGGCTCACGCCGGACCAGTTTTCCACTGCCTGCTATTCACAACTTCCCAACGCCTTTATGGAACATGACCTCGCTCGGCTATTTCCGTATTTTTCACCGGGTTCATCGTTTGGCTACCCGCCCGTCGCTGGGTTTATTGCAGGTGTTACTGCCTGGTTGAGCGGCTTTGCCGGTACTGGTGGCGCGCAAGTCTTGGCGTTCTTCGATCTCAATGCAGTGTTGCTCACGGTGGTCTGGATTCTGGGCGTGCTGGCGCTGGCTCGCACTCATCGGCTTCGGCCCTGGGATGCCGCGATATTCGCTGCCTCACCGCTGATGCTCTTCATTGCCTTCAGCAGTTGGGATTTATGGGCGGCAGCACTGGGCGCAGTTGCGCTTTTTCTGTTTTCCCGGCGTCGAACCGGCTGGGCTGGGGTGGTGCTTGGCTTGGGCTGTGCTGTTCAGCCATATCTGATACTGGTTTTATTAGCCTTGCTGCTGGCCGCCTGGCGGCGCGGTGCGGTGCTCCGGGTAGTGCCGACCATGGCTGCCGCCTTACTGGCCTGGTTGATTATTAATCTGCCACCGCTGATGCTCAATCCCTCAAGCTGGCTGAGCTATTGGCAGGATGGCTGGAACAATGAGGCGGCTACCGGATCGATCTATGCCATTGTCACGGCCCTCGGCGAACGGCTCGGCGGTGTTGGTTTCACCGGCCTGGACGCCTCCTGGACCTCGTTGCTGTTGATCTGTGTTGGGATTGCAGCCATTTCATTGCTCAACTTCCGGGCCAGTCGGCCGCCGCGGGCGGCGACATTGGCATTCTTGCTGGTCGGCTGGTTTTTGCTGGTCGACAAATTCGCCGCCCCCGAGCATTTGATCTGGCTCCTGCCGCTACTGGCTTTGGCTAGGCCGCGTTGGCGTTCCGCGCTAATCTGGCAGGTTTTCGGACTGCTTTGGTATCTCGGCCAGCTGCTCTACCTTGGGGTGATTTTGGGGGACAACAACACTCAGCACGGTATTGATATGCCCTATTTCGTTTTGGCGGCCTTCGCAGCTGGCTTAGCTACGCTAGCGCTTATCGGGCTGATGTTGCGTGAGGTGTTATATCCGGAGCACGATATTGTGCGACGGCGCGGTGTTGATGACCCCTTATTCCAGTGGCTTCCGGAGCTGCCGCCAAGTCGGCCGTCACGCCATCCGGCGCACTTAGCGGTGGCTGAGAGCACCTTGCCTGCTGGGGATACTCCAACAGGCAACCAGACGAACAATCTGTCGGGCAACCTGGCGAAACAGCACGATTTAAGACAGCACGATTGAGGGCAGCTCTGGCCGTGTGCTAGCTGACAAGGCTGCCCTCAACTCAAGATCAGCCGGGTAATGAAGCTGCTTAGTTCGCCGCAGTGAAGCGTCGACCCGCGTGTTGCGGATTCTCAACTTCATCAAGGATGGCGACCGCGAAGTCCTGGCTGGAAATGCGCTCCCCGGCCGGGCTGTCCAAGCCCAGGGTGTAGCTGCCGGTGCGTTCTCCCGGTGCGATCATCGGCGAGGGAGAGATCATCGTCCAGTTGAGTTCTGCCGGAGCGTTACGGAGTTCTTCCAGCAGAGCGGACAGCGTGAGTGCTTCCGGGCGGTAAGCCTCGGGGAAGTTGGGGCTATCGACCAGGCGCTCGCCGTCAATGAGCAGCGAGCCAGCTCCGCCTACCACCAGGACCGGAGTCGACCCGACTGCCTCGAGTGCCCGTGTGCTTGCCGTTAGCCATTCCTGATGATCACCACCGGTCCGGCTTGGTCCGGTAGCGAACACCAGGACGTCGTTCTTCGCTGCGAGAGCGCTAACCGCCTCCGCGTCGGCTAGGTCGACAACCGCTGGCTCGGCGGCGCTCGCTGACTCGACCGGCTTTCCGCTGCGGCTGGCGGCAACAACTCGGTGGCCGCGGCGTACTGCCTCGGCGGTTACTTCGCGGCCGACCATTCCGGTCGCTCCAATGACTGCGATTTTCATAATTCCTCCTGCGTGGTTGATACTTTTAAAGTATCCTATTGATACTGATGGCTTCAATGAAACTATGTATCCACGAGGTAACTATGGAAACCAATATTTTGGATCCGAACTGTCCTTCTCGTCTGGTCTTTCAGCGGATCGGAGATAAGTGGGCGACTTTGGTGATTCAGGTGCTGGAGGACGGCCCGCAGCGGTTCAGTGATTTGCGTGGCAAGGTTGCGGTGATTACCCCCAAGGTGCTGACTCACACGCTACGTTCTTTGGAGCGTGATGGTTTGTTGACGAGGACGGTTTTCGCCCAGGTGCCGCCACGCGTTGATTACGAGTTGACGCCGCTGGGTCGAACCTTGCTGGAACCGTTGAAGGCATTGCGCCACTGGGCGGAAGCGAATGTTTCGGAGATGGTCCTGGCGCGGGATGCTTTTGACGAAGCTCAGGACGCGGCCCTGCTAGCCTCCTCGAAGGGTTCCTTCGAATGAGCGATGCGGTAGTCGTGGGGGCTGGACCAAATGGTCTGGCTGCTGCAGTCACTCTGGCCAGGGCAGGGCTTTCCGTTAAGGTCTATGAGCTCGCCTCCCAACTCGGCGGTGGGACGCGAAGTGCCGCGTTGACGCTACCGGGGTTTTTGCACGATGTTTGCTCTGCTGTACATCCAATGGCACTGGCCTCGCCCTTTTTTCAAGAGTTTGGTTTGGCTGAACGGATGGAGCTTCGGGTTCCGGAGGTTTCCTACGCGCATCCGCTGGATGACGGTCGGGCTGGCATTGCCTACCGGGATCTTAATCGTACGGTGGCTGAATTAGGCCGTGATGGTGCGGCATATCGTCGCTTGTTTGCGCCTCTACTGGCCAGGGTGGAGGGCATAACTGACTTCACCCAGCATCCGCTATTACGAATTCCAGCTGATCCAATCGCTGCTTTTCGTTATGCTCTGGCGGTTGCAGAACAGGGTAGCCTGCTCGGGGATCTTCGGTTCCGGGGGGAGGCAGCTCCGGCCATGATCGCCGGAGTCAGTGCGCATTCAATTGGAAAGATACCGAGTTTGGCGACCGCCGGGGCAGGCTTATTGCTCGGCACTTTGGCGCATGCGGGTGGCTGGCCGGTGCCGATTGGTGGCTCGCAGGCGATTGCCGATGCCATGGCCGCTGACTTTTCCGCCCATGGTGGTGAGATTGTGCTCAACCACCGGGTCGAAAGCCTTGCCCAGCTAAAGGCCGAAACTGGCGCAAAAATTCAATTGCTTGATGTTTCGGCGAGCGGTTTACTAGAGATCGCCGGGACGGAACTGCCCTCGCGATTCATCAGGTCTTTGCGACGTTTTCGCTACGGGCCCGGGGCATGCAAGGTTGACTTTGCCTTGTCCGGGCCAGTGCCTTGGACGAATCCTGAATTGGCGGCAGTAGCCACCCTGCACCTGGCTGGCACCAAGGCCGAGATAGCCCGTTCGGAAGCGCAAGTCGCCGCTGGTCAGCATCCAGAACAGCCCTACGTCCTAGTCAGTCAACCTAGTCCTCATGACGCTTCCCGGGCGCCGCTCGGGCAGCAGGTGCTGTGGAGTTACTGCCATGTGCCGGCCGGTTCGACGGTGGATATGACGGAGGCCGTGGTGCGGCAAATCGAGCGTTTTGCGCCGGGTTTTCGCGATGTGGTGCTAGCAAGCAAGGTGATAACGGCGGCGGAATACGCCCACTACAACCCGAACTACATCGGCGGCGATTTCAGCGCCGGCGCGGTAACCATCCGGCAGCTACTCAAACGGCCGGTGGTCTCAGCGCGGCCTTGGCGCACGCCGATACCCGGTCTGTATCTCGGTTCTTCCTCCACGGCTCCGGGGCCTAGTGTGCATGGACTCTGCGGATGGTATGCCGCACAAACTGCGCTTAAAGACGTTTATGGTCTAGCGGCGCCGGATCTCAGCCCGTCCGACGCTCTCTAAGCCGTAGTCCCTGGTAACCCCTTCCGTCGAGTGTCGAGATACGGGGCTTAGAGACTCCAAATAAGCCCCATATCTCGACACTCGAGGTCTTAGATTGTTGGGGATTCGGCGGAGCCGCGCGGAATCAACCGAGTTTTGACGGTGATGGCGCGTGCTGGACCTTGGCTGCCGACAGCTGATCCATCGAGACGACTGAAGAGCAGTTCGGCGGCGCGCTTTCCGATGGCGGCGGGATCTTGCGCTACCACCGAGATCCCAGGCCTAATCACGTCGGCCAATTCAAAGTCGTCGAAACAGAGCAGCGCTGGCCAGTCAGTATCCGAGGCACGAAGCGCCCGCAGAACAGCGACCGAGGCGCGGCTATTAGTGCAGAAAATAGCGGTGGGTCGTTCCTGAACAGACCAACGACTCATCTTGGTTAGCCAGTCTGCCAGGCTAGTGCCGCTGGATTGATCAGCGTGTTCCCACTGTGGCACCGCGGAGATTCCGGCTCCCCGTAATGCTTGCCAGTAACCGTCGATCCGCTGCTGCACGGTGTAGAGCTTACTGCCGTCGCTCAGACAGGCAATTCTCCGGTGCCCTTGGGTGATTAGGTGATTGACGCCGTCGACTGCGCCGCCAAAGTTATCGCTCAACACGGTGTCTGCTTCGAAGCCCTCCGGTGGCCGATCAACAAAAACCATTGGGGTGCCAGCCCGAATTTCCTCTTGCAGAAAACTCTGCTCCAAACCGCCGGGTGCCGCGACGATCAAGCCGTCAACGCGTCGTGCGCAGAGGGCTTGAATGAGTTCGCGAGCATGAGCCGTATCGTTGCTACTCGAAGCGGTGATCGACAGGGTGCCCCGCAGAGTGGCCTCGGTCTCGATCGCTCGATTCAAGGTGGAAAAAAATGGATCGGACATATCGTCCAGCACCACGCCAATGCTGGCCGCGATGCCCTGACGGAGCAGCCGGGCGCTGTCATTGCGTCGGAAATCCAGGGTTTCGATGGCGTTTTGTACAGCTGATCGAGTCTGTTCGCTGACATTGGCATCGCCATTGACCACGCGGGAAACGGTGGCGAGTCCCACGCCAGCCCGGGCGGCAACATCCTTCATGGTGGCTCGGGTACGGGCTGTGTTCATGCTGGAAACGTTACCGCAGCTGTGATTACGCATGATCCATGCTGGCTAATATCTGAGCGTTTTAGCCTGGAGCCCTTGACATCAGCCGATCGGCCACCGTAGATTCCTAGCAGTTTGGAAACGTTTTCATCGCCGTATCTCAGGCTTGTGAAATAACCGCCGCACGTCAAGGAGGACGTACTTGTCTCGCATTCACTCCACTCGGCTCGCTCTGTCTCTTCCTTTGGTTGGCGTGGTTACCGCAGCCGCGGTGCTTCTGACAGGATTGAGTATGACCTCGGTAGCCAATGCTGCACCCGCCGTCGCTGGTGACTTCAATAACTCCTTTGAAGACAATGAGCCGCTCAAACCGACACAAAACACGGTGGAAATCGGCGCCGATGGTAAGCCGGTTCAACAAGGTGTGGCCGGTGGTGGCGTTAGCGAGGTGCAACTCAAGGACAGTGTGCTGGCTTCGGTGACTGAGGTGAAGGCGAGCGCCGAGAACACCAATGGTGGTGAGCTGGCCACGAATTTGAAAGATAGTGCGGCGGGAACCAAATGGCTTGCTTTTAGCAATACCGGCTGGGCGCAGTATCGGCTGGACGCGGCGAAGAAGGTGCTGAGTTACTCGCTGACCAGCGCGGACGATGTGCCGCAGCGTGATCCGCAGGACTGGCAACTGCAGGGCTCGAATGACGGCAATGCCTGGACCACTGTGGACAGCCAAAGCGCCCAGAGCTTTGCGCAACGCGGCCTGAAAAAGGCCTTTGAGGTCGCCATCCCGGGTAGTTACAGCTACTACCGACTGAACATCACCAAAACCGGAAACGTTGGCATTGTGCAGTTGGCCGATTGGGACGTGGCTACCGGGGGCATTGTGCAGCCCGGCCCGGGGACCGCTCAAGCGATGGATACCGTGGTCGGAAACGGACCTTCGGCCGGGTTCAATATTAAGGCGAATGCCGGATTCACCGGAGTTCGGGCATTGAAATACGCCGGTACCAAGACCGCAGCCGGGCAGGCGTTCGCCACCAATAAGCTTTTCGACGTCAACATCCCGGTTGGTGCGCAAACCCGGCTCTCCTACAAAGTGATTCCGGCCGAGGATTACGCCAACTATCTCTCCACCTATGTCGCCGTTGACCTGCATTTCACCGATGGCAGCTACCTTTCCCAACTTTCCGCGGTCGACCAGAGTGGTATCCCGCTGACCGCGCAAGGTCAAGGCGATGGCAAGATTCTCTACGTCGGCCAGTGGAATTACGTGCAAAGCGAACTTGGTGCGGTGGCACAGGGCAAGACGATTGACCGGATTCTGCTCTCCTTCAGCAATAGCAGTGCCCCGGCGTCGAGCACCTTTAGCGGTTGGCTTGATGACTTGAAAATTGAGGGGGCGGCCCAGCGCATCGACGCTTCCAGCCGGACGAACTACGTCGATACTCGGCGTGGTAGCAATGCTTCCGGGTCCTTCTCCCGTGGCAATAATCTGCCGCTTACTGCGGTGCCCAATGGCTTCAACTTCCTCACCCCGGTCACCAATGCGAGCTCGAGCAACTGGGAATACTCCTATCAGTCGAGCAATAACGCTGACAATAAACCCACTCTGCAGGGTCTCGCGGTTTCGCATATCCCCAGCCCCTGGATGGGCGACCGAAATCAGTTCTCGGTGATGCCGACGAACGATGCCGGTACGCCGAGCAGTAATAAAGCGAACCGGGCGCTGCCGTTCAGTCATCAGAACGAAATCGCGCAGCCGGATTTCTATTCGGTGCAGCTCGATAGCTCAGCCGGGCTGGTAAAGGCGGAAATGACGCCGAGTGATCATGGTGCGATGATGAAGTTCGACTTCCCCGGCGACCGCGGCAATCTGGTTTTCGATACCCCGCAGAGCAATGGCACCTTCACCCTGCAAGGCGGCGAGCTGAGCGGTACTGTGCCCGCGGGCGGGGGCTCCGGCCAGGGCGATATGTACGTCTATGGCAGCTTCAGCCAAACCCCGGTGACCACGTCGAACAGCGGGACTCGCTATGCTGCCTTTGACACCTCGGGCACTAAGACAGTGACCCTGAGCTTCGCCACCTCGTTCATCAGCGTGGAGCAGGCGAAGAAGAACTTCGGCCTCGAAGTTTCCGGGCAGAGCTTTGAGCAGCTCCGCAGCGCGGCGCAGCAACAGTGGAACGATCGGCTCGGCGTGATCGACGTCGAAGGTGCGAACGATCCGCAACTGACCACTATGTACTCCAATCTGTATCGACTGAACCTTTATCCGAACTCCGGTTTCGAGAACACCGGAACCGCAGCTGCACCCAAGCTGCAATACCGTAGCCCGGTGAGTTCCTCCGGCGGCCAAGGAAAGATTGTCGACGGCAAGATCTACGTCAATAACGGTTTTTGGGATACTTACCGCACCGCCTGGCCTGCCTATTCGCTGCTCTACCCCCAGAAAGCCGCCGAGCTGGTGGACGGCTTTGTGCAGCAGTACCGCGACGGCGGCTGGATTGCCCGCTGGTCCTCGCCGGGATACGCGGATCTGATGACCGGGACTTCCTCCGATGTCGCCTTTGCTGACGCTTATCTCAAGGGCGTGCCGTTGCCCGACCCGCTGGGCGCCTACGACGCCGCGGTACGCAATGCCAGTGTGCCCTCCACTAATGACTCGGCAGTGGGTCGCAAGGGGCTGACAAACTCGATCTTCCAGGGCTTTACCAGTACCAAGGTCGGTGAAAGTGTCTCTTGGGGACTCGAGGGATTCATTAATGACTTCGGCCTCGGCAATATGGCGGCGAAGCTAGCAGTCGATCCGGCGACGCCGCAAAGTCGGCGAGCACAGCTCAAGGAAGAATCCGCCTATTTCTTGAACCGGGCGCAGTATTACGTCAATATGTTTGACACCAAGCAGGACTTCTTCAACGGTCTGAGTGCCAGTGGCGAGTTCAATGCCGGGCTGGATCCAGAATCCTGGGGTGGCTTGTTCACCGAGAGTGATGGCTGGAATTTTGCCTTCCACGCGCCGCAGGACGGCCAGGGTTTGGCCAGTCTGTACGGTGGTCCGCAGGGTTTGCAGAATAAGCTTGACGCCTTCTTTGCCACCTCAGAAGATGCCGATAAGCCGGGTGGCTACGGTGGCGTGATCCACGAAATGCTGGAAGCTCGGGCGGTGCGGATGGGCCAGCTTGGCATGAGCAATCAGGTCTCGCACCACATCCCCTATATCTACAACTACACCACCGCGCCCTACAAGACTCAGGCCACCGTGCGGGAGATCCTGCAGCGCCTCTACGTTGGCTCGGAGATCGGTCAGGGCTACTCCGGCGATGAGGACAATGGTGAGATGAGCGCTTGGGCGATCTTCTCCTCGCTCGGTTTCTATCCGCTGCAAGTTGGTTCTCCGCAATTCTCGATTGGCTCGCCGCAGTTCACCAAGGCCACCATCCACTGGGGTAACGGCAAGGATTTGGTGATCAATGCGCCGAACAACTCAACGAAGAACGTCTATGTCCAGTCCCTCAGCATCAACGGCAAGGACCACCCCTCCAGCACCTTGGAGCAGAGCGAGATTGCTAACGGCGGCACCCTCGACTTTGTGATGGGCCCGAACCCCTCGAAGTGGGGGAGCATTTCGGCGGCAAAGACGGCGGTTCCCGAGCCCTTGATGGATACTACCGGCCAAGCTGTGTTGAGCAGCTCGGGCGGCGAAGACCTCAAGAACTTGACCGACGATAACTCGGTCAGCCAGGTGGCATTCAGCTCGGCAAAACCCGCCCTGAGTCTGAACTTCAGCGCCGCCGCGCAAAAGGCTAGCTTTTATACCCTGACCTCGAGTTCAGCGGCTGCGGGTGCCGATCCGAGCGCCTGGACCCTGGAGGGCTCAAAGGACGGGAAGAGTTGGACGGAGTTGGACAGCCGGAAGGATCAGAGTTTTGCCTGGCGCCTGCAGACCCGACCGTTCCAGATCGCCACGCCGACCGCGTTTGCGCACTATCGACTGACCATTACGGCAACGAAGGACGGCAGCTCACTTCCGGTGCTCTCCGAACTAGAGCTGCTCGCTAAGGCCAGTGAAGCCGTCGCCGGTGACTTGGTGCTTAGCGCGGCGAAAGACCTCAAAGGCACTGTCGGCAAGGTTCTCACCGGCAATCTCGGCACGGTCGGTGGCGGCAATGCAGCTGCCGGATACACTGCCACGATCAACTGGGGTGACGGCAGTGCCGACTCGACTGGCACGGTAGCCCCGAGTGGTGCGGTGCGAGCTATTAGCGGCAATCATGTCTATGCCAAACCGGGTGTTTATCAGATCCAGTTGACCGCCGCCGACGGCAAGTCCAAGCAGAGCGTGCTGGTTCCGGTAACTATCTCGGTGCCACAAGTGGGAACCCTAGAATCCGGGTTCGACAAAGTTTGCTTGGGCGACGACAACACGGTGCCCGGTGGCTTTGGCAGCGCTGATTGCGACGCCGTGGGTTATGCCTACTCCCGCCAGGCGCTCGCCGCAGCCGGGATCACCCAGGGCACTGCGAACACCGTGACGCTGGGTGGCAAGACCTTCAGCTTCACGCTTCCCAAGGTGGCCGCCGGGGAGCCCGATAACGCGATGGGCAATGGTCAAGCGATCAAGCTGCCGCTCAGTGCCGAGAGCACGGCGATTTCCTTTATCGGTACCGGCACTCAGGGCAATCAGGATACTCAGGCCACGGTCAGCTTCACCGACGGCAGCTCTGCGAAGATTCCCTTGCAGTTCTCCGATTGGACGCTGGGCGGTAACCCTAGTGGTACGCCGCTCTATGGCAATACCGTGGTCGCGAAATCGGCGTACCGGCTGGCCGGGTCAACCAAGAACAATGCGGTGCCGTTCCTGTTTGCCACCGCGCCGTTCGTGATTCCGGCCGGTAAGACCATTGACACGGTCACCCTGCCACAACAGAGTGGCGAGGAAAAGTCCGGCCGAATCCATGTTTTTGCGATCGCGACCGACGGCAAGATTTTGCCGCTACCCGAGCTCAAGGTGACCCCAGGGGCAGTGCTAAAGGCGAATACGCAGAGCCCGCTGCAGGCCGAACTAGGTACCGTTTCCGGTGGTTCACCCGGTTTGCGGGCGGGTCAGAAGGTGCCCGCGCAATACAGTGCGCGAGTGAATTGGGGCGATGGCAGCGTTACCGAGGATGCGGTGCTGGCAGTGCCGAACGCTTCTGCGGTGTCGTCGATCAGCGCTCGGCATCAGTACGCTGCCGCTGGTTCCTACACCGCGAGTCTCACGGTCTCGGATGCGCTGGGCTCCAGCACCGTACAGGTTCCGGTCAGCGTCACGGTGCCGCCGAAACCGAAACCTGAGCTGAAGATCGTGAGCACTGGCAAGGTGCTGCCCGGCAGCGTGATCCGAGTGAATGGCTCAAAGTTCGACGCCGGTGAGAAGGTCAGTCTGAACTTCAGCACCGATCCGGCGTTGCAACTCAGTGCCATGGCTAACGCTCAGGGCGTGGTGAACTTCGAGTTCACCGTGCCCGCGGCGACCAAAGCCGGCCCCTACGCGGTGACCTTACTGGGCGAGAGCAGTAAAGTTCCGGTCTCTGGCACGGTAATGGTGAGCAGCCCAGTACCTCCCGTGGTGTACCGCCCGAATGCTCAACTCGGCCAGGGCGCCGCCGCACGCGGTGAAAAGGTGCAGCTGAGCGGGGACAGCTTCGCGCCGAATGAGCTGGTCTCCGTGACACTGCATTCTGAGCCGCTACTGCTGGTCACCGCCCGAGCCGATGCCCATGGCATTCTACGAACCTCCTTCGTGGTGCCACCGAATGCGGTTCTCGGTCAGCATGAAGTGGTGGTGGCAGGCTTGGTCTCCAAGGCGCCGGTCAGTATTGGCTTCACCGTGCAGCAGAAGCCGGTTGGGCCGAACCCGGGTAACCCCGGTACCGGAACTGCGAAACCGGGTGCTGGACAGCCTGGCTCTGGTCAACCGGGAGCCGTCGGGCCGGGTTCAACTGACGGCAGCGTCGATGGTTCCGGTGCCATGCCCGGTACTGGTTTCGATGGCGCGCCGCTCGCAGTTCTAGCGCTAGGCGTGATGCTCACGGGTGGCTTGTTACTCCTGGGAGTGCGGCGTCGGCGTCGCTCCTAAGCTGACTTCCTAAGCTGAGCTGACTAACCTTATGCATCCCGTCGAGTGTCGAGATCTGGGGTCTAAAGCCTCAAAATAAGCCCCAGATCTCGACACTCGACGGTGACTGGAGGCGTGGGGTGGGGCGAAGGACTGGTTGGTTGACGATGTTTGCTGGCAGACTGGTGCGGTGGCCCATATTGACGTCGCCCAGATTGACTACTACCTCTCCGATGGCAGGCAGTTGCTCAATGCTGCCAGTTTCCGGGTCGGTGACGGTGCGAAAAGCGCATTGATCGGACCGAACGGTACTGGCAAAACCACTCTGCTGCGGATCGTGGCGGGTGACCTCAAAGCCGATGCCGGGGCGATCACCCTGAGCGGCAGCCTTGGCGTGATGCGCCAGTTCATCGGCCAGGTGCGTGACGAGTCGACGGTACGGGACCTGCTTTTGAGCGTGGCCCCAACGGCGATTCGTGCGGCTGGTGAGGCGGTGGACGCCGCTGAGCTAGCCATGATGGAACGCGATGACGAACCCACCCAGCTCAACTATGCCCAGGCGCTCGCCGACTGGGGCGACTCGGGTGGCTACGATATCGAGACGGTGTGGGATGAAGTGACCATGTCCGCAATGGGGATGCCTTATGACCGGGCACAGTACCGGGCCGCTTCGACGCTCAGCGGCGGCGAGCAGAAGCGTTTGGTGCTGGAGGCGCTGTTCCGCGGTCCGGACGAGATTCTGCTCCTCGACGAGCCAGATAACTACCTCGACGTGCCCGGCAAGCGCTGGCTTGAAGGAATGCTCAATGCCTCGCCAAAGTCGGTGCTCTTCGTCAGCCACGACCGCGAGCTCTTAGCCAATGCGGCTGATCGGATTATTACCCTGGAACCCGGTGCACTGGGGGCCACTTCCTGGACGCACGGTGCGGGCTTTAACAGTTATCACCAGGCTCGGCAAGACCGGAACCTGCGTTTTGAGGAGCTCCGCAAGCGTTGGGATGAGGACCATGCCAAACTGCGCGAGCTGATGCTGATGTATAAGAACAAGGCTGCTTATAACGACAGCATGGCCTCGCGCTATCAGGCCGCGCAGACTCGGCTGCGAAAGTTTGAGGAGGCTGGCCCGCCGCAAGCGGTGCCGATTGAGCAGAACGTGAATATGCGACTGGCGGGCGGACGTACCGGCAAGCGTGCCGTGGTGGCAACCAAGCTCGAACTGACCGGCTTGATGAAGCCCTTCGACGCCGAAATCTGGTTTGGTGACCGGGTCGCGGTACTGGGTTCCAACGGTTCGGGGAAGTCGCACTTCCTGCGGCTCTTGGCCGGGGGTGGTACTGATCCCGAGCGCGAGCACCTACCGGTCTCCGAAGTGGTGATCGACGCGGTGCCGCACACTGGCAAGGTCAAGCTCGGTGCCCGGATCCGTCCTGGTTTCTTTGCGCAAACCCATCTTCGGCCGGACTTGCAGGGCCGCACTCTGCTAGAGATTCTGCATCGTGGCGATGAGCATCGCGACGGCATGTCACAAGAGCCAGCTGCCCGGGCCTTAGACCGTTACGGCCTAGCCAAACAGTCGGAACAGCTCTTTGAGTCGCTTTCGGGGGGCCAACAGGCGCGGTTGCAGATTCTGCTCTTGGAGCTTTCTGGTGCCACCCTGCTGCTGCTCGATGAGCCGACCGACAACCTCGATCTGCATTCGGCTGAGGCCTTGGAGAAGGGTATCGACGCCTTCGAAGGCACCGTGATCGCGGTGACTCACGATCGCTGGTTTGCGCGGTCTTTTGACAGGTTCTTCGTCTTTCGCTCGGATGGCAAGGTTTACGAGTCGGATCAGCCGGTGTGGGATGAAACCCGGGTGGTTCGGCAGCGCTAGGCCTGACAACATCTTCGAACGAGAATAGTTGTGCTCATATGAGCATTGAATGTGTTTATATAAACATCGCTGTTATCGTTTAAGGATGACTGCAGAGGAACGGCATCGCCGGATCACCGAGCTACTGCGCGGGCGGGAACAGGCGACGGTAGAAGAAATTGCCGAACTGTGCGGTACCTCGACGGCCACCATAAGGCGTGATCTTGATCTGCTCGAGCAGCGCGGGGTGCTGAAAAGGGTGCATGGCGCTGCGATATCGCTGATTGTCGGCGGTGCCGAGCCGGGTTACCAACAGCGTGCGCTGGAAAACCAACGAGCCAAGATCCGGATTGCCTTTGCGGTGGCCGGTCTGCTCAACCCACAGGAATTCGTTTTTCTGGACAGTGGAAGCACCGCGACGCAGATCGCAGTGGCGCTCAAGGAGCAACCACTCACCGTCATGCCCGACTCCCTGCACGCTGCCCGCGAATTAGCCGGAGGACGTGCCGAGGTGATTTTGCCCGGCGGAACTGTGGTTGAACAGGAGCTCGCTTTACGCGGTCCGTTGGCCGAAGCCAATATTCGCTCGCTGCGTTTTGATACGGCCATCATTACGCCCTGCACCTTCGATCTGAAAACCGGCATCATGGGTCATGATCTGGCAGATGCTGCGATCAAGCGGGCCGCAATAGCCTCAGCACAACGGGTGATTGTGGCCTGCCATCAGGAGAAATGGAATCGACCGTCCCCCGTGGTGGTCAGCCCGGCCGAAGCCATTGACTTAATCATCACTGACCATCGACTCAGCGCCGAGGAATCGGAACTAGCCAAGCTCGCCCACCTGGAGGTGACTTCATTATGAGTGTTGCTCAAGAACTCAACCCGCGCCCCGCTTTGATCGCTACTATGGTGATCTTTGCCGTCAACGGACTGGCCTTCGCGAGCTGGGCGGCGCGCATCCCCACCGCAGCGCGCGTCCTGGACCTGAGTACCGGGCAGATGGGCGCGGTATTGCTGACTATGGCGCTCGGCTCGGTGATTGCGTTACCGCTGGCCGGTTCGGTCGCTTCACGCATTGGTACCGCCAACACGGTGCGGCTCGGGGCCACTATTTCCTCGGTGGGTGGGCTCATTCTGGCCTACGCCTTGGCCACCAGTTCGGTGCCGGTAACGGTCATTGGCCTTTTCCTCTTCGGTGTCGGAATTGGTTTATGGGATGTCGCACAGAACGTTGAAGGTGCGGCGATTGAACGCGAACTTCACCGCAGTGTAATGGCGAAGTTTCACGCTGCATTTTCGGGCGGTGCGTTCCTGGGTGCGCTCTTAGGTGCCGGGCTCTCCGGTTTGAACATCGCCCTGCAATGGCATCTGATTGGCTTGGTAGTGGTGGCTATCACCGCGATCTATCTTGGCACCAGATACTTTTTGCCTGATTTCGCCCATCGGGAAGCCGTGGTCAAAGAAACTCAATCACCGGCGAGGAACCCGTGGCTCGAGCCGCGCACCTTGCTCATCGGACTGGTGGTACTCGGGGCGGCGTTGACCGAAGGCACCGCCAACGACTGGATGGCGAAAGCCACTGTCGACGGCTTGGGCACCAGTGAAGCCGTGGGTGCCCTGGTTTTCGCTATCTTCATCGCTTCGATGACCATGATGCGGTTCATTGGAGGCAGAATGATTGATCGCTGGGGCCGGGTTCCTGTGCTCTACGCCAGTCTTGGCAGTTCCTTGCTCGGCTTGTTGGTGTTCGTCTTTGCGCCAAACCTTGGAATTGCCATTATCGGTGCCCTGCTCTGGGGTGCTGGTGCCGCGCTGGGCTTCCCGACCGGAATGTCGGCGGCAGCTGATGACCCGGCCCGCGCGGCCAAAAGGGTCTCGGTGGTTTCTACTGTCGGTTACGTGGCGTTCATTGCCGGCCCGCCGGTGATTGGCTTCCTCGGTGATCATCTGACCCTACGGATTGCGCTGCTCGCGATTGGTGTGGTGATCCTGCTATCCATTCTGGTGGTGCCGGCTGCTCGGCCCCTCAAGAATTCTCCCAGCGAAGACCACTAGTCATCCTCGATTAGGCTGGAACGATGCGCAAAGTCCTACGCCCCTTCGCCCGAGCCGATCGTCGGATTGTCCGGGCAGTGAGCAAAATCCCAGCCGGACCGATTGACCAGACGATGCGTGGCCTCTCCGCGGCTGCAACCAAGGGGAAACTGTGGTTTGCGATTGCTGGCGCTGCTGCGCTGGTGCCAGGCAAGCCGCGTCGCGCAGCGCTGAGCGGCTTGCTGGCCTTGGGCATTGCCTCGGCGACCACCAACCTGGTGTTCAAGACCTTGTTGCCGAGGCGTCGGCCGGCTGCGGAGTTGCTGCCAATTTTCCGCTTCGTGAACCCGCAACCCACTAGTTCCTCCCTGCCCTCGGGTCACTCGGCCTCGGCCTTCGCCTTTGCCACCGGAGTAGCAACGGTCAGCCCGACGATGGGACTTGCACTCGCGCCGCTGGCCGCCGGAGTCGCCTATTCCCGCGTGCACACCGGGGCGCACTGGCCCTCCGATGTGGTGATTGGCTCGGCGATTGGGGTGGCTGCCGGATTAGTGGTGCGTAACTGGTTCCCGCCCCACGAGGTCACGCCGGAGACCAAGATTAGCCCGATCACCGCCGCCAGCTTGGAACAGGGCGAAGGACTCAGGCTCGTCGCCAACCCGGGCAGCGGCTCATATACCGAGGATTCGATCGCCGCGCTCAAGCGGGAGCTACCCAAGCTTGAGATTGCCGAGCTCGAAGAGGATAAAGAACTTGAACAAGTGATTGATCAGGCCTTGCAGAAACCGGGTGCTAAGGCGCTCGCGGTTTGGGGTGGCGACGGCACGGTGGGTGCGGTGGCGCAGCGCGCCCTTGCCGAAGAGCTACCACTCGCGGTTTTTCCCGGCGGTACTTTCAATCATTTTGCTCGGGATGTACACAGTGCCAATGTTGAAACCGTTGAGCGGGCGGTGCAAGCTGGCACAGCGCTGCGCACCGATATTGCCGAAGTGAGCATGCAGCGTGCCGAGGGCACCGAGACCCGGGTAATGCTCAATACTGCGAGTGTCGGGATCTATCCCGAGTTGGTGCAACGCCGGGAAGCTTTGCAACAAACCTTGGGTAAGCCCCTGGCCTCAATCATTGCTGGGTTGAGAACTTTTGCCGTACTGAAACCCAGCACCTTGAAAATCGATGGTAAAGCGACGAAGGTCTGGTTGATCTACCTTGGCCGTGGTCGCTACTACCCGCGGGGTTTCGCGCCATTGGAGCGACCCGTGCTGGATGACGGCGTGCTGGATATTCGCTATATTTCGGCGCGGAGTGCGCTCTCCCGGCTCAGGCTGCTGGCCGCCATTCTGACCGGACGTACCGAGGTTTCCCCGGTGATCACGATCGGAACTGAGCAAAAGCTGAGGCTGGAATCAGTTGGCGAACCATTTGCGCTGGCCATTGACGGTGAAGTGATCGACGGGGTGCACTCGGCGGAGTTCAGCGTGCTGCCCGGAGCCCTCACGGTCTATGCACCGCCGCCCGCAGACATCGAATGAGCTAACTCGGAGCCACTTAGGTCATCCTCAAGGATTACCGGTTGATTTAGTCAAGTTCATCCCTGAGCGGGGCGATTTGAGGGCTGGTCATCCGTACTGTGGTAAATGGAACAACTGACCTAAGGAGCTTTCATGATTGAAGCCACCCAGCTCTCCAAGCACTATGGCACCAAGACGGCCGTGGACGGGATCTCCTTTTCCGTGCAGCCCGGTAAGGTGACCGGCTTTCTAGGGCCGAACGGTGCCGGGAAGTCCACCACGATGCGGATGATCGTCGGCCTGGACCGGCCTAATCATGGCAGCGTGACGGTTAACGGCAAGAAATACGCGGAACACAAGAACCCCCTGCATCAGGTGGGTGCGCTGCTCGATGCTAAGGCGGTGCACACCTCGCGCAGTGCCTACAATCATCTGCGAGCAATGGCGGCCACGCACAGTATCCCCAAGGCTCGCGTCGATCAGGTGATTGAAATGACCGGCCTGGGTCAGGTGGCCAAGAAGAAAGCCGGCGGTTTCTCACTGGGTATGGGGCAGCGATTGGGTATCGCTAATGCGCTCTTGGGGGACCCGCAGACGCTTATCCTGGACGAGCCGGTCAACGGCTTGGATCCGGAGGGTGTGCTGTGGGTTCGTAATCTGGTACGTTACCTCGCTGGCGAAGGTAAGACGGTCTTCCTCTCCTCACATCTCATGAGCGAAATGGCACAGACCGCCGACCACCTCATTGTGATCGGCCGCGGCAAGATCATCGCGGATGCGCCGATTAGCGAATTGATTGCCGGCAACCGGGCCAACCGGGTGCGGGTGCGTACGCCGCAAACCACTGAGCTGACTCGCTTACTGGCCGCCAACGGGGTAACGATCAGCGCCAGCGAGGCCGAGACCCTCGAGGTCTCCGGGATGGAATCGCGTCAGATCGCTCAGATCGCGTTGGATAACCAGGTGCTCGTCTATGAGTTGTCACCGCTCTCGGCCTCTCTCGAGGAAGCCTACTTTGACCTCACCAAAGACGAGGTTGAATACCATTCGCAGATCGACGGTGGCACCGCGACCTTGCCGCCCGCCGGTCCAGTAGCAACTCCGGGGAAGTGACTGAGATGACAACGCAGACTATTAATCCGACTCGCAGCTCAACCGCTGGAACTCGAGGTTTGAGTTTCGCCGGGGTGGTGCAGAGTGAGTTGACCAAGTTCTGGTCGCTGGTCTCCACCAAGATCCTGTTGCTGGTCAGTTTCTTGGCAATGATCGGCTTGAGCGCCTTCGGCGCCTGGGGCAACGCTTTCGGAATGAGCGAGCTGCAGAAGAATCCAAACCTGGCGGGTCCGGCCGGCCCGCCGCCGATGCTCGACTTGGACAGCATTATCGGTTCGGTGGCGACCGTGGGTGCCTATATCGGGGTGCCAGTGATTGGCGCACTCGCGGTGATGTTCATCGCCTCTGAGTACTCCACTGGTATGGTGCGCTCGACCTTCTCGGCTGTGCCGAAGCGCTTGCCGGTGCTCTGGGCCAAGGCGATCATCCTTGCGGTCTGTGGCTACCTGCTCTCGGTGGCGGCCTTCTTCGTCTCCTTCTTACTGGACGCGGCGATCTTCAAGGCTTATGGTTTCGACGTCTCGCTCAATGGCAAAGGAACCCTGTCGCATATTTTCCTGATGGGGCTTTACATTGTTGGTGCGGTTGTCATTGGCCTGGCGCTCGGTGTTTTGCTGAGGAACTCCGCAGCCGCCATCGTGATCCTGATCGGCATTTTCTTCGTACTACCGATTGCCGGTAGCTTCATCTCGAGTATTCCGGGTGATTTCTGGAAGTATTTGCCGGATTACTTCCCGAGTTCGGTTGGCGAACGGATGGCCAGCGCCACCGAGCACGTTGACGGCAAGCTCGATGCCTGGCAGGCCGGATTGATCTACCTCGGCTGGGTACTGGTGGCGCTAGTGCCAGCGGCCTTCCTGCTCAAGAAGCGGGACGTCTAAGCTCGGAGGATGAGCCCGAAAAACCAGGTGAGGTCGGCGACGGAGCGAACGGCCGCCGTCGACCTCACCGAATTCAGCACTAAGCGCCGCGGCCCGGTCCGGCGCTTCTTTTTCAAGCATCCGGTGCTGATGGACCTCACCGTGGTGCTGATTTTTCTGCTGTTTTCCGCTATTAATACGGTCTCTTCGAGTAGCGAAGGCCATCTCTGGCCATTGATTTTTAGTTTGCTGATGGCCGGGCTTTTGTTTTTCCGGCGCAGGATGCCGTTGCTGGTACTGATCCTGGTCAGTGCCTGTGAAATCTTGGTGCTGCTGAGCCCGCCGAATCAGCCTTACAACAGCGGCTGGGGGATGATCTTCGCGCTTTATGCGGTGGCCGCGGCCCGAGGTGCCCGGATCGGGTTTTCTGCCACCGCGGCGGTAAGCCTGCCGCTTGGCGCGCTGATGTTCTGGGCGTTTTCCTGGATTACGCTGCCGCCACAGTTTGACGGTATCTATCCGTGGACATTATGGATTTCCACCGTTGGTTTCATGATCCTAGGAAATGTCATCGCGACCGGGATTGGGGTGATGATTTGGCGGGATCGCAAGCATGACTTGGAGGTCCAGGAGTGGGCGCGAAGAAATGTCAGCCTGGCTTCGGCGAATGAGCGGAATCGAATTGCCCGCGAGATGCACGATGTGGTGGCGCATTCGCTTTCGGTGATGATTGCCCTTTCGGACGGCGCTCAGGTCGCGCTCAATAGATCACCGGAGCGGGCTGAAGAAGCCTTGCAGAAACTTTCGCAAACCGGTCGTGGCGCGCTCGCCGATATGCAACGCGTGCTTGGCGTCTTGCGACGTGAGGAGCCGGTGGAGCAGGTTGAGCGACGGCCGTTGTCGAGAGACTTCGACATCGAGGGCCTACTCGCCGGATTTCGGGCCGCTGGAATGCCGTTATCGTTTTCCTTTTCGGGTCCCGCGCTGCCAGTGGACTCGGGATTTCAGCTCGCGGTCTACCGGATTGTGCAAGAGTCACTGACCAACGTTCTCCGTTATGCACAGCATGTCTCCCGGGTCGAGGTGAAGATTTCACATCTACATCCGTTCGTCGAGCTCCTGGTCAGCGACGACGGTCGGGCCGGGCTGCCGAGAGGCGCGAGCGCTGTGCGCGGCAGCGGCCAGGGCCTGATCGGCATGCGGGAGCGGGCCGCCGCCTACGCCGGCGAGGTCTCCGCCGGTCCGCGAAGCTCCGGCGGCTGGCTGGTTGAGGCTAGACTGGCGTGCCCGGAGACCGAAGTGAATGTGGCAAGGGAGAACTCATGAAAATCCTGCTGGTTGATGATCAGCCGCTCCTGTTAATGGGCTTTCGGCTGATCCTTGAGGGTGAGTCGGATTTTGAGATCGTTGGTGAGGCGGTGGACGGTGCCGAGGCGGTGCGCTTAGTTGACAGCCTGCAACCCGATGTGGTGCTGATGGACGTCCGAATGCCAGTAATGGACGGCATCGAGGCCACCCGCAAGATCGTTGCTTCTGGGGCATCGGCGCGAGTGATTATCTTGACCACTTTTGATTTGGATGAGTATGCCTTCGCCGGCTTGCAAGCTGGTGCCAGTGCCTTTTTGTTGAAAAACGTGGCTCCCGCCGAGTTGGTTGGCGCGGTCCGCGTGGTGTCCAGCGGTGAGGCGGTGGTGGCGCCGCGGGTCACCCAACGATTGCTTGAGAACTTCGTTCGGGCCACCCCGGCTATCCCGGTCTCCGACGGTTCCGAGATGGGGTTGACCTCCCGTGAGGTTGAGGTGGTTCGGGCGCTCGCCGAGGGGTTGTCGAACGCCGAAATCGCTCACCGCTTCTACCTTTCGGAGGCTACCGTGAAGACCCATGTGCGGCGCATCCTGACCAAACTCGATCTGCGTGACCGAGTTCAAGTCGTGGTCTGGGCCTATGAGTCCGGCGTGGTGGTACCGGGGAGCGAATAAGCACTTGGCTCGCCGTCTCAGCGACCCCGGAAGGCCCGAATAAGGGCCCTGAGACCGAAGACAAACCCGCCGAGCGCCAGCGTGTAACCAAAGAATGAATAAAGTCTCAGTTGTGGCGCAATCAGCGGGCCAGTATCGGAGATAATCAGCACGATGCTGCCGATAATTGCGGCGATGGAGATCGCCGCCACAATGCCTTCATGAGCCAGTCCGGTCAGGAACCCGCGGTCCGTGGGCTCCGAAAATTGCCTGACCTGAACCTGCAAGGTGCCGTTCTCGATTTTCTCGCTCAAGCTAGCGAGGTTTCGAGGTAGCCTCTGCAGACTGTTGACGAGACCGATCGTATTGGAAGCGATCAGGTTTTTAATTGATTCAGCCGAGTACATTTCTGCTAGGAGGGCTGAGGCCTGTGCCTGTGCTTCGGCGATCACGTTGAAACCCGGTTCGATGAGTTGGATGGAGCCTTCCAGCGCCCCGATCGCACGCAGCGCGGCAGCCAATTGTGCCGGGATTCCTAGTTCATGCTTTTGCACTAGAGCGAACAGTCGCATCACCAGCGAACTGGTTGAGGAGTTCAAGTAAGTCAGCAGAACGCCCACTTCACGTTCAAAGCTACGACGATCGAGTTTCTCTGGTACGTCGAGCATTTCCAGCAGCCGATCCGCGGCGGCCATATTATCTTCCGCCTTCACCGCGACCAGAAAGGCCGCCAGTGAGGATCTGGTGTCCTTACCCAAACGCCCCACCGAACCAAAGTCGAGCAGCGCCAACTGGGCCTCAGGGTCGCTGTCCCTGGCTGCAGAATCGAGCGTTCCGGGCAGGAAAATGATGTTTCCCGGGTGCAGATCGGCGTGGAAAATCCCGTTGACCACGATCTGCTGCAGCACCCCATTCAGCAGGGTGCTGGCCAGCCGGTGTCGCTCGCGCTGCGGAAGTCCGGCGAGTTGAGTTGCCGCGTCACCCAGCGGGATTCCGGCTAGTTGTTCCATCACCAGGACCTGACGCCCAGAGAGCTCGGGAAAGGCCCGAGGAATGCGAATCCGGGAAGAGCCCGCTGCGACGGCGACCATATTGTCTAACTCGGTGCGGTAGTCGAGCTCTTCACGTAATGAGGCCGCAAAGCCAGCCGCTAGTCGAGCGACGCCAATGCTACGACCCCACGAAGTGCTGCGCTCAACCAGTCGGGCAAATCGCTCAATAATATCCAGATCCACTTTGACCTGGGCCAAGGCTGCGGGCCGCTGTACCTTCACCACTACAGCTTCGCCCGAGAGCAGTTTGGCACTATGTACCTGAGCAACCGAGGCCGAGGCGAGCGGTTTGCTGGAGATGCTGTTAAGTACTTGTCGCCAAGGCGTCCCGAAGGCCGAGTCAATCTGTGCTTCGAGAGCTTGCCATTCCTCTGGTTCGGCTTTGGTCTGCAATTTGGCTAGCTCGGTGATGTACTCGACGGGCAGCAGATCCGCCCTGGTTGACATCATTTGGCCTAGTTTGATGAAGGTCACTCCAGATTTATTGAGGGTATTCGCCAGTGCCTTGGCTGTTCTAGCGGCCTCTGGGGTTCCGCTCTGGATGGCTTTCATGCTGGTCGGGCGCAGCAGGCCTGCTCTGAGTGCAATACCGGCTACCTGGAAATAGCGACGTCGCCTGGCCTTAGAAGCTCGACGAGCACGTAGTAAGGCCAAAGGCGAGGGCACTGTGCCGGTTGGCCAGAGCACCTCAGTGGCAACGAGCAGCGCCACCCCGAAGGCGAAGGCCCAGGCAAAAGATAGCCCAACGATCAGCATCGCGCCACCGAAATTCTGCGGCTGGCTGAGTGATTCGGCATCGTTCAGTCCGGAAGCGCTAAGAAAGACAGTGATCAGTGGCGTGGCGCCGAAGTTGACCAATAGACCGATCACGATGGAGCGTGGCCAGCCGACCGGTACCCCTAAAATGCGCCGTGCCACAAAGGCGGCAATCACCGCAAAGAGCAGGGTAAATAAGAAGATGAGCGGCAATGAAATAACCGAGACCAGATCCATCGCTATAACTTCCTGCCCACCACGCGCCGTACCCAATGTTCGGCGGTCCGTGCCGCATGGGCACCGTAGCGTACAGCCAACTCGGGTGCGCCGAGTTTAGCTGCCTCGCTGGGTGGCGGAAGTTCTTGATCAGGCAGCAACACGCCGAGAGCCGAGTCAATATGCGCAAGCAGGCGGCGACGCTCTTCCTGTAGTGCCGCGATGGCCTGGTCTCGGACTCCCGGGTCCTCGGCGCGGCTGCCGAAAAACAATTTGGCCAGCCGCTCATCGCGCACCCGGAGTGGTGCACTGGGGGCCTTTAACCAGTCGAGCAGGGCGTCCCTGCCCTGCTCGGTGATTTCCCAGTGCTGCCTGGCGTGCGGGCCTTGTGCTTCACCAATTGGGCGAATATAGCCCCTTGCCGAGAGGGCTTGTAGTTGCGGATAGAGCTGACCGGGACTGATGCCCCAGAATTCCGCTATCGATTCCTTTGCCTGCCGCAAAATGTCGTAACCGCTCTGCGGGGCAAGCGAGAGAAATCCCATAATGGCCCAGGCGGTGGGGGTCAAGGGAGCCTGATCTGTCATGATGCCTCTTCGATAGATATATCTGAAAGATATATCTATCGAAGGAGTTCGGCAAGAGTCAGGGCATTCGCTTCGGCAAGAGTCAGGGCATTCGCTGGGGTGTGACGAGGCTGGCGGAATCTGATTGAATCAAATCATGCCCACAGTCTCTGCGCTTGACCATGTCCGCGATCTAGGCCGCTTCGTCTCTGCGTCACCGTCTAGTTTCCATGCCACTGCCGAGGCCGCCCGCCGACTCAGCGCGGCGGGTTTCAAGCAGCTTGATGAACGCCAGGAGTGGCCGAAAGAAGCGGGTAGTTATTTTGTGATCCGGCATGGGGCGCTGCTTGCTTGGCTACTGCCGGCAACGGCCGGGCCACGGACCGGCTTCAATATTTTTGGCGCGCACACCGATTCGCCCTCTTTTAAGCTGAAACCGAAATCCACCACCGGACGCTTCGGCTGGTTGCAGGCGGGTGTAGAAGTTTACGGTGGACCGCTGCTGAATTCGTGGTTGGATCGCGAGCTATGCCTGGCGGGCCGGCTGGTGTTGCTGGACGGCAGCACGGTGTTAGCACAGACCACGCCACTTTTGCGGTTTCCACAACTTGCCGTACACCTGGATCGTTCAGTCAATGAAGGTTTTAAGCTTGATCGCCAGTATCAGATGAATCCGATTTGGGGGCTCGGAGATCCCAGCGAGGCCGATTTGCTAGCTGTTCTTGCCGAGTCGGCCGGGGTGCAGGCAGCGCAGGTAGCCGGCTATGACGTGGTTTTGGCGGACACCCAACAGCCCGAGGTGTTTGGTGCTGATCAGGCCTTCTTCGCCTCGGGGCGGCTGGATAATCTGAGCTCGGTGCATGCCGGCGTGCAGGCGCTGATTGAGCTAGCTGACACGACCGAGAATGCAGGTTCGGAGTCGGAAGCTCCGATCGCGGTGCTGGCTGCCTTTGATCATGAGGAGGTGGGCAGCGGCTCGACCTCTGGTGCCAGCGGGCCGATATTGGCAGATATCCTGGCGCGCATTTCGGCAAGCCTGGGAGCGGGTTCTGAAGATTGGCATCGTGCCCTGGCGTCCTCTTGGTGTCTCTCTGCGGATGCTGGACACGCTGTGCACCCCAACTATGCGGACCGGCACGATCCGGCCAACCATCCGCAACTCAACGCTGGTCCGTTGCTGAAGATCAATGCGAATCAACGCTACGCCACCGATGCCGAGGGTGCCGCTTTAGTTGCCAGACTGGCTCGGCAAGAAAATATTCCATACCAGGAATTTGTTTCGAATAATGATATTCCTTGTGGTTCAACTATAGGTCCACTGACCGCTACCCGGCTGGGTATCCGTACCATTGACGTCGGTGTTCCCTTGCTGTCGATGCATTCGGCTCGGGAGATGTCAGGGGTTCAGGATCCGTTGTGGCTCAGCCAGCTGGGCCGCGCCTTCTTCGCTGCGACAACTGGTCGATAAGCTTGCTTCGCCCGGTCGGCTGCGGCCTGAGGCCTAACATGAGCTGTCCACGGAGAGTTGTTTAGCCAGCCGCAGCACCTCGCTCAGGAGGCCAGGCTGACCACCAGGTTAATGGTGGTGGCCAGAATTCCGGTGCCGAAAACAAAGGCCAGCAGTGAATGGCGCAGCGCTGCCGAACGCATTGCTCGGGTGCTGATATTGGTGTCCGAGACCTGGTAGGTCATACCGAGGCTGAATGCCATATAGGCGAAGTCGGTGTATTGCGGGAGCTCAGGCTGGTTGAAGTCAATACCACCGGGCTTGGGCGTATTGGTGTAGTAAATCTCGGCATACCGCAGGGTATACAGCGTGTGCACCATCAGCCAGGAAAGTGCTGTGGTGCCCAAGGCCAGGGCTGCGAGGATTAGCCGTCCGCCGTCGTCAGCGTTCTTTGCGTCAATCACCACCACGGCGACCGCGCCTAAACTGGCTAAGGCACAGAAGGTAATGAGCAGATTCGCGGTCGGGCGGCGCGGATCCTCTTCGGTGGCGTGGGCTGCGGTGGTCTCAGCATTCATCCGGGAAATGGCCAGCCATACCCACAGGTTATAGACGCCAGCCGCCGCTGCCCAGGCGACGGCGGGGGCATGCAACCAGGAATCGAGGAGCCCGGTGACCAAGCCAGCAATCGCAGCCGCCAATAGCATCACCAGGAAGCGGGCCCGGGCGAGCTTGGCCCGACGGCCTCGCTGATCTTCTCGTACGGCTGACATCACAGCTCGATCCTACGCGTCATTCACCGTCCGCACCCCCTGCCGAGTGTCGAGATCTGGGGGTTTATTTCGAGCCTTTAAGCCCCAGATCTCGACACTCGACGCGTAGTGGCGACGCTGCGGTGCGGGGAGCGGCGACTTTGACGTCATCTTCGGCCTGGTGGGACGCGCTGCGCGTAGCATGTGGCCATGAGCCAAACCGCGACAGTTCAACCAGTCACCAGGCATCTGCGGCAAATTGTCGCTTCCGGCGTCGGCAACGCTGTGGAATGGTACGACTGGTATGTTTACAGCTTCCTGGCGACGGTCTTCGCGCCACAGATTTTCCATGCCGGAAATTCCACCGCGGACGTCTTGTCCGCTTTCGCGGTCTTTGCGGCAAGCTTCCTATTGCGGCCCATCGGGGGTTTGCTAGTCGGCAATCTGGCCGATCGAATTGGCCGCAAAAACACCCTGGTGCTGACGATAAGCACGATGGGTCTGGGCTCGCTAATAGTCGGGCTGACCCCAACTTTCGAAGCCGTCGGTGTCTGGGCGCCAATTATTCTAGTGTTCGGGCGACTGATTTCTGGTCTTTCGGTGGGCGGCGAGTTTGCGGCTAATACGGTCTTCCTGGTGGAATCCGCGCCGCCGAATCGTCGTGGTTTTTACTCCTCCTTCCAGTACGTTTCGACTACCTTGGGGCAGCTACTTGCCTCCGGCCTGGCGGCGCTGCTGGTGAATATCTTGAGTCCGGCGGATATGAGCGCCTGGGGTTGGCGGATTCCCTTTATTGTCGGAGCGCTGCTGAGCTTGGTCGGTCTGTGGATACGTCGTGGGACTGAGGAAACCCTCGTGGTGAAGGCCATTACGGAGCGACCCAAGCTCTTTGACGCGCTGGTGAAGTATCCGAAACCTTCGCTGCTGATCATTGGTGTCACCATTGCTGGCACGATTCTCTACTACACCTGGACCACCTACCTGGCCACCTATGTCCCGGCCAACGGCGGGGTAAACTCTGGGCAGTTCTTGATTATTTCCACCATTGCACTTTTCTTCTTCATGGTGATTCAGCCGGTGATCGGTATCCTGTCGGACCGCTGGGGTCGCAAGCCGTTCCTGATTGCTTGCGCCGGAATTTTCGCGCTCGGCATTGTGCCTGCGCTGAGTCTGTTCTCGCACTCAGAGTTCGCCGGAACCTTGGTGATTACCCTGCTCGGCATGCTGGTACTTAGCGGATTCACCGCGATTTCAGCAGCGGTCAATGCCGAAATCATTCCCACTCACGTCCGCAGCGCGGGAATTGGGTTCCCGTATTCGCTCACCGTGGCGCTGTTCGGTGGTACCGCACCCTTCGTGGGCACTTTACTGAAGAGCTGGGGCGTGCCGGGCTACTTTGGTTGGTATGTGGCCGCGCTCTGTGTGGTGTCGTTGTTGGTCTACATTTTCGCACTCAAGGAAACCGCCCACAAACCGCTGCCGGAGTGAGTCTTCGCTCGGCGTTGCGTCCGCACGTTCCCGGCGTCGAGTGTGCAGTTCTACACCTTTTGGGGCCACTTTAAGGTGCAGAACTGCACACTCGATGAAGCAGGGACATGGCGGAACCGATACGCTTGAGAGGTGATAGTGAATTTCTGTGCGGCGAGCTTTGCCGCTTCAGCGCTGCCGAGTCGGCGGCTACGCCGCTCTTAGCGGCGCCTCGATTCCAGCACCTCTGACGTCAAGTCGCCGCTTCCGCGCCCAAGCCGGCGCGCCTTTGCGCTGCCCGGCTCCGCTTTTGAGCACGGAGCATACAGATGTCTCGATTCACTTCCGGCCGGCATGAGAACGGCCAAAATTTTCTCAAAGATCACCAAATTATCAACCGTTTAACCCAAGAAATAAACAACACCCAAGGCGCCATTCTCGAAATAGGCGGTGGAGCGGGGGCGATATCTCGGCAGCTCGCCAAACTTGGTCGAGAACTAACCATCGTTGAATACGATCCGCGGTTTGCCGACCGCTTGCAGCGCGCTTTGGCTGGCTCGGCGCAAATCGTGCTGGCGGACTATCTGGACTATCGAATGCCAAGCTCCATCGACGTCGTAGTGGGCAATCTGCCGTTCCACCTCACCACAGCGATCCTGCGGAAGCTGTTGAATGAACCGGATTGGCAATATGCAGTGCTGCTTACTCAGTGGGAGGTCGCCCGACGTCGAACGGCGGTGGGCGGGGCTTCGCTATTGACCGCTCAGGTGTGGCCCTGGTTTGAGTTCACGTTATTGGCCAAGGTTCCGGCGCAGGCGTTCATGCCGCGGCCCAGTGTCGACGGCGGGCTGTTCAGCATCGAGCGTCGGCAGCAACCACTAGTCCCCATTGACTCCGTCTCGAAGTGTTCGTATCGCAACTTTGTTCAGCGGGTCTTTACCGGGCCCGGCCGAGGGATCTCACAGATCCTCTGGAAAACTCAAGGCCGCAAACCGCCGACTTCCTTATTAGGGGAGCTGCGGCTTCCGCCAGCAGCACTGCCGAGGGAACTCAACGCGGAGCAGTGGGCAGCGCTTTGGCGAGCCACCCGCCGCTGACAGCAAATCGAGTTCGGAGATCTGCACGTATTGAGTTCGTCATAAGGTGCAGATCTCCGAACTCGACGGTGGCACTTGTGGCAGGGAGAACGGACGTTACCAAGGGCGTTAGGTGTTGGCTGGCGCGGTCCGGTATCATTGCTAGGTCTGTGTTTACACGGACTCGATGCTTTGTGCCTTTCGGAATCCACGCGAGGCCAGAGGATCACGCAAATGAACCTCCTGTTACGGAAAGACCGTAACCGTTTAGCCCAAAGGAGGTGGGTTCACATATGCGTCCTTACGAATTGATGGTAATCATCGACCCAGAGGTCGACGAGCGTACCGTTGAGCCATCCCTGCAGAAGTTTCTCAAGGTGATCACTGGCGACGGCGGGACCGTTGACAAGTTGGACATCTGGGGTCGTCGCCGCTTGGCCTACGACATCAAGAAGAAGTCAGAGGGCATCTACGCGGTAGTGAACTTCACTGCTGCACCGGCCACTGCTCAGGAACTTGATCGTCAGCTTGGCCTCAACGAGACCATTCTGCGCACCAAGATCATCCGCCCCGAAGATCAGAAGGTCGTCGCCGAGTAATCGGTGAACTACTGACCTCAAGATCCAAGCAAGATCTAAGACTGTAGGAAGCAGGAGATATGGCAGGCGAGACCACCATTACCGTGGTTGGCAACTTGACCAACGATCCGGAGTTGCGGTTCACGCCGTCCGGTTCTGCGGTGGCCAACTTCACCATTGCATCCACCCCGCGTACATTCGATCGAAATTCGAATGAGTGGAAGGACGGCGAAACGCTGTTCTTGCGCGCTTCGGTGTGGCGTGAGGCTGCCGAGAACGTAGCCGAGTCCCTCACTAAGGGAACTCGCGTTATTGTTACCGGCCGCTTGAAATCACGTTCCTACGAAACCAAAGAGGGCGAGAAGCGTACCGTTATCGAACTTGAGGTCGATGAAATCGGCCCCTCGTTGCGATACGCCAATGCCAAGGTGAATCGCACTCAGCGCTCCAATTCAGGAGCGCAGGGCGGCGGGAACTTTGGTGGCAACGGTGGCTTCGGCGGAGGTAACTCCGGCGGAAACTCGGGTTGGGGAGCACCAGGACAGCAGTCCGCTCCCGCCGACGATCCTTGGGCCGCTCCCGCTTCCGGTAACTCCGGTTGGGGCAACGGCCCGGATTCGTCCGAACCGCCCTTCTAAAGATTGATGCACCCCCGAAGTGTCGACTCCGTCGCCACATCGGGTCCCTTGTGCACCACTCTACAAACCCATCAGGGCATTACCGCAGTGTCGTTCTGCGCCACATTGGTTCATGCTCTGTTGTAATGTTCCACTCTCCATCCCGTGGATCAATATCCACGGGCTCCACAACACGAAGGAGCTCCACGATGGCTAAGGCTGAAATTCGCAAGCCCAAACCAAAGTCCAACCCCTTGAAGGCCGCTGACGTCACCGTCATCGACTACAAGGACGTCGCATTGCTGCGCAAGTTCATCTCCGACCGCGGAAAGATCCGTGCTCGTCGCGTCACCGGCGTGACCGTGCAGGAGCAGCGCAAGATCGCTTTGGCGATCAAGAACGCCCGCGAAGTTGCACTGCTGCCCTACTCGGGCGCCGGCCGCGGCAACTAAGGAGAGATAACACATGGCAAAGCTCATTTTGACCCACGAAGTAACTGGTCTTGGTGCCGCTGGCGACATCGTCGAGGTGAAGAACGGTTACGCCCGTAACTACCTGCTGCCTCGCGGTTTCGCGCTTGCTTGGAGCAAGGGCGGTGAGAAGCAGGTTGAGTCCATCAAGGCTGCTCGTGCCGCTCGTGAGCACGCTTCGGTTGAAGCCGCTCAGACCCAGGCTGCAGCACTTTCCGCTGCCCCGGTGCGTCTCGAGGTGAAGGCTGGTGCTTCCGGTCGTCTCTTCGGCACTGTCAAGGCTGAGGACGTTGCAAAAGCTGTTGAGGCCGCTGGCCTGGGCAGCATTGACAAGCGCAAGGTCGAACTTCCCGCTCACATTAAGAGCACCGGGAAGTACCAGGCGAACGTTCGTCTGCACGAGGACGTTTCCGCTGTTATCGATCTGAATGTTGTTGCTTCGCGATAACTAAGCAATCCTGAGCGTCCGCTCCTTTGATCAGGCCGAGGTCCAGGTCAAAGGAGCGGACGTTTTTGCTTTTCTTGCGGCGACTTGCTCGCCCACAATCAGGGTGAAATTTTCGCTCAGACCTCGTTGTAGAGCTCAAAGCATTCTTTGACCAGTTCCTTGAGTACCTCAAGGTCAATCTGCTCGAGCCGGTTGACGTAGAGGCAGGCAACACTGGTCTTGTGTTTTCCCAAGCGCGCTAAGGCTGCCCGGGAAGTGTCGGTGTGGCTGAGAGCGTAGATCGACAGATTGGCTTTGCGGGGTGAAAACCCGACCGCTGGCTGATCGCCTTCGCGGCCACTTTCATACTTATAGTGATTACGGCCAAAGCCGATGATGGCATTGCCCCACATTTTCGGCTGCACTCCGGTTACCTCGGTCATCAGCGACACCAATGTTTCGGCATCCGCGCGACGCACCGGGTCCTGCACTGAATCGAGGAATAACTGTACCGAGGCGTCATTTTCGACAGTTTTGTTCTGCTTTGATTTAGCGTTCATCGACTTCTCACTACCGACTACAGGCTATCTGCGATCCGCTTCGCACTCGCCAAATCGAGCCCGGTGACCTGCCGAATCAGCTTAACGGCTTCAATTTTGCGGCCACCACGTACCAGAGCCTGCGCCTGCATCACCAGTTGCGGGGGGAGTTGCATGGGCTGCTGAGTCGGGCGGCCCGCCGCGGCGTAGCCTTGCACGGGGTAACCTTGCGCTGGTTGGCCCTGCTGTCCTTGGCCCGGTGGTGCGCTCTGCGGACGGGAGACCTGCGCCGAATGGGACCTGGCGGTGAGCTGCTGCAGATAGCGGTCAGCCTCAGAGACCCCCTGGCCCTTATTGCGCCCGACGCGCAGCGCCCAGATCAGCACGATCAACCCTACGATGGCGATCAGCACCACGAAGAACCATTCCATTAGGCAATCCTAGTCGGACGGTGAGGTGCTGCATAGCAGGAATTGGGGCGCTTCCAGGCCTTGAGGCCGAGTGAGAAGCGCGGTTGACCAATCGCCCGGAGGCGGGGTGGCAGGCTAGTTGAGAATTAGCTCGGCGCGGCGGCGCGTGGCCGGGCCGAGCAAATACTCACAACAGATTTTGACACGTTGTCAACATGCAAGCTGTGGATGAAGGTTGTTGAAAAAGAATATTTGCTCCACAGGATGTGGTTAGCGTTGCTGCAGGTCAGAGGCCAATTTCTGCAAAAACTTTTTCTTTATCCACAGACTTGTCCCCAACGTGTGCACACAACACGCCGCACACTCCACATTTTATCCACAGGGCTCCTCGGTGGTGTGCGGTAACGTTGCTAGGTATCAAAATTCGATCCTCCTCACTAGTTCCGTGAGTCTGCTCGGCAATGAATCTGAGTATGAATCTGAGCTTGCTTTGGACACGAAAATGTCGGTGCTTGAGGGTAGAAATAATCAGGATGTTCAGTTGCCGGTTTGCCGAGTTGAGGCTCGATTTTCCAAACCGCAGAATTTAGTGAAGGGGTGGTCACGGCAATGTCCGTCACGAGTCCCGATGCCTCGCCAAGCTCACTTCGTGAGCCAGATTTCGCCCGCACGCCGCCTCAAGACCTGGTCGCCGAGCAGAGCGTATTGGGCGGCATGCTGCTCTCCAAGGATGCCATTGCTGATGTCGTCGAGGTGCTGCGAGGGCAAGACTTCTACCGACCAGCCCACGAAAACATCTACGAAGCGGTGCTCGATCTTTACGGGCGCGGAGAACCAGCTGATGCCGTGACGGTTGCGGATGAGCTAACCAAACGCGGTGAGATCTCCAAAGTCGGTGGTCCCGCCTATTTGCATCAGCTCATTCAATCGGTGCCGACAGCGGCGAACGCCGGGTTTTACGCTCAGATTGTCAGCGAGCGTGCGGTACTGCGGCGTTTGGTCAATGCTGGCACCAAGATCGTGCAGCTTGGCTACAGTAATGACGGCGAGGTTGAAGACATTGTCAATGCCGCGCAGGCTGAGGTCTTCGCGGTCGCCGAACGCCGGGCCGCGGAAGATTATGTACCGCTCGGTGAGGTAATGGAATCGGCGATGGACGAGATCGAAGCCGCCGGCCATCGCGGTGAGGGAATGGTGGGGGTGCCCACTGGCTTCTATGACCTCGATGATCTGACGCACGGCCTGCACCCGGGACAGATGATCGTTATTGCCGCCCGCCCGGCCGTCGGTAAATCGACTTTCGCACTGGACATTGCCCGGTCCGCGGCAATTAAGAACAAGATGGCCACCGTCTTCTTCTCGCTCGAAATGAGCCGCACCGAAATCGCAATGCGTTTAATGAGTGCCGAGGCCACCATTCAGCTTCAGGATTTGCGTAAGGGCACGGTCAAAGACGAACAGTGGGCGAAGATCGCCAAGGTGATGGGTCCCCTGAATGAAGCTCCGCTTTTCATTGACGACAGCCCGAATATGTCACTGATGGAAATCCGAGCAAAGTGCCGGCGCCTCAAGCAGCAACATGACCTGAAGCTAGTGGTTCTGGATTACCTGCAGTTGATGTCATCGGGAAAGCGTGTTGAGTCGCGTCAGCAAGAAGTATCTGAATTTTCTCGGGCCTTGAAGTTGTTGGCCAAGGAACTCGGGGTGCCGGTGATCGCGCTATCTCAGCTGAACCGTGGCTCCGAGCAGCGTAATGACAAGAAGCCGATGGTATCCGACCTACGTGAATCGGGTTCCATTGAGCAGGACGCGGATATGGTGATCCTGCTGCATCGTGAGGATATCTACGATAAGGAATCCTCGCGAGCGGGTGAGGCTGATGTGATTGTCGCCAAGCACCGTAATGGCCCGACTAAAACCATCGTGGTCGGCTTCCAAGGACACTATTCCAGATTCTCCAATATGGCACCCGACGCCGGTGGCGGGATGTAGCACCCGATTAAACCAAGAGCCCCGTTTGCATTCGGGGCGGAATGCGAACAGGGCTCTCGGCGGATCAGCGGATTTAGCTGAAAGCTAGTGAATCCATCGAATGAACTTCGTTCACGTCGCTGCTGGTGATCCAGGACCACGGTGCGGTGAAGAAGCCGCCGTTACCCCAGCCGGTGCCCCAGCTGTTCTGCACGGTGACGCCATTGGCGTCGTAGCCTACAACGGTCACTTCATGACCCCAATCCAGGAGGGTTCCCTGTGACGGGTCGTAATAGGAATTACTGGAGTCAAGGCCCTCGAAGTTGCTTCGCCCCCGGAAGCCAATCGGCACCGGGTGACCTTGCGAGATGGCGGCCTTAATGCCGGCCTTGCGGTCAGCATTGGTCAGGTTGGTGAAGCTGCCCAGCTTGTAGTTCAGGGCATTTGCCTTCTGGCTAGCGGTTGGCAATGTCTGATAGTCATTGACGTCAGAGTTGTAGTGCGCCTTGGTATCAATGCCGCGTTCCTTCTCCATTGGCAAAGCGATGGAAGCCCAGGTCCCCGAATCCTCGCCGTCATTGTATTCATCGACGATTTGCGAGTAGATGAAAATCGGAGCCATCGGGCCGCCCTGGGCGTTCGCTTCATTCATCAAGATGCCATAGCCTGCATATCCGGTGGCCCAGGTAACGCAGGAACCAATTCTGCCCTGATTGCCCGGGGTCACGGCGTACTGCTTGAGCGAGTAGGACGTCGGAGCGGCAGCGAACTTCAGCTCAGCAGCTGGCTTCTTTGCCAGCTTGGCCTGATCTGCTGCGGCTGCCTTGAAATTGAAGCCGTGGCCATAGACCTCCACGGAGTGTGCTCCGCGCTGCACGAGAGCTGTTGTCGGTGCTGCTTGGGCAAGCCCTGCGCCCGATGCCAGAGTCAGCGCAGCAGTGACAACTGCGAGAGCGGAGAAAAACCTGTTTTTGTTCATAGTGAAATTAACTCCCTTGTTAATAACAGATGATTCCGAGTGGAACCTCCAGGAGCGTAACTCCGCAGTCTGAAAGTTCAATATGAATAATCTGGTAACTCGCCGCATGAAGGTGAAATTGCACAGACTGTTACTTTTGAGTAGCAAATTCTGACAGTCGAGTGGCGAAGTTTTGCATTGCTAAGCGTCTGCTCCAGGCCCGAAGTTACGGGGTCTCGGGGGCTAGTTGCCATTCTGGTGCGCTGGGTGGTGTTCGCAAGATAGTCGGTAGCTGACGCATTGCGGCCAGCCGAGACTTGCTTATATAGCAGCGAAAGAGCCGACAGGGAGTGAATTATGAAGAATTGTTGCGCGAGTTGCCGATTCACTGGAATTGCGAGGAATTATGCCGATAAGGGCGAACCTATTAAACCTAACTTCAGTGTGGCACCCGCTGGGACTTAAGTCAGCCCTGCCGGTGCTCTGGGTTGAGAGCACCGGCAGGGCTGCTTACTACTGTTTACTTAAGGACCTTTCTTAGCTGAGCGCCAAGGTGTTCATTGAGTTGACCTCATCGACGTCGCTGCCGGTGATCCAGGACCACGGTGCGGTGAAGAAGCCGCCGTCACCCCAGCCGGTGCCCCAGCTGTTCTGCACGGTGACGCCGTTGGCGTCGTAGCCGATAACGGTCACTTCGTGACCCCAGCCGGCTAACTCGCCCTCGGAGGGATCGTAGTAGGAGTTATCCGAATCTAGGCCATCGAAGTTATCGCGGCCCGAGAAGCCAATGGCCACCGGGTGCCCCTGGGAGATAGCAGCCTTGATGCCAGCCTTGCGGTCAGAGTTAGTCAGGTCGGTGTAGCTGCCGAGCTTGTAGTGCAGGGCATTGGCCTTCTGTGCCGCGGTCGGCAGGGTCTTGTAGTTGGTAGTGCCCTGAGTGTAGTCAGACTGGGTATCGATACCGCGTTCCTTCTCCATCTTCAGCGCTATGGCGGCGTAGGTACCGTTATCCTGGCCGTTGTTGTATTCCTTAACGATCTGGGAGTAGATGAACATCGGGGCCATCGGGGCGCCTTTTGCCTTAGCTTCATTCATCAGAATGCCGTAGCCGGTGTAGCCGGTGGCCCAGGTGACGCAAGAGCCGACAGGTCCTTGATCGCCGGGAGAAAGGGTGTACTGCTTGAGCGAATATGATGCCGGTGCTGCCGCGAATTTGAGTTCCGGCGCTGGCTTGTTGGCGTGAGCCTTCTTTGCAGCCTGGACATCAAAGCCATGACCATGGATCTTGCCCGCGGAGTCGATGCTGTGCTGGGTGCTGGGCTGAATAGCTGGTGCGGTGGTGGCTGCCTGAGCCAGGCCCGCCCCCGAGGCCAAAGCCAGCGCGGTGGTGGCAACGGCGAGGGTAGAGAAGAAACTACGTCGTTTCATAGTGAAATTAACTCCTTTGTTAATAACGGTAGGTTCCGAGTGGAACCTCCAGGAGCGTAACTCTGCAGGCTGGGAGTTTCTCAGGAATAATCTGGCAATTCACCTGAAACAGTCTAAGGGAATTTATATTGGGTGAAATTGCACCTCCATAAGGGTTTATTTCCGCCGATTTGGGCGCCGGAACCGCTGGCTGTCGATGCTGCGATCGAAGCCACTTCGCCCGTTGTTATTGGGGTGGTGGGTGGCCATCGCTTTGCCGAGGAAGCTTCCCTGAGGGTTCGGGGCAAGTGAGATGACGTCTGGGGAGGGGGGTCCGGGAAGGTCAGTCAAGTTGATTGAGATAGGTACTTCATTCATTCTTTCGATATTTCTAGAGGTGAATTAAGATCGGTCCGGAAAATGCGAATTTGCCGAATGGGTCCTGCATGAATTACGGCGTTATTGAACTATTTGAGGAATCGGTTGACTCTTTCCGCTTGACGAACGGTAGGTCGTCCGCCAGGAGGGCACGTCGCAGGCCCGCGAAGTTCTCTCGTTTAGTGAGATCATCGCGCTACAGCGAGCTCACTAGGTGAATCGGTTCACGTTCCTCGACCGTAGGGTGACCGCTGTCGTTAAGAAGTCACCTCTTGTCGGGAAGGCGCTTTTTTGTAAAACTTGATCAAGTGATCAACTTTTACAAAACGTTATCTTCTCGAGAGGAAAACCAGTGAAATCAATAAAATCGCGAGCCGGAGCTTCGGCTTTGGCTCTGGTCTTGGCCGCGCCAGCGTTGGGGCTTATTGGCGCAAATACTGCTCAGGCTGCCTCCTATGTTAACTGTGGAGATGTGAACTGGAGTGACGCCTCCGGCTGGGAGCCGATTGGCTCGCAGGGCGCACTAAAGCAAGATAAGTTTGCCTACACGCTCTACAACGCCACTCCGACCTTCAATGTCAGCGATTCTCGTATCGCCCAGAACAACACGATGCAGGACATTAACACGACCTTCACTTCATCTCAGTCCAAAACCTTCACGCTCTCGGTTTCCGCCAGCGTCTCGGCAAGCTTTTTGAAGTTCCTCTCGGCTTCGGTAAGTGCCACCATCACTAACTCCACAACAACGCAGATCGGGGTCTCGGTCACTACTGCGGTGCCGGCTGGAAAGACCGTTCAGGGTGACTATGGTGTTCAGGCGTATAACATCAACGCCGCCGGCGTGAAATACACCCGAATCTGGCCAAAGGGTGCTGTTGGTGCGAACAGCTATCAGTGCCAGAAGGAAGATATCGCGCTCAATAATGTCAACGCTCCGACTAATGTCGAGGGCTGGAAAGTCACGGTTCAATAGTTACGATGCAATAAGCCAGGATCACTCAACGGGCCCTTGTCCACTGGCTGCGGCCTAGGTTTAGGGTTCGACTGTGAGCCCAGCGTCTCCCGCCGGACATAATGTCGGTGGCTAGCGAATTAGCGCGATGCGGGCGGGCGGTGCCCCGATTGGCGAGGCGCCGCCCGCCCACGTCCAGCAATCATTAAGCAAAACTGAAGCACTATCCAGAAAATCAGTGTCATTGCAATTGCACCAATCTCTGAGTCGATGTATTCTGTGATGGTGGCCACATAGCTCTCCTCGGGTTTAGCTCCCTTCGGACGCTCTGATAGTCACGCTTGGGCTTTGCGGGCCCTCGCGCCGTCGCTGAGGCGGTTATTTAGACGGTCAATCGCGTAATTGAGGAAGTAAAGAAGGAACTATGACACAGCCACAAACAGAGCCCCAGCCCTGGCGCGGGGTTAACGTCGCCACCACTCTGCCGTTCAAGGATGACCTTTCCGTCGACTATGAAGCCTATGCGGACCACGTCCGGTTCCTAGCCTCCTCTGGTGTCGATGGGGTTGCCCCTAATGGTTCGCTCGGCGAATACCAAACCCTGACTCTTGAAGAACGTCATCGGGTGGTCGAAGTTGCGATTGAAGCGGCGCCCCAAGGTTTTAACGTGATTCCCGGAGTGGCTTCCTACGGCGCTCAGGAAAGCGTGCGGCTGACCGAGCACGCCGCCGAGGCTGGTGCGGCCGCGGTAATGCTGCTGCCACCGAATGCTTACCGGGCAGATGCCGAGTCCATTATTGATCACTACCGCCGGGTTGCTGCAGTTGGACTGCCGATTTTGGCTTACAACAACCCGATTGACACCAAGGTCGACCTTTCCCCTGAGATTCTCGCGCAGCTGCATCAGGAGGGACTTATCGTCTCGGTCAAGGAATTTTCCGGTGATGTGCGCCGAGCCTACGAAACCCGTGAGTACGCGCCTAATCTCGATGTGCTGATCGGCTCAGACGACGTCGTGCTCGAGCTGGGCATTGCCGGCGCGGTCGGCTGGATTGCCGGCTACACCAACGCGATTCCGGAGTCGACGGTGGAGCTCTACCGGCTCTCGACCTCCCAGGAGCCGGAGGATTGGAAGAAGGCGCTGACCATTTACCGCGATCTGCACCCGCTGCTGCGCTGGGATTCCAAAACTGAGTTCGTACAGGCTATAAAGCTTTCCCAGGACGTGACCGGACGCAAAGGCGGCATTACCCGTCCGCCGCGGCTTGAGTTGCCGGAGCCGATCAAGCAGCGGATCATTTCCGACACCGAAGCTGTGCTCTCCAAGGGCTACAAATAGTCGCTCGGTGGCGCACGCTCCGATGGTGTGGCTGTCGTAGTTCTGGCAGCTAGCCCTTTAGTACCCGGTGTCTTAATCAGTTCAGCGTCTTAATCAGGAAGCGGGGCGGTCGTGCAGTTCACTGCGGAAAGCCGTTTTGAAACAGTGGAATCGCATACCGAAGGTATGCCTACCAGAGTGGTTGTCAACGGGGTAGGTGTACTCCCCGGTGAGACCATGGCCGAACGTCGCGAATGGTTCATGAAGCATGCTGATCAGCTGCGTACCTTCCTGATGTACGAGCCGCGCGGCCATGCGGCCATGAGCGGTGCCATTTTGCAACCGCCAACGCGGGATGACGCAGACTTCGGTGTGCTTTTTATTGAGGTTTCTGGCTGCTTGCCGATGTGTGGCCATGGCACCATCGGGGTGGCCACGGTATTGCTGGAAACCGGTCTGGTTGAGGCGGTCGAGCCGGTCACCACGATCCGGCTAGACACCCCGGCCGGATTAGTGGTGGCCGAGGTGGCGGTATCCGGCAAGAAGGCCACCTCGGTGACCATCCGCAATGTGCCGTCCTTTGCTTATCAACTGGATGCACGGGTGAGCGTTCCTGGTCTTGGCGAGGTTAAGTATGATCTTGCTTTTGGCGGGAACTTCTACGCCATCGTTGAGCTTGAATCGCTCGGTCTGCCTTTCGACCGCGCTGCCAAGGATCAGCTATTAGCTGCCGGTCTGGACATTATGGCCGCCATTAATGAACAGAATCAGCCGGTGCATCCGCAACGGCCAGATATTGTCGGCTGCCATCACGTCTACCTGCAGGCGGCTGACTCCACAGCGCAGCATTCCCGGCACGCGATGGCCATTCACCCGGGTTGGTTCGACCGCTCCCCTTGTGGCACCGGCACCAGTGCCAGGATGGCGCAACTGCATGCCCGGGGCGAATTGCCGCTCAATCAGGAGTTTGTGAACGAGTCTTTCATCGGAACCCGTTTCATCGGGAAGCTGGTGGAAGAAACCACCGTCGGTAGCTTTCCCGCGGTGCTGCCCACAGTCACCGGCCGGGCCTGGATTACCGGCACCGCCGAATACCGCCTCGATCCCAGTGATCCGTTTCCGGAAGGCTTCTTGCTTTAGCGAGCAGCCAGGCTAGCGACAACGGAACGAGTAGCGAAATGCGGAATGAAATGGATGATCTGGTGATTATCGGCGCCGGCATAGTTGGCGCGGCCTGCGCCTATTATGCGGCCAAGGCTGGGTTGAGCGTGACAGTGATTGAGCAGGGCAGCATTGCCTCGGGTACCTCTAGTCGGGGCGAGGGGAATTTGCTGGTCTCCGATAAGGAAGCCGGTCCGGAACTCGACTTGGCCCTGTATTCGGAACGGATTTGGCGCACCGAATTGGCGGAATACGCCGAACTCTGGGAATACGAGCCGAAGGGTGGTTTGGTAGTGGCTCGCAGCCAGCGCAGCCTCGCCACGCTTCACGATTTAGCCCAGGAGCAACGGCAGCAGGGTATTGAGGTTGAGTTACTTGAGGGTGAGGCAGTCTTTAAGCGCGAGCCACATTTGAACCGCAGCATTGCCGGTGCGGCTTATTACCCCCAGGACGCCCAAGTGCAGCCAATCTTGGTCACCACGCATTTATTGCGGTTGGCTCGTGAGGCCGGTGCCAGGGTGTTCACGATGACCACCGTGACCGGTTTCTTGCGTTCCGCCGACAAGCTAACCGGGGTGCGCACCACTGCGGGTGACTTTGCTGCCGCTAACGTGATTAACGCCGCTGGCACGTGGGCTGCGCAGGTGGCCGAGCTGGCCGGGGTTCAGCTACCGGTACTGCCTCGGCGCGGCTTCGTGCTGGTCACCGAACCATTGCCGCCTACCGTGCGGCATAAGGTCTATGCTGCGGAGTACGTTGGCGATGTGGCTAGTTCGCAGGCTGCCTTGCAAACTTCCCCGGTCGTCGAAGGCACTCCCTCGGGCACCATCCTGATCGGTGCAAGTAGGGAGCGGGTTGGTTTTGACGATCGGCTCTCCGTGCCGGTGATCTCGGCGCTGGCCCGAAACGCCATTGAACTATTTCCGGTGTTGGGCTCGGTGATGGCGCTAAGAACATACTGGGGATACCGTCCCTACTGCCCGGATCATCTACCGGTAATTGGAGCCGATTCTCGAGCCCCCGGGCTGTGGCATGCCTGCGGCCATGAGGGGGCGGGGATAGGTCTTTCGGTGGGCACAGCTCGGTTGCTGGTGCAAGCTCTGCTCGGCATCAAGACAGATCTGGACCTCAGCCCGTTCGCAGTGGAGAGATTTGAGGAGCCGGCATGACACTCAATTTCGATGGTCGGGAGATTCCTTTCAAACCCGGTGAGAGCGTTGCCGCGGCACTTTACCGCTCCGGGGTGAAATCTTGGCGGATTACCCGGGAAAACGGCCGTCCTCGAGGCTTATTTTGCGGCATCGGGGTCTGCTTCGATTGTCTGATCACGGTGGATGGTGAACGAAATCAGCGGGCCTGCTTGGTTTCGGCACAAGAGGGCTTGACGCTTTCCAGCGATAGCAGCCTGACGGCCCAGACCAATTGCGCCCAGACCAATTCGACTCAACCCAATTCTGCTCAGCATGCTGAGCAGACCGAGTTCGAGGGGGAGCTTTAGTGCAGCCAAAGCAGAGCTACGACCTCGCCGTGGTCGGTGCCGGTCCGGCCGGACTCAGCGCGGCGACCACCGCAGCAAAGGCGGGTCTCACGGTGGTGCTGATTGACTCCGCCGCGCAAACCGGCGGACAGTTTTGGCGCCACCCGAACGAGGCGGAACTGGAGCATTTCGACGAGGCGGAATCCACTGGACATCACCATTGGCGTCAATACCGCTCACTACGCGCCACGCTGTTTCAGCAGATCAAAGCCGGTCTGATCGACTACTGGCCGAATCGTCAGGTCTGGACCATCTCAGCGCAGCAGGCAGCACCGGGATTCCTGCTCCGCAGCACAGCCACGCTGCGACTGCATGCGACGCAGAGCCAGCCCGATGATCAGCAAATCGTGTCAGCACGGAGACTCGTATTGGCTACCGGAGCCGCCGATCGGCAGCTGCCGGTGCCGGGTTGGGATCTGCCCGGCGTGATGGCCGCAGGCGGCGTGCAAGCCATGGTTAAGGCAAACCAAATAGCACCTGGAACTCGGGCGGTGGTGGCCGGCACCGGACCGTTCCTGCTACCGGTTGCCGCCGGCTTAGCGGAAATCGGGGTTAAGGTGTTGGCGGTATGCGAGGCGAACAGCCCTACCCGCTGGTTACCGCACTTGGCCGCCGCGCTACCGCAAGGCGGTAAAGCTGTTGAGGCAGTGCAGTACGCCACAGCGTTTGCGCGGCACCGGATTCCCTATAAATTACGCACCATTGTGCGCGAGGTACATGGTACCGATCAGGTCTCTGGGGTAACGCTTTCAGGTATTGAGCAGCGAGGTCGAGTCACCAGCAAGTCACGTCGTTTAGATGTTGACCTGGTGGCTTTGGGCTGGGGTTTTACTCCGGCACTCGAGCTCATCATCGGCCTGGGCGCTAAAACCAAGGTCGACCTCGACGGCTCCTTGGTTGCCGTTGTCGATTCCTGGCAGCGCTCCAGCGTGCCGGGGCTCTACATCGCCGGTGAGGCGACCGGAGTAGGCGGTTCGGTACAAGCCTTGAAGGAAGGTGAGTTAGCCGGCCGCAGCGCGGTTCGGGAGACTGCGGCGGTGAGCCAAACCGAGCCGCAGGATCGTCGGCTGGCACGGGCGGTTGGCCGATCCGGTCGGTTTGCTGCCGCGCTGCATCAGGCCTATCCGGTTCCTGAGCAATGGTCGAGCTGGCTGACTGCCGAGACAATTGTCTGTCGCTGTGAGGAAACCAGTTTTGCCGAACTTTCCGAGTCGATGGCCTGGCAAGGCGAGTCAACTCCGCGACTGACTAAGCTGACCAGCCGGGCCGGGATGGGCTGGTGTCAAGGCCGAATCTGCGGCTTTGCAACCAGCCAGCTAAGTGCCCAGGGAAAGGGCTGCCAAGCCAGCACAGAGCAGTTAGCGCCCATTCAAAAACGCCCCATCGCCGCGCCGCTCAGCCTCGCTGAACTGGCCCAACTCGACGTAACAGAGACTCCACAAGAATCGGAAGGACGCCATGTTTGACACTCAAGAGGCCAGCCCGGCGAGAGCCGCAGCTACCAGCCCAGCACCCACCAGCGCGGAACAGCTGGCAGAGATTATTGCGCATTCGGAAACTGCTTCCAGGCTTTGGGCACAGACCGATCCGGGGCAACGTGCCAGCGGCTTGGAAGCGATGGCCGACGCGCTGGACGCCAAGGTCGACCAGTTAGTGCCAATCGCCCAACAAGAGACCCATTTGGCCGAAGCGCGGCTGAGATCGGAACTGCAGCGCACTACTTTTCAGCTCCGGCTTTTTGCCGAGACCTTGCGGGATGGCAGCTATTTGGAGGTGCGGATCGATCACGCCGATCCGCAGTGGCCGATGGGTGCCCCCCGGCCGGATCTGCGTCGCAGCCAGGTCCCGCTGGGCCCGGTTGTGGTTTTCGCCGCCAGCAACTTCCCCTTCGCTTTTTCGGTAGCCGGAGGCGATACCGCCTCCGCACTGGCCGCGGGCTGCAGCGTCATCCTCAAAGCTCATTCAGGGCACCCACGACTCTCGCTTGCGGTGGCTGAGATCGTCAGCGCAGCGCTCGAGCAGGCTGGCGCGCCGCTTGGCGTTTTTCATGTCATCTTCGGCTTGGAATCCGGAAAAGCAGCGCTCAGTGATCCACGGATCAAGGCTGGCTCCTTTACTGGTTCAATCCAAGGCGGCCGGGCGCTTTTCGATTTGGCCCAGTCCAGGCCCGAACCGATTCCGTTCTATGGTGAGCTGGGCAGCGTCAATCCGGTCTTCGTTTCCGCCTCAGCAGCGGCACAGCGGCCGGAGCAGATTGCCCAGGAGTTCATCACCTCGATGACCTTAGGTGCTGGTCAATTCTGCACTAAGCCGGGAATCCTCTTCGTGCCGGATGAATCCCAAATTTTAGAGGCGTTGAAAGCGGCTTCCTGGCCGGCACCAGCCGCGCTGTTGAATGACCGCATTGTGAAAGGTTATCGAGACTCGCTGAGCGATTTGAGCAGTGCCCCCGGCGTCGAGCTGGTGGTCTCAGCGGCCGACGATCCCGACGGTTCGCCGGCCCCGAGTTTGTTGAGCACCTCCTTGCAGAGTTTGCTGGCACATCCGAAGCAGCTCACCGCCGAAGTCTTCGGACCTACCGCACTGGTTGTCAGCTATCAGCATGAGGAGGAGCTGGTGCAGGCGGCCGAGGTATTTGAAGGTCAGCTGACCAGCACCATCATCGGCAATGATGACGATCAGATCGCTGCCGAATTGATCTCGGTATTGAGCCGCAAAGCGGGTCGTATCCTTTGGAATCAGTGGCCCACCGGAGTCTCGGTGACCTACGCCCAGCAGCATGGCGGCCCCTACCCGGCAACTACCTCGGTGACTAGTACCTCGGTGGGTACCGCGGCGGTTTCTCGCTTCCTTCGCCCGATTGCGTATCAAGGGTTCCCGCAGCATCTGCTGCCCGTCGAACTGCGTGAAGCGTAGGCAAAACAATCGTGGCTGATCGCTATGTTTTGCCACCTCGGTAATATTCACCTTTCCCTGGTGAAATTACTGCCAAAGGTAAGCTGGTGTTGTAGTGTCAAGATTTTAGACACATTCACAGTTGTTTACTCGAGGAAGACGGCAAATGAGTATTGCGGGGGCAAAATCCTCACTTCGTGCTTCAAACCCACAGCTCGCAGCAATGCGACCTTTTGGGGAGCGGACCAATATTCGCTCTCAGGTGGCGGAAGCGTTGCGCGCCGCACTGATTGCCGGTCACCTCAAGCCGGGGCTGGTGTATTCCGCACCGGTACTGGCCGAACAATTCGGTGTTTCGGCAACTCCGGTGCGCGAAGCAATGCTTGAGTTGGTCCGTGAAGGCATGGTTGAGGTGGTGCCGAATACCGGCTTCCGGATCACTGAAGTCTCCCAGGCAAAGCTCGACGAACTGGTGGAATTGCGGTTACTGATTGAGGTGCCCGTGATGGGCTCAATCGCTGAGCGTTGTGAAGATTCCTTAGCAGAGTCGGTCAATGCTTTGCGGCCGTTGGCGCAGACCTTGCAGAAAAGTGCCGAGGAAGGTGATTTGATCGCCTACTTACGGCTTGATACTGAATTCCACGCTAGGTTCCTTGCCTTGGCTGGGAATGAAACCCTTGTCACTCAGGTCAGGCAATTGCGTTCGATGAGCCGATTGTATGGTCTTGAAAAGCTTGCGGACGAGGGTAGGTTGAGTAGCTCGAGCGCAGAACATCAGGAGATGATTGAGCTTGCCCTGAAGCGCAATCAGCAGGGGATGGAAGAGCTGGTGTATCACCATATCCGACAGACCCGGTCGGCAGATCAGAGCGGTACAGCAACCGTTGCGGGAGCGTCGGCAAAGGCCTGAACTGCGGTAGTCCAATAGGGGTAGGAGAAGCCTGCTCTCTATAGGAATTAGTGCAATATCACATTATAATAATTCAGATCGCTGAGTTTGCGGCGATTTGAGGAGAGGCTCAACGTATATGCAAGTTTCGTCTTATTGGTCGGCTGGTGTTGCCGTCACGGATCGCCAGTTCCAGGTACCGCTGGATTGGGCCCAGCCGCAGCATTCGGCGAAGATCAGTCTTTTCGTGCGGGAACTTTCCTCAGCAGAAAATAAAGACAGAGAGGTACCCGTTCTGCTCTACCTGCAGGGCGGGCCCGGCGGCTCGGGACCGCGGCCGACGCCGACCTCGGGATGGATCAAGACCGCCCTGCAGTATTACCGGATTGTGCTTCTCGATCAGCGTGGCACCGGCCGTAGCCAGCCGATCTCGGCTGCCCAGTTTGCCTCATTCAGCGAGCCTGAATCTGCGGCTGACTACTTGAGCAAGTTCGGCGCGGATTCAATTATCCGAGACGCTGAATACCTGAGGGAGCACTGCTATCAAGGACAGCAGTGGTCCACCCTGGGGCAGAGCTACGGTGGCTTTTTGACCCTGAGCTATCTGAGTTTCTTCCCGGAGGCTTTACGATCCTGCCTGATAGCTGGCGGATTGCCCTCGTTGCTGCCGTCCGCCGAGGAAGTCTACCGTCGCACCTATCCGCGCGTCCGACGAAAGAACGCCAACTTCTACCAGCAATATCCTGATGACCAGCAGCGGGTGGCCAAGATTGCCGACATTTTGCAGCAGCAAGATATCCGGCTACCGGACGGCGACCGGCTTTCGGTGCGACGATTCCAGAGCTTGGGTCTTGACTTCGGTATGAAGCCGGGTTTTGAACGACTGCACTGGCTGCTTGATGAAGCCTTTGAAGCCGACGGTGAGAGCCTGGCCTCCGGTTTCTTGGAGGCGGTGCAGCGCCGCACCAGTTTCCGGGGCAATCCGCTTTTCGCCGTGCTACAGGAGAACATCTACCGGCACGGTGCGAACGGCGCAACCAATTGGGCCGCCGATCGAGAGGCCCAGCGACACCCAGATTTCGCGGCCGATCAGCGGCCATTGCTGTTCACCGGAGAGATGATTTACCGCTGGATGTTCGAGGAGATCTCCGAGCTGGCTCCGTTCAGGGCAGCCGCTGATCTGCTGGCCCAGCGCGAGCAGCACGCACCGCTCTATGACTTGGAGCGGCTGGCGAGTAATGAAGTTCCAGTGGCAGCGGCTGTCTATTTTGACGATATGTATGTCGACTGCCAGCTGCAACTCGAGACGGCAGAACGAGTGGGGAATCTGCGCACTTGGGTGACTAATGAATTCGAGCACGACGGAATTGGCCAGCCGGGAGTATTTGAGCGGTTGCGCCAGATGATTACGGACAATGGAGGAAGTATCTGATGAACGCGAACAACACCGAGACCATCCAACCGCCGCGGATCCCGACCGATCCGCGACTGCCTAGGCTCTCTGAGATCAAGGCGTTCAACGATTATATGGCGACCGGCTGGGGAACTCCGGATCGCACTCCGCAGGTGGTTCAAGGTGCTGCCTCGGCCGCCGCTGCGCACCGGGGGCGGTTGAGCGAGGTCTTGGCTGGCAAGACTATCGTGGTGGGGTCCGGCGTGGCGCCGGTCAGGAACGATGACTGTGATTTCCTGTTTCGCCCGGACTCTAATTTCTACTGGCTGACCGGTGCGGATATCGAAGATGCGATTTTAGTGCTGACTCCGAAGGCTGGTGGTCACGACGCAGTGCTCTACACCCCGCAACCCGCCTATCCTGGTGACCCCGGTTTCTTCGCCGATGCGAGTCATGGCGAATTGTGGGTGGGTGCCGCTCCTGGCGCCAAGGAATGGTCGGAGGCGTTGGGGATTCCGGTGCGAGACTTGGAATCCCTCCAGCTTCCAGCCGGCGCAGATCAGCTAGTGGCCGGGCAATTCTCCGGTCGGCAGACTGAACGGCATCAGCTGGGGAGCAGTCAGGAACTCAGCCGGATCCTCTCCGAGCTGCGGATGATTAAGGATGACTGGGAGCTGATCCAGTTGCGATCAGCGGTGAACCACACGGTCGCCGGTTTCGCTGAAGTCATCCGCGAAATCCCACGGGCTGTTAATGGGCTCGGCGAACGCTGGTTGCAGGGGACCTTTGATCGGCACGCCAGGACCCACGGTAACGGTGTTGGCTACAGCACCATTGTGGGTAGCGGAAAACACGCACCAACCCTGCATTGGACCCGCTGCGATGGGCCGGTGCTCGCTGACGAACTGCTGTTGCTCGATATGGGGGTTGAGGAGAACAGTTTTTACACCGCCGATGTGACCAGAACCTTCCCGCCCTCGGGCAGATTCAATGAAACTCAGCGCCAGGTACATGACCTGGTGGAAAAGGCTCATCGGGCCGGACTCGCTCAGGTGCGACCAGGCAATCGCTTCACTGACTTCCATCACGCCGCGATGGAAGTGATTGCGCAGGGGCTCTTTGATTGGGGCATCCTGCCAGTTTCGGTTGATGAGGCGCTTTCACCCGAAGGGCAGCATCACCGTCGCTTTTTGACCTGCGGAATTGGCCACCATCTAGGCCTAGACGTTCATGACTGCTCGCGTTCCAGTAGGGAGGCTTACTCTGGTGCCGAACTCGCTCCCGGAATGGTGATGGCAGTCGAGCCAGGACTATATTTCCACGCCCACGATTTGGTGCTGCCGCCTGAGCTGAGAGGAATGGGTGTCCGCCTGGAAGACAATGTGCTGGTCACGGCTACCGGATCCGAGGTACTCTCCGAAGCACTGCCCATTGATGCTAGCGGCATAGAAGCCTGGATGGCCGAGGTGCAGGCTTAGCCGATGAGCCGGGCCTAGCTCCTGAGTCGTTGCCAAAAAAGGGCGGCTGGTTGTCACTCCAACCAGCCGCCCTTGGTTTGTGGAACTGGCCTTAGCTATCGAGCTGGGGGGCAAGGTTTTAGCTAAGACCAGTCCGGTAAAAAAGCAGACAGCAGCTGCTTTCCAGAACAGGATAAATCAGAATTTGAGCAATTGCAATTGTACTAATGGAGATTTAAGTCGATAAATTTTTCCTGAGGTTAGATTTCGATCAGCGCGTCAACGGCTTCGCCTACCTCAAGATCTTCATTGACTCGAACGAAGTCCCTCAATGGCAGTAAATAGCCACCGTCCTTAGGGAACAGCGAGGTCTTCCAACTAGTCGCTCCCACCGTGGCCTGTACCGGAATCATTCCCCAGCCGTAAGTGACGGCGCTGGACACCGAGCGAATTTCTTCGGCTTGATCATCCGGCAGCCGGACAAAATGGAAGGGCGAGGGGCCGCGCCAGTGGATCACCTGGCCGCTGAACTCGAACTGCACGCCTGCTCCGATCGCTAAAAGCTCCGACTTCTAGATGGCAGCATAATCACTCAATGCCGAGAAACCCAGCAATCCTCGCATGTTAGGGTTTGCGTAGTCGTCTTGAAGGACTGTCACCAGTCGCTGTTCAGCCGCAAGACCCCAGGAGAAAGGAGAGCGCCGTGTTGACCCCGATTAATTCTGCTCTTCAATCCACCCGACCGGCCGAGTTGGCCTCGCGAAGGGAAGAGAAGAGCACTTAACTTTCCTGAGAGGAAAGCCGTGAACTCTTTTAACATCGTCCAGCCCCTGGACAACCAAGCAACAATTAACGCCTGGCAACAAGCAACTCAGCGCATTTTCACACCCAGCCAGAATAGGTATTTTTCGGATGGTTTCGCCGCCGCCGGTTTACAGGCCGGGCGTCGCCGACCGCAATGGTGCTGGCAGGCTCTCGATGCCAGCGGTCAGCAGCTCGGTTTTATCGCAGCGCAAGGCCCCACCGAGGGGGAAGATCCCGCGCCGTACATTCTGGATGTCTTCGATCTTCCCGAGCAGCATCCGGAGATTGCTGCCGCTCTGCTGAGTGCTGCAGCGGACTCGGTCCGACAACGGTATCAACTCGGCGAGTTTGAACTGGTGGTGAAAACGCCGGTATCCGAAACCCCTAGCAAGGACCTTCCGGTCATTGCTCAAGCTGCCACCGCGGCTGGCTTCCGGCTGCTCGTAGAGCGACGCAGTTATTTATGCGTCAAAGCCGACGGCACCTTCCAGCCTTGTACCACCGAGCTGCATTTTGATCAGCTCAGCACGGCTGATCGAAGCAGGCTCAGCACCTTGCATCAGGCTCTGTTGCAAGGTTCCCTGGATGCCCATCATCTGGAGGGGCTGAAACACCACAGCCCGGCTGAGGTCTCCGAAGAAGAGCTGTCCTATATGCTGCAGGACGGCATTGAAAGCTTCCGAATCGCGGTCGACCGGCAAGGTAATGATGTGGGACTGTTGGTTGCCGCTCGCTGGAGCGAGGTGCGCGGGGCGCTCGCCTTTGTCGGTGTACATCCCGATTTCCGAGGTAACGGCTATGCTGCGCAACTGGCCGCCTGGGCCACCGAGCTGTTGTTTCAGAGCGGGGTCGAGGAGATCGTGGCCGATACCGATATGAGCAATATCCCCATGGCCGCCGCCTTCCAGAAAGTCGGCTACCCGCAGCTCGAATCGCGAGTCGATTGGATTAAACGGTGGTGATGAGTGTGCAGAATGAACCCTGAGTGAACATCTGGAAGCTTTCGTTTACTTAGGCTACTTTTCTCAGCCAGGCTTCCTATTCTGAACGCTGTGACATTGTTCGTCAGTTCAGAATAGGAAGCCCATGAGCGTGAAATTTCCACTGCGGATGCTTGCCTCCGCAACACTGGCCGCGGCCCTGGTGGCTGCTGTCGGCTTACCCAGCGAAGCTGCCGACGCGCAGAGCGGGAGCTACCAGTGCAGCTCTCGGGACGTCCCTCAGGCCAGCGGAGTGCTCAAGTTGGGGATAGCCGAGATCGCCCCGGTGAAGCCGGGCGAACCGGTCAAAATCGGTAATGCCGATGGAAGTTTCAGCCTGGCAGCGAACTCGGTTCCCGCTGATCGCGGCTGGACCGCAGCAAACGTATTCCTTAATCCGGGCGTCGAGGTGGCCGCTAAGCAGGTCACTCAGGGCGATGCCCTGCAGGCTAAGGTGCCGGTGAATAATGGTGGGCTGAGCTATCAGAGCAGCTTCAGCTTCAATGAGTTCAACTTTGACACTCCGGGCACCAAAGAACTCCGCCTGCCAGCTGACTTCACCGTCAACATCACCTTCAGCGATGCCTCCGAAGTGCCCACTAATGAGTTCTTCAAATGCCACACCGACTCTCCTGCCTTGTTGCGCAGCATCACGGTGCTCGGCTCAACGGCATCCCCGTCCGCGACGCCGAGCAGCACGCCGGTGGCAACAGCCGATCCAAGTAGCAGCCCGAGCGCGAGTCAGATAGTAGCTCCGAGCGACGCTTCGACCGCTGCTCCCCACGATGGGGCTACGACGCCCTCCTCGGATTTGGCCCAGACCGGCGTTAGCGGACTGTGGTGGGGAGTGGCTGGCTTCGTCCTGCTATTGCTCGGTGCCGCAGCCGTGGTGTTTTCCCGCCGTCGTTCCCTTCGCCTTCAGGAGACCAAGAAATGAATGAGCTCGATATCCCGGAGATGGGCGTTCCGTACGAATTAATGGAGCGGCTGAGCATCGCCGAACAGCATGAGTATTTGCAGCAGAAGATCCGTCGTCATCGCCGGAGCAATGGCGTCAACCGGCGTGACTTCTTGCGTTTTTCCGGGGTTGCCGCAGTGGCAGCCACCGCCCTAGCACCTGGCATGTCAAGCACTTTCCAGGCGCCCACCCTGCTAGTGCAGCAGACCGGAACGGTTGATGCCTCGGTCAAGCCAATGGGCCGCCACCTGGCTTGGGGAAACAACCCCCAAACAACCGTGGCAGTGGCCTGGCAGACCGCCAAGGCGGTGCGCAATCCCTATCTGCGGTTTGGGACCTCCGGCAATGCCTTGAGCGCTAAAGTGCCTGCCGAGGTTCGTCACTTGCATACCGGCATCACCCCGGGAAAGCTGGTCTCCTACCAAGCGGTTGACCAGTACTATCTACATGCCGCGTTGAGCCAGCTCATTCCGGGTACCAAGTACTACTATCTGGTCGGCAGCGATGAGTACGATCCGATCGCTCAGGGTGATACTCCAGTGGAGTTCAAGACCGCTCCGGCGGGCAGTCTGCCCTTCACGTTCACCGCCTTTGGTGATCAAGGAACCACCAAGGACGCGGCAGCCAACGTCACAGCGATTGCAGGCATCAAGCCCGCCTTCCACCTGCACGCCGGCGATATTTGCTATGCCAACCCCTCCGGCGGCGGCGTGGTGGGCGACCAGTATGACGCGACCAGCTGGGACCGTTTCTTCATTCAGAACGAGCCGGTGGCACAGTCCGCACCCTGGATGGTGGCAACCGGAAACCACGACCTTGAAGCCTATTACTCGGTCAATGGCTATGGCGGGCACCAGGCGCGCTTCGATTTCCCGAGCACCGGCTTTGACGCTGCGAATGCGCCCAGCGTCTATTCCTTCACCTATTCCAATGTCGCCGTGCTCTGCCTGGATAGCAATGACAACTCCTGGGAGATCACCGGAAACAACGGGTATACGGCGGGTAAGCAGCTGATCTGGCTGGAGGCTGAACTGAAGAAGTTCCGTGCCCAACCGGGTATTGACTTCATCATTACGTATCACCACTATTGCGCCTACTCGACGACCAATCAGCACGCTTCCGATGGACATGTCCGGGACAGTTTCGGCAAGCTCTACGACCAATACAAGGTCGATCTGGTGATCCAGGGACACAATCACGTCTATGAGCGCACCGATTCCTTGCGCGCCAATAAGGTGATTAAACCCTTGGAGATCGGTGGCAGCACTAAGCCCGAGACCGACGGCATTGTCTACGTCACGGCTGGTTCGGCTGGTAAGAGCCTCTATAGCTTCCCGGCCCCGGACACCTATGCCGGCAATCTCAAGGAACATCAGCAAGTTGATAGCTATTTTTGGTCAAGCCCGCGGGCGAAGACCAAGGAGACAATCGACTGGTCAAGGGTGCGCTTCACCGGATTCGCCTTCTTGCGTATTGATGTCACCCCGCGGGCCAGTGCCGGGCTCAGCTCGAAAATGCACGTTCAGGCACTGACCCCCGGCGGTGCAGTGATCGATCAATTCGACGTCTTACGCTAGACCTTTTCCTGCACTGTGTGCTCGGCTGCGATGGTGTCCCCGGCTGCGATGGCAGCTGGGGACACCGCGCGGGATCCGGCGCTTGTTGTGGCTCGATGCACCCTGAACCCGAGCAGGGCTGCTAGCGCACAGAGCAGGGCGACCACCACCGCGAAAACGGTAAAGACAGTTGCCAGCGCGAAGCCTGTGGCAGCCCAACCAGCCAACACAGCTGGTACCGCCATGGCTAGGTAGCAGCACAGGTAGAAAGCGGAGATCACCCCGCCCCGGGCCTCGGCGGGGATCACTGAGTTTAGGTGACGGAATGATCCGCTGAAAGCAAGTCCGAAGCCTGCGCCTAGCAGCACAACGCTGAGGATAATCAGCGTGGGGCTCCCGGAGAGAATGACCGGGATGCTGAGCAGAATGCTGATCGCCATCAGGGCATCACCGCTAATCGCTAGCAGCCGTGCCGACAGCCCACCCAGCAACCACTGAGTCAGCGCCGAGGAGATGGTCAGCACCGCTATTACTCCAGCGCTGAAGATCAGTGAGTGGATACCGGTCTCTTGAGCGGCAAGGGTGGGAAACAGGGATAAGTAAAGCCCCAGCACCACCCAGGAAGCAGCGGCTCCTAATACTGAGAAGCTGAAGTCAGTCCTGATCAGGCCCGGCACCGAAGGCCGGGAAAGGCGAATCCGCGCCCGGCTGCGTTGAGTATGCGTTTCGGCGGTCAGAATCAGCGCAATAGTGACTAAAACCATCACTCCGCCGACCATTAAGAAGGGCGTTACCAGCGGAGCGGGAAGCATCTCCGCCGCCAGCGCGGTGCCGAAGATGCCAACTGCCATCCCGATGCTGAAGGCTACTCCGGTGATCCGGCCGGTGCGTGCGCCATCGGCTGGCCGCAGGTCGAGCATCGCGGCACCCGCGGCCACCACCACCGCACCAATGGCCGCACCATGCACAATGCGAGCCGCCAGCAGGGCAACCACATTCTGTGCGGTCACGAAGACCACCAATCCGATCAGGATCAGCCCGGCCGCCGTAAGCAGAACCGGTTTACGCCCAATCGCGTCGGTAATCGGGCCCACTATTAGCAGGCTGATCAGCGCGGCAATCGCATAGGCGGCGAACACCACGGTGAGCATTAGCGAACTGAAACCCCACTCAGCGGCATACCGAGCATAGAGCGGCGAGGGAATGCCGGAGACTGCTAAAGCTAAACCGAGCAGCACGGCCATTAGCCAGTAACTACCGGTCCGGGTAGTGGTCGGAGTGAGAGCAGGGCGAGGAGTCGTCATCGTTTTCCCTTTGTGTTTGATGACCATCGAACACCTAGCAGGCTAGCAGCTGGTTTGATGAACATCAAACACGTTAGAATATGACCATGACAGTCGAGCAGGATCATGTAGTTATTGAGGGTCCGGATGAGTTTCCGGTGGCGCCACTGAATCAAGTGCTGACTGCCATTAGCGATCCGATTCGGTTGGAGATGGTGCGCAGGCTGAGTGTGGCGGGCGATAAAATCCAGTGTTCCGGGCTATACGAGGGTATTTCTCGCTCCACCGGAACCCATCACTTCAAGGTGCTTCGTGAGGCTGGCGTTATTTCCAGAGTGGTGGAGGGGCACGTGGTCTCACAACGACTCAATGAACTCGCTCTGGAACAGCGATTTCCCGGTCTAATTCCCTCCTTGGTGGCGGCTGCCAACGCTGAGAACTGATCCTCACCGGCATGCGCAAAGGCATTAATGCTGAAATCCTACGACTAGCGCTGCCCGCCTTCGGGGCACTGATCGCCGAGCCCTTGTTTCTGATCGCAGATTCCGCGATTATCGGTCACCTCGGGGTGGACCAACTTGCCGGCGTTGGGCTGGCCTCGACCCTACTGCAGACTGCTGTCGGGCTGATGGTTTTCCTTGCCTACTCCACCACGCCAGCGGTGGCCAGATTACTCGGTGCCGGGCGCCGCCAGGAGGCGATCGCTGTCGGTCGCGACGGCATCTGGCTGGCTGCTTTGCTCGGTGCCGCGCTCGCCTTGCTCGGTGCGTGGTGCGCCGAACCGTTGCTGCGCTTAATGGGTGCGCAGGGCGCAGTGTTACAGGCGGCGAGTGATTACTTAGTGTTCTCGATGCCTGGGCTGCCCGCCATGCTCTTGGTGCTGGCAGCGACCGGGGTGTTGCGCGGCCTGCAAGACACCAAGACGCCCTTGCTGGTCGCCGCGGCTGGTTTTGTGCTCAACGCTCTGCTCAATTGGCTGCTGGTCTATCCGTTCGGACTCGGCGTGATTGGCTCGGCTATCGGTACTTCCATTGCCCAGTGGGCGATGGCCGCCGTCTATTTGCTGATCGTCTTCGCCGCCGCCCGCCGCGCGCGTCTTTCACTGGCACCCCACTGGCGTGGCTTGCTGTCCTTGACCTCGGTGGGCAGCTGGTTATTGCTGCGCACCCTCAGCTTGCGGGTAGCCATCCTGGTCACCGTGCTGGTGGCAACGACTCAGGGGCCGGTCAATCTGGCCGCCCATCAAATTGCGATCACCATCTTCAGTTTCCTGGCCTTCGCCCTTGACGCTATTGCGATCGCCGCCCAGGCCTTGATCGGCAAGGAGCTGGGGGCGGCAAATCTACCGATGGTCAAGGCGTTGACCCGGAGAATGGTGCTCTGGGGTCTTGGCTTTGGCGTTATCACCGGCCTCCTCGTATTGCTGAGCGCGCCCTGGCTCGGCTGGATTTTTAGCAGCGATCCTTCGGTACATCAGGCCCTTGGCACCGCATTGCTGGCACTTGCTTTGAGCCAGCCAATAGCCGGGGTGGTGTTTGTCTTGGACGGTGTGTTGATTGGGGCTGGGGATGCCCGGTACCTGGCCTTGGCTGGCCTGCTGGCGCTTTTGGTTTACCTGCCTTTGCTTGGCTGGGTGAGTGCCTCAGGCGCGCACGGTTCGACCGCCCTCGGCTGGCTTTGGGCGGCATTCTCGGGAGGCTATTTACTGGCTCGTGCTGCGACGCTATTGCTGCGGGCGCGTACCGACGCCTGGCAGCGTACCGGGGTGCCGGGTGCAGCTAGCGCAATGCTGCCCAGCGAATAGACTGGAACGAAGCGAGTTTTTCAGCACACCCTATGGAGGTTCAGTGAGCAGTCTGCAGGCCGGTCGGCCGACGGCGAAGCCAGACTTATGGAGGCCGGTTCTATGGCGCGCGCTCATTGCCTTGGCCTTCGGCTTGCTCACGGTTTTCTGGCCCGATATTAGTCCCCTATTCCGGGCGATTGCGGTCGGGGTGTACTTCCTCGGCTCCGCAGCCGCAGTACTGTCCCTATTGCTGCTGGTTCGTGCTGGCTTACCGGCCGCGCATCGCTGGCTCTGGCTAGAGCTACTAGTGTTCGCAATCGCCGGCATTGCTTTGTTCTTCCTTCAGGACAACAGGGCTTTTGCCTGGTCGGCAGCTGTTGCCTTATTCGTTACCGGGATGATTGAGCTGGTGCTGGGCTTTAGGTATCGGCTGCAGACGGTATTGGGCAGGGATTGGTTGATCACTGGTGCGATTGCGCTGCTTGCCGCTGTTCTCCTGGTGAGCTTGGCCGGTACCTCGGCGCGGGCACCGATCGGGGTGCTCGGCGGCTCTGCGGTGATTATCGGAGTGGTGGCGGTGCTCGCCGCGTTGAGTTACCGACACGAGGCTGGTCTCAAGCCCGGCACCGAGGATGCTGGGCAGAATCCATCTCTACGAGGCGTAGAATAGTTCGGGCAGTGCGTACGGAAAAACTTATTAGCAGGTAATAAAGGAGCGGTTGTGGCCGAGCAAAAAGGTGGCGGTGAAACTCCGGCTACCTCTGCCGAGGGGGCGGAGCAGCCGAAGCCGAGCAGTAAGATCAGGGGCATCAGAGGGCCGCTGATCTTCTCCGCTGTGCTCGCTTTAATCGCCGGGGTGGTAACGATTTTCTTTGCCACTGGGGGCACCGGAGCCAAAGTGAGTACTGGTTCCGCTCGGGCGATAAGATTCGACCTCGGCGGCATCGCCTTCGGCGTCACCTTCATCGTCTGCCTGGTGATTTGCGCGATGCTTTTGATGAGTCATAAGGAGAACCCGGACGAACTCAGCGAAGGATCGGGTGTGAATTTACGCTCCGAGGATCGCTTGAAGAAACTCAAAGATGCCAGCCGCGAATCCAGTACTGAGCCGGATCATTCTTCGACTGAGCCCGAGCCGCCAGCTTCTAGCTAATCGCGCCGGGTAGTGCGCCCGGCCCTGGCGAGAGCCTGACTGTTTAACTGCTTATTAGCCGCCTGTTGGCTGCTTGTTAGCTGCGTAGCGCACTCAGGCTACTGCCGATTCGAGTGAAGATTTCCTGGTCCACTCTTACCCCAGCATGTCTGAGCGCCAGCAGTGCGGCCCCAGCTAGACCGTCGGGTACTCGGAACACTGCCTGACCGGCTAGCTCTGAGGCAAGCTCGTCTTCAATCACCGAACGGCTGGACAAGATGCTGCCACCAAGTACCAATGGTCCGGTCACTTCAGCGGAACGGGTTGTGCGCAGTGAATGGCTGAGCAATTGGCCCGCCTTACTCAACAGATCACCGGCCACCGAATCACCGGCTGCAGCGGCCTGGAAGACAATAACGGCGAAGGCTGCCAGCTCGATAGGACGTAGCGCGTAGATCGTCTGGATCATGGCTTGCAGTCTCGCCGGACGACCTTCGAAACTTGCAGCACTGTGCTGCAAACCCAGCTGTTCGGTAAGCAGAGCGGTCATGGCGGTGGCCGGGCCGATGCCGTCGAGATCGGCGGCCACGGCGCGAGCGCAGTGGTAGCCGATCCAATACCCGGAGCCGTGATCGCCGAGCAACCAACCGGTACCATCGGTCACCCGATCGAGGCTGAAATTCCTGATCCGAGCACATACCGCCCCAGTTCCGGCGACCAGAGCATAACCATCGCCATGATAAGTACCGGAAAAATACGTGGCTAAAAGATCAGATTCAATCACAACTTCGCTCGAAGGATTGATTGTTTTGAACGCTTCAGCCATCCCGCTGATGGGTGAGTGGGTAGAGCCCCCGGCCATTGCGATGGTGAGGCTGCGGAAGTCATCAAGGGCGCGTCCGGCCATTTCTAGACTCTGCTCAATTGCCTCGCGATACGAGTGCATCACCCGGTCAAGTCCAGAAGATACGGGGTTTCCCGGCCCAGATCGGCCGTAACCCAAGCATTCACCGGCGGTGTTCAGGAGCGTCGCGCGGGTCGATGTGCCGCCTGCATCGATGGCCAGCATTAGCGAGGAATTATGCATTGTTATCAATCTGTGTTGGTTGTGACTTGACACACACTAGCTTATGAGAATAGTTTTCCAACATCACTCATTTTCAAGAAATGGATTTTCACTGTGACAGCAATTGGATCGACAGCGTTACCTTACGCGGTTGATTCTGCGGTCGGAGTGGTCAATCGGATTAAGGCGAAGCTGCCTGAAATGAGTGGAGCGATGTCGCAGATCGCCCGCTATCTGATCGAGAAGCCCCAGGCGCCGCTTGAGCTCTCTATCAAAGATCTTGCTAAAGAGACGGGCACTTCAGCGGCTACTATCACCCGATTCTGCCGCCTGATCGGCTACACCGGCTACGCCCCCTTCCGGGTTGGCGTGGCCGCAGCTGTTGGTCGTTCCGATGCTCGCGAGTCGTGGAAAACCGATATTGGTAGGGCTTTCGGTCCGGATGATTCGCCGCGCGATGTGCTCAGTACCTTAATGAATGCGCACACTCGTTCGCTGCAGGAGACCGCCGCCGTCCTTGACCTGCGGCTGATGAAGAATTTGGCGCGGCAGATAGCGCTCTGTGAGCATCTCGATATTTACGGTATTGGCGGCAGTGCGGTGATGGCGGCCGAGTTGCAAGGTAGGCTATACCGGATCGGCATCCCCTCCCACTTCTGGTCCGAAGTACACACCGGCTTGGTGAGTGCCTCGCGGCAGAACGCTAGCTGTGTGGCGATTGGTATTTCTAATACCGGACGCACCGAGGAGACTATCGAGATGCTCCGGCAGGCTCAGATCGCTGGCGCCACCACTATCGCGTTGAGCAATAATCCGCATTCGCCGCTCGCCGAAGGCGCAGACTTTCAAATCATCACCAACGCGCATGAGCAATTTCTGCAGCCCGATGATCTTTCCGCCAAGCACGTGCAGCTACTGGTTCTCGATCTGCTTTACCTGCTGGTGGCCCAGGAAAATTTTGCCAGCGCCACCACCAACTTGGCGGCTTCGGCGCTTGCGGTCGCGCCGCATCGACGCCCCGGCAAGGTCAGCAGCGCGGCTGAACAGATGACTCAAATCACCCCTTATTCGGTCGAGCGAAAGAGGCAGAGCCTTGGCGCCAGCACAGCAATCTGATACTCAGCAGTCGGTGGATCGCGAGTTGTTCAGTCAGTTTCACCAGCAGGTGTCCAGCCGGCTCAGCGCACTCGATGCGGCAGCGGCTGCCGGTGCTTTCGATCCGGCCATTGACTTGCTCGCCGAGTCGGTGAAGAACAATGGAGTGATCCAGGTCTTCGGCACCGGGCATTCGGAAGCCTTTGCGATGGAGGTCGCCGGTCGTGCCGGCGGTCTGATTCCGACAAATAAAATTGCGTTGCGCACCTTGGTGCTGCGCGGCAATCATCAGGTGGATGACTTGGTCGGCTCCTCGTTTGAGCGCAACCCCGCCGGTATCACGGAGCTCCTGGAGCTGACCGAGATACACCCCCAAGACGTGTTCATTATTGCCTCCAATTCGGGGGTGAACGGCTCGATTGTTGAGCTGGCATTGCAAGTTAAGGCTCGCGGCCATCAGTTGATTGCGGTGACTAGCCTGCAGCACACCAATGCGGTGAACACGAAACACTCCAGCGGAAAACGCCTTAGCGATCTGGCCGACGTCGTCGTCGACAACCTCGCTCCCTATGGCGATAGCACCCTGGAAACGGCGGACGGTACGGGCCTGGGGGCCGTGTCTTCGCTCACTGCGGCTTATCTTGCGCAATTGTTCACCATCGGCACCGTGGCCAGGTTGGCTGCTTCCGGTGAGCGTCCGCCGGTCTATATCTCGGCTAATGTTCCCGGCGGCGATGAGCACAATGACGTACTGGAAGCGCTTTATGGGCAACGAATCCGACGTGACGGATGAGAGCACGAGCAGCCCGAATCAAACGCACCAACCATGAAAGGTATTAAAAATGTCTCTTCAGCAGAAATCTTTTGAACGGCGCGGTTTCCTGCGCGGTGCGCTTGCCGCGGCCGTGCTGGTTCCGCTCGGCGGCACGCTGGCTTCCTGCGCTAGCGGTGGCGGCGGTGGTACCACCCAGCAGACCGGTGCAGTCTCCGATGGCAACCCGTTCGGTGTGGCCGATAGTTCCACCATCGACGCGGTAGTTTTCGACGGCGGCTACGGCACCGACTATGTGCAGTTCGCTGCAGATTTGGTCAAGAAGAACCACTCCACCGTAACGCCGAAGGTCTCCGGTTCCACCGATATCTCCGGTGAACTGCAGCCGCGATTCGCCGGTGGCACTCCGCCGGATCTGTTCGATAACTCCGGTGCGAAGTCGATCGGCATCAGCACCATCCTGGCGCAGCTGGAAGACCTGAACTCGGTGATCGAGGCGAAAAACCTGGAAGGCACCGCGATCAAGGACACCCTGTACCCGGGTGTCACTCAGCCCGGCACCTTCGACGGCAAGTTCGTCGCCCTGAACTACGCGCTGACCGTCTACGCGGTCTGGTACTCGGCCTCGCTCTTTGAAGAGAACGGCTGGACCCCGCCGAAGACCTGGGATGAAGCGCTCGATTTGGGCGCCAAGGCTGCAGCCAAGGGCAAGAAGCTCTTCGTCTGGGGCAAGCAGGCGGCAACCTACTACATGGAACTCGCTGTCACCTCGGCCATCAAGGAAGGCGGCGATGAGGTCCGGCTCGGCCTGGAAAACCTCAAGGCCGATGCCTGGTCACACCCGGCGATTCAGAGCGTGCTCGGCAAGATCGCCGAAGCCGTGCAGAAGGGTTACTTCGTGCCGGGCGGGTCGGGCACCGACTTCAAGGCAGCACAGGCGCAGTGGACCAATAAGCAGGATGCGCTGCTCTACCCTTCCGGCTCGTGGATTGAGAACGAGATGAAGGATCAGACCAAGGCTGGCTTCAAGATGACCGGTATTCCGGCCCCCACCGTGAGCAGTTCCTCCAAGATGCCTTACGAGGCGCTGCATAGTGCTGCGGGCGAGCCCTTCATGATCCCATCGAAGGGTAATAACGTGGCCGGTGCCAAGGAGCTGCTGCGCACCATGCTTTCCAAGGACGCAGCGACTAACTTCGCTAAGACCAAGCTGGCGCCGACCATCGTCAAAGGCACCGTCCCCGCTGATGGCTTTGGTTCGACCGCTCTGGTTTCACAATCCAAGATGATTGACGGTGCGGGCGATAAGGTCTTTACTTTCAACTTCAACGACTTCTACGGCACCAATAAGGATCTGCTCACGCTGTGGAACTCGTTCCTTGACGGCAAGTCTGATGTGGCGACGCTGACCAGCGAGTCACAGAAGATTTTCGACAAAATCCGCAACGACTCCTCGGTGACGAAGGTTGAAGTGAAGTGACTTCAGTTCCACTCAAACCACGCTCGGACAGCGACTCCCCGGTCGCTGTCCGGCGTGGCCGGAAAAAGCTGACCCTCGACCGGGTGAGCTTCTTTCTGGTGTTCCTAGGGCTTCCGCTGGCCATCTATCTGTTCTTCGTGGTGTCGCCCTTTGTGCAGGCGATTTATTACTCCTTGACCAACTGGTCGGGGTTCACCACCACCTTCAACTTCATTGGCCTGGATAACTTCGTCAAGGTTTTCCAGGATGATGTGTTCGTCAAATCCATGATGAACAATCTATTGCTGGCGATCGTCGTTCCACTGATCACCATTGTGATCGCCTTGATCTTCTCCACCATGGTCACTATCGGCGGACCGAGCCGCGGGCAGATCCGGGGATTGAAGGGCTCGAGCTTCTATCGGGTGGTGTCCTTCTTCCCCTACGTCATTCCGGCCATTGCGATTGGCATTATCTGGGCCCAGGCGTATACCCCTAACGGTGGACTGATTAACAGCCTCTTCGGGCTCGGCGAAAAGAACTGGCTCGGCGATAGCAGCACCGCGATGGGTGCCAGCATTTTCGTGATCGTCTGGGGCTTGGTCGGCTTTTATATGGTGCTGTTCATTGCCGCGATCAAGGGCGTGCCAGCGGAAATCTATGAAGCAGCTCGGGTCGATGGCGCGGGCAGATTCAGGATCGCGGTCTCCATCACCATCCCGCTGATTCGCGATAATGTGCAGACCGGCTTCATCTATATGGGCATCCTGGCCCTGGACGCCTTCGTCTATATGGCGGCGCTCAACCCCGACGGCGGCCCGGAGAACTCCACCTGGGTCATGGCGCAGCACCTCTTGCGCACCGCTTTCACCAAGGGGAATTTCGGCCTGGCCTGTGCTATGGCCGTGGTGGCAGCCATTCTCACGCTATGTTTTGCGGGTCTGGTCTTTTTGGTGAATCGGTTGACCGGCGGAAATAAGGACACTTCATACTGATGGCTACTCAGACTATTTCCACTTCACACGCCTCCGAGCCGGGAGGAACCGGCACTCCGGAGTTCCGGAAGCCTAAGTCCTCTGTGGGCGATAAGGTGGTCGGCAGTATCTCGCACGGCGTGCTGGTGATCTGGTCGATCATCGTGGTGGTGCCGTTGCTGTGGACGGTGCTCAGCTCGTTCAAGACGAGTTCGGAGATCTTCGACGCCCCCTTCGCTCTGCCGTCGGTGTGGCGCTTCGAGAACTATCTGCATGCTTGGACGGACTCCAAGATTGGCGGCGCCTTCCTCAACACCGTCATTGTGGTCGGCTGCGCCCTCGTACTGGTGATGCTGCTCGGCTCGATGTGCGCCTACGTACTGGCTCGCTTCAAGTTCCCGGGTAGCCGAGCGATCTACATCGCCATGCTGGCGGGCCTGACCTTCCCGGTGTTCCTGGCCATTGTCCCGTTGTTCGGGATTTTGCAGAGTCTGGGACTGCTGGGTACCCATGTCGGCTTGATTCTGGTCTTCACCGCCTTCGCGTTACCCTTCACGGTGTTCTTCCTGTTCTCCTTTTTCAAATCGCTGCCCTTTGAGATCGCTGAAGCAGCGGCCATCGATGGGGCCGGTGAGTGGCGAACCTTCTTCCAAGTGATGTTGCCGATGGCCAGACCCGGTCTGGCTTCGGTGGCGATCTTGAACTTCGTCGGTCTGTGGAATCAGTACGTTCTGGCGGTGGCACTCAATGCCAAGTACCCAGAGAACCGCTTGCTTTCGCAAGCTCTCGGTGCCTTCGCCACCGGGGCCAACTACAACGTTGACTACGGCTCGCTTTTCGCTGCTGTGGTGATCACCGTGGTGCCGGTGCTGATCGTCTACGTTATTTTCCAGCGTCAGCTGCAAGGCTCGGTGAGCCAGGGCACGATGAAGTAAACGTCGCTAGGCGGCACGTCTCAGCTAGTAAGCTCAGGCTAAAACGGTGCTGCAGTCCCAGTTCTTCTGGGCCTGCAGCACCGTTTTAACGCTCTTATTGGGTGCCTAGCTAGCTGAGCACCCAATAAGAGCGGCAAAGTGGTGCTGGTGTTCTAGTTGGCAGCCCTCCGGGCCCGATAGGCGGCGACGTGTACCCGGTTAGCGCAGTTCCCGGTGTCGCAGAAACGTCGCGAGCGGTTCTTGGAGAAGTCAATCATCACATCGTCACAGTCCGGAGCAGCACAGATCCGGAGCCTGTCGAGCTCCTTGGAGCGGATCACATCGACCATTGCCATCGCCGCTTCTACGGAGATTCGCTCGGCCAAGGGTGCTTCTCGTGAGGTGGCATGTAGGTGCCAGTCTAGGCCGTCATGCTTGAATAGCTGCGGCATCGCCTTAGCCCGCAACAAGATGGCATTGACCTTCTGCACGGCCTCGTCTTCGCTGGCGCTCCAGAGCTCCCTGAGCGGTGCCCGCAGAGCCTGAACAGCCTTCAGTTCCTTCTGATCGTGGGTGCGTGAACCGGAGTACTGCTCCTGGGCGATGAAACGATCCAAATCCGCCAGCTCAGCGAGATTATCGATATTTTCGGTGTGCACTGAGGGCAGCGTGTTGACCAAGGTGACGACTGAGCGAAGCGCCGACTCTGTGTCAGGGGTAAAAAGCATCTTGACTCCTGTCATGGCTATACTCTAATGTAATGAGTGTACTTCACTTTACTCATGACACCCAAGGGGGCTCCAATGACCGGCACTTCGCGCACTTCACTCATCGGTTTCGGCTTTGCGCTAGCCTCCGCAGTGGCTTTTGGCTTTTCCGGCAGTTTTGCCAAATCTCTTTTTGATACCGGCTGGTCCTCCGGGGCAGCGATTCTGGGGCGCATCGGCGGCGCCGCCGTCGTGCTGCTGATCCCGGTGATCATTATGCTGGCTAAGCGCTGGCCAGCGGTGCGCGTCGAATTGCCGCGTATTGCGCTGTATGGGGTGGTGCCGATCGCGCTGTGCCAGCTCTTTTTCTTCAATGCCGTGCAGCACCTCTCGGTGGGCGTTGCGCTGCTGCTCGAGTACCTTTCGCCCGTGCTGCTGGTGCTTTACAGCTGGGCCCGCAGCCGCAAGCACCCCGGCATCCCGACCATTGCTGGCACCGTCAGTGCGGTGGCCGGCCTGTTGCTGGTGCTGGATTTGAGCGGTAGCCAATCAGTCGATCTGATCGGGGTGCTCTGGGGCTTAGCAGCAGCAGTCTGCTCGGCGTTCTACTTTGTGATGTCTGCGCATCAGGCGGAAGGCGTTCCGCCGGTGCTGATGATTGGTGGCGGCCTAATCGTCGGGGCGCTGTTGATTTTGGCGCTCGGAGTTTTTGGCGTGATGCCGATGACTTTCAGCACGCAGAATGTGGTGTTCGCCGGCCAGAGTGTGAGTTGGCTGGTCCCAGTGCTCGGCTTGGCCCTGCTCGGGACTGTTTTTGCCTACATCACCGGTGTGCTCTCGGTACGCCGGCTCGGCACCCGGGTTTCTTCCTTTGTGTCGCTGATGGAAGTGCTTTTCGCGGTGCTTTGGGCGTGGCTGCTACTTTCGGAGCTGCCGCACCCCATTCAGTTGTTCGGCGGTCTGCTGATTATGCTCGGCGTCGTGCTGGTGCGGATTGGTGAGCTGCGTGCCAATGCTGAACTACCGCAGGCTCCTGAAGTGCTGCCTGAACCAAGCAGTAGCAGTCTGGGAACGCCAACGTCAGGCGCGTTGAGCCACCACTAAGAAGCCAGCTTCGGCGACTGCTTCGCCGATCTCGGTCTGCTCTAGCGCGCGATCCGAGTAGATGGTTGCCGTCGAAATACCTTCGACGGCAACCGAAATGGTGACCGTCTGGACCCCGGGCAGTGCCTGAAGTTCGTCAATCACCGAGCCGATGCCACGGTCCGGGGTTATTCCAGAAATGGCCACCGTGGTGGTCAGTAGAGTCCCCGAGGTCGAGTGCTCGGTGGCTTTCTCTTTTCGTCCGAGCCGCATTTCAAAGCCATCCAGGATGAGTTCTACCCGCTCCAGGAGGTTCAGATACATGTCTTGTTCCATCGAGCGTGCGGTTTGCCGGGCCAGACGTTGATCCTGGCTTAGCCAGGCGTCCCGATTCTCGTCCCGAACTGTGGTGCCGTGTCGACCTTTCGAGCTGAAAATTTGCTCGGTGATCATTGAGCTAATGGTGACATGTGCCAGCAGGTCGACGGCCATATTCGCGTCCTCGGCGCTGAAACCGAATCCCAGCAGGTCGACAGCCACTTTAGTCAGTCGGTCGATAACGCTCTGCGGAGAGGGGCGCATTAGTTCGAGCTCCTGGCTGAGGCCCGGATGTTTTTCCAGGAATTTCCAAAAGCTGACTGAGTAGTCGAGAAGATATTTTCGCCAGTTACCTTCTGGCTCCGGCCATTCTTGATTGGCTAGCGCGAAGTCAACGGCGAGCCGGATTAGATCGGCACGGTCGGTGATATGTCGGTAAAGCGAGCTTTGTGCGACGCCAAGTCGCTTGGCGACCTTAGTGGAGGAGATACCGTCTAACTCGGCCAGTGCGGCCTCGCCGATGGTTGCCCGTGAAATCAGCGCTGGGCGGCCGACGCTTTGTTTTCCCGAAGAGTTCTTTTGCTGCATTTTCCCTTCCCCGACAATGGCTTCGCCATTGTCCCCGACTACTTTGTCCACCTTACGCCGGTAGGCAATGCGCGGTAGGCATTGCACGATGGGGTGCTGAGTGGTCGAATGGGTAGATGAATAGCTCGAACAGCGTAGTTCTGGCCATTGGAACCAAAAAAGGCCTCTGGCTTGCCCAAAGTGAGGATCGCCAGCACTGGCGGGTCTCCGAACCGCATTTCTTTATGCAGGAAATTCCCTCGATCGCTATTGACACTCGTCAGGGCTGCCGTCTGATGGTCGGCGTTCGTTCCGAGCACTGGGGGCCCACTGTTGCCCATTCGGATGATCTAGGTTCGACCTGGACCGAGCCCGAGGAAGGTGCAATCCGGTTTGCCGCCACTGACGACGCCGCCTTGGAACGCGTTTGGCAACTGCAGCCCGGCGGTGCCCACGAACCCGGCGTGGTCTGGGCCGGTTGCGAACCGATTTCGGTGTGGAAGTCTACCGACGGCGGTGAACACTTTGAGCTCAATCGAGGGCTCTGGGATCACCCGCACCGCTCGGAGTGGGGCGCCGGATTTGGCGGTGCGGCGGTGCACACCGTACTACCCCCTACCGAGAACTCGGAGCGGGTATTGGTGGCGATGAGCACCGGTGGTGTTTATCGTTCTGAGGACGGTGGCACCTCGTGGCAGCCGCGAAATCAGGGCATATCTGCCTATTTCATGCCGGACCCGCAGCCGGAGTTCGGCCAGTGCGTGCATAAGATCGCGCGGGACGCCGGTACGGCAAGTACCTTGTATGCGCAGAATCACCATGGGGTGTACCGGTCCGAGGACAACGGTGATCACTGGGGTTCAATTGCCGACGGTCTGCCCGCCGATTTTGGTTTTGTGATGCTGACGCACCCGCGCCGCGCCGGTACCGCCTGGGTGATTCCAATTAAGGCCGATGGGGAACGGATTCCACCGGAAGGCAAGCTTGCGGTGCACCGTACCGATGACGGCGGCAGCAGCTGGAAACGGCTCGATCAAGGCCTCCCGCAATTCGAGTACAACGTGGTGTTGCGCGACGCCGCTGCGGTCGACGATGCCGAGACGGTGGGTGTTTACTTCGGCACTCGCGGTGGTTCGGTCTACGCCAGTGCCGATGAAGGAGAGAGCTTCAGCGAGGTGCTTTCACACCTGCCCGATGTGCTCTGCGTGCGGGCCGCAGTTGTTCAGGTTTGAGCAGGAATGCCAACCGTCGTCATTCCCAGTGTGCTGCGTCAGTACACTCTGGAACAGGCTGAATTGCGGCTCCCCGATCGCTCAGCGATGACGCTGGCCAGCATCTTCGATCAACTTGCCGAGGACTTTCCAGCTTTTAACCGCAAAGTTCGGGACGAGACCGGGGCGTTGCGACGCTTCGTTAACGTGTACCTAGACGGCGAGGAATCACGGCGGTTGAACGGCTTGGAGAGCGAAGTTCGAGCCGGTGCTGAAGTACTGATCATCCAGTCGGTGGCTGGCGGCTGATGTCCGGTGAGGGCTAGGCCGCCCAGTGCCGAGTGCCTAGCCAGAGCGCCAGCAGGTATTACTTGACCGCGCCCATCGACAAGCCGCGGACCAACTGCTTTTGAGCGATCCAACCGGCGATCACCACCGGCAGCGAGGCGAGCACCGAAGCGGCCGAGAGCTTCGCCAGGAAGAGCCCCTCGCTGGTCATCTGAGAGACCAAGAACACCGGCACCGTGGCGGCATTGGCCGCGGTCAGGTTCAAGGCGAAGAAGAATTCATTCCAGGCGAAGATCACGCAAATCAAAGCGGTAGCGGCCAGCCCGGGAGCCACCATCGGGACCAGAATGGTGCGTAGGGTTTTGAGCAGACCTGCGCCGTCCATTTGAGCGGCTTCGAGGACTTCGGCTGGCACTTCTTGGAAGAAGGAGCGCATCATCCAGACCGCGATGGGCAGGTTCATCGAGGTGTAGAGCACCACCAAGGTGCCAATATTGTCGAGCACTTTAAGCTGCCCGGCAATCACGTAGATCGGCATGATCACTGCCACCACTGGCAGCATTTTGGTGGAGATGAAGAAGAAGAGCACATCCGAGGTTTTCTTCACCGGCCGGATGCTGAGCGCGTAGGAGGCCGGTACGGCGAGAATAATCACCAAAATCGTCGAGAGCCCAGTGGCGATCAGGGAGTTGAGGAAGTAGCTGCCCGCACCGGCGCTGAGAACTGCAGAGAACTGATCGAGCGTTGGTGCAAAGATGAACTTGGGCGGCGTGGAGGCGGCATCTGATTCCTGCTTGAAAGCGGTCAGCACCATCCAAAGCACCGGGGCGAAGAAGATCAGTGCGATCAGCCAGGTAAGGGTGGTGAGCGCCGAAGCGCCAACCTTGCTCTTTCTGGCCCGTGAGTTCTCGCTCCGTTGCTTCAGCGGGCGGGCGGGGGTGCGGCTGCTAACGGTGGCGGTCATAGCGCGTCCTTGGTGTCGAAGCTGCGGAAGATCAAGCGCAGGGCAAAGGTGGCGATCACGATGGTGGCAATCACTGTTACCACGCCCATCGCGGCGGATTGGCCAATGTCGAAGCCGAGGAAGGCTCGCTGATAAATATAGAAGGGCAAATTGGCGCTCGCCGTGCCTGGCCCGCCAGCGGTCATCAGATAGATCTGATCGAAGGTATTCACCACGTAGATGGCGCCGAGCAAGACACCGAGTTCAATGTAGCGACGTAGCTGCGGCAAGGTGACAAAGGCAAAGGTTTTCCACCAACCGGCGCCGTCGATCTGTGCCGCCTCGAGAACATCCTTAGGTTGTGCCTGCAGCCCGGCTAGCACCAGCAGCATCATGAACGGCGTCCACTGCCAGACCAGGGCGATCAGAATTGATAGCACCGGATACTTGGAGGTCCAATCCACCGCCGGGAGGCCAAGCAGCGAAGTGAGCCAGTTGACTAGGCCAAAACTCGGGTTGAGCATCGAGACGCTCCACAGCGTGGCGGAAGCGGCTGGCATGATCAAAAAAGGTGTGATCAGCAGGGTGCGCACCACCGAGCGGCCGCGGAAGCTGCGGTCCAGCAGGATCGCCAAGAAAATGCCGAGAATCATGGCGACCAGTACGCAAGCCAGGGTGATCAGCACGGAATTTAGGGCCGCACTACGGAAGGTCGAGTTCAAGAAAATATCGGCGTAGTTCTTGAGGAAGACGAATTGGTCACTCCCCGGTCGCAACAGATTCCAGTTCCGCAGTGAGTACCAGATGGTGAGGAGGAAGGGCACCTGGGTGACCACAATGGTGAAGATCAGCGCTGGCAACAGCGGAGCCCGGCGTCGCCAGCCCTCTGCGGCTGAAAAGTTCAGCGATGGATCGACGGCCTGGGACTTCCGCCCCCTGGTGCCACGGCGTGAACCCGACGAGCCGAGCTTGGCTGGGTTAATAGTTGTCTTAGCTGTTGTCATTGGCCGGCCGCCGTTCCATTGTGCTGCTTCTGGTAGGACTCAGCGACCACCTGAGCATACTGTTGGGCCTGGGCGAGCGCTTCTTTGACGGTTTTTTGCCCCGCGATAGCGGCCGATATCTGTTGCGCAACCTGGGTACCCAGATCCTGGAACTCCGGGATGCCAACGAACTGGAGCCCCGAGTAGGGGACCTTATGCAGCATCGAATTCGACTGCGAAGCGTTGTTCATTGCATCCAGCGTTGGCTTGGCGTAGGCCTTAGCGATCTGGGCGTACTCGGGCAATTGATAGGTGGAGAGCCTGCTTCCGGGTGGCACCCGTTCCCAGCCGATCTTCTCGCCAACCAATTTGATGTAGTCCTTATTCGTCATCCAGGAGACGAAGTCCCAGGCGGCGTCCTTGTGCTGCGAAACTTGCGGGATGGCGAGCGACCAGCTGTACAGCCAGCCGGCCGATTGAGTGTTTTTGGTTGGTGCGGGGGCATAGCCGGTGAGTCCTGAAACTTTAGAGGACTTCGGATCCTCAACCGAGGAGACCATTGCGGTCGCGTCGTACCACATTGCCGCTTTGCCTTGGCTGTAACGGGTGATGCAGTCACCGTAGCCACTGGTCGCTGCCCCCGGTTGCCCCGAGGTGTTCAGCAGATTTACATAATCGTTGACCGCCGACTCCACCTCAGGCGAGTCCAGCTTGGCATTCCAGTCCTGATCGAACCACTGACCGCCGTAGGTGTTGATCATGGTGTCAAGGGGGGCCATTACTTCGCCCCAGCCGGCCAGGCCGCGGAGACAGATGCCGGCGAAGTCATTCTTGGGATCATTGAGCTTGGTCGCGAAGTTTTTAATATCGTCCCAACTGGGCTTGGCTGGCATGGTCAGACCGGCTTTTTCAAACAAGTCTTTGCGATAGGCGAGGAACGAGGATTCGCCGTAGAAGGGCACCGAGTAGAGCTGACCCTGATAACTAAGCGCATCCTTGATATTGGGGATGAAGTCATTCGCATCGTAGCCGGCTGTCTTATCGGCGTAGGGCTGAAGATTAGTGATCCAGCCGTTCTCGGCCCACATTTGGGTTTCGTAGTTGGAGATCATCACCACGTCGAACTCGCCGCCGCCGGTGGCCACCGAGGCGGTAATCTTGGCGCGCGCTTCGTTTTCCGGAAGTGAGACAAAGCGGACGTTGACGTCGGGGTGGGCTTGGCGGAATTCCTGCTGCAGGCTGATCGCGTCTTTCATCTGCGGGTTCGCCACAATGGCTACCGTAATGCTGGTTTTGGCGTCCACGGCGGCGGAGCAGCCCGCCAGCAGCAACACTGCGGTGCTGAGCGCCGCGCACAGGCCGAGCCAGCGACGTCGCAAAGCTCTGCTTCGAGGTATCTTCATCGATGGCCTTCTCTGTCGACAACACAATCACTCATATGAGCTTTCTTGGTAGCTCATTTGTTAAGTGACCTTAGTCATATATGATCATTTGAGCAAGAGGTTTCGCTCATTCGTCTTGGTATGACGTACGGATATTGGGGCACGAGAAGCAATGACAGTAAGTGCATCTGATCACGAGGGCTTGCTCGCCCTGATCGGCAAGGACTATTACCTGGACAACCTGTCCAAGGTGCAGATTGCCGAGCGCTATGGAATCTCCCGTTTTCAAGTGGCGCGGTTATTGGACGAAGCGCGTGCGGAGGGGATCGTCAAAATAGAGGTCCGATTCCCAGGCAGTCCGGAACTGGTTGATCAGCACGCGCTTGCCGAGAAACTCGGGGTGAAGAAGCTAGTGCTGACTCGCTCGCTCAGTGATGAGCTGCAGCAGCGAGACTTGCTAGCGCAGGCAGTGGCCAATGAGCTGATGAAGTCCACCAAGTCAGGTATGACGGTAGGGGTTTCCTGGTCTCGTACTCTCGACATGGCGGCTCGGCATGTTACTGAACTGCCGCGTTGCGAGGTGGTGCAGCTCGCCGGCGCGCTGCCCGGTTCCGGCAATTCAAACCCCCTCGAACTGGTGCAGCGTTTAGGCCGGGTTTCGAACGGCACGGTGTGGCCGCTTTGGGCACCGTTAGTGGTGGATAGTGCGAGGACGGCGAACGGGCTGCGACAGCAACCGGAGATCTCTAGCGCGCTGACTAAAGCTGATTCGCTTGATCTGGCCGCGGTGGCTATTGGTTCCTGGGGGCCAGCGCTCTCCACGGTCTGGGACCGTGTCGATAATGTGGTGCGGCATAGCGCCCTCAAGGCCGGTGCGGTGGCCGAATGTTCGGGCCGTCTGCTCGCCGCTGACGGTCGCCCGGTGCGCTCGGAGCTCGACTCGCGGGTGCTCGCGGTGAGCGTCGAGCAGTTGCAACGAACGCCTACCGTGATCGCGGTGGCTCAGGGCGCCGCTCGAGCGACAGCGGTCTATGCCGCTATCGCTGCGGGTATCGTGAGCACCCTGGTGATCGATGAGTCCTTAGCCGCTGAGCTGCTGAAGAAGTTAGCCGCATGAAGCGGGTAGTGGGAGTTGATTCTTCAACCCAATCCACCAAGGTTGTGGTGGTTTCCGCTGAGACCGGCGAGTTGCTTGCTGCCGGCTCCGCCGCGCACCCCGACGGTACCGCCGTCGATCCGCGGGTCTGGACCTCGGCCCTGCAAGAGGCTTGGGCGGCGGGCCGGGTGACAGATTTCGGCAGCTCGGTGCTGGCGGCCTCGGTGGCCGCACAGCAACACGGCATGGTGGCGCTGGATCACGGCAATCATCCGGTTTTTGACGCATTGCTCTGGAACGATACCCGGAGTGCGCCCGAAGCAGAGCGGATGGTGGCGGAGCTCGGTGCAGCCGAGTGGGCAAAACGCACCGGTCTGGTTCCGGTACCCTCCTTCACACTGACCAAATTAGCCTGGCTCTCTCGCCAGCACCCCGAACTGGCAGCTCAGGTGGCACGAGTTTGCTTACCCCACGACTGGTTGAACCTGCAATTGGCTGGCACTTTCAGCACCGACCGCAGCGATGCCTCCGGAACCGGTTATTTCGATCCGGTCGGCAACACTTATCTACCGGAGCTAATGCAGCGATACTTTGGCGCGGTTCCTGAACTTCCCACTGTGCTGGCGCCCGAGCAACAGGCTGGTCGGCTATTAGATGAATGGGGACTGCCGAACGCTGTATTGGCCGCTGGGGCGGGCGATAACGCGGCGGCAGCGCTCGGCTTAGGCCTAGCCGAAGGGGAAGTGGTGCTTTCGGTGGGCACCTCCGGCACTGTTTTCAGCTCCTCGGGAACACCGACTCACGACGCCAGCGGTCAGATCGCGGGTTTTGCTGATGCCACCGGTCAATATCTTCCGCTGCTTGCCATGCTGAACTCAGCGCGTACCTTGAGCGCCACCGCGACTATGCTGCAGGTCGACCTAGCAGAGCTGGACCGCCTGGCTTTGGCCGCACCGGTCGACGCCGATGGTTTGCTGTTACTGCCCTATTTGGACGGCGAACGTACGCCGAACCTGCCGACCGCCAGCGGGACCCTGCTTGGTTTACGCCGTTCGACGATGACGCCGGAGAATCTGGCCCGGGCCGCAGTGTTGGCGGTGCTGAACTCACTGGCAGACGCGGTCGACCTGATCAAGGCTGCCGGAGTTCCGGTGCAGCGGGTGCTTTTGATCGGTGGCGGCTCGAAATCCGTGGCATTGCGACAGGCCGCGGCTTCTGTGCTGGGAGTTGACATTGAGATTCCGGCTGCCGCGGAGTATGTCGCACTCGGGGCGGCACGGCAGGCAGCCTGGGCAGCGACCGGCGAGCTGCCGCAGTGGAAGCGACGGATCGAGCAGCGATTTGCACCCGAGCAGAGTGATTGGGGTGCCGAGTTGCGCGGCCGATACCAGGAATCGCGGAAGGCGGTTTACGGAGTCTGAGATCCTTCAGAGCCTCGACACTCCAGATCTCCGGTAATAACCTTTTCTCAACGAGGGGGTAGCCATGGCGCATTCGAGGCAGTTGCACACGGGGAAGCTCAGTCTCTGGTGGCGGACGGTGATCAGCGTGCTTTGCGGGGCCGTCGGCGGCCTGCTGATGTATCCGATCCAAGCCATTGATAAGTGTCCGAAATTCGATCCGGATACCGGCTCGAGAATCGACTTCTGCGATTTCCCCAGAGTGAGCATCAGCGGAATTATTGGTTTCGAATACTTATGGTTATTCGCGGCGCTACTGGTTGCTGTCGTCGTTTTCCTACTGCTGAGGCTGGTTAGGGAGCGTCGCTAGATCTCCCAGTCCGAGGAGTAGCTGCGGGAGCTAAGTCGCTCCGCCAATTCGGCATGTACCACCGAAGTTTTAGCCAATCGGGCAGCGCGCTCGGGCGTAAGATCGCCGGACTCTTGCCAATCTCGCTCGGTGGTGTAAACCATGTAGGGGTTTATCACGCATTTGAAGTCGAGCATCATTGAAGCGGCTAGTTCAGTGAAGGCCATATAGCTGTGCGGCAGTCCGCCCGCGCAGAGAAAAGTCACCACTTTATCGAACCAGGCTGCCTTCCGGTCGGAATCGGTCGCTCCGGTCGCTTCAATGAAATTCTTGGCGCTGGCTCCGAGCGACCAGTTATAAACCGGGGCCGCAATAGCGATAGCGTCCGCGCTGCTGACCACCTCGTGCAGCGTTTGGTATTGCTGACTGGTGAAGATTTCGTGATTGTCGAAGAAGCCGAGCTTCAGCTCGGAGAGATCGATGAGCTCGGAGTGATGACCCAGTTGGCGAAATTGTTGTGCGGCGAGATCCGCCAGCCGGCGGCTCCGGCTTTGCGGGTCCAGGCTGGTGGAGATAACGGGTAGCTTGAGCGGAGAGGTTGTCATCCTTGGGCGGCCGTTTGCAGGCTCTGCACGGTGGCTCGGGAGCCCACTCGGTGTAGATCGTCCAGCGCCGTTGAATAAGCCGCGACAAACCGTTCGTTATCGATCAAATCACCGAATACCGCACGGTTGGCGATGAAGGCGAGTTTATCGCCGTCCGGACTGTCGGGGACCTGCCGCGCCGCAGCGGCCATGAGTTCGTCCCTGAGCTGATCGACAATGGTAATTGGTTCACCGGCTTCGTCGATACCCTCGGCGTAGCGCGCCCAGGAGGCAACGATCGCCGCACTACGGCTGATTTCGCCACCATTATCGAGATTGATCCGAACCACCGGCAGCAACCATTTGGGAATCCGATCCGAGCTTTCAGCACACAACCGAGCAAGCGTATCGCGCACGTATTCATTGGAAAAACGCTCGATCAAGGTGCGTTTATAGGCCGGCAGATCAACCCCGGGCAGCGGCGCCAAGGTGGGGGTGGCTTCTAGATCCATGTAGTCCATTAGGAAATCGGCAAACAGCGGGTCTTGGCAGACCTCGTGAGCGTAGCGGTAACCGGCCAGATAACCGAAATAGCACTGTCCCTGGTGGCTGGCGTTGAGCAGCCGTAGCTTCATCAATTCATAGGGTTCTACATCCTCGACCAGCTGGACACCGACATCCTGGTAGCTGGGCCGGCCATCGCTGAAATGATCTTCGAGCACCCACTGCGCGAAGGGTTCGCAAACCACCGGCCACTCGTCTTCCACACCGAACTCCTCGGCGATGTTAGCGCGATCTTCATCGGTGGTGACCGGGGTGATCCGATCCACCATTGAGTTCGGGAAGGGCACCTCGGTGGCCATCCACTCGGCAAAGGCAGGATCCTTGAGTGCCGCGTAAGCGCCGAACATCTTTTTCGCGACGTCGCCATTGCCCTGAATATTGTCGCAGGACATCACGGTGAAAGGGGGCACGCCGCGTTCGCGACGCCGGATCAGCGCTTCAATTACCAGACCGAAGCTAGTTTTCGGTGCGGCCCCGGGTTGCAAATCGTGCTGTACATCGGGATTTTCGGCATTGAATTCACCGGTCACATGATGGAAGTTGTAGCCGCCTTCGGTGACAGTCAGCGAGACGATCCGCACCTCGGGGGAGGCCATTTTCTCGATCACGGCCTCCGGGTCAGCCGGGGCGAAAAGGTACTCGGCAATGGAACCGATCACTCGTGCTTCCCGGCTACCATCAGGGTTCTTGAGTACCAGGGTGTAAAGGCAGTCCTGGCGTTGCATTACCTGAGCCATATTTTCGTCGTGCGGTAAGACGCCGACCCCACAAATCGCCCAGTCCAGGGCCTTGCCCTGATTCATCAGGCGATCCAGATACATCGCCTGATGAGCACGATGAAAGCCGCCGACGCCGAAGTGCACGATGCCGGTGCGCAGCTGGGAGCGGTCGTAGCTGGGGACGGCCAATTGCTGGGGGAGCTCTGCCAGAGCTGCTTGCGTGAGTTTCACGGGCGAAAAATCCTTGGCTTGCCAGATGGTGTTTCTCGGAGTCTACCGCCTCTGTCAGCGCTTGGCTTCAGATGAGCGACCGCCCGGCGTTCCTTTAGTTCTTGCCTCAGTAATTGATTACTGAGGGTGCGCGGAAGCATTGGGGTTAGTGAGCTGCTCAGACCAGTTTCAGCTCGCTCAGTACGGTCCCTGGCTAACAGTTCCTGGCTAGCGAAAATCTCGCGAGTGCATCTGTACCGGTAACGTGAGCTCCTCGAAATGATCAGCCAGCAGATTCGTCACTCCCTCAGCGGAGCGCTCCAGAATGCCTCGAACAATTAACCCGGCTGACTCTCTGACTACTCGACGGTGCCGGTTCCAAGCTCCTTCTGAGCAGACCACGTTGATCAGCCCGGTCTCGTCTTCGACATTGATGAAGGTCGTGCTGTTCGCGGTTGCCGGGCGTTGTCGATGCGTTACCACCCCGGCGACTCGGATCCTGCGCCCGGGCTCTAGGGTTTTCAAATCGAGGGCGCGGGCGATGCCTTGCTTTTGCAGTTCCTTTCTGAGGTGCCGGAGCGGGTGATCTTTGGGCGAAATGCCGGTGGTCCAGATATCCGAAACCAGCTGATCCAATTCGGTGAAGACCGGCAGCATCGGGGCCTCGTACTGTAATGCGATGCCCGGTAGCTGATCAGCACGCTCTTGAGAAGCTGGCCCGGCCTGCCAAAGGGCTTCCCTCCGGCTGTTGATTAAGGATTCAAGGGCTCCGGCCGCGGCCAGCGCCTCCAACTGAGCGGTGCTGGGCTCCACTCGACGGGAGAGGTCAGCCAGATCGCTAAAAGGTGCCTTTGCGCGTTCTGCCACAATGCGTTCGGCCAGCGTGCTGCTGACCGCCTTAATGCTGGAAAGCCCTAGCCGCACTACGTGGGCCTTGTCCCGGCGGTGGTCGGCTAAGTGGTGATCGGCGTCCTTATCGAAGTTTCGGATTGCTGGCTGCTCGTGCTCCAAGCAGGAGGCAAGGCCGCTGACCAGATGACTGTTATGACAGTTATGATCGTTACTCTGCGTAGTTGCTTCGGTAGCGGGACTGGCCGGGTGGCCGATGTCAGGTGAGTGATTTGATGACCGTCCGCTCGTAGTGATTTCAGGTTCATCGGCGGGCTCGGTCAGGAATTCAAGCCCCGCCTCGACGCCGGAACGCAGTAGGTCTGGGCCCCTCACCTCGACACCGTGCCGTCGGGCGTCCTCCACCAAGGTGCGCGCGGAGTAGAAACCCATGGGCTGGGAGCGTAAGAGTGAAGCCAGAAAAGCTGCCGGGTAGTGCAATCGCAACCAGGCGCTGACGTAGACCAGCAAGGCGAAACTAATCGAGTGGCTCTCGGCAAAACCAAAGTTCGCAAAGGCGGCGATCTGTTGGTAGATCCCCTCAGCAGCCTCGCCAGTGATGCCATTTTCGGCCATTCCGTTGAAGAGTTTGGCTTTGAGGGATTCAATGCGTTCCTCGCCGCGTTTGGAGCCCATCGCCCGGCGCAGCAGATCGGCGTCCTCCGGTGTGCAGTTACCGACCGCGATGGCCATTTGCATCAGCTGCTCCTGGAAGATGGGAACCCCTAGCGTGCGCTTCAAGACCGGTTCCAGTAGCGGATGATCGTAACTGATCTCTGCCTCGGGATCGAGAACTCTGGCAGCGCGTTGCCGCATATAGGGATGCACTGCCCCACCCTGGATCGGGCCGGGCCGGACCAAGGCCACCTCGACCACCAAGTCGTAAAATTTGCGGGGCTTGAGTCTCGGCAGAATGCTGATCTGGGCGCGGCTTTCGACCTGGAAAACCCCAATGCTATCGGCCAGGCAGAGCTGATCGTAGACGGCCTGCTCCTCTTTGGGGATGGTGTCCAGAGTCCATTGTTCACCGTAGTTATCCCGAACCAGATCGAAGCAGTGTTGCAGTGCGGCGAGCATGCCTAGGCCGAGCAGATCGAACTTCACCAGCCCCATATAGGCGCAAGCATCCTTATCCCACTGCAACACGGTACGGTTCTCCATCCGGGCATGCTCAATCGGACAGATCTCGCTGACCGGACGCTCGGTAAGCACCATGCCGCCGGAGTGGATCCCCAAATGCCGGGGAAATTTACTAATATCAGCGGCCAGGCGTTGCACCTCCTCTGGGATGTCGTTCTCCGGTTCGGTGGTGTGGGTCTTGGGCAGGCCTTGCAGAGCTTTGGAACGCACGCCATAAGCCGCACGCACGCTGCCGCCATAAGGATTTTCCAGTTGCTTCGACCAAGCATCTTGCTGACCGCTGGAATAGCCCAGTGCCTTTGCCATATCGCGAACCGCGAATTTGGGCCGGTAACTGATCACATTGGCTACCTGGGCGGCGTTCAACCGACCATAAGTTTCGTAGACGTGCTGAATCACTTCTTCGCGGCGGCGCGCGTCGAAGTCCACGTCAATATCGGGTTCCTCGTCCCGGATGCTGGAAAGGAAGCGTTCAAAGGGCAGGTCGTATTTGATCGAATCGACGGCGGTGATGCCGAGCAAATAGCAGACCGCCGAGTTTGCCGCCGAGCCCCGGCCCTGGCAGAGGATGCCTTGCTTCTTGGCGTACTGCACGATCTCGTGCACGATCAGGAAATAGCCTGGAAAGTCCTTCGCCTCGATCACCGCCAGTTCATTCTCAATCCGCTGACGTTTCTCCTCGCTGAGATCCGGGTACTTCTCGGCCGCCCCTCGCCAGACTTCGTTCCGCAGATGACTCATCTGAGTTTCACCCTCCGGCAGCGCCAGCTTAGGCAGCCGGGGCTTGGCTTTATTGAGCGGAAAGGCTAATTGCTCGGCGAGCTGGACGCTATAGCCGACGGCGCTGCTGCCGTCCTGATTACGAAACCGGCCAAAGCGGTTCTCCATTTCTGCGCCGCTACGCATGAAAGCGCCTGGGCCGGAGGGTAGCCAGCCATCTAGCTCGTCCAGACTGCGCCGGGCCCGGACGGCGGCTAGAGCCGCTGCGGTGCGATGCTGTTCCGGCCGGGCGTAATGCACATTATTGGTGGCCACCACGGGCAGACCGAGCCTTGCGGCGATACCTGCCAGCAGGTCATTAGTGGCGCTGTCCTGCGGGTTGCCGTGATCGTAGAGTTCTACGACGACGTTTTCCGCGCCGAAGAGTGCCACTAAGTTGCTGACTTCCCGCTCGGCTGCGGCCCCGCCGTCCTGCTCGGTCAATCCAGCAGCTAATGCTCGGCGCACCGCACCCTTACGGCAACCGGTCAAAATCAGCCAGTGACCGTCCGCCCAATTGGCCAATTCGCTGAGTTGGTAACGCGGCCGCCCCTTCTGCGCACCATGAGCCAATTGGCCCTGGGTGATGGCGCTGGAAAGCCGGTGATAGCCCTCGATGCCACGGGCCAGAATGAGCAGGTGGTTACCTTCCGGATCGGCCTCGCCGTTTTGCGGTTTGCTCAGACCTAGGGAGAGTTCGGCACCGTAGATCGTTTTGAGTTGCGGGTAGCTGGCAGCAGCCTCAGCCATAATGGCGGCCCCGTAGAGACCGTCGTGATCAGTGATCGCTAGGGCATGCAGGCCGAGACGGACGGCTTCCTCGACCAGTTCAGCGGGCTCCGAGGCGCCGTCGAGGAAACTGAAATTCGAGTGCGCATGCAGTTCGGCATAGGGCAGCACCGGGCCCGCCGGGGGGCCGATCTCAGCCGGAATATAGGGCGGGCGATGATAGCTCCAGGCCGGGGCATCGCCACCGTCAACCTCAGGATAGGCCGCGTTTAAGGATTGCGACGCTTTCCCTGCTTCATTCTTTTCCGGATGGTTGAGAGCTGGTCGGCCGGAAAGCTTCCGTTCAAATTCTTTCCAGGGCATTGGAGGGTTATGCCATCCCATGCTGTACCTCCGGAAATCTCATAGTGAGTGACATTTAGTCATACCTCGCTTCTGCGAGCCATTCGCCGGCCTGGCAAAACAAGAGCCAGCCGGTATCGGCACTATCCACGATCTGGAAACGATGGATTTGCTGGTCCGCGGCGTCCCACCAGCGTTCATCGACCGGCCATGGGCCAGCCCAAGCATTAATCAGCCGCTGCTGGGTTTTTGCGACACCAGAAGAGGCCGGTGGATCGAAAAAAGCGGGTGATCCGGAGAGCTGTAGACGCTGATTTACCGTAATGGGCTGCCCTGCGGCGTCTAATACTGTTACGGCTGGCGGGTGTTCGAAGAGAGTCGCGGGTGCTGGTCCGGAGAGCGCACCAGGCCACGGCTGGGAACGACTTTTTTGCTCGGCAACGAGCGGCGGCGAATCGCCCCAAGGAATCAAAACACGGCGTTGTGCCAGCATTCGACCGCCGGTCAGTACCGCTGTCAGCACTGCTCCGTGACCTACCATGCTCTGAATCCGGGAGAGCCCGTGATGAACGCGTTCCTGCGGACCGTTTCCCCATAAACCTCTGGCATGGGCGGCGCGATCATCGGTAGTCTCCGGGCTCAACACCACTTTGACAATGCCGGAGCTCAGTTCCGCGTCCAGAGTTGTCGGCACCCCGACGCTACCTTGCAATTGCCATCGAACTCGATCTAGAACGTCTTCAGCATCGAAGAACTGCGGGTGCTTCCAGACCCGCTCCAGCTGCTCTCCGGAGTCGCTAAAGAGTTGCACTCTGAGTTCGGTGCAGACCTGACCAGTCTCAGCAATGCCATCGATAAATTTCTCCGCCGATGTTTTGACCGCAAAAGCCAGCTGATCAACGCGCTCTAAAGCGGGTTCAAAGCTGAGCGCAATATCCATATTTCGTGGTGGGGTGCGGGGTCTTACTGCTCGCGGGTCCAGGCCGCGGGCTAGTAAATGTGCCCGAGCGCCCTCTTCGCCAAAACGGTTTCGTACCTTCCGGTCGGTGAGCGCGGCAAAATCGCCCAAGGTTTGCAAGCCTAGCCTCTGCAGCAGGGTGGCGAGCTCGGGCTGAGCTAAAACGTCCAATCCCAGGGTCGAGAGAAAATCCGGCGAAGCACCGGGGGCCACAATACGACTGGTGCTAGTTTTTCGGGCAGCCTGTTCAGCGGCAAAAATACCGTCCGCAATGCCTACGCTGACCCAGGGGATGCCTAATCCCAATAAGCTCTCACGCAATACGTCCGCTGCTTGCTGTTCACCGCCAAAGTAGCGGGCCGGACCCTTAGCCCGAATCGCGCAGGTGCCGGGCCTCAGCACCTGGACTCCGGGCATAATCTGTTCAATGGCAGCCAGTATTGGCGCGAAAGCTCGGCTATCTATCGCGGGATCGTAGTCAAGAACTTCCAGCGTGGTGCATCGAGCCTGAGCTTCTCTGACTTTCAAGCCACGTTTCACCCCGTGCTGCCGTGCCGCGGCGGAGCAAGCGAAAACTTCCCCCCGGTCCACCAGCGCCAATGGTTTTTCAGGGTCTAGACCTTGCTCTTGAATCACCGCGGTAACCGGCCAGTCCGGACACCACAGCACGATGGCTCGGTGGTTCATCGTCCCACCGCCAGGGTCAGCGCGGGATGCTGCAGGGGCTCGGACTGCGTCTTCTCGGATTGAGTTCCGGAGAGTGCCTGCGAACCCGGCAGCTGCGGCATCGAACCTGGCAGCCTCAGTTCGGCACGTTTTTCGGCTCGATTCTTCCGGCTTCGCCAGGCCGCAGCTACAGTTATGCTTCGACCGTTCAGCTGGCCGTGGCCTTGATCGAGGCCCTGCCAGGAGTTCCCGGCGGCTCGGAGTTCCGCCTCGGCGGTAGACCAAGGAGCTTGGCTGATTAAGACGGCTTCGCGTTGTCGCAAACGGGCGCTGAGTCTGGCCATTTGACCGGCAGAAGGCTGGGCCGGGGGATTGATGAGTACCGCAGCGGTGATGTCGACCAGGGCCGCGGTGACCGCTAACCAATTTTCGCCGGGATGAGGGATGAGTACTAGGTGCGCTAGGTCGATGCCGAACTCCGCGGCCGCCTCAACGTTGAAGTCCGGTACCCCGACCACGCCGCACCACAGGCCCGCCGAAGAAGGTCCGGCGAGCATCGCGATCGCAATGCTAGTGGAGTTCTGTACTGCATAACTGCTGCCAGCCTGCAGTGTTCCAGCTGGTAAGAGTGGCCGAAGGTCGGGGTGAGTCGGTAGGCTGCGAGTTTCTAGTCGTGAGCCCTGCGCCTGGTGAATTTGAGACTGTAGCTGCTGGATCGCTTCCCCAGACGGCATGGCGGAACCCATCCCGGACACGGCAGAGAGTTGAGATTTGCGGCGTGTCGCAATCTCGAACTGACGTTCCTGTGGTAAAGCGCTCATCTATCTATATTCGAAGATATGTTCGATCATGTCAACTAGTAAAGCAGCGAGCTCCGACTGTTTTGGCGCGGCAGTCAACTAGGCTTGTTCCGTGCTACGCATTGGATTTGTGCCGGGAGTGAGCCCGGATAAGTGGTTTCATCGCTGGGCTGAGAGGCATCCGGAGAACCCGCTTGAATATCAGCTGCTCGCTGTTCAGGAACAGCGCTCTGCGTTGCTGGAGAATCGGTTCGAGCTGTGTTTCGTGCGCCTGCCGATAGACCGGGATCAGTTGCACGTGATTCCGCTCTATCGGGAGATTGGCGTAGTGCTTGCGCCTAAGGATCATGAGATTACGGCGTTTGATGAGCTGGAGCTCAAAGATTTGGTTGACGAGAATCTGCTGCCAACTGCTGAGGGGGCGGAGGCTATCGAGGCCGCCTTGGATCTGGTGCAGGCGGGGGCCGGCTTATTACTGCTACCGCAATCTCTAGCGCGGCATCATCATCGCCAGCAACTGCGGTACCGCCCGGTACTGGATGCGCCAGAGAGTGAGATTGGCTTGGCCTGGCTTGCTGACCGGGAGGAGCCAGAGATTGAAGAATTTATCGGCGTCGTCAGGGGGCGTACCGTGAATAGCTCACGGCAAGAGCCGACCCCACCACAAAAACAGCAAAAACAGCAGAAGAAGTCAGCGGGTCAAAATGCTGACGGTAAACAAGGGCAGCAGTCCCGCCGCTCCGGGGCGAAGTCGTCGGTGAAATCGTCGGCGAAGTCGGCTGCTACTAAGCGAGCGGGTAAACCCAGTAAACCCAGTAAACCCAGTAAATCTGGTAAGCCCGGTAAGTCAGGAAAGCGACGCTAGTCTTTCCTCGATGGCTCTAGTTTCACCGGTGTTTTGCTGACTTCATCTTGCGCCGCCTTGGTTGCGCTGATCATATCGTCGATGAACTGCCGCACCAGCGCCAACTGATCTTCAGAATAGTTAGACATGCTTCGGCGCATCTGCTCGGCGAGTGGCGAAAACAGTCTGCGTCCCATCTCCTGAGCGGGCGGTGTGCTGACAATATGCACTTGGCGACGGTCCACAGCATCTCTTTTTCGCTCCACATGTCCGGCCCGGTCGAGCCGATCCACGAGTGCCGTGGTGGCTGGCGAGCTGAGTCCTAACTCGTGCCCTAGCTTTCCAGCTGTCACTGCTTCACCAGAGATTTGGGATTTGGACAGTACGCCAAGGGCGTTTAGATGTGTTCTGTGCAGGCCGTGTCGAGAGCTCACTACTTCGACGAATCTGTCGGCTTGCACCGTAAGCTCGCGGAGCAGCAAGGTTAGCTCTAACTGGCTTTGCTGTATTTCTTGCTGATTCATTGTATTATCTCCACTATGGAGAGACTAGATGATGGAAATAGTACCAGTAGTCCCCGAGAACGTTCTGCCTCTGAATATTACAAGAGTGCCAAGACGCGCGGGGATTTTTCTCCACGACGTTGGCTTCGGATCACGCTGCCAGCGCTGATCCTGGTGCTCTGGTTGGTCGCCGCGAGCTTTGGTGGGCCAACCTTTGGCAAGCTCTCAGGCGTCTCGACGAATGACCAAGCCAGCTTCCTGCCGGCTAGTGCAGAGTCCACAAAAGCCTCGGAGTGGCAGCAGAAGTTCTCAGATACTCAAGCGGTGCCGGCGATCATCCTGATCACCGCCGAGAAGAAATTAAGTCCAGAGCAGCTCGGAGTGCTGGCCAAGGCGAGTAGTAATTTTGCCGAGGTGGGAGGAGTGCAGGCTCCGCAGCCCCCGGCGACTAGTTCAATTGCCGGTCCTATTCCGTCTCAGGACGGCTTGGCGGTCGAATTCATTGTGCCGGTCAGCAAGGACGCGGAGAGCAAAACGGTGATTGCAAAGTTGCGCACCGTGGCCAATGATCTCGCTCCGGATGGGATGCGCGCCTACGTCACCGGGCCAGCCGGATTGAGCGCCGATTTGGTCAGCGCTTTCGGTGGCATTGACGGCATTCTTTTAGTGGTAGCGCTCGCCGCAGTGCTGGTGATTTTGCTGATTGTCTACCGCTCCATTGTCTTGCCGTTTATCGTGCTCTTGACCTCAGTTTTTGCGCTCACCGGAGCGATCCTGCTGGTTTACGCTTTCGCCAGCTGGGGCTGGATTACGTTGAACGGTCAGAGTCAAGGAATTCTGAGCATTCTGGTGATTGGCGCGGCCACTGACTATTCGCTGCTTTTAGTCTCGCGTTTCCGCGAGGCACTTGAGCACACCGAGCAGCGCTGGGCCGCCATTGGCCGAGCCATCCGGGGTGCCTGGGAGCCAATTCTGGCTTCCGGTGGTACCGTCATCGTTGCCCTGCTGTGTCTACTGATCTCGGACCTCAATTCGAATCGCAGCCTCGGCCCCATTGCCGCCATCGGCATCGTCTTTTCGCTCGCGGCAGCGCTAACTTTCCTACCCGCACTTTTAGTCGTATTTGGCCGGGTGGCTTTCTGGCCGTTCAAACCGAAACTGCAGGAAGCCTCGGACCAGCATCATCAGCACCGGGCCGAGGTTTCAGGCCTGGAGGGAATCAGCGGGCTGTGGGCCCGGGTGGGCGGCTTGATTTCGCGACGCCCTCGGTGGAGCTGGATTATCGCCTCAGTCCTTTTGCTGGCCGGCGCGGCCGGGGTGCTGCAACTACAAGCCAACGGTGTTCCGCAGACGGCGCTCATCCTCAAGCAGTCAGACGCCGTCGATGGCCAGCAGGCACTAGCTAAGCATTTCGATGCCGGTAGCGGCAGTCCTCTGGTAGTGATTGTGCCGCAGGGCTCCGCCCAAGAGGCAATCAAAACCTTGACCGCGAACGCCAATATTTCCGATGCCACTGCCTACCAAGGGCCCGGCCGTCCGGCTCAGGGTGCGCCAGCTGTGGTCAAAGATGGCAAGGAAATGATCGACGCTACGCTGACCGTGCCAGCTGACTCGGCGGAGGCCGAAGAAACGGTCAAAGAGCTGCGCCAGGCTTTCAGTGGCAAAGACGTTCTGATCGGTGGAGTGACCGCGGTGGCGCTAGACACCAATCAGACCGCCCAACAGGACTTACTCAAAATCATCCCGATTGTGTTACTGGTGATCCTCTTCATCCTGATGCTCTTGCTGCGTTCGGTGCTCGCGCCGGTGCTGTTGATTGGTTCAGTGGTGTTGAGCTATCTCGCTGCCCTAGGCGTCTCAGCGCTGGTGTTCAACCAGATCTTCCACTTTCCTGGCGCGGACGCAGCGGTGCCGCTCTTCAGCTTCGTTTTCCTGGTGGCGCTCGGCGTGGATTACAACATTTTCCTGATGACCCGGGTGCGGGAGGAGTCATTCAAGCTGGGCACTCGGCCCGGCGTGCTGCGGGGGCTGGGCGTCACCGGTGGGGTGATCACCTCCGCGGGGGTAGTGCTCGCGGCTACCTTCGCCGCTCTCGGGGTAATCCCGATTCTCTTTCTGGCGCAGATTTCATTCATCGTGGCTTTCGGCGTCCTGGTGGACACCGTGCTGGTGCGTTCCATCCTGGTGCCAGCCCTGGCCTACGATATCGGCAAAGCCATTTGGTGGCCTTCGAAGCTATCCCGGCAGGCCAAGTAGTCCGGACCAGTCCCTACGCTCCCGCCGAGCCTCCATCGAGTGTGCAGCTCTACACGATTTGAACGCCGTTTAACGTGTAGAGCTGCACACTCGATAAGGAAGGGGGCGATGAGGAAGCGGGCGAGGAACTGGGAGCAATCCTTGCTTAGGCGCTCATATTTTCGGCGCCGACCATCCAGGAGTACTGCTCCAGCTTCTCAATAATCGCGTGCAGCAAATCTGCCGAGGTGGGGTCTTCGGCGTCGACCTCGTCGTGCACTCGGCGAGCCGTGGCTGCCGCGGCATCGAGCCGTTCCACCACCAGGTCAACGGCCTTGCCGGTATCGACCAGCCCCGACGGGAAAGCAGGCAATGCGGTACTAGCGGTAACTGTCGCCGTGCGGCCATCCGGCACCGCGTGCAGCGCTCGCATCCGCTCTGCAATGGTGTCGGAAAATTCCCGTGCGTCGGCGATGATCTCGTCGAGCTGCAAGTGCAGATCACGGAAGTTCTTGCCCACGATATTCCAGTGAGCCTGCTTGCCTTGGACATGAAGTTCGATCAGATCGACCAGAACTGACTGGAGATTTGCGCTGAGAGTTTCGGACGCTTTCATAACTTTTCCTCCAAAAATGTAGGGGTTACTACTCTTCGAGCCTAGGCCGATGCTCCCTGAGCTTCAACCGAGGCTGGGCTTGGTTCGCTGGGTTCGGCCCGTCGAGCCATAAAAGCGGCAACAATCGCTCCGGAGACGTTATGCCAGACCGAGAAGATCGCGGCGGGAAGTGCAGCGAGGGGTGAGAAGTGAGCTGTCGCCAGCGAGGAGGCTAGCCCGGAGTTCTGCATGCCGACCTCGAAGGCCAGCGCGCGGCGGGCGCGTACATCCAAGCCGCCCAGCTTTCCGGCTAGGTAGCCCAAGCCGAGGCCGAAAGCATTGTGTAGCACCACGGCGAGGAAGACCACCCCAGCGGCGCTGGCGATCTTGCTGGCGCTGCCAGCCACCACAATGGCGACAATAAAGGCGATCACCAGTGCGGAGATCCAGGGCAGCGCCGGCAAAACTTTGGCCACCAGTTTCTTCAGGAAAAGTCGTACCAAGAGACCGGCAATGACCGGAATTAAGACGGTCTTGACGATGTCAAGCACCATTGCCCCGGCGTCGATATTGAGGAAGCTACCGGCCAGCAAGAGCACCAGGGCGGGCGTGACCAGCGGGGCGATCAGCGTTGAGACGGTGGCCACCGCGACGGAGAGCGCGACATCGCCTTTCGCTAAGAAGGCCATTACATTCGAGGCGGTGCCGCTCGGCGCGCAACCCACCAGAATGACACCGGCCGCAAGAGCTGGGTCCAGGTGCAGAGCGACGGCGATCAGCCAACCAGCGCCCGGCATAATCACGTAGTGAGCCAGGATACCGAGACCAACCGCCCAGGGGCGACGCACAACGGAGGCGAAATCGGGCGGAGTCAGGGTCAGCCCCATGCAGAACATAATCACGCCGAGCAAATACGGCACTGCTGGAGCCATTGGGGTGAAACCACCGGGCCAGAGGAAACCCAGAATCCCGGCAGCAATCACCAGCAGCGGGAACACGGTAACAGCAACTTTGGCGCGACGTTCTTCGATCACTTTTCTATTCTTTCCGTCGAGTGTGCAGATCTACATGGTTTGAAGCTCTCAAAACGTGTAGATCTGCACACTCGGCCATGAGTCAATGGGTGGAGTTTGCTAGTTACCCCGGGACTTTCGATAACTGAGCATTTGCCGCCAGCGTCGTTGCAGGCTTTCTCGGCGACTGTTCCCGGCTTCGCCGGAAGCGGTGAGTTCAATGTGCACAGGACCGTACCGCCAGAGCAAGAGATCATCCAGCAGCCGGTCGGGGCCGGGTGAATATCGATGGTCCAGCGCGGTCCGCACATCAATAATCGATTCGGACTGCAGCAAATCGGCCAGGTCGATGGTCTTGGTTAGCCCGTGCGCGGCCAATAGTTCAGCCGCCCAGCCCCAGTCGTCGTCGGACTTCCGATCCACGTGTGGCAGCAGCGTTACCCAGATCTCTTTAATCCGTTCCGGGGTGAGTGGTTGCTGGCCTTCTCCGTCCTCGTCCCAATAACTCGTCACCGTCTCGTATCGCTCGTGGAGCTCAGAGAATGCCGACTCAACGGCTTCCAACATGGCTGCGGTAGCGGTGAACTGTCGATCGAAGTAAGGGCTCCAAGCCCGCCGGTCCTCGGCCTTGAAACGAATATCGTGCTCAATCTCGCTCCAAGCGTGGGCGAAAACGGTACGGATCTGACATTCGAAGAGGTAGCTACCGTTAGGCTTTACGGCACCCTCAAGCTGCTCCTGAAACTCGCGCACCACCGGATTTTGAATGCTGCGCAAAATCAAGTGCCGACTCGAATATCCATAAGTGCCGGACTCGATGGAGCCGATGTCCTTTTCCCGGTCCCCACGGCAGTCGAAGGTATGCCTCTGCCGCTTGATCAAATTGGCCGCCATGGCGTTTTCGCTGGGTAACGTGGTGATCACCCGGACGCCGACCAGATCGGTGAGGTTACGGAGCGGTTCGGGAAACTGCAGTACCGGTTCGCCGTCCGGCTCAGTGGCTTCAAGCATTCGGGAGGCCTTCTCTCGAAAGGACTCAACCGTTTTGGTCCGGCTGGAGACGAAGAGCGGTTTGGCTTCGGCCTCAGCGAAAATTTCCCGAATTCTGGTTTCCATTTCAGCGGTAACCAGTTTCAAAGCCGGCCTAATCCGGGCATACTCTGCCACGCTCGCGGCCACCGATGGGCGCAGGCGTTCATCGAGGCGTTCCCAATTGCTGGCCATGGCATGAGCTTAACACCGTAGCCCCGGTAACCGAGATATCCAGCGGCAGAACCCCCTGCTCGGCTGATATAGAACTGATGTGAAACCATGGAAGGGTGAAGCCATTCCTGCTGATCTCTACCCGTGCCGAGGATGCTGCTGCCCTAGAGGAAGCGCAGGCTTTCGCGCGCTACACCGGTTTGAGTAAGCAATTGCTACATTGGCACCGACTGGAAGCATCGCCGCTGCCGAAGGTTCGGCTAGCAGACTATTCGGGCATCATTCTGGGTGGTAGTCCGTTCAACTCCTCCGATCCATCCTCCTATAAAAGCCCAACCCAAAATCGGGTTGAAGCTGAACTGAGCTGGCTTTTGGATGAGGTAGTGGCGCTGGATTTCCCCTTTCTTGGTGCTTGTTACGGGGTGGGCACGCTGGGTAAACACCAGGGCGCTGTGATTGATAAGAAGTTTGGCGAACCCATTGGGCCGGTTGAGATTGAATTGAGCGACGACGGAATGGCGGACCCACTGCTGAGCGGTCTGCCACGACGATTCCAAGCCTTCGTGGGGCATAAAGAGGCTTGTTCGGTTTTGCCGCCGGAGGCCACCTTGCTCGCTTCCTCAGAGAGCTGCCGAGTACAGATGTTTCGGGTCCGAAAGAACCTCTACGCAACTCAGTTCCATCCCGAACTAGACGTGGTGGGTTTGCTGACCCGGATCGATGTCTACCGGCATGCCGGATATTTCCCAGCCGAAGAATTCGAGCAAGTGAAGAATCGTGCGCTCGCCGCGAAGGTGCTCGAACCCGCTCGGATTTTACGGAATTTCGCTGAATATTACGGCCGGGAGTAGGGGGCGAGGATGCGAACCATCAACTACGGGGATGATCCGAGTCAATACGGGGAGCTGAGCGTGCCCGCTCCGGAATCGGGCCGCCGGGCCGGTCTCGCGATAATCATCCACGGCGGCTACTGGCGCTCGCGCTATGGCGCTGAGCTGGGCCGGCCGCTGGCCGCAGACCTGGCCGCACACGGCGTGACAAGCTGGAACTTGGAGTACCGTCGGGCCGGAAACGGTGGGGGCTGGCCGGAAACTTTTGAGGACGTGGCTGCCGGAATCGATATTTTGTGCGATCTCGAAGTGGATCTGTACAAAGTTGTTATTGTCGGCCATTCCGCCGGCGGTCATTTGGCCACTTGGGCTGCTGGCCGGGCGAAGCTGCCAGCCGGTGTTCCAGGGGCTGAGCCAAGGCTGCTGCCAGATGCGGTGGTGAGCCAATCAGGATTGCTTGACCTGGGGACGGCACGACAGCTTGGTCTGAGCGACGGCGCAGTGCTTAATTTTCTGGGTGGGCACCCTGATGATCCCCGCTATCATTGGGCCGATCCGATCCAGCAGGTACCGGTGCCAGCCAAGATTTGGGCGGTTTACGGCGAGGCGGACGATACGGTTCCGGCCCAGCTTTCCAAGGACTACCTGGCGGCTGCCCGGGCGGCCGGGGGAGACGCTGAATTGGTGGCGGTGCCGGGGGACCATTTCGCCTTGATCGATCCGACCACGGTGGCTTGGCGGAGCTGCCGGGAGTTGGTGCTGCGCGAATTGCTTTGATGAGTAGGGCAGCTCGACCGCGGGACCCGGTCAACTGTGGGAGGCGGTCAACCGCGGGAACTGGCCAACTGTGGGAACTGGCCAACTGTGGGAACTGGCCAACTGTGGCTTTGGGATCAGCGTGGACAATGCCTTGTCAGCTAACGGAAAGATTGATTTGCTAGAGGGATGCTGGGGCTTAGCGGCGCTGGCATTCTGACTCAGGAGAAAATCATCACAGTTAGCTTTAATCACACCATTATTGCCGCCAAAGATCGGCACGAATCAGCTAAGTTCTATAGGGATATTTTTGGCCTCCCGGAGGCGCTCAGCTGGGGGCCGTTTATTAATATTCAGCTTGACGACGGGGTATTGCTGCAGTTCGCGGAACCGCCAGTTGAAATCCAGATGCAGCATTACGCTTTCCTGGTGGATGACGATCGCTTTGACCGGGCTTACACCTGGTTGCAAGAAAACGGCGTCGAGCATTGGGCTGACCCGCAGCGGCAGCGGCCGAATGAAACCAACACCGAGCACGGCGGCCGAGGGGTTTATTTTATGGACCCGGCGGGGCACGGGCTGGAGATCATCACTCGACCATATTTCTGATCCGCGAGTTGATCGGCGCTGCGCTTCACCGTGTCGTTGATTCGTCAATCCGTGCCGGGACCTGTGCTCGGGCCGCCGCGAAGCGTTCCCGATAGGGGCGTTCTGTGAGGAGTTGGAGCACTTCATCAAGTGCTGTGCTCAGTGGGAAACTCATCTCGGACTCCAACTGTCTTGCCATGATCGCGGTGCTCCGCCATTCTTCGTCGAGCAAAGGCATCAGTTTCTTAGCGTCGTCGCTGAGCCGGATCAGTCGAGAACGGGCATCGCGACCCTGGCTGCTGAGCACCAGAGCATCTTTGAGCAGTGCAGCGACGGTTTGGCTCATCGCTGAATGAGTCACTCCGACGGCGGTCGCCAGTTCCCCGATGCTCTGCCCATCCTGGGCTTGCAAGGCTTGTAATACCGGGGTGTAGCGCAAACGGAATCCGGGGAGCCCCAGCTCTGCGTACACCTCGGCCAATCCTCCGTCGAGAGCATCCTGAACTTGCTTTAGACGGGTGCCAATCAAATCTACGGATTCCATTCTTAAAATATAACAGTGCTGTTATATTTTAAGAATGATTGAGCGTTTTGCACCGATAGAGCCCTACCGTAGTGGAATGCTCGACGTGGGTGATGGCCAGCTGATGTATTGGGAGGAGAGCGGTAATCCGGAAGGCTTGCCGGTGCTTGTGCTGCATGGTGGTCCTGGTTCGGGTACCACGCCGGGTGGCCGACGGAACTGGGATCCAGCTCGTTATCGGATCATCCAACTTGACCAGCGCAATTGCGGGCGGAGTACGCCCTCGGCAAGCGACCCAACAACTGATCTTGCGCTGAACACCACGCACTATCTGATCGCGGATATTGAATCTTTGCGGCAGTTTTTAAGAGTGGATCGCTGGGTGCTCTGGGGAGGCTCTTGGGGAGTCACTCTGGCGCTGGCCTATGCCCAAAAGCATCCGGAGCGGGTGGTGGCGATGATCCTCATCTCTGTGACGATGACCAGGCGCAGTGACGTGCATTGGCTCTACCACGAGACCGGGCGCTACCTACCGGAGCAGTGGCAGCGCTTTCGCGACGGTGTTCCGGAAGCCGAACGGGAAGGTGATCTGGTTGCTGCGTACAACCGGTTGCTCAATGAATCGGACGATCTCGGTGTGCGGCGTGAGGCGGCGCAGCGCTGGTGCGATTGGGAGGACGCCGCTCTCTCGCTAGAGCCTGGTTGGAAACCTTCAGAACGCTTTCAAGACGAAGATTTCAGACTGCAGTTCGCCCGAATCGTCAGTCATTATTTCCATCACGGTGCTTGGCTTGAAGAAGGCCAACTGCTCCGTGAGATCGACCGACTGCGCGGCATTCCAGCGGTCCTCATCCACGGTCAGCATGATCTGGGCAGCCCGGTCGACGTGCCCTGGCTATTGGCCCAGTCTTGGCCGGAAGCAGAACTGCACATCGTTAAGGAAGCCGGGCACAGCGGGAGCGAGAAGTCCGGCCAGCTCATTCTGCAGGCAGCTGAAAAGTTTAGTCAGTTGAGCTAATCTCCGCTTTCTAGTTCAACCTTCGATTCGAATCCCCAAATTCCGTGCCAGCGAAACCGCCAGGAACATCACCTGTTGCTCGGTCAGGGTGGCACCGGCGAGCGATTCTGGGCTGGTCAATTCAGCGATGTCGGCTGCTCGCAGATCGACGTCTTGAAAGCTCGCATGGGTGATGTCGAGGCGGCCAATTCTGCAGCCGGGAAGGCTCACCCGATGAGTCTTGGCGTTGCCAAGATCCAGCTCGTCGATGGTGCAGTTCTCAAAGATCACATCCAGCAGGTTAGCTCCGCGCATATTGACGTAGCCGAGCTTGCAGTTGCTGAAGATCACTGAATTAAAGCCGGTTTCGTAGACTTCCACCGAACCGAGCCGAGAGTTTTCCAATCGAACATCGGCCCAGCGACCGCGCGGCGCACTGAAGGCGGCCGCGTTGATCCGGGAGAGAGTGCTTTCTTTGAAGGCGGCCGCCTTGAGCTTGGTGCCGTCGAGGTTGATGTCTTCCAGGGCTGATTCCACAAACTGGATGCCACTCAAATCAAGATCCGAAAGATCTTGCCCCACCAGGCTTTTTGCCTCGAAATAACCTTCAGCCTCAAGCTCCTCGGCACGGCAAGGGCTAAGTTCTGGGAGCGATATTTCATTGATTCTGGGTGCCAGGGTCTTTTTTGCAGCCACTGTGAGGTCCCGTCTTTTCTGCTTTTTCGGCGTCGCTGTCTGAACATCCTAGGCGGGTTCTGCCGAGGAAGATATCTGCTACAGCCCGATTAGCTGCCGATTTCTCAGCGAATCCGAAGACAGCCGTTGCGGTGATCATCTGAAAACCCGGTTATCTCGCTCGTTATAGGCTTGCCGTATGCTGACTGTGATCGGTGAGGCTCTGATTGATGAAGTGGTCCGCCCGGGCGCGGAGCCGGTGCCGCACGTCGGCGGCAGCCCAATGAACGTGGCGGTCGGCTTAGCTCGGCTGGGGCATCCGGTGCAATTCCTGGGACGCTACGGAAGCGATCATTACGGGCAGCTGATCTCCACTCATTTGCGAACTAATTCGGTCTTGCTGCCGTGGCCTGCTGACCAGGCACCGAGCAGTGTGGCCCGCGCCGAGCTCGATGAATCGGGTGCTGCCGATTACCAATTCGAGCTGAGCTGGATCTTGCCGCGGATAGAAGCAGGGCTGCTGCAAGGCAGCACCTTGCTGCACACCGGATCGATTGCCGCAATGCTGGAACCTGGTGTCGAAACTGTCAAAAATGCGGTGCTGGCCGCCCGTGGCCATGCCACGATTAGCTACGATCCGAATTACCGACCCAGCATTATTGGCAATGTGGAGTATGCCCGAGAGTGGGCGGAGAAGTTTGTCAGCCTGGCTGATGTGGTGAAGGCTTCGGATGAGGATTTGGCGGCTCTCTACCCCGGAGCCGAGCCGCTCGATTCGGCGCGGAGCTGGTTGAAGCGAGGCCCAGCTGTGGTGGTGGTCACCCGAGGTGTTGACGGGCCGTGGGCGGTGAGCGCGGCCGGCGAGGCCCAGTGTGTTGCGCCGGCCACACGGGTTGCCGATACCGTAGGTGCGGGCGATTCCTTTATGTCGGCGCTGCTTTCGGCGATAGTGGATCGAGAGCTGGACGGTGCGCAGCGGCGTGAGCAGCTCGCTGCGATCAGCGTGCAGCAATTGCATGAGATCCTGCAGTTCGCGGCTGCGGCGGCCGCTATTACGGTGACCCGGCCCGGTGCTAATCCGCCCAGTCGTGAGGAACTCCGCGGCCTCGGCCTGCACTAATCTGAAAAGTAGGTGCCTTGAGCAGCACCTGGCTTGAATTGTGCTCGGCCTCAGCAGAAAAGTACCCCGGAAGAGAAGTCGAAAGGCGAAAATGTCTAGTTACGATCCGTACGATGCCTTACCGCAATTGCCCAGCTTTGAGTTGAGCAGCACCTCCTTCAACGACGGCGAGACCTTGTCCGCGGCTCAAACCTCAGCGGCGATGGGTGTTCCCGGTGGGGCCGATGAGTCACCCGAACTCAGCTGGTCGGGTTTTCCGGCCGAAACGAAGAGCTTCGCGGTCACTGTTTTCGACCCCGACGCCCCGACCGCGAGCGGCTTTTGGCATTGGTCGGTGTTCAACCTTCCGGCCTCGGTGACTTCGCTGCCGGCCGGTGCTGGCAGCCCGGGCTCAGCTGCGCTGCCAGCGGGCGCGGTGACGTTGCGTAACGACGCCGGGATTGTGGGCTATGTGGGTGCCGCGCCGCCAGCTGGCCACGGTCCGCATCGCTATATTGTCGCGGTCCATGCGCTTGATGTGGAGAGCTTGGACATCCCCGCGGAAGGTTCCCCGGCTTATCTGGGCTTCAATATTTTCGCGCACGGCATTGCCCGGGCCAGGCTGACCGGAACCTTCAGCCAGTAAATCTAAAAAACCCGGTGCCGTCCACGTATCGAGTGTGCAGATCTACATCTTAAGACCGATCGAAAAGATGTAGATCTGCACACTCGGCGAGGGTTTGAGCGGCAAGGAGGGGGGGGAGCGCCCCCGAGCTAAGGAGTCGGCATGAGGCTGCGGGAGCATCCGGCCTTCATGCTGCTCTGGACCGCCTCCACCGTGTCGAGTTTTGGCAGTTATGTCACCTCGCTGGCGCTCTCCGTCATTGTGGTAGTCAACCTGGGTGGTAATTCAACCGATGTCGGCTGGGTCAACGCGGCGCGCTGGCTGCCCTACGCCGCGCTCGGCTTGATCGTCGGCGCCTTGGTCGAACACTGGTCCAAGCGTCGGCTTCTAGTGAGCGTGGACCTGCTTCGCGGCCTAGCGCTAGGCCTGATCAGCGTTTTGGGGCTCAGTGGATTACTGAACATTCCCACCGTGATCGCCCTGATGATCCTTTTTGGCGTGCTTTCCTTACTCGGTGATGTGGCACATCAGTCCTACCTGCCGATCCTGGTGCCGCGTGGCTTGCTGGTGAAAGCAAATGCTCGGATTGAGCAGAGCGATGCGGTGGCGCAAACCACCGGGCAGCTACTTGCCGGATTGCTGATCGACCTGATTAAGGCGCCGCTGGCGTTGCTGGTCGATGCTCTTTCCTACATCTTCTCTGCCCTGGTGATTTGGCGGATTAGCAGCAAATCACCGACCTTCAAGGAGCAGACGCCCGCAGCGCAATCGAACGAACCACCCACCGCTGAGGTAGATGACTCGGACACCTTGCGAGTTGTCGGTACTGCCAAGAGTCTGCGCAGCCAGATCCTCGAAGGCCTAGCGGCGGTTTATCAGCAACCCAGACTCCGAGTCCTCGCTCTGAGTACCCACCTGTGGTTTTTGTTCAATGCCATGGTGGGGGTAAGTTTCACCGTCTACCTACTCGACTCGCTCAAACTCGATGCTTGGCAGGTCGGCCTGATCCTCACCTGCGCGGGGGTTGGTGCGGTGCTAGGCACCTCGGTAACAACTCGGCTGGGGCAACGAATCGGGCCCGGTCGGTGCATCATCCTCTCCGGTGTTTTCGACGTCGCCGCCTTCGTGCTGATCGCCGGGCAGGCCAGTCTGTGGCCCACCGCATCGAGCGGATCCAATGTCTGGTGGCAACTGTGGATACCACTGGTGCTGGGCCAGTTGCTCTTCGGCTTCAGCCTGGGACTCAGTGGAGCCCATGAAATGGCCTATCGAGCGGTGGTCACACCGGTCCGATTGCTGACCAGGCTGAGTGCAACAATGCGATCAATCAACCGGTCGATGATCGTTATCGGCGCTCCGCTTGGTGGCTTCTTGGCGGCAACTCTGGGCTATAGCTGGGTTTTCTGGATTGTTGCGGCTGGCTTTGCGCTCTCTCGGGGCTGGCTCTGGCTCAGTGGCTTTGCCGCCGCAAGCTACACCGACCGCCCGGCCTAACCGTGTCCTTCCCCTCGCCGAGTGTGCAGATCTGCAGGTTTTGAGCCGGTTTTTAGATGTAGATCTACACACTCGGCGGCGGGGCGCGAGGGGGAGAATTTGCGGTGCGTGCAGCGAAGCTGCCGGAAGCCGATAACCTGAGAAGATGAAATTGGTGGCCAGCGACATCGACGGCACAATCCTGGCGCATAACGGCAAGATTAGCCCGCGAACCATCGCCGCCTTCCAGGCTTGTGTCGCGGCCGGCGTCGAAGTGGTTTTTGTCACCGGTCGGCCGCCCCGCTGGCTGGCCCCGGTGCGCGAGCAATTGGGGCATCTGGGCACCGTGATCTGTTCCAACGGTGCGCTGGTTTATGACCTTGCCACGGAGCAGGTGGTTTCCAGCCAGTGCATTGCTATCCCTGATGTGTTGGCCGCGCGTGCCGCGATCAAGCAATTAGTCCCCTCGGCGAGTTTTGCTGCTGAAACTCTGGAAGGGCTCTACCTGGAAGAGGATTTTATTGGCGAGAACGCTCCGGAAGCGCTGAAACAGATCGAAGCTCGGCCTTTAGCTGAATCACTTAGGGCGGAGTGCGGCGTAGTTAAGTTCCTCGCTAAGGTGCAAAACAGTACCGCGGATGAGTTTCTGGCCAAGGTGCGTCCGGTGGTTTCGCCCTGGGTCGATGCCACCCATTCGGCTCCCGATGTGGCGCTTTTAGAAATGTCGCTACGTGGCGTGAATAAAGCCGCCACGCTGAGTCAGTTCGCCGCGTCGAAAGGCATTTCAGCAAGTCAGGTGGTTGCCTTTGGCGATATGCCTAACGATATCCAGATGCTCAGTTGGTCCGGTCGAGGCTATGCGATGGCAAGCGGGCATCCGGAAGCAAAGCAAGCGGCTAATTTACTGGCACCAGGCATTGAGGACGACGGTGTGGCGCAGGTTCTAGAACAATTACTGCTGGAAGCTGTCTGAGTATCCACGCTGCTTGATACGCTAGCCGCGTGAGCACTCATTCCGGCACCGGATATCTGGACTCTGACGTTCCGCTGGCCTTTGCGCACCGCGGTTTTTCTCCACACGGAACGGCTGTAGAGAATTCTTTACGCTCCTTCAAGGCCGCTATTGATCAGGGCTTCGACTACCTGGAAACCGATCTACGCACTTCAGCTGACGGGGTCTTACTGGTCTTTCACGATGAGAGCCTTGATCGCGCCACCGATGGCAGTGGCAAAATTTCGGCACACAGCGCTGCGCAGCTTTCTCACTTAAAGATTGGTGGCAGCGAACCGATTCCTCGCTTTGAAGATATGGTGCTCGCTTTTCCGGAGGCTCGGATTAATTTCGATGTGAAGGACGGCGCCTCGGTAGAGCCGCTTATCGAAGTGATCGAAAGACACGCTTTGCATGACCGAATCTGTGTAGCTTCCTTCGCTGACCGGCGACGTCGAGCGGTGTTGCGACGGCTATCTCGGCGGACCACGAGTTCCGGTGGGATGGCCTCTATTGCCGCTTTTGTCTTATTGGCTGCTTGGTTGCCACGGAAGTTGCTGAGCCGGGTGTTGCACGATGTCGACTGCTTGCAATTACCAGTGAATTTCGGGCCTTTTCGGTTGGTGACCGCGAAATCCGTACGGCGAGCCCACCGGCTTGGCTTGAAAATGCATGTCTGGACAATTAACGATAAGGCTCAAATGCATGCTCTTTTTGATCTAGGGGTAGACGGTGTGATGACTGATCGGGCCGATCTATTGGCCGAAGTGATGCGCGAACGAGGCTACTGGTGAGTCCGCAGCACGCAATGACGCCGTTGCTCCGGGTTTTCGGCGTCCTGCGTCTGCTGGTCGCGGCGGCGATCTTGCTTGCGGTGCTCGCGACTTTCGCCGATACCGCCAGCAGATCAGCAATTAACCCGTTCAATTTCTTTGGCTACTTCACCATGCAGAGCAACATCATCATGATGCTGGTTCTTGTGGGTGCCGGTCTGGCTGCGCTGCGTGGCAGTAAAAGCTCGCGGCTCTGGATGCTCATTCGAGCCAGCGCTACTACTTACATGGTGATCGTTGGCTTGGTCTATAACACTTTGCTGATCGGCCTCCCGGGCGGGGTCGAGCTGGCCTGGGCGAACGCTATTTTGCATATCGTGGTGCCGGTTTACGTCTTGCTCGATTGGCTCTGTTGCCCTGATCGGCAGCCATTGGCGTGGCGAGATTTGTGGTTCGTACTGCTCTACCCAGCGCTTTGGTGCACTGTGGTGCTAATCCGCGGTGCTACTGACGGCTGGGTGCCTTACCCCTTCCTGAACCCCGCAACGGGTTATGGTTCGGTGTTCTTCTTCGTCGCCCTGATTGGAGCCGGCACTATCGGCATCGGGGCCTTGGCATGGTGGCGGAGTCGGGTAGGGCTTGGGCGAAAGACTGGCTGAAGATCTTGCTGTCCGTTGCGTGGTTTTCGGGCGCTTCACCACTGCTCAGTAGCGAAGATTACCGCACATAGAAGCTGCGGCATCGGCTTTCCTTGGTCGGAATGGCAGGATGGAGAGATGCGTGTTTTGATAGCCCCGGATAAGTTCAAAGGAACCCTGAGCGCGGCCCAAGCCGCGGCCGCAATAGCCGAGGGCGCGCTGAGGATTTACCCGGAGGCCGTGACGACCGTGCTGCCGATGGCTGATGGCGGCGAGGGCACTGTTGAGGCGGCTGTGGCGGCAGGTTTTGAGGAACGCTTGAACGCCGTGGTTGGACCGATTCTGCGGCCGACCGGCGCGGTCTGGGCGGTCAATGGTGTTAGCGCGGTAATTGAGACGGCGCAAGCAAGCGGTTATCTTCTCGCCGAACCGAGTCCGGAAAATGCGCTGCGGGCTCACAGCTATGGTTGTGGGCAGTTGATTGCCGCTGCGCTCGACGCCGGGGCCAGCGAAATAGTTTTGGGCCTGGGTGGCTCGGCAATGACCGATGGCGGCACCGGGGCGTTGCGTGCCCTGGGCTTGAAACTGCTTGATCAACACGGCGCCTTCGTGCCCTTGGGTGGTGGCTCTTTGGCCGAAGTGGTCGCGATTGACGCCAGTGGCTTAGACCAGCGGTTGGCCACGGTGAAGTTCCGGATTGCCGTAGACGTAGACAACCCGCTCTATGGTCCGCTCGGAGCCGCCCAGGTATTTGCTCCGCAAAAAGGTGCTGACGCGGATGGTGTCGAGCTTTTGGACGCTGGTCTGCGCAATCTAGCCTCGCTGCTGAGGGAGTCTTTCGGGGTGGACGTGGATGTTCCCGGAGCCGGTGCAGCGGGCGGCTTCCCGGCATCCTTCCTCGCATTAGCTGGTTCGGGGCTTGCCGAGGTGACGATCGAATCGGGTGTGGAATTGGTCGCAGAGTTGCTGGGGCTACGGGAGAAGATCGCCGAAGCCGATTTGGTGATTACGGGCGAGGGCAGCGTGGACGAACAGTCGCTAGCCGGAAAGACCCCGATCGGGGTGGCCCGGGCCGCGCAGGCGCTCGGCGTGCCGGTGGTTTTGGTCGCCGGGCAGTTGAGCGTCGGGCTCGACGTTTTGGGTGAATTAGGAGTGGTGGCCGCCGCCTCCGCGGCGGAGAGCGCGCGCAGCGAAGAGCTGGCGATGTCAGAGCCGGAGCGCTACCTCCGCCAAGCCACCGAAAACGCCCTCAACGGCATCTAAGCCACCACCCGGTTTCGCGCTGAGTGTGCAGCTCTACATCTTAAAGACGTCTCAAAACGTGTAGATCTGCACACTCGAGGGCGGAAATGGGCCGATCCGATGGTGGAAGTCGGCAGCTTAGGCTGGCGGCGTTGAACCGGTGCGGAGCCTGAGTAGGCCACGCATACCGTGGTAGATCAAGAGCGCCGCCGCGGTGCCGAGCGCGATACCAGCGAACTGCAGCTCGTTACCGCCCACCGACAGCGTCCAGGTGTAGTCGGCGATGCCAATGATCAGCGCAACGGCGGCCGTGGTCAGGTTTACCGGGTTACCGAAGTCGACCTTGTTCTGCACCCAGATCCGTACCCCGAGCACCCCGATCATGCCGTACAGCATAGTAGCGGCACCGCCCAGCACGCCGGGCGGTACGGTGGCGATCAGGGCACCAAACTTCGGCGAGAAGCTCAGCAGCAGCGCGGCAATTGCGGCCACCCAATAAGCCGCCGTCGAATAGACCTTGGTCGCCGCCATGACACCAATGTTCTCGGCATAAGTAGTAGTGCCGGACCCGCCGCCGAAACCGGCTAGCGTGGTGGCCAGCCCATCGGCCATCAGCGCGCGGCCGGCCAGTGGATCGAGGTCTTCCTTGGTCATCAGGGCCACCGATTTCACGTGGCCGATATTCTCAGCCACCAGCACCAAGACCACCGGGATGAAAAGCCCGGCCACCGCAAGGTTGAAGGTTGGGGTTTGGAATTGTGGCAGGCCAATCCAGGCTTGCTTATCGATTGCCGAAAAGTCGACCTGACCTTGCAGGATGGCTACGAGATAGCCGACCACGACGCCGACCAGAATCGAAAGTCGCCCCAGAATGCCGCGGAAGAGTACCGACACCAGAATGATCACCAGCAAGGTGATCAGCGCGGTGAGCGGTGCCTTATCAAAATTGCTCTTAGCCGAGGGGGCAAGGTTGAGGCCAATTAGGGCCACGATGGTGCCGGTCACCGCCGGTGGCATCAAACGGTTGATCCAACTGGCACCAAAGCGTTGCACTACCAAGCCAATCAGGAATAGCACGACGCCGGCCATCACCACGCCACCCAACGCTCCGGCCACGCCGTACTGAGCCTGGGAGGCCATGATTGGGGCGATAAAGGCGAAGCTGGAACCCAGGTAACTGGGAATCCGACCGGCGGTCAACAGCAGGAACACAATGGTGCCGATGCCGGAGAAAAACAGCGTGGTGGCTGGCGGCATTCCGGTCAGGATCGGCACCAGGAAGGTGGCGCCGAACATCGCCACCACGTGCTGCAAGCCGATGCCAATGGTGCGCGGCCAGCTCAGCCGCTCGTTGGGTGCAACCACTTCACCAGGGGTGATGGTCTTACCGTTGCCGTGAATACTCCAACGAACTCCGACGTTGCTCATCGCCGTTTCCTCCATCTCGGGCTTAGCCGTTGAACCTGCTCTGTGCTCAAGGGGCTCAGCTAAGAGTATCGGCTGCTGCTGCTTCGGGTAGTCTGCGAGATATCAGCATTAAGCCGAGTCTAAAAACCCAAGGAGCTAGAAGATGTCCGGAGCGCTGTTTAGCAACACTCGAACCGGTCCGGCGGGGCTGGTTTTTATTTCCGGACAAGTGCCGGTTGACGACGCCGGGGAGCTGGTAACCGGCGGCATGACCGAGCAGGCCAACGCGGTCTTTGATCGGCTTGCAGACCGGCTAGCAGAGCACGGCGGAACGCTTGAGCAGATAGTGAAAATCACCTATTTTTTGACCGATCTGGCCCAGCTTGAGGAATTTCGGCAGGTGCTGCGAAGCCGCTTAACCGACCCTAAACCGGCGGCCAGCTTAGTCGAAGTCTCTGCCTTGGTGCGTCCGGAATTTTTGCTGGAGATTGAGGCGATCGCGGTGGTTCCCGAGTCTTAGTCGAGGCCAGACCGTAGCGGCTCAGCTAGTCCAAGCCGAGTGCGCCATACAGCTGCTCTCTACTGTCGTCGAGATAGACTCGCATGAGTTCAGCCGCCCGGCCGGGCTGCCCCGCCAACAGCGTCTCAACGATCAGTCGGTTCCGCGAAATATAGGGCTCTAAAAACGCCCGAGCATCGGCCATGCTGTGGAAGGCTAGCCGGACTTCGGCCATGAGTTGCCGGGAGGTTTCGGAGATTCGATTGCTGCCGACACTTTCCATCAGAGCCTGATGGAAAGCGAGATTGTCGGTGGCTACCTCGGTCCAGTCGCCACGAAGAGCCGCACTCTCGGCCCGCTCCACCGCCTGCAACGCCTGCTGCAGCTGAGGATGATCAGCGGGACATTGGGCAACCGCTGATACTTCCAAGAACATTCGGGCCGAATAGACCTCGAGCACATCAACCCGGCCCAGCCGCCGAACAAAGACGCCACGGTGCAGCTCGTGATTGATCAGCCGTTCGTGGGCCAGTAACCGAAACGCTTCACGCAGTGAGTTCCTGGAGACCTGAAGGGACTCGGCGAGCGCCTCTTCAGCCAATTGGGTGCCGGGAGGTAAATCGCCCTCAAAAATGCGCTGCTTGAGTACCGCAGCGATCATCTCTCCGGTGCCACTGCGCCGAATATCAGGGCGTTTACGGGCAAATAGCTCGGTGAAATCAACCTCGGGCATCGCTCCCTCCTTCCACGTTTGCTTCACTGTATCGCAAATTAATTGATTGAAGGATTGTTCAACAACATGTAGTGTGAATCACACTTGCGTCCCTTGGGAGGAAATTGCTGTGGATCAATCATGTTCGTGCTGATCGGTGTCGCGCTCGTCATCGTCGGCTTCGCGCTCCGACTCAATGCTCTCTTGGTGGTGGCCGTCTCCGGCATTGTCACCGCGTTGATCGGTGGGCTCAGCCCGCTGGATATTCTCAACGCGCTGGGCTCCGGTTTCACCAGCGGCAGATCGGTGACCATTTTCGTCATCTTGCTGCCGGTGATCGGTCTAATCGAGCGATTCGGACTTCAGCAACAGGCGAAGCGATTGATCGGTAAGCTCGCTAAGCTCACCGCTGGGCGGATCATCTTCCTCTATCTAGCCATCCGGCAGATCACCATTGCACTGGGACTGCCGATCGGCGGACATCCACAGATGGTGCGGCCGCTGATCTACCCGATGGCCGAGGGTGCGGCTGAGGCGAAATACGGCAACCTCTCCGAGAAAACCAAAGACAAGATCAAGGGTCACGCCGCAGGTGCGGACAA